>NZ_JBPKBH010000003.1:360090-370284 GCF_051388915.1 Yinghuangia sp. YIM S09857 | reverse complement strand
GCTGGCCAGGCCGCTGACCGCGCTCACCGACCTGCCGCCGTTCGACACCTCGGCGATGGACGGCTGGGCCGTCGCGGGCCCGGGCCCGTGGAAGGTCCGCGGCCGGGTGCTCGCGGGCGACGACTCCGGCGCCCTGGCGCCGCTGCGCGACGGCGACGCGGTCGAGATCGCGACCGGGGCGCGGCTGCCGCGCGGTGCCACCGGAGTGCTGCGCAGCGAGCGCAGTAAGGTCGACGACCGCCTGCTGTTCGGCGACGTGCAGCAGGGCGGCGACATCCGCGCGCAGGGCCAGGAGTGCCGCAGCGGCGACGAGTTGCTGCCCGCCGGGACCGCGGTCACGCCGGGCGTCGCGGGGCTCGCCGCGGCGGCCGGGTACGACGAGCTGATCGTGATCGACCGCCCCCGCGTCGAGGTGCTCGTGCTCGGCGACGAACTGCTCGACTCGGGGCTCCCGCGCGACGGCCGGGTGCGCGACGCCCTCGGCCCGCTGCTGACCCCGTGGCTGCGCATGCTCGGCGCCGACGTGCGCCGGGTGCGCCGGGTGGGCGACGAACTGGCGTCGCTCCGCCGGGCCGTGGACAACTCGCAGGCCGACGTGGTGATCACCACCGGCGGCACCGCGGGCGGGCCGGTCGACCACGTCCACCCGTTGCTGCGCGACCTGCGCGCCGAACTGCTGGTGGACGGTGTGGCGGTACGCCCCGGGCACCCCATGGCCCTGGCCCACCTGCCCGGCGCGCGGCCCGGCGGCGGCCGCTTCCTCGTCGCGCTGCCCGGCAACCCGCTCGCGGCGGTGTCCGGGATGCTCACGCTCGCGGTGCCGCTGCTGCGCCGACTGTCCGGCCGTCCGGAGCCTCGGCCGCGGCGCGTGCGGGTGGCCGACGCGGTCACCGGGCATCCGCGGGACACGCGGATCGTGCCGATGGTCGGGGACGTCCCACTGCACTTCTCGGGGCCCGCAATGCTGCGCGGCTTCGCGGTGGCCGACGGGATGGCCGTCGTACCGCCGGGCGGGCTCCGCGCGGGCGATCGTGCCGAGGTGCTGCGGGTCCCCCGATGAAGACGGTGCGCACCCCCGACGACCAGCCTTCGGATCGCCGGGGACCGATGGGCGCGCTGGCCAGGCCGCTGCCGGGGGCGCGGCGGGACCCCGACGGCGAGGCGCTGGGCCCGGGCGCGGCCGCTATCAGCATCCCGCGCGACCGACCGGGGCCGCTCAAACAGGTGCTGCGGCGTTTCGCGATGGCGCTGCTGGTGCTGTTCCTGACGGTGGTGATCGTCTATGTCGACCGCAGCGGCTACAAGGACAACGCGGGTGGCGAGCTGTCGTTCCTGGACGCGGCGTACTACGCGACCGTCACGCTGTCGACGACCGGCTACGGCGACATCGTCCCGGCCAGCGACTCCGCCCGGCTGGTCAACATCCTGGTGGTCACGCCGCTGCGCGTGCTGTTCCTGATCATCCTGGTCGGCACCACCCTCGAAGTCCTCACCGAACGCACCCGGGAGCAGTGGCGGCTGTCCCGCTGGAGGTCCACCTTGCGAGACCACACCGTCGTCGTCGGGTACGGCACCACGGGCTTCAGCGCGATCCACACGTTGCTCGCGCAGGGGGTGCCCAAGGAGCGGATCGTGGTGGTCGACCCCGATCCGGAGGCCGCCGCCTACGCGTCCGACCAGGACGGCCTGGTCGTGGTGACCGGCGACGCGACGCGCGCCGAGGTGCTGCGCCGCGCCGAGTTCGAGCGCGCCCGCAACCTGATCGTGTCGGTCAACCGCGACGACACCGCGGCCCTGGTGACCTTGACGGCGCGTCAGCTCAACCGGCGCGCGTGGATCGTGGTGGCGGTGCGCGAGGACGAGAATTCCCCGCTGATCCGGCAGAGCGGTGCCGACTCTGTGGTCACCACGGCGAGCGCGGCCGGGCGTCTGCTGGGCGTGTCGATGCTGAGCCCGAACGTCGGCGAGGTCGTCGAGGACCTGCTGCACTACGGCTCGGGCATGGACCTGATCGAGCGGCCGGTGGACAAACGGGAGGCGGGCAAGTCGCCGTCGCAGTGCCGTGATCTGGTGGTGGCTGTGGTGCGGGGGCACCGCATGCTGCGGCACGACGACCCGGAGGCGTCCAAGCTGGCGGCCGGGGACCGGCTCGTGGTCATCCGCAGCATCGGCCAGCCGGGGACCGGGATAGTGACACCGTCGTCCGAACGGCACTGAGCGGCGGCGGACGGCCCGTACGCCGAACGACGAGGAGCGAGAGCTTTGCACGCGATGACGATCAAGGCCCCGGGCGGGCCGGAGGCACTGGCCTGGACCGAGGTCCCCGACGAGGAGCCGGGGCCCGGCGAGGTGTTGGTGGCGGTGGCCGCGACGGCGGTCAACCGGGCCGATCTGATGCAGCGCCAGGGCTTCTACCCGCCGCCGCCCGGCGCGTCGGTGTACCCGGGCCTGGAGGCCTCGGGCCGGATCGTGAAGCTCGGCGCCGGTGTCGCGGGCTGGGCGGTCGGCGACGAGGTGTGCGCGCTGCTGGCGGGCGGCGGGTACGCGGAGTACGTGCGCGTGCCGGTCGGCCAACTGCTTCCGGTGCCGGAGGGCGTGGGCCTGGTCGAGGCGGCCGCGCTCCCCGAGGTCGTCACCACGGTCTGGTCGAACGTGTTCATGGTGGCGCACCTGCGTCCGGGCGAATCGTTCCTCGTGCACGGCGGTTCGAGCGGCATCGGCACGATGGCGATCCAGCTCGCCCGGGCGGTCGGCGCGCGGATCTTCACGACCGCGGGCACCGAGGAGAAGCTCGCCCGCTGCCGCGAGCTGGGCGCGGACGTCGCGGTGAACTACCGCGAGGAGGACTTCGCCGCGCGCATCGCCCAGGAGACCGACGGAGCCGGGGTCGACGTGATCCTGGACAACATGGGCGCGAAGTACCTGGCCCGCAACATCGGCGCGCTCGCGGTCAACGGGCGCCTGGTGATCATCGGGCTCCAGGGCGGCGTCAAGGCCGAGATCAACCTGAACGAGCTGCTCACCAAGCGCGCGGCGCTCGCCGCGACCTCGCTGCGCGGGCGTCCGCTGTCCGAGAAGTCGGCGATCGTCGCCGCGGTGCGCGAGCACGTGTGGCCGCTGATCGCGGCCGGTCGGGTGCGTCCGATCGTGGACCGGGTCCTGCCGGTGATCGAGGCCGCGGAGGCGCACCGGGTCGTGGAGGCGAGCACGCATGTCGGCAAGGTCGTGCTGACCGTCGGCGGGTGATCGCAAATGATCGCGCGGAACTTTCGGAATGTCGGTTATTGAACGAATAGTCTGTTTTTCCTAGGCTGCCAAGCACCGCCGGCCGGTTCGGTGCGGGGGAGTGACCCGGACATCCCGCCGACCCGGTGGGGGTCGGCGGACACGACCGAGGGGCGTTGGGAAGGCAGGCCGTGAAGCGGACCCGTGCAGTCGCGGCATACCTGGTGCTGTCCGCGCTCGCCGTGCCCTCGGCCTGGGCGGTGCCGCCCGAACCGGCACCCACGGCGGCGAACGTCCCGACCGGGGCGCCGACCATCGCGCCGCGCGCGGGGGTGCCGGGGCTGCTGCCGGACCCCGACCCGCACCCCTCGACCGCCCCCGCCGAGGCGGGCGGGGGACGCGAGCGCGGCATGCCCGGCCGTACGGACAGCACCGCAAGGCCCACGCGCGCGGACCGCGACGCGCTTCTGGCGCGCGTCGCGCCGTTCGGGATCGTGCCGGTCGTCGACGTGTCCGGGGTGCCCGCGCTGACCGTGGACCACGAACTCGTGCTGTCCGGCGGCCCGGAGGGCATCGCCGCGATGCGGGCGGCCGGGATCGAGGTCGTTCCCGGCATGCGCCCCGGCGTGAGCGCCGTGCGCTCCGGCGGACGGACGGTGGCGTGGTACGTGGAGAACCCCCCGCCCGCAGCGTCTGCGACACCCGCACCCGCCGGGACGTCTGCCGGAACACCCGCCGAGACGCCCGCCGGAACTGCCACTCCCGGACCCCGGACCACGCCCGACGAACCCCCGGCCGCCGGGCTGCCGAAGACCGGTCTGCGGGCGACCGCGCAGCTCGTGGCGCTGGGCGTGCTGCTGGTCGCGGGCGGCACGGCGTTCGTCCGCGTCGCCGCGCGCCGCCGCCGCGGCCGGTCCTGAGCGTTCCGGTCCACCCGCCCGGTTTACCGAGGCGGAAAGCTGACGTGTTGTCATGTCCTGATGGCGTACCGATGTGGCCACAGGGCCGGGCGGCGTCTGGTGCAACTCCAGAGAAGAGTGCAGTCTCATCAAGGCGGTTACATCGGAGACGGCGGGGCCTGATTCGCGATAGTTTCCGGCAGTGCCACCTCGCCCCCGGCCGCCGGACGGGGAGCGCGGCGAGGAGGCCCGCCAGGGCCCGTGGCCCCCCGTCGGCAGGGGGCGGGCCCCGATCGGCGGGAAGGAGGCCGGATGCACCGAGTTCGCGCCTTCATCCGGCGTGTCCCGGCCGGACCGGTGATCATCGCCCTGCTGATGGTCGGTGTCCTCGCACTGGTCAACTTCTACGGCACCGACGGCGCCGCCGAACAGGCCGCGCCCTCCGAGCCGGTGGTCGGAATACCGCCGCAGCTCCCCGCCGAGGAGCACGCCATGCCGAGCCCGGCGGCGACCTCGGACGCGACGCCGTCGGCGGTCCCGCCGACACCCACGCCGAGCACCGCCACCGCCGCGCCGAGCGCGCCGCCGGCGAACAACCCCGCCGCCTCTCCCATGTCGACGTCCGCCGCGACCGGCGGCTCGGGCGGGTCCAAGTCCGGCGCCGCGACACCGCCGACCACCGGGACGTGGCCGCCCGCGACACAGGGGCCCGGCTTCGTCCCGCCGCCAGGCAAGAACCCGGGCACCGACGACGACGGCCACGCGCCGGTCTCGTCGTCGATGCGCGTCGTGAGCGTGGTCCTGACCAGCGACCACGGCCCGGGTGCGCAGATCCGCTGCAACAACCGGGAAGAAGTCGTGCTGGCCGCGACGATCATGGTCGACGGCGGCGCGGGCGACATCGTCTACCAGTGGTTCTTCGAGAACGCCCGGGCCTGGCCGCCCGACCAGCTCCACTTCACCGGCAGCGGCCCGCGGCAGCAGAGCCTCCAGATCCCGTGGCCGGTCGGCCTGCGCTACGACGGCTACCGGGTCCGCGGCACCGTGCAGCTGCGCATCCTGCAACCTGCGGTCTACGCCCAGACCCGGGCCATCACCATCGACGTCGTCTGCGTCTGACCGGGCCCGCGCCGCCCTGCACCCGCTTCCGCGCCCGCCCCCCCCCGCACCGCAGCCCGTTTCCGCCGGGCCCTTGTACAACAGAGCATACTCGGTATACATACTGAGTATGTCTATCAAGCACGGACTGCTCGCCCTCCTGGACCAGGGGCCCCGCTACGGCTACCAGCTCCGGGCCGAGTTCGAGTCCCGTACCGGATCCACCTGGCCGCTCAACGTCGGCCAGGTCTACACGACGCTCGGCCGCCTCGACCGGGACGGGCTGGTCGTGCCGGACGGCGAGGACGGCGAGGGCCACGTCTTCTACCGCATCACCGACGAGGGGCGCCGCGAGCTGCACGAGTGGTTCGACGAGCCCGTCTCCCGCGCCGGGCGCCCGCGCGACGAGCTGGCCATCAAACTGGCCATGGCCGTCACCGTTCCCGGGGTCGACATCGCCGCCGTCGTGCAGACCCAGCGCGCCCACACCCTGCGCGCGCTCCAGGACTACACGCGCCTCAAGACGCGCGCCGCCGACGACGACCTGGCCTGGCAACTCGTGCTGGAGAGCCTGGTCTTCCAGGCCGAGGCCGAGGTGCGCTGGCTCGACCACTGCGAGGCCCGGCTCGCCCGCCGCGACGTCGTGGCGCCCGCCGCCGAAGCGCTGCCCGCCGCACCGCCGGCCGGGGAGGCGGCACCGACGGACGCTCCGCCCAGGCGGGGCCGCATCCGCAGGGGGAAGCGATGACCGGCGCGATCGGTACCGAGCCCACCACGTCCGACGTACCGGTGCTCGAACTGCGGGGCCTGGGACGCACCTACGGCAGCGGCGAGACGCAGGTGCAGAGCCTCGTCGGCGTCGACCTCGCCGTCGCCGCGGGCGAACTGCTCGCCGTGATGGGCCCGTCCGGATCCGGCAAGTCCACGCTGCTGATGCTCGCCGGCGGACTCGACACCCCGACCACCGGCATGGTCCTGGTCGAGGGCACCGAGATCAGCGGCCTGCCGCGCCGCAAGCAGGCCGCCCTGCGGCGCCGCAGCGTCGGCTACGTGTTCCAGGACCTCAACCTCGTCCCGGCCCTGACCGCCGCCGAGAACGTCGCGCTGCCGCTCGAACTCGACGGCACCGCGGTACGCAAGGCCCGGGCCGCCGCCCAGGAGGCACTGGCCGAGGTCGGCGTCGCCGATCTCGCCGACCGCTTCCCCGACGAGATGTCCGGCGGCCAGCAGCAGCGCGTCGCCATCGCGCGCGCCCTGGTCGGCGAACGCCGCCTGGTCCTCGCCGACGAGCCCACCGGCGCCCTCGACTCGGCGACCGGCGAGGCCGTGCTGCGCGTGCTGCGCGCCCGTTGCGACGCCGGTGCGGCCGCCGTCCTGGTGACGCACGAGGCGCGCCACGCGGCGTGGGCCGACCGCATCGTCTTCCTGCGGGACGGGCGCCTCGTCGACGACACCGGGAGGCAGGACGCCCCGGAGAGCCTGCTCGCGCGCGAGGGGAGCCGGTGAACATCCCCGCGTGGCGTGCCGCGCTGCGCATCGCCCGGCGCGAGGCCTGGCGTGCCAAGGGGCGCAGCCTGCTCATCGTGCTCATGATCGCGCTGCCGGTGTTCGCCGGGAGCGCGGCCGACATCGTGTACCGCAGCCAGCAGTTGGACCGGGACGAGCGACTGGAGCGCAAGATCGGGCAGGCGGACGCGCTGCTGTTCGCGAGCCCGTCGCGCGCCGCCACCGTGCAGGACCCCGACGACGCGGCCAACTCGGCGATGGCCGGAGTCGTGGAGTGGCAGAAGACCGGCATCGGCTCCGACCAGCCCGAGGAATTGGCGGTCGACGTCCCCGCGAGCATCCCGGCCGGGTCGCCCACGCTCACGATCGTCCGGGGGGACCTGCCCCTGCGCACCGCACACGGCATGACCACGGCCGGTTTCGTGGAGCTGGACTACACCGCGCCGCTCGCCGAGGGCATCCTGCGGCAGACCGCCGGGCGCGCGCCGCGCACCGCCGACGAGGTCGTGGTCACCGAAAAGCTGCTGTCCGTCGGCGGGTTGCGCATCGGCGGCACGCTCAACCAGCCGAGCAGCGGACGGGACTTCACCATCGTCGGCACCGTCAACGTGCCCGACGCGCTGCGCGAGCGCAGCGTTTTCGCGCTGCCGGGCACCCTGCTGGAGAAGCTGGACCCGCTGCCCGGGCCGCCGCTCACGTACGAGTACCTGGTCGACGCGCCGCCGGGCACGTACACCTGGGACAAGGTGCGCGAGCTCAACGCCAAGGGCATCGTCGCGACCTCGCGTGAGGTCGACGGGTCCGCGCTCGCGGACTCCGAGGTCCCGTACCGCCGGATCGACCACGCGCCGGACCGGGTCAGCGACCTGGCGGTGGCGGTCGGCGTGGTCGTCCTCGGCATGGCCCTGCTCGAAGTCGTCCTGCTGGCCGGACCGGCCTTCGCCGTGGGCGCGCGGCGTCGCAGGCGGGAACTCGGGCTCGTCGGCGTCGCGGGCGGCGACCGCGGGCACATCCGCACCATCGTGCTCGCCGACGGCGTCGTCCTCGGCGTGGTCGCGGGCGCCGTCGGCACCGCACTGGGCATGGCGGCCGCGTGGTTCTCGCGCGACTGGTTCGCCGAGATGTCGGGCAAGGAACTGGGCCACTACGACGTGCGCCCGCTCGAAATCGCGGGCGTCATCGGCCTCGGCATCGTCATCGGCACGGTCGCCGCGGCCGTACCCGCGTTCCTCGCGGCCCGCGAGAACATCGTCGACTCGCTGACCGGACGCCGCGGCGTGCGGCGCGGCTCCCGCGTGCTGCCCGTCGCCGGCATCGCCGCGGGGGTGCTCGGCCTCGGCCTCGCCTACTACGGCGCGGCCGTCGAGCCGCACGACGCGACCCTGCTGGCCGGATGCGTGCTGGCCCAACTCGGCCTGATCGCCTGCTGCCCGGCGCTGGTCGGCCTGGCCGGGCGGCTGGGCCGGATCCTCCCGCTCACCCCGCGGCTCGCGCTGCGCGACGCCGCGCGCAACAGGCCGCGCACAGCGCCCGCGGTCGCCGCGGTCATGGCCGCCGTCGCCGGGGCGGTGGCGGTGGCGACCTACTGGGCGGGCACCGACCACGACAAACGCGAGACCTACTTGCCGCGGGCCCAGCACGGGCAGGTTCTCGCGTACACCGGCCCCGGGCTGCCCATCAGCGACGCCTTCGTCAAGGCCGTCGAGGACAACCTGCCCGTCACCGGCAAGGGCGTCGTCGTCGGCTACGGCACCGCCGGCTGCGTCGTGGGCACGACGTGCACGATGGTCATGGCGCAGATCCCCCCGGCCAACATGTGCCCGCTCCACACCGCGGGCGACCAGGGCCTCACCCGGGAGCCCACACCCGCCGAGATCGAGGCCGCGAAGGACGACCCCCGGTGCGCTCCCGGCTACAACGAGATCTGGGGCCTGGCCGGGCTGCCCGTGGGGGACGCGGAGCTCGTACGGCGCCTCAACCGCACCGACGACCCGCGCACGCCCGAGGCGCTCAAACACGGCGCGGTCGTCTTCGACGAGCGCTACATCCACGATGGGAAGGTCACCATCGGGATCAGCGCGAGCTATGCGTCCCAGCCGGGGCCCGGCGGGCAGCCGACCGCCCCGCCGGAGCCCCTGCCGCCGCCGCGGACCGTCGAACTCCCGGCGATCCTCCTGGAGTCCGACGGCTTCGACTACGCGCCGGTGATCCTCGGCGAGGAACCCGCGAAACTCCTCGGTGTCCCGCCCACCCTCGTCCAACTGGTCTACGACACCGCGGAGATGCCGAGCGAGGCCGCCCAGCAGCGCGCGCAAGAGGCCGTGTACGCGGTGGGCGGAGGCGGCATCGAGGTCGAACGCGGCTACCAGGGGCGGCCCAGCACCCAGATCCTCCTGCTCGCCGCCGCGACCGTCCTGGTGGCGTTGGGGGCGTCGGGGGTCGCCACCGGGCTCGCCCTCGCGGACGGCCGCAAGGACCTGGCCACGCTGGGCGCGGTCGGCGCGCCGCCGAGAGTACGGCGTACCCTCTCGGCCGCGCAGAGCTGGGTGATCGCCCTGATCGGCACGGCACTCGGCGTCGTCGTGGGGCTGCTGCCCGCCGCCGCGCTGCGCTGGAAGACCGCCGAGGTCGCGGAACGGGCCCAGGAGGCGGCGATCTCCGAGGGCGGGCCCCAGAACGCGTCCAGGCTGCCGGACATCGTCGTGGTCGTCCCGTGGGCCCAGATGGGTCTGGCCCTCGTCGTGATCCCGCTGCTCGCGGCCGGGATCGCGGCGCTGTTCACGCGGTCGCGCGAGGTCCTGCGCCTCGGCAGCGGCTGACCCGCCGGCTCCCCGCGGGGGCCGGATTCCGGGCAGGCGTCCTCTCCCGTCGGAGCGGTCCCCGTGGCGAGGGCCCCCGCCGACGGGAGAGGATGGGGTCATGAGCATGCCGAACAACGAATCGCAGGACGAGAACCCGCACGTCGTGATCGTCGGCCCCGACGGCATGGCGGTGGGCGGCGCCGAAGGCGGCGAGAACGGCGAACTCGCCATCACCGACATGGTCGAGCAGCCGGCCAAGGTCATGCGCATCGGCAGCATGATCAAGCAGTTGCTGGAGGAGGTGCGCGCGGCGCCTCTCGACGAGGCGAGCCGCGTAAGGCTGGCGGACATCCACAAGGGGTCCATCAAGGAGTTGGAGAAGGGCCTCGCCCCCGAGCTCGTCGAGGAGTTGGAGCGCCTGACGCTGCCGTTCAACGACGAGAACGTCCCGACCGAGGCCGAGTTGCGCATCGCGCAGGCCCAGTTGGTCGGCTGGCTCGAAGGGCTCTTCCACGGCATCCAGACCGCGTTGTTCGCCCAGCAGATGGCGGCCCGCGCCCAGTTGGAGACGATGCGCAGGGCGCTGCCGCCCGGTGCGATGCCCGGGCGCCCCGGCGACTCGGGCCCGGCCGGCTCGTCTGGTCCCTACCTGTAGGACACCGGTG
>NZ_JBPKBH010000003.1:351117-359970 GCF_051388915.1 Yinghuangia sp. YIM S09857 | reverse complement strand
CCCCCCCCCCCCCCCCCCCCCCCCCCCCCCCCCCCCCCCCCCCCCCCCCCCCCCCCCCCCCCCCCCCCCCCCCCCCCCCCCCCCCCCCCCCCCCCCCGCCGCCTCGACGCCGCACCACGGGGGGCCGCGGGATGGTGCACGACCCGCACGACGAGTTCGCCGGAACGCTCTTCGGCGACGGGCGCTACCGCACGCTCCGGCGCATCGGGGGCGGCGGCATGGCGGTCGTGCACGAGGCGCACGACGTGGCGCTGGACCGCATCGTCGCGGTCAAGCGGCTGCGCACCGACCTGGCCGAGGACGCGGTGGCCCGCTCGCGGTTCGCCCGCGAGGCGCACCACGCGGCGGCGCTCAACCATCCGGCGATCGTGCGGGTCTACGACACCGGCGAGGACGACGCGTCCGGCGGCCCGATTCCGTGGATCGTGATGGAACTGGTCGAGGGCTACACGCTGCGCGCGCTGCTGCGGCACGAGGGGCCGCTGCCCTGGCGTCGGGCGCTGCGCATCGCCGCGTACGTCCTCGACGCCCTCGAATACAGCCACGGACACGGGATCGTGCACCGCGACATCAAGCCGGTGAACGTCATGGTGACGCAGCACGGCGAGGTCAAGGTCATGGACTTCGGCATCGCCCGGGCGGTGCACGGCACTTCGGCGTCCCTCACGGCGGCCGGGCACATCATGGGGACTCCGCAGTACTTCTCGCCGGAACAGGCCCTGGGACACCCGGCGTCGCCGCGCAGCGACGTCTACTCGGTGGGCTGCCTGCTGTACGAACTGCTGGTCGGCAGCGTGCCGTTCGACGGGGACAGCGCCATCACCGTGGCGTACAAGCACGTTCGCGACGAGCCGCTGCCGCCGTCCGCGCACCGCGATGTGCCGGGAGCGGTGGACGACTTGGTACTGCACGCGCTGCGCAAGGACCCGCAACTGCGCTTCGCCTCGGCCAAGGAGATGCGCCAGGCGGTCGCGCGCATCATTCCTGACGAGATGTCAGATTCGGGCGGGGTGCCGCTGCCCGGGGCGGGTTCGCACCGGCGGCGTGCGGCGGCACGCGGCCCCGTGCCGGTCCAGGGCACGCGCCGGGCGCAGCGGCGCAGCCGTTCGCGCCGCCGCGTGCTGGCCGTGGTCGCCGGTACGGCGCTGCTGGTCGCGGCACTGCTGGCATTCGTGGCAATGGGGTAGCCGACAGGGGTTATCCTGACGTGCCCGCGTCAAATGGCAATGCGGTGAGCTATGTCTCGCCGCGGGGGCCGTTCAAGCCTGATGGCATGGCCCCGCTGCCGGTACGGTGACTCGGATACCGGATTGCGGGACAATGCCATGTGCGCACGGGGCCGGGACCCGCCGTGCCTTTGCGGCCCGGCGATCGTTGGGACGAGCGAGTCCGTTCCCGGCGGACCGTGACGAGACGGACGGCGAGGAGTGATGGGTCAGCCGCAGCGCCCGGACGACGAGGTCTCCGGGACCCAGGTCAGGACCGTCGGCGCGGGACGCTACGAGCTGGGGCGTCAGCTCGGCCGCGGCGGCATGGCCGAGGTGAGTATGGCCCACGACGTACGGCTGGGCCGTACCGTCGCCGTCAAGACCCTGCGCCCCGATCTCGCGCAGGATCCGGTGGCCCGCTCGCGCTTCGGCCGCGAGGCGCAGAACGCCGCGTCGCTCAACCACCCCGCGATCGTGTCGGTGTACGACACGGGCGAGGACCGCATCGGCCCCGAGCTGGTGCCGTTCATCGTGATGGAGTGCGTCGAGGGCCGTACGGTGCGCGAACTGCTCTCCGAGGGCTCGCCGATACCGCAGGAGCAGGCCCTGCGGATCACCGAGGGCGTGCTGGAGGCCCTGGAGTACAGCCACAGGCACGGCATCATCCACCGCGACATCAAGCCCGCCAACGTCATCATCACCAACTCGGGCGCCGTGAAGGTGATGGACTTCGGCATCGCCCGCGCGCTGCACAGCGCGGCGACGACGATGACGCAGACCGGCATGGTCATGGGCACCCCGCAGTACCTCTCGCCCGAACAGGCCCTCGGCCGCACCGTCGACGCCCGCAGCGACCTCTACTCCAGTGGCTGCCTGCTGTACGAACTCCTCGCGCTGCGCCCGCCCTTCAACGGCGACACGCCGCTGTCGGTGGTGTACCAGCACGTGCAGGACGACCCGCGCCCGCCGTCCGCGTCGGACGCGCGGATCCCGGCGCACCTGGACGCGATCGCGCTCAAGGCGCTCGCCAAGAACCCGGACGACCGGTACCAGACCGCCGAAGAGATGCGCATGGACATCCGGCGCGTGCTGGCGGGCCAGGCCGTGCACGTGGCGCCGCCGACCACCCGGATCCCGACCCAGCCGCCCGGCGGGACAGCCCGCCACCAGGCGTGGCAGGCCGGCGCGACCGGAGCCACCGCCGCCGCGCCGACCGCGCGCCTGGGCGCCCCGGTGCCCGGCGGCCCGGACACCGACCGTACCCGCCCTGTGCCGGGCGGCCCGCTGTCCCTGCCGACCAACGACGGCGGCACCGGCGCGATGCCGTTGATCGAGGACGAACGCGGCGAGCGCCGCCGCTCGGGCCTCTTCTACGCCATCGTCGTGGTGGCCGTCGTGGCGGTCATCGCGGGCGTGACCTTCCTGGTCCTCGCGCTGGCGGACAACGGGGACTCCGACAGCGGCGACAAGACGAACCCGACCGCGCCGGCCACGTCCACCAGCGGCCCCGGCACGCCGACCGGCGACGACGACAGCCCCGGCGCGGGCTTCCCGGCCCCCGGCTCGGACACCGAGACCGAGACCACCCGGTCGACGCCGCCCACGCGTACCTCGCAGAACCCCGGTCTGCCGCCGCCCACGGGGAACCCGCAGACCAGCCAGCAGACGTCGCGTGCGCCGACCACGCCCACCTCGCCGACGGCGACCAAGACGACGACGAGCGCGCCGCCCACCAGCCAGCCGCCGACGACGCCGCCGACGGCGACCACCAAGCCGCCGACGGGGACGGGTGGGCCCACGCCCAGCTCGTAGCGCCCCTCACTCCACGAACGCGGCCATCACCTCCTCGTAGTGCCGGGTCCACCACACGATCAGTGCGGCGGAAGCCGGGAACAACGGGTCGGACCGGTGGTCGCGTTCGTCGTAGTGCCGGTTCAGCATCCAGAAGTCGTTGAGCCGCTCCCACCACAGGCGCTGTACGGCGGCCGCGAGTTCGTCGTCGCCGGGGTCGGTGACCGCGCGGTAGGCGTGCACGAACGCGCGCACCCGCGGCAGGTCGAGCGTGCCGGTCGCGGACGCGGTGAAGAACAGCAGCCCGGCGCGTACCGTCTCCTCGGTGTCGGGCAGCGCGGCCAGGCGGTCCCAGTCGATGATCGCCACCGGATCGCGCTCGGCGTAGAGCAGGTTCAGCGGATGGAAGTCGCCGTGCACGTAGCCGGTCCGGGGTCGGTCGTGGTCGGCGGGCCTGCGGTGCGCGAGGCGGCGCAGCATGCGCAGGCGCTCGACGAGCCGGTGTTCGGCAAGTTCGTCGAACGGCTCGCGGACGGTACGCCGTCGTATGCCGTCGAGCAGCCGCGTGGCCACCGCCATCGAGTACGAGGCGTCGGCCGCGGGCGCGAACATCGGCTGCTGGACCGGGGGAAGCATGCGCATCAGTTGGGCGTGCACGGTGCCGAGCAGCGTGCCCAACTGCGTGCACTCCGCATCGTCCAGGTCGTCGCCGCCGCGGTGGTGCCCCTCTACCCACGGGAACAGCGCGAACCAGCGGCCCGCCACACGCCGCGCGGTGCCGCCCCCGCGGTCGGCGAGCGGCGGCAGCGCGGGGACCCCGGCCGCGCGCAGGCGCTCGGTGACGCGGTGCTGGAAGGCGATGGCCCCGGGCGTCTGGTCGAGGTAGTGCTTGAGGAACCACCGGCCCTCGGTGGTCGTCACCTCGTAGCCTCGGTTCAACAGCCCTTCGGCGACCGGCCGGAAGGCGACCGCGGCGCCGACCGCGTAATGGCCGAGCAGCGCGGACAGCGGGGAGCGCCCCACCCGGATTGCGTGCATAGAGTTACATTATCTCTACGCAGAGTTACGAGAAGAGCTTTTCCAGAATCAGCGCGACACCGTCGTCGTCGTTGCTCGCGGTGTGGTTCGGCACCGCCTTCAGGACCGCCGGGTGGGCGTTCGCGACCGCGTACGGCTGCCCGGCCCAGGTGAGCATCGGCAGGTCGTTGGGCATGTCGCCGAACGCCACGACCTCGTCCGCGGTGATGCCGTGCCGGGCCGAGAAGGACGCGAGCGTGGTCGCCTTGCTGATGCCGAGGCCGCTGATCTCGACGAGCGCGATCTTGGACGAGTGCGTGAACTCCGCGTACCGGCCGGCGGCGGCCCGGGCGAGGGCCAGGAACTCGTCCGGGGCCAGCGACGCGTGCCGCGCGAGCAGCTTGAGCACCGGCCCGTCCAGGAGTTCTTCGACCGGGGCCACCGCGTGCACGATCGACACGTCGCGCTCCAGCGGCGGGTACGCGGGCTCGTGCGCGAACCCGGTGGCGGTCTCGACGGCGAAGCACACGTCGGGGATCTCCGCCTTGATGAGGCCCGCGACCTTGCGCGCCGCCGTCACGTCCATCGGGTGCGTCTCGACGATGCGCTCGGCTCTGAGGTCGTAGACCACCGCGCCGTTGCCGCAGATCGCCAGCCCGTGGTGGCCGGTGACCTCGGCCACCTTGTCCATCCAGCGCGGCGGCCGGCCGGTCACGAACACGACTTCGGCACCGGCCGCCTCCACGGCCTCCAGGGCGGCGAGCGTGCGTTCGGAGATGGTGCCGTCACTGCGGACGATGGTGCCGTCCAGATCGGTGGCGACGAGACGCGGGCGCGGAGAGGCAGTCACGCCGTACATCCTCGCTTACGGCTTCGGAAGCATGTAGCCCACACCTCCCCGGCGCCGTCCCGCCGCCTGCCGCGCGCGCCCGTCGCGTCCGATGACCGGGAAATTTGCCGCATATCGCGGCGCGCCTAGGCTTGGATCATGAAAACCGGTGTCGTGATCCTCCCGATTTACTCAGGCTCCGAGGCGCTTGCGCGGTGGCGCGCGGCGGAGGAGGGCGGGTTCGACACCGCCTGGACCTACGACCACCTGTCCTGGCGCACGTTCCGCGACAGGCCGTGGTTCGGCACGGTGCCGACCCTCGCCGCCGCGGCCGTGGCGACGTCGCGGGTACGTCTCGGCACGCTCGTCTCCTCGCCCAACTTCCGCCACCCGGTGACGTTCGCCAAGGAGGTCATGACCCTCGACGACCTCTCCGGCGGGCGCATGACCCTCGGCATCGGCGCGGGCGGTACCGGCTTCGACGCCGCCACGCTCGGCCGGGAGCCCTGGGCCCCGCGCGAACGCCAGGACCGCTTCGAGGAGTTCCTCGACCTCATGGACCGCCTCCTGACGGCCCCGGCCACGACGTATCGCGGTACCTACTACTCCGCCGTCGAGGCGCGCATGATCCCCGGCTGCGTGCAGACCCCGCGCGTGCCCTTCGCCGTCGCCGCCACCGGTCCCCGCGGCATGCGCCTCGCCGCCCGGCTCGGCCAGGACTGGGTCACCTTCGGCGACCCGAAGCGCCTGACCGGGCAGACCGGCGCGCAGTACACCGCCGACATCGCGGAGCAGGTGCACCGCCTCGAAGACGCGTGCATCGCGCAGGGCCGCGACCCCAAGGAACTCGGCCGGGTGCTGCTCAACGGCTCCACCGACGAACGCGCGCTCGACTCGGTCGACGCCTTCGTCGACTACGCCGGCCGCAACGCCGCAGCCGGGATCACCGAGATCGCCGTGCACCTGCCGGTGCCCGGCACGGTGTTCGGGACCGACGAGCAAGTCTTCGAGCGGATCGTCGCGGACGGCCTGCCGCAGGTCCGCGACCTGTAGGGGGTCGCGCCCGGCAATCGCACGCACCGGACCACGAGGGCACTCCGACAACCCCGAAGCGGGTTCTCAAGCCGCCGGGAACAGCCGTTCCAGCACCACCGCCACGCCGTCCTCGTCGTTCGACGCCGTCACCTCGTCGGCCACCGCCTTGAGCGAGGGGTGCGCGTTGGCCATCGCCACGCCGTGCCCGGCCCACCGCAACATCGAGAGGTCGTTCGGCATGTCGCCGAACGCGATCGTCCCGACGGCCCGCACACCGAGGCGGCGGGCCACCAGCGACAGACCGATCGACTTGGCCAGACCCTGCGGCAGCAGTTCCACTATCCCGGGGCCCGCATGCGTTATGTCGACGAGCCCCGCACAAATCTCCCGGGCCCGCGCGGCCAGTTCGTCGTCGTCGAGGCCGGGGGCCTGGACGTACGCCTTCAGGATCGGCTCGGCCCACAGCTCCGCGCGCTCGGCGGCCGTGCGCACCGGCAGGGCGAGCCGGTAGTCGTACTCCGGCTCGACCACCACCGCGCCGTCCAGCCCCGCGCGGCTCACCGCGAGGGCGACCGGCCCGAGGTTGGCGACCATCTTCTCGACGGCCAGTTGCGCGACCGCGCGGTCGAGGGTGACCGAGGTCAGCAGCCGGTCCTCGCCCGCGTGGTAGACCTGCGCGCCCTGCGAGCAGACCGCCAGACCCTGGTAGCCGAGCTGGGCGAAGACGGGACGCGACCACGAGACGGCGCGGCCGGTGACGATCACGTGGTGCGCCCCGGCCGCGCGCACGGCGCCGAGTGCCGCGCGCGTGCGGTCCGAGATGGTGTGGTCGTCGCGTACGAGAGTGCCGTCGAGGTCCGTCGCGACCAGCCCGAAGGGGCCGGCCGTCACGCGGCGCCCACCGGCTCCAGAACCTCGCGTCCGCCCAGGAACGGGCGCAGTGCCGCGGGTACCCGCACCGAGCCGTCGGGCTGCTGGTGGTTCTCCAGGATCGCCACGATCGTGCGCGGCACCGCGCACAGCGTGCCGTTGAGCGTCGCGAGCGGGCGCGTGCCCGCCTCGTCGCGCATCCGCACGGCCAGGCGCCGGGCCTGGAACTCGGTGCAGTTCGACGTCGAGGTGACCTCGCGGTACTTGCCCTGCGTCGGGATCCACGCCTCGCAGTCGAACTTGCGGGCGGCCGACGAGCCGAGGTCGCCCGCGGCGGTGTCGATGACACGGAACGGCAGTTCGAGCGCGGTCAGGAACTCCTTCTCCCACGCCAGGAGCCGCTGGTGCTCGGCGGCCGCCTCCTCAGGCGTGGTGAAGACGAACATCTCGACCTTGTCGAACTGGTGCACGCGGATGATGCCGCGCGTGTCCTTGCCGTAGGTGCCCGCCTCCCGGCGGAAGCAGGGCGAGAACCCGGCGTACCGCAACGGCAGTTGCCGCGCATCGAGGATCTCGTCCATGTGGTAGGCGCCGAGCGGGACCTCGGCGGTGCCGACCAGGTAGTAGTCGTCCTTCTCCAGGTGGAAGACGTTCTCCGCGGCCTGGCCGAGGAAGCCCGTGCCCTCCATCGCCTTGGGACGCACCAGCGCAGGGGTGATCATCGGTGTGAACCCGGCCGCGTTGGCCTGGGCCATGGCCATGTTGACCAGGGCCAGTTCCAGCATCGCGCCGATGCCGGTCAGGTAGTAGAACCGGGCGCCGGAGACCTTCGCGGCCCGTTCGACGTCGATGGCGGCCAGCAGCTTGCCCAGCTCGACGTGGTCGCGGGGCTCGAAGCCCTCGGCGGCGAAGTCGCGCGGGGTGCCGACCTCCTCCAGCGTGACGAAGTCGTCCTCGCCGCCGGGCGGCACCGCGTCCTCGACCACGTTGGACAGCTCCAGGAGCAGCCGCTGCGCGTCGGCGGCGGCCTCGTCCTGCGCCGCGTCCGCGGCCTTGACCTCGGCGGCCAGCGTGCGGGTGCGCTCCAGCAGCGCCGCGCGCTCGTCGCCCTGGGCCTTGGAGACCTGCTTGCCCAGGCCCTTCTGCTCGGCGCGGAGACGGTCGAACGCGGTCGCCGACGAGCGGCGGCGCTCGTCGGCCGCCAGCAGTTTGTCGACGATGGTCTCGTCCTCGCCGCGGGCGCGCTGCGAGGCGCGGACGCGGTCGGGGTCCTCACGGAGCAGTCGCAGGTCAATCACGGGCCTTAGCGTACCGGGCGCCGGATGGCCCACAGCCACGCCTTTTCCGCACCGGGGCACGCGCGAGCGGGTATCAAAGGGGGGTGCGCAGCCTTTCCCCGAGCCCGCCCGACACGACCGCGGACGACGACCACGTCTGGTGGCTTCCCGCGCGGTACGCGGTTCCGGCGATCCTCTCCGCCGCGGTCTTCACCGTCCTGCTGCTGCTCGTCGTGTGCGGCTGGGACACCCTCTTCCGGGTGGATTCCCGGGTCGCCCGCGACCTGCACGGCTGGATGGACGACCGGCCCGCGGTCGTCGACGCGACGCGGATCCTCACCGACTGGGTGTGGGACCCGAACACCTTCCGGATCCTCGCGGCGGGCCTCACGGCGGGGCTGTGGGTGGCCGGTCGGCGGCGCACCGCGGTCTGGGTGGTCACCGTGATGGTCCTCGGCGGCGCGGCCGGGGGGCTGTGCAAGCTGGCCGTGGCCCGGGACCGGCCCACGTTCGCCGACCCGATCGCGACCGCGCACGGCTGGTCGTTCCCCTCGGGGCACGCCCTCAACGGCGTGCTGGGCTGCGGCGTCCTGCTGATCGGTCTGTGGCCGCTGCTGCCGCGCCGGGTGCGGCCGGTGGCGGTCGTCGTCGCGGTCGTGTCGGTGGTGGGCGTGGGCTTCACCCGCATCGCCCTCGGCGTGCACTACCTGAGCGATGTGATCGCGGGCTGGGCGCTCGGTGTCGTGGTGCTCGCGGTGTTCTGGGTGCTGGTCACGGCGCTGTGGGACCCCCTGGAATCGACCGGCGCGGTGCCGGAGGAGGCGGA
>NZ_JBPKBH010000003.1:340046-350956 GCF_051388915.1 Yinghuangia sp. YIM S09857 | reverse complement strand
CCCCCCCCACCCCCCCGAGCCTGGGTAAGAATTGCGACCATGCTCACGGAAGCAGGACGGTTCCTGCGGCGGATCGCCCTGCCCCTGGTGGCGACGGCCTTGGTGGTGGTCGGGCTCGGCCTGCTGGTCACGCGCGCGCTCGACGGGGTGTGGCCGGTGTCGGGCGAGGACGATCTCGTGCGGACCCTGGAGGACCACCGGTCGGACCTGTGGGACGCGGTCACACGTGTCCTGTCGGTGGCGTCGTCGGCGCCCGCGGTCATCGGCGTCACCCTGGTCGCGTCGGCCGTCGCGTACGCGGTCTACCGGTCGTGGCGGGCCCCGCTGTTCTTGCTGGGCACCGTCCTCGCGCAGACCGCGGTCTTCGGCCTGACGCACGCCTTTGTGGACCGCGAGCGGCCCGACGTCGAACGCCTCGACGACGTGCCGGGCGACGGCGCGTACTTCTCGGGGCACACCGGGGCCGCGCTCGCGCTGTACGGCGGCATCGCCGTGCTGCTGTCGCACCGGCTCCAGGGCCGGGTCCGCGTATGGGTGTGGCGCGTCCTTTGCCTGCTGGTCCCTCTCGCGGTCGGGCTGTCGCGCGTCTATCGGGGTGACAGCCATTTGAGCGACGTCCTCGCGGCGTTCGTGAGCGCGGCGGCGGTGCTGGCGATCATGAACGCGGCGATGCTGTCGCCGCGCGCGGTGTGGGGTGGCGCGGGCGGCCACCTGCGGCACAACGGCGAGAACGGCCACGTGCCGCGTGCGGCACTCGTGGTGAACCCGATCAAGTTGGACTCGGCGGACGACCGGGCGCGCATCGACCGCATCATGGCCGAGGCCGGGTGGGCGCCGCCGCTGTGGCTGGAGACGACCGTCGAGGACCCGGGCGGCGGCGCGACGCGCGCGGCACTGGCCGAGGGTGTGGACCTGGTGGTGGTCGCGGGCGGCGACGGGACGGTCCGCGAGTGCGCGGGCGCGCTCGCCGGAACGGGAGTGCCGCTGGCGGTCGTACCGTCGGGAACCGGCAACCTGCTGGCCCGCAATCTGGGCCTGCCGATCGATTTGACCGACGCGGTGCACGTCGCGGTGCACGGCCACGACCGGCACATCGACCTGGGCGGCATCGAGCCGGACGAGCCGGACGGCGAACGCCGGTACTTCACCGCGATGGCCGGCATCGGGCTGGACGCGGCGATGGTCGCGGACGCGCCCGACGCGCTCAAGAAGAAGGTCGGCTGGCCCGCGTACGCCGTGTCGGCGGGCCGCCACCTGCGCGACGCGCGCATGCGGGTGACGCTGCGCATCGACGACGGCGAGCCGATCAAGCGGCGCGCGCGCATGGTCCTGGTCGGCAACGTGGGCGCCTTGCAGGCGGGCATGCAGCTCCTGCCCGGGGCCGAGCCCGACGACGGGCTGCTGGACGTCGTGGTGTTCGCGCCGTACGGCATGACCGGGTGGGCGCACGCGACCGTGCGCGTCATAGGCCGTCGGCGGCGCGACGTGCCCGAGGTGCCCCCGCGGCAGCGGCGCTGGCGGCCGATCGAGCACTTCACCGGCCGGTCGGTGGAGGTGACGACGGCCCGGCCCGAGCCGCGCGAGCTGGACGGCGACCCGATCGGCCCGGGGACCCGGCTGGCGGTGCGGGTGCGGCCGGGGGCGCTGGTCGTCCGGGTGCCGGAGGGGCGGGTCGCGGTGCGCCCGGAGGCCCGTGCGGAGCCGTTCCCGGTGGCCGAGGACGTGGTCGAGATCGTGGCGCCGGACCGGCCCGAGGGTGGGGCTGATGGAGTGTCAGACGCGCGGCACGACCGGCAAAAGACCTGAAAATCGGATAAATCCTCCATTTGGTATGGCACGGTGGACCGGCCGGTCCACGGCCGGCGCCCCTGCCGGGGCTCGGGCCGACCACCTGCCACGAGGAGGAACCGCGTGCCGTTTGCCGCTCGTGCCGTTCACGCAGTCGCCGAAGCCTGCGCGGCCCGTCTGCCCCGGACGTTTCGTCTGTGCCGCGCGGCCGGTGCGGCCGGGGCGGACCCCGGGGCCGAGGTCGCTCGGGCGGCCTCGGCCGGCGTCGGAACCTCCGGGCCGTCCCGGGTACGCCGGGCTGTGGCGCTGCTGGCTTTGCTGGTCCTCGCGGCGACCGGGTGCGCGGCGGGCGGCGGAACGTCCGGCAATGTGCCGGGCGGGCGTCCGGACGCGCAGGCTGACGCGACCGCGGGCGGGGACGCCGCACCGGCCGAGGGCGCATCCACACCGCCGGACGTCCCGCACCCGGACCCACCGCGCGCGGCCCCCGACCCGCGGCTCGGCCACGACAAGGCCCCGCCCCCGGCGGCTCCGCAGCAGCCCCCTGCCGCCCCCGACCTGCCCCCGGCGTTCAACACCGTGCCGCCGCGCGTCGCCGACACGCTTGTGCGCGGCACGGGCTCGTCCGGCCGTACGGTCGCGCTCACCTTCGACGACGGGCCCAGCACCGAATGGACGCCGCAGGTGCTCGACCTCCTCGACCACTACGACGCCAAGGCCACCTTCTGCGTCGTCGGCGAGCAGGCCCGCGAGCATCCGGACCTCCTCCGCACGATCGTCGCGAAGGGCCATCAGCTCTGCGACCACTCCGAAACCCACGACGAGCGCATCGCCCGGCTACCCGAGGCCGCCCTGAAGTCGCAGATCACGTTGGCCCGCGACGCGATCCTGGCGGCGGTCCCGGGGGTGCGGATCCCGTGGTTCCGGTCCCCGGGCGGCAGTTGGACGGCGACGGTACGCGGCACCGCGGCGTCCTTCGGCATGAAGCCGCTCGACTGGTCGGTGGACAGCCGCGACTGGGAGCGTGGCGGCGTCGACCGGATCGTCGCCACCGTCAAGCGCGAACTGCGGCCCGGCGGCGTGGTCCTCATGCACGACGCGGGCGGAAACCGCGCGCAGACCGTGGCCGCGCTGAAGAAGCTCCTGCCGTGGCTGGTGGCGCAGGGCTACAGTTTCGACTTCCCGGCGTGACGGGGAGCCCGCGGCTCGACGGGGCTCAGCCGTCGCCGCGGCGGCAGCGGTCCAACCAGTCGGCGGCGTCCTCGAACTCCGCGTCCGACGTGCCGCGCCGCACCTGCGGGCGGACGCCGTCGGCACGCGGGTACGACCCCAGGAACCGCACCGCGGCGCACACCCGGCGCAGCCCCATCAGGGCCTCGCCGACCCGGGCGTCCGCGATGTGCCCCTCGGCCTCGATCGCGAAGAAGTAGTGGCCGAGGCCGTCGCCCGTGGGCCGGGACTGGATGTGGTCGAGGTTGACGCCGCGGACCGCGAACTCCTGGAGGATCTCCAGCAGCGCGCCCGCGTGGTCGTCCACGATGAACGCGGCGACCGACGTGCGGTCCGCGCCGGTCGGCCCCGCGACCGCGCCGGGACGCCGCACCTGGACGAAGCGCGTCACCGCGCCCTCGACGTCGTGGATCTCGGTGACGAGCGGGACGAGTCCGTACCGCTCGGCGGCGAACTCGCCGGCGAGCGCGGCGTCGTACCGCCCCTCCTGCACGAGGCGCGCGGCGTCGGCGTTGGACGCGGCCGAGGACCAGTGCGCGTCCGGCAGATTGGCCGCCAACCAGCGGCGGACCTGGGGCTGCGCGTGGGAGTGGCTGGACACCGTCTTGACGTCGTCGAGCACCGTCCCGGGCCGCACCAGCAGCGCGAACGAGATCGGCAGCAGGATCTCCCGCTCGATGAGCAGCGGCTCCCCGGTCGCCAACTCGTCGAGCGTCACCGACACGGAGCCCTCGACCGAGTTCTCCAGCGGCACGACGGCACCCTCGGCCTCACCGCGCCGCACCGCGTCCATCGCGGCCGGCACCGAGGCCATCGGAATCGCCTGCACCTCGTCGACCCCGGCGACCGTCCGCAACGCGGCCTCGGTAAAGGTCCCCTCAGGCCCGAGATAGGTCCAACGGGGAACACCGACCGAAGCACGTACAGACATGCCGGCAACTGTAGCCCCGTCCCACCCCGGCCCCCGACACGACGACCCCACGGCCACCCCCCCCCGACCCTCTTGCCTCGCGGATCCGCGCACAGCCGACCCCCACCCCGCATCTGTGGGCTCGCCGTCCTCGCCATGCCGGTGCCCCATGCATGCGCGCCCGTTGCGTGCCCGCGGGCTGTGGGGAAGGCGGTGGGCGGCGGTATGTGCAGTGGCGTCAAGCAGCCGCGTGCGCCAGGGCGGGCGGCACGCATGCGCGCCCGTCGCGCGCCGCCGGTGGGGGAGTGGCACGTGGCCATCCGCGACTGGGCCGCACGCATGCGCGCCCGTCCCGCGCGGCCGGTGGGGGAGTGGCACGTGGCCATCCGCGAACTCGTCCAGCCACCACCCGCGCGTCCGACGTCACATGCACGTCCCCGTCCAGCGCCTACCGTCCTCCCATGAGCGAGCCCACGATGATCGCGGCCTCACTTCTGCCCGTGACGCCGGTGCTGGGCGGGGTGATCGCGGGGCTGCTGCTGGCCGCGGTGCTCGTCGCGGCCCTCGCGCACCTCGGGCACGGGCGAGGCATCCTCGTCGCCGGGGTGCGCGCGGCGGTGCAACTGCTGGTCGTGTCCGCGGTCATCACCCACGTGGTCGACCGCTGGTGGGCGACCGTGCTCTTCGTCGCCCTCATGTACGTCGTGGCGG
Organism: Yinghuangia sp. YIM S09857; assembly: GCF_051388915.1. Lineage (NCBI taxonomy): Bacteria > Bacillati > Actinomycetota > Actinomycetes > Kitasatosporales > Streptomycetaceae > Yinghuangia > Yinghuangia sp. YIM S09857. Next base: position 346,317 of record NZ_JBPKBH010000003.1, on the reverse strand, counting down.
CCGCCACCGCCTCGGGGCGGATCACCGGCACACGCCTCCACGCCTGGGTGTCCGTCACCCTCCTCGTCGCCACGCTTCCCGTCCTCGCACTACTGGCCGCGACCGGTCTGATCCCCTTCGACGGCCTCGTCGTCATCCCCATCGCGGGCAGCCAACTCGGCGGCGCCCTCACCGCGACCGTCCTCGCGGGCCGCCGCGCCCTTGAGGAACTGGGCGTGCGCCGCGGCGAGGTCGAAGCCGCACTCGCCCTCGGCTTCTCCGACCGTGACGCCCGCCTGGAGATCGGCCGTCCGGCGGCGTCCGGTGCGCTGATCCCCGCACTCGACCAGACCCGCACGGTCGGACTCGTGACACTCCCCGGAGCATTCGTCGGCATGCTCCTCGGCGGCGCGTCCCCGGTCGACGCCGGAGCCGTCCAACTCTTCGTCCTCATCGCCCTGTTGGCCACCGAGGCCGTAGCGGTCGCCGTCATCCTGGAGTGCATCGCGCGCGGACTCGTCGCCCGGCGGCCCACGAACAAGCCGACAGGCTAGTGCCGCGATGTCCGCGTGGATTGCCGGACTACCCTGTGGAAAACCGGGTCGGCGCTGGGGATAAGTAGGGGAAGGGCTGTGGATAAACCGGGAGTTCGTCATTCCTTCCGGTGAATGACCCATCCAACCGACCGTTCTGTCGGGGGAGTCGGGTTAGCTTCGGATCAGGCGTTCGCACGCCTGTCGCTCGTCCGACCAGCGGGTGGCTCGTCCTGTTCCGGCGTGCCGGAACTCCCTGAGTGGGAGCCGCCCATGATGCGTGCCGACCCAGCCGTCCTGCGGGCCGCCGCGGCCGACGCACAGCGGCTTGCCGCCGAACTGCCTTTGCTGGCCGACGAGGTCGTGGCCGGTGCGCGGGCCGCGGCTGCCGGATGTCCCGGGTTTGCGACCGGGGCCGCGCTGATCGCGGTCGCCGACGCTTGGCGGGGCCGACTCGCCTCGGTGGGCGGTGAGTTCGGCCAGACGGCGGCGGTGCTCAACGAGACCGCGGACAATGACGAGGGGGCCGACCATGCGACCGCCGTCGCCTTCGACGCCGCGGCGCGTTGACGGCCGCGGTGTCCGATGACGTGAGCGACGGTGGGGTTCGAACGCCCCGGTCTCCAGCACGGATTCGCCGACCCCAGCCCGACAAGGTGGTGGTGACCCGATGGTGACGCTCGCCCAACTCCGCGACGCGGGCTTCAACGCGCTCGACGCCGCCGCCCGCGAGTGGTCCGCCCTGGCGACGGACCTCGACGGTGCGGGTACGCGGGCCGCGTCCGGCATCGCGGCGCCCCTTCTCGCCTCGGGGTGGACCGGAGCGGACGCCGACGCGGGCTACCGCACTCTTGATCGGCAGGACAACGAGTTGCGTCTCGCGGCCCAGGAGGCTTGCGGCGTCGCGCCGTTGGTCGAGACAGCCGCGACCGAGCTGCGTGCCGCGCAGGGCGTACTGCTCGCGCTCCTCGCCGACGTGTCGCGGTACGGCCTCACGGTGGTCGACGACGGCCGCGTCACGGCGCCGTCCGGTGCCGAGGCCACTGAGCAGATGCGGGCCGCGGAGCTGACCACCGCCATTTCCGACGTCCTGGTTCGAGCCGCCGAGGCGGACACCCTCGTCGGCGACGCGGTCGGCCGACTCGCCCCCGACGCGGTTCGTGACGGTATGGACCGCTGGGCGGATGCTGCCGCGGACGGCCGCATGGTGGCCACGCTCGCGAGCATCGACGCCGGTCAGATCCCCCAGGGCAGCCCCGAGGCCGTCCGCGCGTGGTGGAGCGGGCTGGCGGAGGGCGAACGGCAGCGGTTCATGGTCGCGTACCCCCAGATCCTGGGCGGTCTCGACGGGCTGCCCGCGGTCGTGCGCGACCGCGCCAACCGCGTCGTCCTCGGCGCGACCGAGGACGCGCTGCGCAAGGAACTCGCCGCCGAGAGGGCGAAGTTGGAAGCGGTCACCGGCCGAACCCGAGGCTCCGGCGTACGGTTCATCGTCCGCATCGACGAACTCACCGCGCGCCTCGACGCCGTCAAGGACCTGCGCTCACGCCTCGACTTCGCGCCGGACGGGCCGGGCACGGCCGTCTCGTACCTGCTCGGGTTCTCGACGCAGGGGGACGGCAAGGCCGTCGTCGCGGTCGGCGATCCCGACCGCGCCCGCAACACCGCGGTGTTCGTCCCGGGCATGGGCGTCGGGTTCGAGGACGTCCGCGACCAGGTCGACCGCGCACGCGACCTGTGGACCGCCGCACGTGGTTTCGGCGGCCCCGACACGTCCACGATCACCTGGATCGGCTACGACACCCCGGACTCGCTCACCCACGCACTCAACCCGGACCACGCGAAGGACGCCGCCCCGCACCTGGGCGCGTTCGTGGACGGCTTGCGCGCGACGCACGACCCGGCCGCGGGCGAGCACGTCACGGTCATCGGCCACAGCTACGGCTCCCTGGTGGTCGGCGAAGCCGCCCGGACGCCGGGGCGCCTCCCGGCCGACGACATCGTGGCGGTGGGCAGCCCCGGCATGCATGCGAACGACGCGGCGCAGTTGGGCGTCGGCCGCGAACACGTATGGGTCGCGCGCGCGGAGGACGACATGGTCCCGGTCGTGGGAGGTATGGCCTACACGGCACCGGTCGTCGGGGTGACCCCCACCGACCGCGAGTTCGGCGCCAACCGGTTCACCACGGAGGGCGCAAACGGCCACAGCGAGTACTGGAGTACGAAGCACCCCGACAGCCTCGACAACCAGGCCGCCATCATCACCGGCCGGTACGACCGGGTGCGCCTCATGTGGGGTACCCCACCCCCGGCCCGCGAATAACCCGACGGACGAGCGAGCAAGATCGAAGCGTCACCGACGCGCCCGCGCCCGCGGCGCCCGGAGAACCGCCGGCCGGGGATGTGGTGGGGGCACCCCCGGCCCGGGAATAACCCGACGGACGAGCGAGCAAGATCGAAGCGTCACCGACGCGCCCGCGCCCGCGGCGCCCGGAGAACCGCCGGCCGGGGATGCGGTGGGGGCACCCCCGGCCCGGCGGCCCGAGTCCGGCGGTCTCAGCGAGCCCGGCGAGCACAGCGATCTCCGTACTCTCCGCACTCTCGGCGAAGCGTCACCGCGCCCGTAGCCCCCGTCCGACCGCCGCCGCCGGCGCTACCCCTCCAACAACTCCTGCCCCACATAACGGCCTTCCGGGCACCCTGGGGGAGCAACGAACAGGCCGCTGGTCTCGTGGCGGATGAAGGGGGAGAGCGCGTCCCCACGCGTCAGTTTCTGCTGGACGGGGACGAACCCCTGCCGCGGATCGGCCTGCCAGGCGATGAACAGGAGGCCCGCGTCCGGGGCTCCGTCCGGGCGGAAGCCGTCGTGGTAGGAGTAGCCGCGCCGGAGCATCGTCGCGCCGCGGTTGAACTCCGGTGCGGAGACCCGGATGTGGGCGTTCTCGGCGATCGCCATGCGCCCGTCGGGGCCGCGCTTCGCGTAGTCGGGTTCGGTGCGTTCGGCGCCGCCCGTCACCGGTGCGCCGGTGTCCTTGCGGCGGCCGATGATGTGCTCCTGGGCCGGGACTTCGAGGTCGTCCCAGGTGTCGAGCAGCATGCGGATGCGCCGGACCACGACGTACGACCCGCCGCGCGACCACGCCGCGCCGCCCGTCGCCGCCGCTTCGCCGATGAAGATCTTGGCGTCGAAGTCGGCGTCCGCGGTCTGCGGGTTGCCGGTGCCGTCGATCTGGCCCATCAGGTTGCGGTGCGTCATCGGCTGCGGCGTCGCGCCGGGGGAGCGGGTGAAGCCGTTCATCTGCCACCGCACGCGCGCGACGCCGCGGGCCAGCCGCTGGAGCGTGCGTACCGCATGGAAGCACACCAGCGCGTCGTCGGCGCACACCTGCACCAGCAGGTCGCCGTCGCTGCGCGCGGCGTCCAACTCCTCGTCGGGGAACGCCGGGAGCGGCTTGAGCGCCTCGGGGCGCCGGTCGGCGAGCCCGAGTTTGTCGAACACCGACCCGCCGAACCCGAAGGTGACGGTCACCGACGACGGTCCCGCGTCGAGCGCCACCTGGCCGTCGGCGTCCGGGCGCTCACCTTTGCCGAGTCGGGCCGCGGTGTCCGACCAACGCCGCATCAGGGCCGCGGTCTTGGCCCGGTCGGTGCCCGGTTCCAGGTCGTACGCGACGAGCACAGTGCGCGCCTGCGCGGGCGTCGTGATGCCCGCCTGCCGCGCCCCGTGGAACGGCACCGCCGTCGCGCCGAGGGACGTGAGCCGCGCACCCGAGCCGTCCCCGTCGTCGGACGAGGCGACGGACGCGCCGACGGCCCCGCCCGCGGCTCCCACGACCAGCCCGCCGGCCCCGGCCGCCCCGGCAACGCCCAACAGGCGCCGCCGCGACAGCCCCGAGCCCGCGTCCGAACCGGAGCCCGCGCCCGCACCCGAACCGGGACCCGAGCCCGAGCGCACGCCCGACCCCGAGCCCGAGTTCACACCCGAGCCCGCCCCCGACCCGCCCTTCCTCTCAGCCATCAACGCACCTTCAACGGAACAGTCACAATCGCCCGGTCGATCTCCGTCGTACGCACCGCAACCGAGACCTGCCAGGTCCCCGCCAGCGGCATCGCCACGCCCTGCGCCCGCCACTGCCCCGGCGCGACGTGTTCGAGCGGCACCACGATCGCGTCGATCTGCTTGTCCGGCAGCGCGATGGTGACGGTGACCTCCGGCGGGTCGATCGGATTGCGCAGCGGATCACGTACGAACACGTCGACCGTGTTCACCCCCGCCTTCGCCGGGTCGATCGCCACGTCGACGATGCCCTTGCCCGCCGAGCCGCCCGCGTCGAACGGCGTACTGGCCGTGGCGATCCGCGGCTTGGCCGCCTCCTCGCGGGCGTAGGCGGTACGCGCGGGCTCGGTGTTCACCAGCACCGTCGTCACCGAGATCACCGCGATGGCGAGCGCGGCCTCGGCCGCCACCGCGCGTCGGATCGTCTGCTTGCGTGCCAGGGGATCGCCCGCGCGCGCCCCCGCGTTCGCCCGCATCCGGGCCTGGAGCCAGCGCCGCGCGGTCCACGCCGCCGCGATCATCAGCGCGACGAAGTTCGCCTTGAGGATGAGCAGCAGCCCGAACGTCGTCGAGAACAGCGCGTCGAACGAGCCGACCTGCCGCCACGACGCGTACACGCCGGTGACGACCAGCACCGACACGCAGACCATCGCGACCTTCGAGAACCACGCCACCGTGGGCAGTTCCAGGGCGCCGGGCAGCTCCTCGCCGTCCTCGTCCCGCTCCGCGCCGAACAGCAGCAGGACCATGACGGCCAGGCCGCCCAGCCAGGTGCCCATCGCGAGCAGGTGCACGATGTCGGCGGTGATCGCGAGCGGCGCCTGCATGCCGACCGACGCGTGGTCCGACAGCGACCATGTCGACGCCAGCCCCGCGGACAGCAAGGCCCAGGCGCCGCCCAGCACTTGCCGTCTGCGGCGGCCGGCCGTCGGCAGCACCGCGACCAGGTAGCCGAGCAGCGCGCCCGCCGCGCCCAGGATGAGGATGCGCACCGACAGCGCCCGGCCGAGCTTGGTCTCCAGCGTCGCCCGCAGCACGTCGAGGTCGAAGGCGGAGGAGAACGGCAGCGCCGAGGCCCTCGGCCCGTACAGCATCAGTGCCGCGACGGTCGACACCAGCAGACCCGCCCACGACGCGAACAGCAGCATCCACACGCGGAACCGGCCGACCGCCGCGGGTCGCAGCGCGACGAGGAACAGCACCGAACCCGTGAGCAGCGCGTACGACGCGAACGCCAGCCCCCGGGCCAGCCCGTCCGCGAACGTCACCGAGGAATCGGCGTCCTGCGACCCGATGTTCGCGGACGACGCCGAGGCGCGCACGATGTTGAACGTGAACGCCCCCGCGATGGGGTGCGAGTCCTCCGACACCACGCGCCACGCGACCGTGTAGGTGCCCGGTGCCAGGCCCGGGGACAGCTTCACGGTGACGGTCGACGGTCCGCCGATGCCGTGTTCGGCGTCGCCGGTGTCGACCCGCTTGCCCTCCGGGTCGAGCACCTTGACCCCGCCGAGCCCGGTCTCCACCCCTTCGGTGAAGCGCAGCGTCACCGAAGCGGGGGCGGTCGGAACGGTCGATTCGGCCGCCGGGTTGCTGGAGTCCAGCTCCGCGTGCGCCGCCGCGGGGCCCGCGCCGCCGACCACCAGGGCGGCCAACAGCACGGGCAGCGCGAGGAGCCAGGTGAGCAGCCGTCGGCGCGGGG
>NZ_JBPKBH010000003.1:317466-339901 GCF_051388915.1 Yinghuangia sp. YIM S09857 | reverse complement strand
CCCCCCCCCCCCCCCCGGTCCCGGCCGCGACGACGTCAGCCGCCATGGCCCGTGTGGTCCTCGTGCGCGGCGCCGGGTTCCCCGGCCGAACCCGCGGAACCCGGGGAGCCGCCCACGTCCCCCGGGCGCTCGGCGATCCCCAGCACCGGCACCCGCACGGTGATCGGCGCGGACTTCTCGAAGGTCAGCGTCACGTCGACGGTGTCGCCCTTCTTGAGGGGTCGGGTGGTCTCCTCGAACATGATGTGCGCACCGCCGCGCCCCAGCACGCCGCTGCCGTGTGCCGGGATGTCGATTCCGTCGACCTGCTGCATCCGGTTGTCGACCGTCTGGTGCAGCGTCGCGCTCGGCGCGATGTCGGTGGTCACCGACACCAGGCGGTCCGGGGTCCCGCCGTCGTTCCGCAGGACCAGGTAGCCCGCGGCCATCCCGTCCCTGACCGGCTGCGGGATGTACGGGTCGACCACCGTCACCCGCGCCCCGGACGCGTCCGCCGCGGCCGGGCGCCCGGACGTCCCCGAGCCGTCCGACGCGCACGCGACCAGCCCGACGCCCGCGCCGACCGCGAGCACCCCGCCCGCGACGAGGGCCACCGTCCGGCGGGGGTGCCGGAGTTCGGCGTACCTCATGACGCGCCGCCCTCCGGACGGATGAGGATCGGCAGGTCGTGGGCGAAGGTCTCGGCGGTGCTGCCCGCCGGGGTGCCGTCCGGGTTGAGGCCGACGCCGGCCAGGTAGATGACCCGTGCGACGTCGTCCGGCGAGTACGCGATGACCTGCGTTCCGTGCGTGCTGGTCACCTTGCCGTCCGGCGCGACCTGCGGCGGGTCGATGTTCACCCCGACGCTCCGGGCGGCCGTGGTGATCTGGTCGAACGGGCCGGTCAGGCCCACGAACGACGGGTCGATCGCGTGCAGCCACTCGCCGAGTTCGGCCGGGGTGTCGCGCTCGGGGTCGGTGGTCACGAACACCACGTTGACGTTGGCGCGGTCCTCGGGCGAGATCTTGGTGAGGGCCAGGGCGATGTCGCCCATGGTGGTGGGGCACACGTCGGGGCAGTGCGTGTAGCCGAAGTACAGCAGGGTGACCTTGCCGGCGGTCTTCGCCCGGAAGTCGTACGCCTGCCCCGACGTGTCCGTCAGCGTGAGAGCGGGCTTCTCCAGCGTTCTGCCCAGTTCGGTGCCCCGGTACTTCGAGGGCGGCCCGGACGAGACGATCTTGACCGGGGCGCCGTTGCCGGACGGCGTGTCCTTGGAGCCGGAGTCGGAGGAGCAGCCGGTGACGAGCAGCAGGCCCGCCGCCGCCAGTGCCGCGGTCCGCACTAGTGCCTTGTGCATGGTTCTCCCGTTCACGTGACGGTGGTGCTGGACGTGCTGCTAGTTCGCGGCCCGGCGGGAGCCGCGGCTGATGCCGAACACGCCCACGGCCACGCCGAGGGCGCCGACGACCAGGCCCGCGATGCCGAGCGCGCGGGCGGTGGAGTCGCTGCCCTTGTCGTCCGAGTCCGAGCCCGAGGACGCCGCGGCGGTCAAGTCGCCGTCACCGGAGTTCGCTCCCGCGGCGGGGCTCGCGGCCGGCGCCGCCGCACCGCCCTTGGGCACGAGCTTCAGCGTCGGCGCGGGCTTCTCCGGCTCCTTGCCGTCCGGGCCCGGCAGGTCGATCCAGCGGACCACGTCGCCGTTGTCGTACGTCTGGAGCGCCTTGAAGACCAACGTGTCCGTGTCGGTGGGCAACTGGCCCATCGAGACCTCGAAGTCCTCGTACTGGCCCGGGTTGATGCGCACGCCCGGGTCGGCGGTCCAGGTCACCTTGGCGACGGCCTCGGTGATCTGCTTGCCGTGCGAGGTGATCGGGGCGGCCAGCGGCTTCTTCTCGATCGTCGCGGTCCACCCGGCCAGCGGGCGGGTACGCACCGAGGTCAGCGGCTTGTCCTCGGGCAGGTTGATCTCCAGCTTGGTGGTGCCGGCACTGTCGTTCTCGTTCGGCACGCGGAACGTCACGCCCGCGTAGCTGCCCTGCTCGGCCTGCGTCGGCTGCACCGAGACGTGCGCGGACGCGGGCGCGGCGAGCGCGAGGACGGCCGCGGTCGACACGGCCGCGAGGACGGCGGCGCGACGGCGGATGGTGGTGGGCTGCATCGTGGTAACTCCGTGGCTGGGCGCACGCCCGCGCGGCCCGTCACGACGGGCCGGGGCATGCGGGACCGGGGCCCGGACCTCGGTCTGCGAGGCGCGGGCGGGGCAGGAATCGCGGTACGGAGTCCGCCTGCCGGTCCGGTCCGACCCGTACGGCGGATTCAGCCGAACGGGTGAGGCCACGCGTTCCGCCGGAGGGCGGCGCGTTCAGCAGGCGGTGGCGGGCGCCGGAGGCCCGCGGCGCACCACGTCGTGCCGAAGGTGTGCAATACGCGGCTTCGCGACCGCACGCCGGACCCGCCGCACCGCCGACGGCACATGCCCCGCGGGCACCGTGCCGAACAGCAGGGCCAGCACCGCGCGCAGCGGCGCGACCGCCGCCGCGTGCAGCCGCGCGAGGACGCCGAACAGCGCGGCCTCGCCGCGCCGCAGCCACCACGCCGCGACCAGGGCGGCGGCGACGTGCGCCGCGAGCATGCCCAGGCCGCCGTCGAAGAGCATCGGCCCGGAGCCGTGCGCCGCCTCGGCGGTCGCCGCCGGGGTCGGCAGCGCGCCGACCGCGTCCGGGTCGAGCCCGGCCGAGGCCACGACGTCGCGGGCCGACCAACCCGGCGGAAGGATGATGTGCCCGGACGCGTCGCGGCTGCCGCACAGCAGTCGGTCCAGGATGCTCAGCGGCGCGGTGCCGCCGGAGTGCCCGGCCATGGTGGTCGCCGAGGCGGCCATGCCGAAGCTGAAGAGGGTGTGCAGCGCGACCTGGCCGACCGCGAGGAGCGCGGCCATGCCGCCCCACGAGCGCTCGCGCCCGGCGGCGGCGTACGCGATCGCGAACACCCCCGCGAACCCGGCGCCGACCGTCCACACGGGGAGCGGTGCGCTGGTCATGAAGGCGTGTCCGGCCGCCGACAGCACGACGCACACCGCGGCGAAAACGGCGGCGCGCGCGGCGCGGAGCGGGCGGGACACGGCAAGCATGACGCCCCATGGTCTCACCGCGTCCGAACGCCCCGTACACAGGTCCCCGTTCGAGCACGCGCGTGGCCGGATCCGGCCCCTGGCGCGGCTGTCGGACGGGCTTCCGAGGGCAGGGCGGTCCCTCACAACTCCCTCAAAGGTCCGTCAAAGTCCGATCAGGCCGATACGACCGCCGCGATCGGGGCAAAATTGTGAGTGTTGACTTTCAATGGGATTTGGGTATACGCGCTGAGTCTCTTATTCCGAGGCATCAGACGTCGGCCGACGAGGGCGAATGTCAGCCGATATCACCCGAGATCTTGAATGCGAACCTCTGAGCGGAGGCCCGTTCATGGACATGCGGTGGACCGTCCACCTACCCCGGGAGACGGCGAGCGTTCCCATGGTGAGACGCCTGCTGATGGGGGCCATGGAGACCGCGGGAGTCGATCCCGGGGTGGCCGCCGAAATCGGTCTCGCCCTCTCGGAGGCGTGCGCGAATGTCGTCGAGCACGCGAAGAGCACCAACCCCGATGCGGAATTCGAGGTCAGGGCCGGGATCGTGGGCAACCGCTGCCGCGTCGAGGTCAGCGACGCCGGACCGGGCTTCAGCCCCGAGCGCCTGGGCACCCCGCTGCACCACGTCGCCGCCCCGGGCGCCGAGAACGGCCGCGGGCTGCTGCTCATCGAGGCGATGAGCGACCGCGTCCAGCTGCGCAACCACCCGCGGAAGGGTGCCGTCATCCGGTTTGAGAAGTCCCTGCGCTGGCGCAAGGACGCGCTGCTGCCGGTCTGACCCGGCCTGGTACACCTGGCTCGTACGCCCCGCCCGTCACGGCCCCACTCCGCCCCGCCCGCCCGGCCGCAGGTTGCCGAGTGGCGGCCCCCGGCTCCGCATAGCCTGGTGCCCGCATTTGCACCGGACCGTACGAGGAGCCCCGACGTGACGCCCCGCCCCGCCAGGCCCCTCCTCAGCGCGCTCCGCTCGCGTACGCCTGCCGGACCGGCGCCCGCCCGGCTCCAGGGCCACGTCCTCTCGGTGCCGGGGCTGTTGCTGGCCGCCCTGCTGGCCGTCCTCGTCGGGACCCCCGCGGTGGCCGCGCCCGCAGCGGTACCCCCCGGGCCGGCGACGCCGACCGCCCTCGCCGCGGATGGGGATGCCGACCACGTCGTGTTCCTCGGCGTTCCCGGCCTCCTGTGGTCGGACATCACCCCCGAAGGCACCCCGAACCTCGCTGCGCTCACCAACCGCGCGTCCTCGGCCGCGCTCTCGGTGCGTACGGTCGAGAAGACCACGTGTCCGACCGACGGGTGGCTCACTGCGGGGGCCGGCGCCCGGTCGACCGCCAAGCGCACGGGCGGCGCGTGCGGCCCGCTCCCGGCCCCGGCCGTGGCCGCCGACGGGACACTCACCGTCCCCGATCTGCCGCGCATCGCCGACCACAACGACAAGTTCTCCTACGACCCGCAGTTCGGCTCGGTCGCGAGTGCCGCGGTCGGCGCCGGGATGTGCGTGACCGCAGTCGGCCCCGGCGCCGCGGTCGCCACCGCGGACAAGGGCGGACGCAGCCCCGCGGGCTACCTCGCCGACCCCGGGGCGCTGGACCGTGCGGCGATGACGCGCTGCGCCCTGACCCTGGTGGACCTCGGCACAGCGGCCGGCCCGGCGCCCGGCACCGACGCGTCCGCGGACGGATCCGGCAACCGATCCGGTACCCCCGCCCGCGCCGACGGCATGCGCGCCGTCGACGCCGCCGTCGGCCGCATCGCCGCCGAACTGCCGCCCGGTGCCGAGCTGCTCGTCGCCGGGATCGCGGACGACGGGACGACCCCGCACCTGCGTGTCCTGCTCGCGTCCGGGCCCGACGGGCGGTTCGCCTCGGGGCTGCTGACGTCCACCTCGACGCGCTACGAGGGCATGGCCCAGCTGACCGACGTCGCCCCCAGCCTGCTCGCGCCCCTCGGCGTCGCCAAGGCGGACAAGATGGTCGGCGCCGCGGTGACCCGCACCGGGGGCCCGACCGGCCAGGCCGCCGTCGACGAGCTGGACAGGCTGGACATCGGGGCGCAGGCCGCCCGCACGGTCCGCGAGGAGTACCAGTTCTACACATGGCTCACGCTCGTGCCGATCCTGCTCTTCGCGTGCGGCACAGGAGCCGCCGTGCGCATGCGCCGCCGCGGGTCCGCGGCGCCCGCGAGGCGCAGGCTCTACCGGGGCCTCCAGGTCGTGGCCATCGCGGCCGGATCCGTCCCGGCGGCGACCTTCCTGGTCGGGCTGTTCCCGTGGACCGAGACCGGCAGCCCCGAGGCGGCGACGATCGGCATCTCGCTGGCAGGCGCGGCGCTGCTCACGGCGCTGGCGTGCGCCGGGCCGTGGCGGCGCCACCCGTACGGCCCGGCCGGGTTCGTGGCGACGGCGACCTTCGTGATCCTCGCGGGCGACGTGATCACCGGCTCGCACCTGCAGATGAACACGCTGTTCGGGCTCTCCCCGCTGGTGGCGGGCCGCTTCTACGGCTTCGGCAACGTGGCCTGGTCGGTGTACGGCATGGCCGTGCTGCTGGCCGCCGCCTGGCCGGTCGGCCACCTGCTCGCCAAGGCCGGACGTGCGCCCGTGCAGCCCGACGCCTCCGCGCGGGCCTCTGCCGAGTCCGCCGCGACCGCGCAGTCCGACCCGCCGAACAAACCCGACCGGCCCGGCACCACCGAGACCCCTGGCACCACCGAGACCCCTGGCACGACCGACACCCCGGTCACCACCGACACCGATCCCGCCGCCCCCACCACCCGCACCGCGATGATCGTCCTCGGCGTCTGCGCCCTCGCCGCGATCGTCGTCGACGGATGGCCCGCCTTCGGCAGCGACTTCGGCGGCGTGCTCGCCCTCGTCCCCGGCTTCGCGGTCCTCGGCCTGCTGCTCACCGGGACCCGCATCTCGTGGGCCAAGGCCGGGCTGGTCGCCCTCACCGCCGTGGTCGTGGTCGGCGTCATCGCCGTGCTCGACTGGATGCGCCCCGCCGAAAGCCGCTCGCACCTGGGCCGGTTCGTGCAGGACGTGGCCGACGGCGAGGCCGGGACCGTGCTGCGCCGCAAGATCATGGACAACCTCGGGTCGTTCGACAACGCCGTGGCCTTCCTCATCCCGGTGCTGATGGCCCTCCTGCTGGTCGCCGTGCTCGCGCCGCCGAGGCTCCGCGCGACCGCGCTGCCGCCCGCGTACGCCCGTGTGCCCTGGCTGCGGTCGGTGCTCATCGCGTGCTGGGTGACCGCGGTCGTGGGCTACGCGGTCAACGACTCCGGCATCCAGATCCCGTCCATCGCGCTGCTGATCGCGGTGCCGCTCGGCGCCGCCGTCCTCGCCTCGGTCGCCGCTGAGGAGGCGTCAGGAACGCGTGGCGGAGGCCTCGCGGACGTCGGCGGCGGTCCCGGCCGTGGCGGTGCCGCGCCGCGCGCACAGGCCGAGCCACACGGCGCCGAGTAGCAGGGCGATGCCGGCGTAGGGCCCGACGTCCGCGCGCAGCGTGCGCGCGAAGGACTCCACGCCGTCGGGCAGCGGCACCGCGCGCCCGGGCACGTAGGCGCACACGAGCACGGTCGTACGCGCCAGCAGCAGCCCGTCGACCGCCGTCCCGCCCAGCAGCACCAGCGGTGCCCAGGCGGCCAGGTCGTACCAGGGCAGGCTGTACGGCGCGGTCAGCAGCCACGCGACGGCCAGCAGCGCGGCCACCCCCGCCGCCTCCCGAACCGTCCGGTCCGCCACCGCCGAACGCCCCGCCGCCCGTGCCACGGCCGGGGCCAGCAGCCACGCCACCAGGGCCAGCGAGACCCAGCCGATCAGCCCGATCAGGGTCCGCGCGGTGTCGTCGTCGAGTGCGGACTCCAGCGGCTTGACGGCCAGCCGAAGCGGCATGGCCAGCGACACCAGCTTGCTGTTCTCCCGCATCTGGTCGAACGCCTGGGTGCCGAGCGGCAGATAGGCGAGCACGCCCACGGCGAGGCCGGATCCGAGCATGGTGCCGAGGTCCCGTCGGCGCCCGCGCAGCGCCCAGGCGAGGGCCAGGACGTACAGGCCGAGGGTGATCTTCGCGGCGCAGGCCACGCCGACGAGGACCCCGGCGAGCGCGGGGGAGCGGCGTACCGCGACCAGCGCGGCGGCGGCGAACGCGACCGCGAGCGCGTCGAGATGGCCCGCGTTGACGCCGACGAACAGCAGCAGCGGGTTGAGCCCCCACAGCAGCGCGACGCGGGCCCGCGCACGGTCGTCCGCGGCGACCGCGCGCTGGAGCAGCAACCCGGTCGCGACGAACGCGGCCATGCCGATCAGGGTCAGCACCAGGACGGTCGTGTGCGGCGAGGTGCCGCCCAGCTTCGACGCGAACCACTGCTCGGCGGTCGCGACCGGCCCGTACACCGACGGCGTGTCCTGCCACGGCGCCTCGACGGCGCGGCCCACCGGATCGCCGTCCGCGGCCAGGTCCAGGGCGGTGTCGCGGTACGGATTGCCGCCGGTGGCGGCGAGGCGTCCGTACGCGGCGTACACCAGGTGGTCGGCCGAGCCCATCGGCGGCACCAGCACCGCCGCGAACGCCGCCGCCGCGCCCGCCGCGGTGAGCCGTCGCGGATCCGGTGACCACCCCGCGCGCAGCGCGAGCAGGGCCAGCCCCAGCCCCGCCGCGCCCAGCAGCGCCGAACCGAGCAGCAGCCCGGTCACCAGCGCGGCCGGTGGCTCGGCGGAGAGGTTGTACGGCGGCAGCGAACCGGGTCCGCCGGGCAGCGGCGGCTGCGCGGCGCTGGTGCCGAGCAGACCGGTCAGCAGCAGGAGGCCGATGCCCAGCGCGAGGCAGGCGAGGGCCGCCCGGCTCTGACCTGCGTACTTATGTTTCACGTGAAACAATCCGGTGAGTCGACAAGCTGACGCATCGTCAACTGCCCGCCTCGCCACGCCCGGAGCGCGACTCCGCGTTCGCGCCTGCGCCCGCGTCCTTGCCCGCGTCCTTGCTCGTGTCCGAAGGCGTGGCCGCGTGTGAACCCGAGCCGACCCCGTCGTCGGGGCGCGCACCCGACCGCGCGTCCGATCCCGGGCTCGCCGCCGAACCCGCCCCTGCGGCCTTCCCGCGCACCGCCCCCGGCAACGCCCCCGCCGCCCCGCGCTCCGCCAGCGCGCGCGCCACATGCGCGTACTGCCGTGCCCGGTGCACCTGGGCCGCCCAGTCCTTGCCCGTCACCCGGTGGTGCAGGTCCACCTCGACCTCGCGCACCGCGAACCCCCGCCGCACCAGGTCGATCGTGAGCCCGGTCTCGACCCCGAACCCGGCCGCCAGCGGTAGGGCCGCGTCGAAGGCCTCGCGCGTCAGGCAGCGCTGCCCGGACAGCGGCTGCGCGGCCTCGAACCCGCTCGCCTTGCGGATGCCCTCGCGAGACGCGCGCACGACGAACCCGTGCCCGCCCCCCGCGCGCTTCTGCGGCGGCAGCACCGCGATCGTCATCGCCGCCTCGCCGTCGCGCACGGGCCCGATGAGCACCCCCGCGTTCGCCGCGCTCTCTTCGAGGTCGGCGTCCAGGAAGAGCAACAGGTGTGCGGTGTCAGGCTTGTCGCGGCCCTCCCGGGCGTCGATCGCCGCGACCGCCGCCGCGCCCGTCTCCATCGCCGCCGCCTTGCCCCGATTGCGCCCGTGCCGCACCACGATCGCCCCGGCCGCCGTCGCGGCCTCCACCGTGCGGTCGCCCGAGCCGTCGTCCACCACCACGACCAGGTCCACGCCGTCCACGACCCGCGCGGCGCGCACCGTCGCGGCGATTCTGCGCTCCTCGTCGTGCGCCGGGATCACCACCGCCGCGGGTGCCGCGATCCCGGTCGCCTCGTCGGACGGGTCGCTTCCGGATGCCTGAAGTGCCATGGCAAGGGATCGTAGAACCCAGCAGTCCCCGCCGCGTGCGCCGCTCGCGCCGGGCGCGGCGCGGCGGCGTGCCCGGGTACCCCGAAAACGGGTACAAAGAATGTGGAGGCCGTCACAACCTCCAGCGGAACCTTGCGGCGTGACGATTCGTCATTGCAGAAGAGAAGAGCTGATCGGGTACATCGGCCAAAATGGACTGGCGGATGGCCTGGAGCAGGCCAGGGGGCGCCCGTCGCCCCGCGCCGAGGACACCGCGCGAGTGCTCCGCCCATCCGCGCCAGGGTGCGCCATATCCCGCCACCCGGTGAGCCCGTGGTGCGCTGCGAAGTACCTCCGGGCGCCCGCAGACCAGCGCCATGCGCACGTAATGCCCAGTAGTTCCAGCAGTTTCCGGCAGTTTCCGGCAGGCTCACGGAAGGGAACGAGCGCCATGCTGCGCGAACTCCTCGGAAAGCGACGTAGGGAACGCTCCGCACTGCTGTCCGCCGCGCTGGCGTGTGCGCAGTGGAAATGGGCCGTGGTTCCAGGGGCCGGTCTCGACCGCTGGGCCTCCACGTGCAGTTGCGGCCGCGACGACTGCCCGCTGCCGGGCGCCCACCCCGCCCCACCCGCCGCGCCGGACGGCAGCGGCAGGTCGCAGGGCACCACCGGAAGGCCGCCGATTCTGGCCGCGAGCACCGACGAGCGCATGGTGCGCTGGTGGTGGAGCCGGTTCCCGGACGCTCCGGTCGTCCTGGCCACCGGACGCCGGGTCGCCGCGCTGAGCGTGCCGGAGGAGGCCGGGGTCAGGGCGATGGGCCAACTGCGGATGCTCGGTGTCCGCACCGGTCCGATCGTGGCCGCGCCGGGCCGGTACGCCTTCCTCGTCGCGCCGTACTCGCTCGACGAACTCGCCGACCTGCTCGACCGCTACGGCCTCGACCGGTACGGCGCGGTGCCCTTCACGCTGCGCTGCCACGGCGACGACGGCTACCTCGCGCTGCCGCCCTCCCGCGTGCCCGGCGGGCCGCTGCGCTGGATCGTGCCGCCCACCGCGCAGGCGGTGCCGGGCGCCCCGGCGCCGTGGCTTCCGCACGTGTCCGACCTGGTCCGCACGCTCGTGGACACCTGCCACTCGGTGACCCAGCTACGCGGTTCGGCCTGACGCTTCCGGCGTGACCCGCCGGGAGCCCGCTGCGGCACCAGCGGCGCGTACCGGCCCACCGTGTGCCTCCCGCCCGGGCGCTGTGCCGACTGTCCGCGAGGACCGATACGGTGCGTCGTGTTCCGCTTCCGCGGAGTGGCCGCATGACTCCCGCGCGAGGTGGGCACGGGGGTAGCGTGAGGCCCCATCGGGCGGCTCGGGGAGGGCGATATGCGTCAGCCGGACGGGTACGAAACCGGTATCGCCGGGGAGTTCGCGGACCTCGGCGCGCCTGAACCGGACCGCACCGCGAAGGACGAGCGCTGGGACGGCTCACAACTGCCCCCGGCCGTCACCTGCGGGTTGGAGAGCCTCGCCCGGCTCTGCGTCGACATGGACTTCGCCTTGGAGACCGCCGACCTGTCGGTCGGCAAGGTCCGGGTCGCCTACGAACGCGCCCGACAGGACGAATCAGGCGCCGCGTTCCAGCCCCGCACCGCCGTCGCGTGGCAGCTCGAATCGCTGGTCTACGCGCACTACAACGGGATACGCCGCCTGGCGTTCGAGCGCAACGCCGCCTACGCGCTGGCCGCGGCGACCGTGCTCCAGGCGGTGGTGGACGGCCGTACACCCGGCGACGACGACCTCGCCCCGGCGGGGGACCCCGACCACATCCGCCATGTGCTGGACGACGCGGGCGCGTTGCTGGAGATGCTGCCACGCCCGGTCACCGGGAACTCCGAGGTCGACGACGTGCTGGGCCGGGCGCACCACGCCGTCCTGCGCGCGCTCGGCGCCGCCGGGTCCCAGGAACTCCCGTGGAGTCAGGCACACTTGCACCTCGCAGAGCTGGTGGACGAGCTGTCCGAGCTGGATCCGCCGGTCGGTACCGGCGAGCCGGGCATCAACCTGTCGCTGCGCGCGTACGCCCAGGGCTGCCACGGCGTGGTGCTCGGCATGGCCCCGGGCGGCTGGCTCGCCGCGAGCCCGGTGGGCTGAACGGTCACGGCCTGAACGTCACGGCCTGGACGGTCACGGCCTGAGCAGGCTGAGCGTTTGCCGGGCCGGCGCTTGCCGGGGGGAGTCACCGCGGTACGACAAGCACACCGCGCGCGAACCCTCGCCGCGACGAACCCGGGGCGTGGCTGTGGCAGTTCCGCGACGCGAGGTGATCGTCCGGGGCGGGTCCAGGCGATAGGCTCGGGCGGCCAGGTGACCAGGCCGGAATCCACATGCGGACGCCGCCTTCGCGCGAGGAGACACCATGCAGCGGGCACGCACGGCACGCGTTCGCACGGCGGCGCTCGGCACGACCGTCGGGCTCTGCCTGCTCATCCCCCTCGCGGCCGCCTCCGCCGACGGCTCGCACGACAAGGCGCCGGGCAAGGTCCAGGTCGCCGACGGCACGTCGTCCGCGACGGCCAAGCCGAAGCCGTCCGGCCCCCACGACTTCGGCAACGGGGTCGACCCGAGCGCGCCGGACAGCGTCGAGGCGGTCAAGCAACTGCTGGGCGCGACCACGACGCCGAGTGGGAAGGCGCCCGCGGCCACTTCGCCCACGGCGTCCCCGGCGGCGGCCACGACCCCGGTGTCGAACGCGCTGTGCGGCAAGGCCGTCGAGGCCCCCGGCGGCGTCCGCGCGCAGACCTGTGTCGAGCGCGAGGGCTCCGAGGTGTGGGGGCGCGTCTACTACCGCAACACGACCGCCGAACCGCTGCTGCTGGTCCTCAGCCTGCTGCGCCCCGACTCGGGCACGGTCGAGATGCGCTGCGAGGTCGCGGCGAAGTCGGGCGACGCGGTCTGCGAGACGCCGCGCCTGCGCACCGACGTGCCGCTCGCGGAGTGGTCGGCGATCGCCGAGGTGGCGACCGCGGACGAGGCCGAGAAGGTGCTGCGCGCCGGGACGGCGTCGGCCGCCGGCTGATCCCGCGGTGCCGCTGGGTTCGGCGGCGGGATCCGATCGTCCGAGGGTCGTCCGGACGGCTGGAACCATGCGTTCGCGCGCCCGAACAGGCCCGCGGGGGACCGGTTCCCGGACAAGAAAAGGGCCCGGCCGCTGAAGACGGGGGATGCATCAGCGGCCGGGCTGGATCAAAGGTAACAGGCAACTTCCCAGTACCCAAGTCCGGGGGGTCATTGGACTAGGTCCAATGTGTCGCGCGGGTCCGTCCCCGGGGAATCCCGACTTGACGAGCGGCAGATCGCCGACTCCCAGCCCGCCTCTTGCCGACAGTTGCCGGTATCAAGGAAGCCGTCGCGAAGCCGCCGCACGGACCACCCGGAGGGGTCCGCACGGCGGTCCGCGAGGTCAGTTCAGGGTGATCTGGCGGTTCAGGAGGCCGTTCCGCGCACTGCGCTGACGCGGGGTCAGAGGCGTTGTGTCTGCGAGGGATTCGGCCAAACGTACGCCGAAGTCCGCGGCGGGCTTCTCGACGTCGTCGGCGGTCATCCCACCCGGCAGGTCCCAGACCGGGACCAGCAGGCCGTGCGCGCGGAAGGACCCGACGAAGCGCGTGCCCTCGCCGAGCGACGAGGCCTCCGCGGCGTGCAGCCGGGCGATCGCGTCGAGGAGCTCCTCCTCCGGATGCGGCATGACCCAGCGCAGGTGATTCTTCTCACGCATGCTGCACCAGTACGCGGCGTCCACGGAGGTGAGGCGCGCGGTCGGCGTCGCCGCCGCGTTCGCGCGCTCCAGCGAGGCCGCCACGTCGCCGGTCGCGGCCTCGGCGTCCTCGACCCAGAAGTCGAAGCCCTCGTGCACGGTCACGGTGAGCGGCGCCGAGACGTCCAGCAGGTCCTGGAGACGCGGCCCGGGGCCGGGCAGCGGGCCGGGGGTGACCGGCGTACCGTCCTCGGCGGCCAGCGCGCGCTCCAGCGCGTCGGCGAGGTCGCGGCTGACGTCGCCGGAGCTGGTGTGCGTCTGGAGGCCGATGAGCACCGAGCCGTTGTCGCGGCGCAACGCGGGCCACGCCATCGGCAGGACGGTGGCCAGCGTGACCGACCGGTCCGCGTCGTCCACCTCGGCGGCGAGCTTGAGCTGCGCCGTGGCGGCCGGGACCAGCTCCCGCAGCGCGACCCAGTCGCACTCGTCGGCCAGCCCCTCGAAGGGCCGGTGCACGAGCGTCTCGGCGGCGGTCGCCGCCTCCCGGCCGTGGCAGGCCTTGTAGCGGCGGCCCGAGCCGCAAGGACAGGGTTCACGCCCGCCGACCACCGGAACCGTGTCCGTGGCGGTGGTCGTCCTGGTGCTGTGCTGGCCCTTCCGCGCGGCCTTCTTGCCCATGCTGAGATCTCTCCCGGTCGCGGATCGTGTCGAAGACGATTGACGACCGCCGAGCGTAGTCCGCTCCCGGCATATAACCCATTCCACGACGTCGGGCGGGTGGATCGGACCTCGGGTCCACCTCGGGTCGGGGGCGGCTCGACGCCGCATCGCATTCGGGCAGAGGCCGGGCAGAGGCCCGACAGAAGTCGGGCGGCCGTCGGGCGGCAGTCGGACCGAAGCGGAGGCGAGGCCGGATCGGGACCGGGCGGGGCCGGGGTCGGGACGCCGCCGACAGCCGGTCCGCGCTGCGCGGGGGGACCTACAGCGGCTCGACCGCGTCGAAGTCGAACTCCCAGTCTTCCGCCGTATCCTCGGCCGCTTCACGGCACACCGGGAGCAGCGCCCACACCGTGACCTCGTCGGCCGCACCGCGCACACCCCAGTCCGCGGCCAGCGCGTCGATGATCGACAGCCCGCGTCCGCCGCGCGCGGTCAGCGACGGGCTCGCCTGCCGGGGCCGGGTCGGGCCGCCGCCGTCGGTGACCTCGATGGCCAGCAGTTCGTCGGGGCGTACCGCCCACGCCGCGCGCACGCTGCCGGACGGCAGGGCGTGGGCGTGCTTGAGCGCGTTGCTCAGCAGCTCGGACAGGACCAGGGCGGCGTCGTCGACGAGCACCGCGGGCAGTCCGCGGTCGGTGAGGTCGGCGATCAGGCGGTGCCGGGCGGCACCGACGCCGACGGAGGCGTGCGGGACGAGTACAGCCGCCGAATCGGGCACCCCACGGGCCACGACCATTGCCACCCCCGGACCTCCTTCTCACCCACACGTCGGGCATGGGATGCCCGGTGTGTGTCGATCGGAAACAGTCTCGTCATCCGCCCGCGGGATCCGGGGCGGTCCCCCCGCCACACCGGACCCCTCCCCGGCGCCGTGGGTGTCGGCGCCGGGCACCGGCGTACGCCCCCATTTCTACCCCCTGCGGGCGCAGGAGACTGAGAGGGGCGTCGGTGCTGATGAGGAGTTGTTACCGAGGACGCCACCGAGCGGGCCGCGGAGGTCGCGGCCGCCCGATGCCCTCTTGTACGGATTGCGGTGCGCGGAAGGTCAGTTGGGGAGGAAACCGACTCTCGGCCTGTGACAGGGGTCTCACCGAGCCTTGTGGGATTGCGCGGGGTCTTTGCCGAGACGATGCGGCTCAGACCGTCGAGACCTGGGCGATGACGCTGCCCGGCCGGTTCGTGATGATCGCGTCGACCCCGAGGCGCAGGCACAGCTCGACGTCCTCGGGCCGGTCGACCGTCCAGACGTGCACGCGGTGTCCTGCGCGGTGCAGGCGTGCGACGAAGCGCGGGTGGGCGCGCACGATCTCGATGCTGGGACCGGCGATGCGCACCCCCTTGGGCAGCGTGCCGTCCCGGAAGCGCAGCGGCACGCGCTCCATGAGGAAGACCGCGGGCAGGCGCGGGGCGAGGTGGCGCATGCGGCGCAGCGACATCTGGCTGAAGCTCATGACGCGGACCGGGGAGGGGCCGTCGTCCGGCGGGCGGGCGAGGCCGAAGCGCTCCAGGAGTTCGACGAGGCGGCGTTCCACGAGGCCCGCGTACCGCGTCGGGTGCTTGGTCTCGATGGCCAATTGCACCGGGCGGTCGGCGTCGACGACCAGTTGCAGCAGCCTGTCCAGCGTCAGGACCGACTTGCGGTCCCACTCCGGCGCCTCGGGGTCGTTGCCGTGCAGGCCGCCGGCCTTCCACGAGCCGAAGTCGAGCGCGGAGAGGTCGGCGAGTTCGAGCGTGGACACGAGTCCGCGGCCGTTGGAGGTGCGGTTGACGCGGCGGTCGTGCACGCAGACCAGGTGGCCGTCGGCGGTGAGGCGTACGTCGCACTCCAGGGCGTCGGCGCCGTCGTCGATCGCCTTCACATAGGCGGCGAGCGTGTGTTCGGGGACGTCCTCGGACGAGCCACGGTGCGCGACCACGTGCACGGTCGCCGCGGAATGAGCGGTCACATCGCCATCGTGCCACCTCGTTCCCAACGGGAGGTGACCACCCGTCGACGCGGGGTGGTCACCTTGTCGGCCGGTTTTCGGTCAACCGGTCAGCCGCCCTTGCGGCCCGCCGCGCGCGCCCGGTCCGCGCGGACCAGCACAAGCGTGCCGAGTGCCGACGCGGCGAAGGCGAACAGCGTGGCCGAAGTCCAACTCTGCGGGTGTACGTGCAGCGCGTCCTGGACGTCCGTCCAGAACCCGGCCCACCAGCCGATCGAGCCCGGGTTGATGAGCTGGTAGACGGCGAAGCCGAGCACCCACGGCACGAGCATCGCCCAGCGGGCGGGGGCGTCCTGGCCGAGGTCCCACGCGGCGGCCCGACCGCGGCCGAGGAACCAGTCGACGGCGGTGACGCCGAGGAGGGGCACGAAGACGGAGCCGATGAGGTAGAGGAAGCTCTCGTACTTCGAGAAGTCGTCGATGAGCATCGCGCACCCGGTGACCAGCGCGCCGACCGCGAGGCAGATGAGGCGCCGGTCGAGTCGCGGCACGAGGTTCTGCACCGACATGGCGGTCGAGTAGACGTTCGCGAAGCTCTGGTCGACCTCGCGGATCACCAGCACCGCGAAGAACAGCCAGCCCGCGGAGATGCCCAGGAGGGTGTCGAAGACGTCCTGGTCGGGCTTGGTCTGCGCGAGGGCGAGGATGCCGAGGAGGCTGCACCAGATGCCGGTTGTCGAGTAGCCGCCGAGCGCGCCCCAGAACGCGGTCCTGCCGTCGCGCGAATGGCGTGTGTAGTCGGACGCGAGCGGGACCCACGAGACGGCGAGCGCGACGGATGCGTCGACGACGGGCAGGAAGCCCTTCCACGAGCCTTCGGTGAGGTCGGGAACGCCCGCGCGCACCAATTGCACGGTGTAGTAGAGCATCGCGATGCCGACGGCGATGGTGACGTAGCGGCGCAGGATGCGCAGCATGCCGAGGGGACGCAGCGACATGGCGGTGGTGACGGCGCCGGCGATCGCGACGTACAGCCAGTGCGGTCCCTGGCCGTCGGTCAGTTTCTCGATGCCCATCGCGATCACGGTCAGCTCGAACACGCCCCAACCGACGCACTGCACGATGTTCATGCCGGTGGGGAGGTAGGAGAGCTTCGTCCCGAACAGGCCGCGCAGCAGCGCCATCGCGGGCGCGCCGGTCGCGGCGCCGGGCAGACCGGAGACGGCGACCATCGCGGTGCCGACGACGGTGCCGATCGCGATGGCGAGGGAGGCGGCGACGAGGGACAACTGCGGGTAGCCGTACGGCTGGAGGAACGCCGCGGCGCCGCTGAAGCCGATGAGACTGACGCCGAGGTTGGCCCAGAAGGAGAACTGGTCGCGGAAGCCCAGCGGCTTCGGGGGGTCCGTGTCGAGGACGAGCGGTGCTTCCGGCGAGCTGGATATACCACCCGAATTCGGGCGTGGTTCGGTGGTGGTACGAGCCGACATGGCTCTCCTCTTCTCCCTACGCCGGCATTACCCGGTCAGGTTCGAGCGGTCGGCGGCCCCGGAAGCCCTGCTTCCAGCCGCCCTCTCAGCCCGGTTCGTCCGAGCTCCCGCGTGTGGTGAGGAGGGCAGAGTACGCGCAGTCCCGATCTCCTCCCGGAGGTGGGGTACCGCAGCGGCGATCCGCGAGTACGTTTGCGGACATGACTAACCTGACCTGTCCGCGCTGCCGCGGAATGATGCAGACCTACCAGCGTGCCGGTGTGACGGTCGACCAGTGCACACAGTGCCGCGGGATCTTCCTCGACCACGGCGAGCTCGAACACATCATGAACGCCGAGAAGAACTGGTCCCAGCAGCAGTACCCGCAGCAGCCGTACCCGCCGCAGGGCTACCCGCAGCAGGCCCCGCCGCCGCCGCCCGCGGGCCCCGGCTACGTCGCCCCGGTCCCCGCGCCCTACCCGGCGCAGGCGCACGGGCAGGGCGGGCACGCGTACTACGGCCACGGCCGACGCGGGCATCAGCAGGGCTACTACGGCCACCGCCGCGGCGGCCACGGCTACTACGGGCACGGACGCCACGGGCGCCGGAGCTTCATGCAGCAGCTCTTCGACTGAGCGGACCTCTGCCGCCGTTGCGGCTGCCGTTGTGGCTGCGGCTGGGCTGGGGCTGCGTGCGCGGGGGGCGGCCGCCTGATCGGCCGATCCACCGGGCGACGCGGCGCGCCCGCTTCACACCCGCTCGCTTCTTGCGAGGTCGCTTCCCGCAGGCTCGCTTCCCGTGATCGCCCACCCAGGTCCGGCGGGACTGGTCGTCGCGCCCTCCGACCGGGGGCGGTTGCGGTCCATCCGCTCCCACACCCGCACATAGCGCCACCGCGCCGTGTCCATTCGGACGCGTCGTCGGGCACGTCCGCCCGTACTGCCGGATAATCCCGGGATAAAGAGTCCCGCGCCGATCCGGCCTACGCGTTAACCGTGTTCCGACAGGTCATCGGGAACCCTGGTCGTGCTGAGTTTCCGATGAGTGGAGGTGCCGCGTGAGCGAGCTCACCGTGCGAACCAATGTGGGGGACGTGCTTCGCGGGCGCGGCGCCGGACGTGGCGAGGTGGCCGCATGACCGAACGCGAGTTCCCGGGCGACAAGCCGCCTGTCCCCCCGGCCGAAGGGCAGCCTCCGGCGCCCGCGGAGCCGGATCCTGCCGGGGCGTGGTCGCCCAAGCCTTCCGCCGAGCCGCCTGCTGGGGGGCCCTCCGTCGGGGAGCAGCCGCCCGCGGTCGAGCACGGCACGCGCGAGTTCCCCGCCGCGGCGCCCCCTCCGCCCGTCCCGCCTGCACCTCCCGAGCCCGCCCCGGAGCCCGTCGCGGCCGCCGCGTTCGGCATGCCGGGGGCCGCTCCTGAGGGTGCGTCGGCGGGGACGGGCGATCCCGTGGGCGCCGCGCCGCCCGCCGCGCCGCCCGGGACACCGCCCTACGGCTACCCGGCAGCGGCGTACCCCGGCTACCCCGGCTTCGGTGCACCCCTCCCGCCGCCGCGCCGCCGCCGTCCGAACCCGCTGGTGGCCACCGCCGTCCTCACCGCGCTCCTCGCGGGCGGCATCGGCGGCGGCGTCGGTGCGTGGATCGCGGACCGCGACGACGGCAAGGCGTCCTCCAGCGTCAATTCCACGAACGGCCCGGTCGACCCGGCGTCCCTCAACCGCGCGCCCGAGTCGGTCGCCGGGATAGCGGCCACGGCACTCCCCGGGACCGTCACCATCAAGACCAAGAACGGCAGCGGCCGCGGCGCCCAGGAGGGCACCGGCGCCGGGTTCGTCATGGACGGCGAGGGCCACATCCTCACCAACAACCACGTCGTGTCCCTCGCGGCCGACGGCGGCGAGCTCACCGTCACGTTCTCCGACGGCACGACCGTGCCCGGCAAGATCGTCGGCCGTGCCGAGGGGTACGACCTGGCGGTCGTGAAGGTCGACGGCGTCCAGAACCTCAAGCCGCTCCCGCTCGGCGACAGCGAGAACGTCGCGGTGGGCGACGCGGTCCTCGCCATCGGTTCGCCGTACGGCCTGGACGGCACCGTCACGACCGGCATCGTCAGCGCCAAGGACCGTCCGGTGGCGTCCGGCGACCAGCAGCAGACGTCGTACATGAACGCGCTCCAGACGGACGCGTCGATAAACCCCGGCAACTCCGGCGGTCCGCTGCTCGACGCGCAGGGCCGCGTGATCGGCGTGAACTCCGCGATCCGCTCCGCCGGCAGCGGCTCCGACCCGTTCGGCGGCCAGCAGGCCGGCAGCATCGGCCTCGGCTTCGCGATCCCGATCAACCAGGCCAAGTGGGTCGCGGAAACGCTCATCAAGACCGGCAAGCCGGTCTACGCCCAGGTCGGCGTCATCCCCGACCCCGAGTACACCGGCGTCGGCGCTCGCATCCGCCCCAACGCGGTCCAGGGCCAGCCCCCGATCACCCCGGGCGGCCCCGCCGACAAGGCCGGCCTCAAGGCCGGCGACGTCATCACCAAGCTCAACGACCGCCCGGTCACCAGCTACGAGGAACTCTTCAGCGAAATCTGGAGCCACAAGCCGGGCGAAAAGGTCAAGATCACCTATCAACGCGACGGCAAGGAATCCACCACCGACGTAACCCTGGGCCAACGAGAAGGCGACCAGTCCTGACCCACCAAGGCACATGACCTGGGCTCACACAGATGGGCCCAGGTCATACGCCGTTCCTGAGCCCCCAGGGCGCTGCGTCCCGCCGGCTGACGTCCGACGAGTTCGACACTCCTGCCCGACTTCGCGTTGCCCCGGCCACACGGATCCCGCCCTCGCGCGCCCACACCAGCAGGCGAGACAGCGTGCAGTACCGGCCGTACACGGGCGAGTTCGCCAGGGACGACCGACGAGCTGCCCTCCACGCCCGCGTCCTGCCGGACACGAAGAGCCCCGCAGCCGACCACACACCAACCCATCGCCGCCAACACCGCTGGACGCGGC
Organism: Yinghuangia sp. YIM S09857; assembly: GCF_051388915.1. Lineage (NCBI taxonomy): Bacteria > Bacillati > Actinomycetota > Actinomycetes > Kitasatosporales > Streptomycetaceae > Yinghuangia > Yinghuangia sp. YIM S09857. The sequence goes on along the minus strand of NZ_JBPKBH010000003.1, from coordinate 320,068 downwards.
CCCGCCGCGCATCCCGGGTTACTCGAAGGTCTCCCCGACCTTGAACGTCTATGCTCACCACTACGAAAACGAGATGGCCCCGCGGACCCAACCACTCCCCGGACCATCTCCACCACCCGCAAGACCAACCTGTGGCCAGAGGACGAGCCGACACCCCGTCCGACAGCCGAGCACTAGGTCAACCGGGCAAGGAGGGCTCGCCTAGCGGCCGATGGCGGCGGTCTTGAAAACCGCTAACTGGGGTGACCCAGTTCGTGGGTTCGAATCCCACGCCCTCCGCCCCTGAAGGCACTTCACGGCCCCTGACCAGCAACAACGGTCAGGGGCCGCGCCGTTGCCCGGTTCCCCGCAGCTCCCCACCACTGACCGCTGTCCCCCATCCCATCAGGCACGCAAGGGGCACAAGACACGTGCATAGATCGACGGCGGCGATGCTCGGTGGCTTGCTGTCGACAAGCCCGGAAGCTGCGAACTCTTACCTCTGCTCGAAGATCAAGAAAAGGGTGCGTCGACATCCTCGCCGACGACGGCCGACCCCAGGAAAAATCCCGGGCGTCGCGGCGCACCTACGGTCATCATGGAGATGTCAAGGTTGACCTCGCAGACTGGATCATCATGGGAAAGGCGAGTCGGCGGCGGGCCGAACTTCGAGAAGCGCCGAAATCAGACCAAGAGGACTTGCGCCGGAGACAACGAAAGGGCATGAGGGCGCAGCAGCGCGGAGAAAGGCGGGGATCCTCACTCGCAGAATATGAATCCGTCGCTCGCATCGGCGTGAGGCACGTTAGAGAGACTCTGATTGCCCGCCACAATGTGCGCATGGTAAATATTCACGAGATCCCTGCGTCTGTGACCCGTCCGGTGATGTCTGCGCTGATGTCCTTCGGAATGATGGACCTGGCCCTGCGCGAGTTGGGTGCCGATAAGAATAGATTCCCACCGGACCCGATGGGTGGTTGGGTTGATCATCTCGCTTGGGGAGCGGATAGCGCTTTTATCGCAGCGCGGCTATTGCTGTGTGGGCAATTTGTGGGAGCAGCTGTGATTCTGCGTTCGCAGTTCGAGCGTTGGACCGAGAATGCGGCATTTAACTCCGGTGTCGAGCACCGCCAGGGCGAGCCTGTGCCAGAGTATGCGGCACGCGCGTGGTCAGCGTGTCATGCGAACTATCCGTTCGCACCCCGTGTCAATGCAGAAGATCATGCGTGGGCCGAGACCCAAATGGACCAGGAGTGGGAGGACGAAAGCAACCCCTCTTCTGTTGAAGAATTGTCAGTGAAAATTGGCCACGACTACTCTGTCCGGCCAGCAGAACTGATGAAGGTCATGTCGGACGTGTTGCACGGCAGGGATCCGTGGATCTCGGCTACGCGATGGGAAGCTGCCGTTCTCCGCGAAGATGCGCCCCCCGCCCTTTCCGGAGAATTGGCCGAAAAGCTAGCAGATGTCTTGATGCTGAACCTACGCCAGGTTCGAGTCTGCCTCGCTACGTTGGCGGAGGAGCAAGGCAAGCATGGCCTCGCGCGGATTCTGTTCTTGCTTCCTGAGCGCCGCGACGCTGGAGACACGCTGCCACCGGTTTTCTCTCTTTTTCCGCTTCATCCGCGGACGGGGTTGGATCCGGAGTACATGGATGAGCTGTCCAGGGTCTCTCGCGTATATGACGAGTGCTTCCGTGGCGGTCGTCCAGCGGGAATAAAATTCCAGGATGATGAAATGTTGTTGCTCGCTTTCGGCGAGCGACGTGCCAGGGCTGCACGCTGGGCGAATTGGGCTTTTGAGGAGGAGCGTAAGCGCGTAGGGGAAAGTTTCGACATTGAGGGAATCGATGGGCGTCAGGGCCCATGTATCGTAGCTGCTGAAATGGCTGGGATATTGTCGGAATGGCACGGCGACACTCCCCAGGGGCATGCCGCGGCAGTTTGTTCCTCAGCGTTGAGATCGGCGTTCTGGCTGTGGCTCGAAGACGATGACCGCTCGCTCGCGGCAATGCGGGTATTGCTGGAGCAATGTGCAAGGTTGCATGTCTGGGCCAAAAAACCAGAGAAGGCGAAGAAACTTGAGTCTTCGGCAGCGGCAACGCCAAAAGACTGGATCAATGCAGCAGGGTGGAAGCGGCTCTCTGCGCTGAATCGCGCCTTGGGTGAATTCTCTCACGCACACGCGAAGATCCGATGGGATGGCGCTCGGCAAATTCTTGTGGATATGCAAGATGATGGAACGCCGCACGCCATATACACCGCGCGAGCGCATACGTTGGATGCGTTGATCGCATTGCTTATGCACGTGTGTATAGGCAGTGCTGCAACGTTGTCCTCGGTGATGTCGGAGTCATTCGGTGAATTGGCTGCCGAATTCCACTCGGACGGCAGGATATTGGAAGACGAACTTGATAAAATTTTCGATAGGGTTTTGTCTCTGAAAAACTCTTCTCTTGGCGACTACACCTTCGTCGGGCCCGCTCGCGATCTTCGAGAAACGAAGGATTCCTAGTCTCCCTGATGTGAAGTGACCAACTCCGTGCGCTTGACGTCTGACCGGTGCGGGCCGCGCTGTGACCGGCGGCCACGCCGCATGCGCAGCGCGGCCCGCACCGGTCGGA
>NZ_JBPKBH010000003.1:238306-317387 GCF_051388915.1 Yinghuangia sp. YIM S09857 | reverse complement strand
CCCCCCCCCCCCCCCCCCCCCCCCCCCCCCCCCACCGGTCGGAGGCGCGCCGCTTGCGGCGCGCCCTTGATCCAGTAGAGATTAATTCGGCAGTTGATCCGTCCGAGACTGCGTCACGCGTCGGTGAGTGGCACTCAGGCCGCGACCGGGGGCACCCAAGTCGGGAACGCATGGTGAGTGGCAGGCGTCGTCACGGACCGCGTAGGGGGGTCGGGGGAAGGACGGAACTTCCCCCGGATCGACCGAAGGTCGATCGGCGCGGTACGCGTCCACGGACCGGCATCGGTGTTCTGGTCTGAGCGTTCGTGGTGAGCTGAGGCTGATGGGCGGACTCGGCTGGTAGAACGTCCGGCATGGGTGATGAGCGTCGGGAGCGGTTGCGGGCCCTGGGGGCGCGGGTTCGTGGTCTGCGTATTGACGCCGGGCTGACCGGAGCGGAGTTGGCTGCTCGGGCTGAGGTTGGCCAACCGGCGGTGTCGAAGATCGAGACGGGTCGGATGGTGGCGAGTCCCGACGTCTTGACGCGGATCGCCGATGCCCTGGGACTGGACGCGGGAGGCCGTGCCGAGTTGCTGGCGGAGTTGGCGCAGGCTCAGTTGGAGATGGGCCCTCGGCGGCGCGGGGCGCGGTGGTTTGTGGGAGACGACGACCCGCTGCGCGATGCCCGGGAAGTGTGGTCGTTCCAGTGCTCGATGATGCCGCCTCTGGTGCAGACGGCGGAGTACGCGCGGCGGGTGATGGCCACGGCGTGGCATGTGTCAGACGACGACGCGGCACGGGTCGTGGCTGCGCGGGTCGAGCGGCAAAGCGCGTTGTACGGGGATGACCGGGCGTTCGTGTTCGTGGTGACCGAAGGTGCGTTGCGGACGTGGAGCGGTGGGGCCTCGGTGATGCGGGCCCAGTTGGATCGACTGGCGCTGGTCGGGTCGCTTGATGCGGTACACGTCGGTGTCATCCCGTGGACGGCATCGTTGGCGGTCCCGCCTCGGCAGGGGTTCACGGGGTACGACGATCGCTCCGTCGTGTTGGAGACGTTCAGCGAAGAACACCAGGTCACGGATGCTGCCCAAATCGACTGGTACCGGAGGCTGTTCACGCAGTACCGCGAAGCCGCGGTGTTCGGTGAGGGCGCGGCAGAGCTGCTGGCGCAGGTGGCGCGGGACGTGGAGGGTCTTCCCGCCGAGTAGCTGGAACGACTGATATTCCTCGTATTCCTTGTGGTGATGTTCCGTGGGGAATAACCTCGATCCTTCGACGGTGTCTAGGCCCCTGGACGAAGCGCATGGATGAGGCATAGCCTCGGCCCTCCGGTGGCGTCTAGACCTCTAGACGGAGGGTGTGGATGAGGCATGCGCCGAGTGGTGTGGGGACTGAGCTTCCCCGGGGAGCCTGAGTCGGTTGGCGAAGCGCGTCACTTCGTTGGAGCGCTGCTGGCCGGATGGCCCTGCGTGGACGATGCCCGCCTCGTGGTCAGTGAGTTGGCGACAAACGCGGTCCAGCACACGGCCAGTGGCGACGGTGGCAGGTTCGACGTGACGGTGGAGATCGGGGCGGATCGCGTCCGTATCAGCGTCCGGGACTCGGGCTCATTTCAGCGGCCCTTCGTGTTCGTCGACGCCAAGGAACGCACGGGTATGAGCGGGCGCGGCCTGTTCCTTGTCGCGGCGTTGTCGAGGGACTGGGGTGTCGCGGACCTGATTGGGGACTGCATCGTCTGGGCCGAGTTCCCACGGGATGAGCAGTGACGAGCGCTGATTCAGCCCACTCATGTGAGCAGGCTGGATGAGTCCGCGGGGAGTGCCGAGACGGCGGCAGGGATACATCGTGGTCGACGCGCTGACTGGCCAGACAGTTCCGCCCGTTTCGTCTAGAGGTCTAGACTGCGTAAGTCTGATCGAGACGGGAGCGGAGGATTCGGTGTCTGTCGACCTAGAGCACATCCGGGCGATCGACGACCCATTCGAGCTTCTGCGGGTTGTGACGGGGCGGCTTGCGGATGCCCAGCGTGAGGTTACCGAGCTGGCTCGGTTGCGCAGGGGAGTGGTCCAGGATCTGCATGCAAAGGGCATGTCGTACGCGCAGATCGCGGAGGCTGCCGGGCTGAGCCGCGGGCGGATCCACCAGATTCGCCAGTCGGGGCCGGCGCCTGAAGGGGCCTTCCTTGGGATCGGCGGCGTCATCGTCGCTACGCCACTAAGGCAGGACGCACCGGGCGCTCGGACCGTCGTCGCGGTCGACGACGTCACCTCGGGGAAGCGGCTGGAGGATCTCGCCCGTTCCCTTGGCCTGGACGTCACCTCCGAGCATGTCCCTGTGAGTGGCGATCTGGACCTGAACCGCGATGGCCTCATCGCTGTGTGCGGTCCACGGATGTCTGAGGACATGGAAGCCACCTATGGCCGGGATCCCATCCTGCGGTGGGAAAAGCAGGGCGATGAGCCCTGGGCGCTGCGGGACACGCGGACCGGTGTCGTCCACCGCTCGGGTATGGATGAAGATCCGGCTCGCTCGCAGGACGTGGGCTATCTCGGGCGTCTGCCTCGGCCGGACGGTGAGGGCCTGGTGCTGACGATCGCGGGGATCCACACGCCGGGTTCGCTGGGTGTGGTGCACCTACTCGCGAATGACCTGGCGCAGCTGTTCGGCCGGGTCGGCACAAAGGGCTTCTCGACGCTGGTGGGTGTCGAGTTCGACCCGGACACGCACGAGCCGCGGAATGTGGAACTCCTGACTCCGCTCTACCTGCACGACGGGTCCTGACTGGGGATGCTCGTCCGCACGGCAACCGCAACAGCGGCACACCACAAGGCCAATGAGGACTTCGCCGCATACACGCAGTATGCGGCGGTGCTCTTGGACGGCGCGGGGACACCGGCCGGATTGGACACCGGATGCATTCACGGTGTGGCCTGGTTCGCGCGGACGCTGGGCTCAACCCTCCTTGCGGAGATCGACGCCGGTCGCAACGGGTCGCTTGCAGAATGCCTCGCGACAACGATCGATGAAGTGGCCGATCTGCACGCGGATACGTGCGATCTGGAGAACCCGTTGACGCCATCGGCGACGGTCGTGGCCATCCGGCGACGTGGGCCCGAACTTGAGTACCTGGTCCTGTCGGACTCGGTGTTGGTGCTTGATGGCCCCGGTGACCCGCTCGTGGTGACCGATGACCGGCTCGACGTGCTGAAGCGTTCGAGGCCGCCCAGCAAGCTGGACAGTCTGCGGCTTGGCACCGAAGAACACGCGACGACCCTGCGGCAGGCAGTGGCGGAAACCGCGAAGTACCGCAACCAGCAAGGTGGGTTCTGGGTTGCCAGCGTTGATCCGAAAGCCGCTGCTCAGGCATTGACGGGCGTCGTTCCCGTCGAGGGGCTGCGGTCGGTTCTGCTGCTGAGTGACGGGGCCAGTCGACTGGTGGACACCTTCGGCCTGGCCTCGTGGTCGGAGTTGGTTGCGCTCGTTGGCGACGCCGGGCCGGCGGAACTCACCCGCCGTGTGCGAGCGGCTGAAGCCGACGATCCCCAGGGGGAGCGCTGGCCGCGGGCCAAGGCGGAGGACGACGCGACGGTCATGATGTGCCGCCTCGACGTCGAGTCCGCCTGATCTGAATACCCCCCTAGACAGTTCGCCTGGGCATCGCTTACTGTAATCGTCAACCCCCCTAGACATCTCGGGGTCGGCCTCCGCTGGCCGTGTCTAGGGGGGTACTCAGAGGAGATTGATCGTGGCGATCAAGGGTGCGATTCCGGTGGCGTTCGGCGACGTGTTCCCGCGTGGGGCGTTCGCGACGAAGGTCGAGCCGGTCAACGACTTCGAGGCGTCGAAGGGCGGGCAGCAGGTCCAGGCGCGCGACAAGGCGACGGGCCTGCCGATGTGGGCCGTGACGGTGTCCGACCCGGACCCCGACGCGCGGGACACCTCGGCGAAGGTCAAGATCCCGGCGTCCGTGATCCCGGTCCTGCCGGACGAGTTGCCCGGACTGCCGTTCCGCCCGGTGGAGTTCGACGGGCTGACGGTGACGCCGTGGGTGAACGGCGCGGGCCGGTTGGCGTACTCGTTCAAGGCCACGGGCCTGCGTGCCCCGATGGGGCCCAAGGCGACGAAGGCCGCCTGAGCGTAGGCGAGTTGCTGTGCGGTCCCAGTGCCCCGTGACTTTGGCGGGTCTGGGCACTGGGACCGCTCCCGATCAAGAGACCTGACGATCCTTTGAAGGGGTGTTCCCAATCATGGCAACGTTCCAGCGTCTTGGATGGCGCGGGGCCGCGTTCGTCGCGGCGGTGGTGTTCCTGGTCTACCCGCTCGCTGAGTTGGCGGTCGGTCCAACCCTGGCGACGTGGGCGTTCATCCTCATCGTGCTGCTGGTGGCGCGGTGGTGGCTGTTCTCGTTCTCCGCACGGGTGCGGCGCGGCTGGCCGAAGCTGACCAAGGCGCTCGGGCTGTGGCAGCAGGACCCGATCAAGCGGCTCAACGAAGAGTTCTCGTACGCCTGGCCCAGCATCATCAAGGTCAAGCAGGTGCCCGGCGGCTACCTGGTGCGGGTACGGCTGTTGCCCGGCCAGACTCCCGCGAACATTGGTGACCACACGGACGGCATCGCGCACGCGTGGAAGGTGTTCCGGGTCGACGCGACGTCGCCCACACGCGGGGTCGTGGAGCTGCGGGCGTGGCTCACGGACCCCTTGGACAAGCCGTTCGGACCGGCCGAGATGGGCATGCCGGGATTGGCGAACCGACCGAAGACGAGTGCCGTACGTCCGGTCAAGGCGCTGCCGGTACCTGCGCAGGATCCGTGGGCGCCGAACTTCTCCTCGGTGGAGCTGGGCCGGTGCGACGACGGGTCGCCGTGGGTGCTGCGCCTGCACGGGACTCACGTCCTGGTCGCGGGCGTCACCGGAGCCGGCAAGGGCTCGGTCCTCTGGGGCGTGACCCGTGGGCTGCTGCCTGCCGCTCGGGCCGGTCTGGTTGAGCTGTGGGCGCTCGACCCGAAGCGGATGGAACTCTCGTTCGGCCGCGCGCTGTTTCAGCGCTACTCCAGCGACCCGACCGAGATGGTCGAGATGCTGGAAGACGCGGTGCGCGAGATGTCCGCGCGGGCGGATCGGTTCGCGGGTGTCGTCCGGAAGCACGAGCCGTCACCGGACTGCCCGTTCGTCGTCGTCATCGTCGATGAGCTGGCGTTCCTGACTGCGTACCAGCCGGATCGGGAGCTGCGGAAGCGGGCGGACGCGGCGATAGCCACCCTGACCAGTCAGGGCCGGTCGGTCGGATTCTGCGTCCTGGGCGCGCTCCAGGATCCCCGCAAGGAGGTCATGAACCTCCGCAACCTGTTCCCCGACAGGATCGCGCTCCGGCTGGACGAACCCACACAGGTCGACATGGTGTTGGGGACCGGCGCGCGGGACCGCGGTGCCACGGCGGACCTGATCTCCCCGGTTCCTGAGGTCGGCGCAGGCGTCGGCTACGTGAAGCGTGAGACACAGCCCGAACCGGTTCGGGTGCGGGCGGCGTACGTCTCCGATGCCGATATCGCCGCGATGGTGCGGGACTTCCCGGCCGGCGGTGCGGCATGAGTGGGCCGTCGGTGGAGGACATGGCGCGGTGCGCGGCGGTGCTGCGGTGCTTCGCGGACTTCGTCGCGGCGCGTCCGGAACTGCCGGTGCTGGTCGGGCTGCACGTCGACTGGTCGCACGTGAACGAGCGGTGGTCGATCAAGGGGCAGTTGCCCGGTGCCGACGTGACCGATCTGGAGCGGTGGGCGTTGGCGCTGGATGAGCCGTCGGTGACGTCGTACGAGTCGGACGGGTACTACGTCGGTCCGCACGAGCACCGCGAGGTGCACGGGACTGTGCACGGTCACCGGGTCTCGGTGTGGGCGCACCTGCCCCTCGGAGGCCCGCGATGAATGCGCAGCTATCGCGGGTGGAGCGGGCCCGCATGCCCTTCGCCAAGGAGGTCGTGCGGGCCGCTGCCCTCGAACACGGCGTGTGCATCCGGCCGGTGGCGTTGCGGCGCACGGACGTCGTCACGGGTCAGGTTGAGATCGTGGACGTGCCGTGCGGGGCGACGTTGGCAAGCGCGTGCCCGTCGTGTGCGGAGCGGAAGCGGCAGCTTCGGATGGCGCAGTGCCGTGAGGGCTGGCATCTGACCGAGGAACCGGACCTCGCCGCGGACGAACCGACCCAGACGCAAACGTGGCTCGCGGAGATCCGCGCCGACATCACGGCGGCGCATGACGTGGCCGGCGGAGCCGAGCGCGAACAGCTCGCTGCGGACCTGGTCGCGGTCGATGAGGAGATCGAAGGCGCGGGTGTGCGCGGGAAGGTCGATCCGGACAAGGCGTCTCGGCGGGTGCGGTCGACGCGTCGGCGTCAGGATGCGGCCGATCTGCCTCGACGTCCGGTCGACGCTCGGACGGTCGGCAAGGCGTACAGCGCGTCGGACGGGAAGACCTTCCGCCCCTCGCTGTTCGTGACCTTGACCTTGCCGTCGTACGGGCGGGTGCGGTCGGACGGGACTCCGGTCGACGCGGCGAAGTACGACTACCGGCAGGCGGCGCGGGACGCGCTGCACTTCTCGAAGCTGGTCGACCGGTTCGTGCAGAACCTGCGCCGGTTCGTCGGCTTCGATGTGCAGTACTTCGCCGCGGTTGAACCGCAACGGCGGCTCGCGCCGCACGTCCACCTGGCGATCCGGGGGACAGTTTCGCGGGATGAGCTGCGGCAGGTCGCGGCGGCGACGTACCACCAGGTGTGGTGGCCACCCTGCGACGAACCCGTCTACGACGACGCGGCCCCGGTCTGGGACGGGGAACGCGAGACGTACACCGACCCGAGCACCAGTACGGCGCTGCCGACGTGGGACGAAGCACTCGATGACCTCGGCGCGGATGAGCTGGCCTCGCCGGTGCACGTGGCGCGGTTCGGGGTCCAGGTCGACGCGAAGGGCGTCCTCGTCGGCTCCGCGGACGCGCGGCGGTGCATCGGCTACCTGGCGAAGTACCTCAACAAGTCGGCGCATGAGTGCCACGAACCGCAGAGCGATGCCGAACGTGCGCATGTGGACCGGCTGACGGATGTGCTCCGAAACGAGCCGTGCTCGCCGAGCTGCGCGAACTGGCTGCGTTATGGCGTGCAACCCAAGAACGCGCGCGACGGCATGCGGGCCGGCCACTGCAAGGCGAAGGCGCATCGCCGGACTCATCTCGGCTACGGCGGTCGGCGCGTGCTCGTCTCGCGGAAGTGGTCCGGCAAGACGCTCGCGGATCACAAGCACGAGCGGCGGGCGTGGGTTCTTGACCTGGTCGGCGAGATGGCCGACCGCGGTGACGACGCGGACCGCTACGTCTGGGAACACGCACGACCGTCCGATCCGGACGTCCCCTCGATCTCGCATCGCCTCTTACGAGCGGTCGCCGAACGCGTGCGCTGGCGTACCGCACTCGACGCGGCCAAAGCAGCCGCAGACGGACCACTCGACAATTCGGCAACTCGGGGGAGAGCGGCATGACTGCGAAGGCGAAGGTGGTGGGGCCGTTGCTGACGGTCCCGCAGGTCTCGGAACGACTCAACGTCGGTGAGCGGTTCGTACGGCGGTTGATCGAGGAACGGCGCATCGAGTTCATCAAGATCGGTCGGCACGTCCGCATCGCCGAGCGGGCCCTTGATGACTACATCGCGGCGGCGCTCGTCCCGGCGATCCCGGTGCGTCGATCCCTGCTGGCGGTGAGCTGATGGCGAAGAAGAAGCGTCGCTTCGGCCGTGTCCGCAAGCTGCCTTCGGGTCGCTACCAAGTGCGGTACCTCGGGCCTGACGGCATCCTGCGTCCGGCGCCGGAGACCTTCCGGACCGAGACCGACGCGAACCGGTGGCTGGTCGCGAGGGAAGCCGAGATTCTGGAAGGGCGCTGGACCGATCCGGACGCGGGCAAGCAGACAGTCCAGGCGTGGGCAGAGCGCTGGTACGAGTCGGCGGCGCCCGGACTGAAGTTCCGGACGCGGACAAGCTACGAATCGCTGATGCGGTCCCGGATCTTCCCGGCGTTCGGAGAAATGACCGTCGCCGATGTGAAGCCGATGATGGTCGCCGAGTGGGTGGCGCGCATGCGGCGGTCCGGACTGAGCCCGTCCCGCATCCGGCAGGCGTACCGACTGCTGTCCCAGATCATGCGATCCGCCGTCGACAACGACCTGATCGCGGTCACGCCGTGTCGAGGGATCCGCCTGCCAGCGATGCCGCACACGGAACCGCACATCCTGACGCTTGACGAGGTAGACCGCCTGGCATCGGTGATGCGGGCCCCGCACGGCCTCATTGTCGAGCTGCTGGCATACGGCGGCCTCCGGATCGGTGAAGCCTTTGCCCTGCGTCGTGCAGACGTCGATCTCACGAACGGTCGGCTGACCGTCGACGAGTCGTTGGGCGAGTGGGGAGGCGTACAGGAATTCGACACGACCAAGAACCACCAACGGCGCGTCGTCGCCCTGCCGACCTTCCTCATCGACGCGCTCAAGCTCCACCTCGACGAGCACGTGAAGCCGGAGACGAAAGCCCTGCTGTTCCTCGGGGCGACCGGAAACCCGCTGCGCTACAACGCCTGGCGTACGACCCACTTCGACAAGGCGGTCAAGGCCGCGGGCCTGGTCGACGTCACGCCGCACGACCTTCGCGCCACCCACGCTACCTGGGTGACCGACAAGCACGGGGTCATGGCGGCTGCACAGCGCCTCGGGCACTCGAACGCGAGCGTCACCACACGGCACTACGCTCGGGCCGTCGAGGGGCGAGACGGGGAGATTGCCAAGGATCTGGGCACGGCCCGTGATCAGGCACGCAAGGGACACGACAAGACGCAAGATCAGACACGGAGCACGAAAGGTGCCTCTGACCTGCGGAAGGAGCGTCGCCGCAAGCGTCGATCACACGGCCTTGAAAACCGCTAACTGGGGTGACCCAGTTCGTGGGTTCGAATCCCACGCCCTCCGCACCTAGCGGCACAACACGGCCCCTGACCAGCACCAACGGCCAGGGGCCGCGCTGTTGCCGGTTCCCGGCAGCTCCCCGTCACCATCCCCTGCTCCCCACCACATCAGGCACGCAACGGGGAGAGCAGCACAGGAAAACCAAGCTCCTCATCTCTGTTGAGACGGATGACGTCATGGAACATGTCGATGCAGAGCTGTTCACGGACGGCGGCGACAACGCCGTCGTGCGCCTCCCCGGCCGACGCTTCCCCGGAGTCCTGATCCAGGGGGACTCCCTCTCCGTCCTTCGTGCCGAAGTTGCTGAAGTCGTGGAGGCCCTCAACCAAGGCGACACTTCCGCAGCTTGCGAAACCGCCGGCCTGCTCCTGGCAGACCTCGACGCACTCTTGACGCGCTATTCCGCCGCCTTGGAAGCCCACAAGATCCCGCGCCCGTACTGATCCAGCTGAGACCTGAGCCTGCCAATCCCGTGCGCGACAGGAGCGCCGCTGCGTGCGGTCGGGGCCGGCCTTGTGGGCGGGCCCTGGTGGGTGGGTTTGACGCTCACGGGTGGATCGTCGCGCGTGTACGGGTTGTGTGCGGCGTGGCGTGGCGCGTTTCGCGTGGGCGGATACTCAGGAGCATGGAACTGCGCCCCGAACTGCTGCCCCCTCCTGTTCCTGCGGAGCGACTCGCACGGCTGTGCGCGGAGATTGAACGGATCGAAGGCTTGATCGCGCGTGATGGGGCCGAGGAGGCAGAAGCGGCCGTCGCGGCGTTCAACTCCGAGACCGGGCACGCGTATACGGTCGCCGAATTCGCGAACTACTGGCGTGCGACCGATCTTGAAGAGTTTGCTGTGGGGGCGGCGCGCCCGGCATGGCCGAAGGTGCCCGACGTGACGCATGAGGAACTCACAGAGCTTGTACGCCGTGTCCTGACCGTTGCCCCAGACTGGGAGTATTACCTGCTGCTCCTCCAGGTCAACGTGCCCAACCCGGGTCTTGTCGACTTGCTGTTCCACCCACCGGCGGAACTGCGCGACGCGACTGCGGAAGAGATCGTCCGTGCCGCCCTGGCCTACCGCCCTACCGCGCTCTGACAGACCACCGGGGGGTGCGCCTAGGGTGGCAGCTCGGTGGATCGACGGTGGGCGGCGCTGGGGACTTGGTGGAGAGACCACGGGTTTGTCGGTGATGTCCTGGACGAGGAAGCCGGAAGCACACCGGCGCGGTGGGTGCTCGACACCGGTGCGCCGAGGATTGCGGCCTGACCTGGATGGTCTACGGCGACGGCGGACCGAGGCCAGGAGAGTTCAACATGCACGCGCGAGCCGACAGAGCCGGGGACGCCGTCATCAGCGGGGTCCGCTTGTTCGCCCCGGACTGGGAAGACCGCGACTGAAGAACGTCGACCACCGAACTCGTGACTCTGGCCCCAACGTTGGTGGTCCGCGCAAACCATGAGGCCCCGCCCACATCGGGGAGGAGTCCCGTGGCCGGCGCGTTCGGCGGGTCTGCAATCGAAGCGGAGTTGACTGCGCGGGCTGAGGATGGGGAAACCGGCGAAGTCGACGTTCACGACGCCCTGGAAGGTGGCGGGCCGTGACTTCCTCGCTAGACCTGAGTGGTGTGCTGCCGCTTGCGTACCTCGGCGAGGCGATGCGCATGAGCAGTGGCAATCATCGCTTCGGGGCTTTGTGCGATCTCGTCCTTCTCCTGCGGGGGACGTCGAACGCGTCGGCCATGTCGTTCCAGGAGACGGCCTCAAGGTCTTGCAGGTGGTCGCTGCGGTGACGTTCGGGGGGTGTGTGCGTGGCGGGTTGAGAAGTTGTGGGGGTCGGGGGGTTGCGTTATTCGGCTGTTGCGGAGGGGGCGTGGCGCGGGTGTAGGGCTTGGGAGTCGGGAGGGTGGGCTTTCATGATCACGATGGGTTGTGGGGGCGGCTGGTTTTGTCATCATCCGGAATGCGCGGGGGCATCTGTTGTTGGCGTGGAGTTAATCCACCGTTTCCGGGGTGATCATTGGTCGATCATTGACCGGTTTTTTCGGGGCCGCTTACTGTGGCGCCGGCGGAGTCGAGTTCTTTTTTGCGTCCCCGGACTCCGCAGAGACGAGGAATGAAATGAAGTCGGTATTCCGGCGTTCCCTGACCGCGGGCACGGTTGTTGCGCTGACTGCGGGAATCGGCGTCGCGGGTGCGGGCAGCGCGCACGCGGCGCCGTCGAACAGCGTCACGGCCATCTGCGGCAGCGGCTACAAGTGGGTGGACACGTACCCGGTTTCCTACCGGTCCATCAGTGGCACCGTGTTCCAGCTCGGCCAGGCGGTGCTGGCGTACAACCCGGGCAACGGCTACAACTGCGCATACACGTTCAAGCAGAACATCGCGGACCGCAACCGCTTCTACGGCTACCCGACCTGGACCGGCATCAAGCTGATCAGCGAGGGTTCCACGTGGACCACGAATTACGGGAACTTCAGCTATTACGCGGGGCCGGTCTACCGCTACGGGAAGAACCGTGCGGTGAAGCTGGTCGCGGATGTCGGCATTTACAAGAACGAGTCGTGGGCTCACCTGGCGACGGGTTGGGTGCACGGCGGCTGATTTTTTCGGGTTGGCGTAGCGGCAGGAACGAACAACTCGTACCGAGGAGGAGCGCCCGGGTGGCCTGGCTGCCCGGGCGCTCGTCTGTTTATCCGGTGCGGCGCCTCACCGTCAGGTTGGTCAGATGGGCCAGCGGTGTCATGTCGGTGATGTGGGTGCCGTGGAGCTCCAGTGTGGTGAGCTTGGTCAAGTTGGCGAGGGGAGAAACGTCGGTCACCTGAGTGTTGGAGAGGATCAGCTCGGTCAGATTGGATAGGCCGGCCAAGGGGGACAGATCGGCCACCGCCGTGTCGCTGATTTCGAGCTGGGTGAGCCCCGTCAGGCGGGCCAGAGGGGACAGGTCGGTCACGCGGGTACTGCTGACATCCAGCGTGTTGAGGCCGGTCATACCGGCGAGTGGGGACAGGTCAGCCACTGGCGTGCCGTTGAGGTACAGCGCGGTGAGGTTGGTCAGTGCGGCGAGGGGCGACAGGTCGAATACCCGGGTGCGATCGAGGTCCAGGCTGTACAGATTGGTGAGTGTCGCCAGGGGCGAAAGATCAGACACCTGCGAGTCGTCGAGTACCAGTCGGGACAGACGGTTCAGGCCTGACAGGGGTGACAGGTCCCGCACCCGAGTGTTGTTGAGCAGAAGCTCGGTCAGCTTGGTCAGCGAGGCCAGGGGTGACACGTTGCAAACCGGTGTGTCGTCGAGGTGAAGCACGGTCAGGTTGGTGAAGGCGGCCAGGGGAGAGGCATCGTCTACCCGAGCGCCGGGGAGGATCAGCGTGGTCAGGTTGGGCAGTTTCACCAGGTCGTCGGCAGGGATAGCCGTCGTGCCGGTTGCGAGTCTCAGATCGGTGATGCTCGTAAAGAAGCCTTCGTAGCGGCTCAGCAGGGAGAAGTCCGGCAGTTCCACCATGATGTCCGCCAAGTCGAGTTGGCTGACGACTTCCACGAAGAAGCGTTCTGCGTCCGGGATGCGCAGCCAGGCGTAGACGAGAGCCTGACGGACATCGGCTTCGCGTCTGCCGACGAAGCTGCGGAGCAACGGAATGGCGCTGTCGGTGGCCAGTACCTCTGCTGTCGCGATGGTGGCGATTGCCTGGCGCTCGGTGAGGTCACCGTGTCGGGTCGCGTCGCCGAGTAGGTCCAGGACGAACTCGCCCGCGGTGGCGAGTATGTGGGCGTCCATGATGTCGTCCGGGGGGATCAGTTGACGCGTGGCCTCGTAGATGCGCTCGGCCGGTTCCGGGTCGACGACGTCGAGGTCGGCGATGCAGGCGGCGGCCAGTAGCCAAAGCCGTCCACCGTCTTCGCCCGCGGCGTCGGCGCGGGTGATGAGGCCGTCGAGCAGGTAGCGCTGGCGGGCGCGGTCGTGTTGGGTGCGGCCTACGCCCATGATGAGGACGTCGTGGTACAGCGGATCCTCGGTGTGGCGGAGCAGGTGGTCCAGGTTTCCGGCCGCGATCATCTCGCCCGCGGCCAGGTAGTCCTGGAAGCTCGCGTGCCGGAACTCCAGTTCGTCCAACATGGGTTGCTGGAGCAGGCCGGTGCGCTGCTCCAGAACTCGCAGTACGTCGGCCGGGGTGTGCGGGGTCTGGCCGGGCTGCGGCGGGAACCGGCGCAGGACCTCCTCGACGCGCTGCAATGCCATTTCGCGGGAGATGGAGCGGCGGCCGTTGAGGGTCATCCACATGGCCAACGCACCGAGCAGGGCCTCCTGTTGGGTGGCGCTGAGGCGGATGTGGTCGGCGGCCGGGACCTCGCGGGCCTGTTCGCGGCGTCCCAGCATCATGGCCAGGGCGGCCTGGTACAGCGGCGTGCGGCCGTTGGGGAGTGCGCGGTCGGCACTGCGGTGCAGTACGCAAATGAGCGCGCAGAGCAGGGGATTGGTGGCCAGACGGGCCAGATCGCGGCGGGTGTCGAGGAGTCCGTTGAGGTCCTGGCCGCACAGGTCCAACTCACGGCGGGCATCCGGGTTTTCGGTGTGCAGGGCTTGGGTGTGGTGCCAGCGCTGGATGAACTCGGCGACCTGCGCGCGGTTCATGGGCTGGAGTTCGGCGCTGCCGAATCCGGCTTCGTGCAGGACGCGCCGTCCGTCGTCGGTGAGCACCCGGGGCCGGGACGTCAGCAGGTAGGCGGCGTCGGGGTAGTCGTGGCAGAGCTGGTAGAGCCAGTCCAGCACGGCTTCGTGGTGCTGCCGGGGGAGTTCGTCGAGGCCGTCGACGAGGACCACGGCGGCCCCGGCGTCCAGGACGCGGGATGCCCACCCGGGCGGTTGCCCGTCGCCGCGCTGGGAACCGCCGGCGGCGACCAGGTCGGCGACACCGGGCAGGTGGAGCGCGCCGTCGCGCAGCAGGCTGCGGATGCGCACGATGAAGGGGACGCGGCCTCGCCAGTCGTCCAGCTGGACGGGCAGGTCGCCGTCGATGATGTGGATCGCCAGGTGCTTGAGCAGGGTCGTCTTGCCGGAGCCCGCCGGTCCCTCCATGAGCAGGCGGGGGTGGCGCGCGAGTACCGATTCCAGAGAGCCATGGATCGTGTGGGCGGTCCGGCGGCGGTCGCGGGGATCGGCGTCGTCGGAGTGGTCATGTGCCTTGCTGCGGTGGTCCTGCGCGGTGTCGACGGCGAGGCTGACGTACGCGGTCGTCAGGCGGTACGACCGCTCCTCGGGCTCGGCCTCCACCGCCCCGAGCGTTTCGGTCCTGTCCTGGCGGACCCGGAGCCCGGCCGCGTAGCGTTCCGCGAACTCCCGGTCGGCGGCGTCGAGATCGGGCAGGCGGCGGAGGACCTCGCCGAGGTCGCGCGACTGCTCGACGAGCGTGCGCGGGACGAACTCGGGGCGTGCGGTGAAGTGTTCGACGAGCTGCGCGCAGCAGGCGTCCAGCAGGATGTCGTGGAGGTCGGCGCCGTCCCCGCGAAGGGGTGGGCCGTTGCGGGCCGGGAGCGTTGTGCGGGCGGTGAGTTGGGCGCGCAACAGGGCGGGATCGCTGCGGGCGGCCTGGATGTCGTCCATGGTCAGGTTGGTGTCGAGGACGGCGGTGACACACGCGAGAACGTACGCGCCTTCGTCGGGTTCGAGTTCGGCGAACTGGTCGTGGGCGCGGGTCAGTCGAACCGTCAGGGCGTCTGCGAGGCGGCGTACGTCGGCCTCGTCCAGTGCGGCGCGGGGACGTCTCAGTACGGTACGGCGCCCCACGCGCACCGCATCGTCGACCGTGCGGGCACCGGGCTTCGGTGCCCGGGCCCGGGCGATCGCGGAGGCGACGACGGGTGCGAGTCGGAATGCGGGTGTGAGTTCCAGCCCGGTCACGTGATCCCCCCAAGAGCGTCCGGCCGCCGGGCGGTTCGGATCGGGCAGGGTGAAGTTGACCCGAATCAGCCGCCGTTGTCGGGATTATCGCCGCACCACGGCAACGAGGCGGCGGCATCTGCGAATTGGCTTGCGAGGAGCCGGATGCGATCCCCAGGGAAGCTCCCACGCCGACCCATACTTGCGGCATGCGCAGCAAGAGCCCCGACAGTTCTCCTCTGACATGGGACGACGTCGACCCCGCCCGGCACCCGTTCGACCCCGCGACTGTCGCCGGTGTGATCGACGGGCTGCCCACCGACCGCTTCACGAGGGCTCTGGTCGACCGCTACGGGCGCTGGGCCGCCGGGTGGGCATGGACGCGGAACAACAGCGGTGGGCCCGTGACGGTCTGGTGCTGCTGGGCGCACCCTCGCGGTGGGCTGAGCCACGCGGAGTTGGTCGAGGCCGCGTTGACGGAGTGGCGGACCTGGCTGGAGGCCCTGGCGTCACGCTTCGAAGCGCTCGCGCCGCCCCTGGGTACTCCGCGCGAACGCTCGGCATCGTGGGAACACGCGGTGACCGTGCTCGTAACGGACGTCGTGGAGCGCACGGGAGCCTCCGAGATGTGGCACGCACACGGCACGTTGGTACTCGACTGGTTCCTCGCCCACCAAGGCGTCCCCGCGAAGCGCCGCGGACCCCTCCTCGACAAGGCGATCCGCGGCCGGTTCGCCGACTGGAACAAGCCCGACCCCGAACTGCTCGCGGACGTGGCCCGACGAGTGGCCGCCGCGGCGGAGGAGGCGATCCGGCGTCGGTAGAGCTGCACCCCCGCGGCGAAGTCCTTCCTCAGTCGCCGCGGAGGCGGATGAAGCGGACGTACGGAGTGCGCCCGGGGTCGCGCAGCACTTCCGCCGGGAGCGGGTCCGTGGGGTGGATGCGGCCGTGTTCCGGGTGGTCGACGGCGTCGTGGGTGCGATTTGCGGCGGCTGCGGCGACCTCGGTGGCCTGGCGGGCGTCCAGTTGTGGAGAGGTCAATGCCTCGGTGCCGTCGTCGAGGCGGGTGAGGAGGGCGCGGGGGCGGCGCGGGGTGCCGGTGAAGCCGACGACGGTGGCGTCCACGGTGTCGGCGTCGCGGATCTTGAGCCACCCGCGCCGGAGTTGGGGGCGGTACGGGGTGTCGAGCCCTTTGGCGACCAGCCCCTCGACGCCGGTCGGCGCCAGCGCCGCGCGCCAACTCACGGCCTCCGCCCTGTCGTCGGTGGCCATGACGATCTGGAGCGGTGGTTCGGCATCGGCGAGAAGTGTGGTCAGGAGGTCCCAGCGTTCCCGCAACGGCAGGGCGCGGACGTCGTGTTCGGGTACCGCGAGCAGGTCGAATGCGACGTACGAGACCTGGACCGAATCGCGCGCACGCGCCCGCGCCGATCGTACGAGCTGGCCGAACGCGAACCGGCCTTCATGCCACGCGCACAACTCCCCGTCCAGGACGACGCCTTGGGGCAGCGCCGCGACTGCCGCCGCGATCTTCGGGAAGTCGGGCGCCAGGTCCCGCCCCGAGCGGGACTGGAGCACGGCCGGTGCACCGCCGCGCGCGAAGGCCAGCGCCCGCCAGCCGTCGAGCTTGATGGAGTACTGGGTGCCACCGGGCAACGCGTTCTCGGCCGGGACTTCGCGGACGGCCTTCGGGCGCATCACGGCCAGTGGAGGTTCGAGCGTGACGGCGCGCCTCGATGCGGCGGACCCGCTACGGACGGAATCCTCGGAATCCCCGGATCCGGCGGAAGATCCCGACCCGGCCCCCGGTCCCGACCCGGCCTTTGCCCCGGATCCGGCCCCCGGTCCGGATCCGGCGGAAGATCCCGCCCCGACTGCCGGTCTGGACCCGACCCCCGGAACCACCCCCGCCCCCGACGCGTCCCCAGCCCCCGGCACCACCCCCGCCCGCCGCGGATTCAGCAACGCCGCCATCAGATCCCCGTGTTCGTCCATGCGCGTCGGCATGTCGTCGATGGTGAAGGAAAGTTCGGCAGCGTCCTCGGCGGCCTCCAGCTCGTCCCACGACAAGGGAGCCGAGACCGTCGGCGTGGGCCGGGCGCGCACCGTATATGGGGACGCCGTCGTCTTCGCCGCCGCGTTCTGCGAGAAGTCCACAAATACGTGCCCCGGGCGCTCCCGCTTCGCCATCGTCGCGACGAGCAGGCCGGGGTGCGCGTCGGCCAGCTCCTGCGCGAGCCGCTTGGCGTACGCCGTCACCTGCGCGGACGGCGTCGGCGTGATCGGCACGAGCAGGTGCAGCCCCTTCGAGCCGGACGTCTTCGGGTACGCGATCAGACCGTCCGCCGCCAGCCGCTCGCGCATCAGCAGCGCCGCGTCTCGGCAGGTCAGGATGTCGGCCGGGGCACCCGGGTCGAGGTCGACGACGAGGCGGTCGGCCATCCCGGGGTCGTCCTCGCGCCACTGGGGTGTGTGCAGTTCCGCGACCAGATTCGCCGCCCACACGAGGGTCGGGAGGTCCTGGACGAGGACCTGGCGGATCGACTCCTGCGACTTGCTGGGCGTCTCCGTCGTGTGCACCCATGTGGGCGTACCGGGCGGCAGGTGCTTGGTGACGAAGATCTGGCCGTCGGGCCCGTCCGGGTAGCGGACGAAGGACACCGGCCGATCGCGCAGGTGCGGCAGCAGCGCCGACGCGACGGAGGCGTAGTAGTGGAGCAGTTCGCCCTTGGTGGTGCCGGTCTCCGGGTACAGGACCTTGTCGAGGTTGGACAGGCTGACGCGGCGCCCCTCGACCAGGGTGATGGGCACGGTGACCTCCGCCGGGCAGCGCGACAAAGTCGACAAATGGGATAATCAAGGCTACTCCGGGGACCGACGAACGGAGCAGTCTGTGCGTGCCATCTGGAAAGGGGCGATCAGCTTCGGGCTGGTGAGCATCCCCGTCAAAGTCGTCTCGGCCATCGGCAGCGAGCACGCCGTGAGATTCCACCAGATGCACCAGTCCGATCAGGGCCGCGTCCGCTATCGCAAGGTGTGCGAGCTGGACGGCGAGGAGCTGGCCCAGAGCGACATCGTGCGCGGCTACACGGCCGCGGACGGGCGTGTCGCCGTGGTGACCGACGACGACCTGTCCGAGCTGCCGCTGCCGACCGCCCGGACCATCGAGGTCCACGGGTTCCTGGCCGCGGACGACGTCGACCCGCTGCGCCTCGGCAAGCCGTATTACTTGTCGCCGGACACGTCCGGGGCCAAGCCGTACGTCCTGATGCGCGAGGCCCTGCGCCGCTCCGACAAGGCCGCGGTGGCGAAGCTGGCCATGCGCGGCCACGAGATCCTGGCGCTGGTGCGCGTGCAGGACGATGTCCTCGTGCTGCACCAGCTCTACTGGCCGGACGAGGTCAACTCCACCGAGGGCGTCGCCCCGACCGAGCGGGTCCGCGTGACGGACGCCGAACTCGACATGGCGGACACTCTCATCGACGCCCTGGGCAGCGCGGACCTGGAGGAGTTCCACGACGAATACCAGGCGGCGGTCGAGGAGTTGGTGACCGCGAAGCTGGAGGGTGCGGAACCGTCGGCGGAGCCGGAGGCGGCCGAGGAGCGGGGTGGCAAGGTCATCGACCTGATGGCGGCGCTGCGGCAGAGCGTCGAGGCGGCTCAGGGGTCGCGCCAGGCACCGCGCTCGGAGCGCACGCCGAAGCCGAGTGCGAAGGACGCGAACGCGAAGAAGACGGTGTCGAAGCGCGCCGCCGCGAAGACGGCGTCGTCGCGGTCGTCGGGTGCGAAGAAGAGTACGTCCACGTCCGGGGGTTCGGCGAAGAAGACGGCAGCGGCCAAGTCCACCGCCAAGTCGACGGCCAAGTCGACGTCGAAGAGCGCCGGCAAGAGTACGAGCCGGGGTGGCGCCGCCAAGTCGGCGGACACTTCGTCGGGGCGCAAGACGGCGAAGTCCGCGGCCAAGACGTCCGCGCGCGGGCCCGCGAAGGAGACCGGGTGATCGCCCCTATATAAGGGGAGTCCGGGTTGCGGTGGCGATCGGCGGGTGATCCGCGGGTGATAGGTGCTTGATCGATCCGATCATCGTTCGCTTGATCGCATGCCGCGTCGGATGCCGGAGTGCTCGCTTGATCGGCCGATCAACGGTCATTCCCCCGAAAGTGTCGTGAGTCACATATTCGCGGGGGTCTTCGGAATGGTCGCCGCCGGATTGCGGAAGGCGGCCGTCCCCTATTCGCGAGATGAATCCCCGCAGCTGAGCACGGTGGTGCGCGGGGCGCGCGGAATCATTAGTGGCTGCCGATGAGAACAACAAGCGACAGTATCGTGTGATGTCGGTCACGTGGTTATCACAACACGGACATAAAGGGACTTTAACTCCTCCGGTCGAGCGATCCAGGGGACCCTGGGTTCGTGTCCGGGCAAACGCATACAGTCACATAATTGCGCAGAGTGAGTGACTCGGTGCGGAGCGTCCGTCACTCGTCCGCAAACCGGACGAAACGTGCCCCAGGTTTCACTTGCGCAAACTCGTGGCACGTAAAAACACGCCGCCGACTGCTTCGGAAAAACGCGGGCTGACCTGCATAAACATCGGAGGAGGTTGATTACGACCCGATAACCTGCTTATGGTCTCGGCCATGTGCAAATCGCACCCTGTGGGTTCCCGGCTCGATCGTTGACGTCGGGATCCGCGCCTGGGAGGGACGCGGAACCAGCGATTGCCGGAACGACCTCGCCGCAAGGCGGGGGCACCCCGGCACCCCCGGTGCGGCAGCGGTCTTCGGACCGCGGCCGTCGTATCGCCCCACGGGAATTCCGAGAGGAATGTATGTCTCTCCGTCACGCTTTCCGTAGCGACAACGCCCACCGCGGCATGGGGCGCACCCAGCGCCGCATGCGCACCGCCGTGGTCGCCGGTGCCGTGGTCGCCGCCCCGCTCGTGGGCGTCGCGACCGCCGGTTCCGCCTCGGCCGCGAGCGTCAGCACGTGGGACAAGGTCGCCCAGTGTGAGAGTGGTGGCAACTGGTCCATCAACACGGGCAACGGCTACTACGGTGGCCTCCAGTTCTCGGCGAGCACCTGGCGCGCGTACGGCGGCACCGGCATGGCGCACCAGGCGTCCAAGGCCGAGCAGATCCGCATCGCCGAGAAGGTGCTCGCGGGGCAGGGCCCGGGCGCATGGCCGGTGTGCAGCAAGAAGGCCGGTCTGACCAGGGGTGGTGGCAGCCCGGACCTCTCCGGCGCGTCCAACACGAAGCCGACGACCAAGACCCCGACGAAGCCCTCGACGCAGCAGGCGCCGACCAAGCCGTCGACCAAGCCCACGACCAAGCCGACCAAGCCGTCGACCACGACCAAGCCGACGAAGCCGACGACCAAGCCCGCTCCGGCCAAGCCGCAGAGCGTGCCGGTCCAGGCCCCTGCCGCGCCCGCGGTGGCTCCGGTGGCCGGTGAGTACCTCGTGAAGACCGGTGACACGCTCAGCCAGATCGCCTCGGCGCACGACGTCGCGGGCGGCTGGCAGGCCCTGTACACCAAGAACCAGGGCGTCGTGGGCTCGAACCCGGACCTGATCTTCCCGGGCCAGAAGCTCGCCCTGCGCTGATCCTGCGGTCCTGCGATCGCGCGGCCCCCGCGGACCCACCCGTACGACGACGCCCTGCCCGGCGTCCGGTTGCGGTAGGCGAGGGGGCGGGCTGCGAGGCAGGCGGCAGCCGAAGGGCAACCGAAGGGCCCCGCACCGGAATCCGGTGCGGGGCCCTTCGTGGTGTCCGAGCGTGGCGCCCGTTCGAGCGCCCGCATGGCGAAGCCGGTCGATCAAATCTCGCTGGTAGAACGGTGTAACCCGATGCCCGGTGGGTCGGATCCGGTCAGGATGCCTGAAGTCGGTCCGGTGGATCGCGCAGGCGGCGGGCTCAGTGGGTGTGCGGCGAGGGCCGAACGGTTCAGCGGCTGTTGTGCCCTCCCGCCGGCAGCGGCTGGTCGACGGCGTTGCCGCAGACGCGCTCGATGCGGCGCGCTATGTCACCGGCCCGCTCCAGCAGCAGGCGCGCACGCTCGCGGTCGCGCTCGCGCCACTCCAGCGCGTCGTGACCGTTCTGCGTGTTGTGCGCACCACGCGGTGCGGACCTGTCCGACCCCGAGCCCTCGGTGTCGGGTCCGCCGCGTGCTGGACCGTTCTCGTTCATGTTTGGTCGGTTTCCACATCCTTGGGACAGTCATTCGTCTTCTGATGGATCGTCATGCGTGACATCGATCACGTCACTGATCGTCAGGAATCGTCACTGCCGCGGATGTTGCCCCGCGCGCCGGGGAACGGTCTCGTGCACAGGGGTAGTTGCTGCTGATAGATTCCGTCTTGCGGAACGGCGTTCCGTAATCCAGAGCTTCTCGGGGGCGCGATGGACACGCACGGCGAGGACATCCGCGACGTGCCGACCGGGCCGCATTACCGTGCCCTGGCCTTGCAGTCCCGCTGCGACGCGGTCAACTCGCTGGCCCCGGACGAGGCGCGCGCCGCGATCTCCCGGGGCATCGTGCGGGTGCGCGCCGAGGCCGCTGCGAGCGTGGCGTTCATCGGGCCGGACGTTCGGCTTGTCGTCCTGCCCGAGTACCTGTTCACCGGCTTCCCGATGGGCGACACCGTCCCCGGCTGGGCCGCCAAGGCCGCGTTCGACCCCGACGGGCCGGAGTACGAGGCGCTGGGCGCGATCGCGCGCGACCTCCGCGTGTACCTGGCCGGGAACGCGTACGAGACCGATCCGCACTTCCCCGGCCTCTACTTCCAGGCCTGCTTCGTCATCGGGCCCACCGGCGATGTCGTGCTGCGCTACCGGCGCCTGCACTCGATGTTCGCGCCCTCGCCGTACGACGTGTGGGACCGCTACCTCGACGCGTACGGCATCGACGCCGTCCTGCCCGTCGCCCGCACCGAGCTGGGCAACCTCGCCGCCGTCGCGTCCGAGGAGATCCTGTACCCCGAGCTCACCCGCGCGCTCGTGCTGCGCGGGGCGGAAGTGCTGTGCCACAGCACGTCCGAGGCGGGCAGTCCCCGGCCGACCGCGAAGGCGGTCGCGCGGATCGCGCGGGCGTCGGAGAACCTCGCGTACGTCGTCTCCGCGAACACCGCGGGGATCACCGGCACCGCGATCCCCGGGGCGTCCACCGACGCCATGTCGCAGATCGTCGACTTCGACGGAATCGTGCTCGCCGAGGCCGGGCCCGGGGCGAGCATGGTGGCGCACGCCGAGCTCGATCTCGCGGCACTGCGCCGGGCACGCCGCCGACCGGGCATGGGCAACCTGCTGTCCCGCGGCAAGCCGGGGCTGTGGGCACAGGAGTTCGCGCGTGCCGAGGGCGAGCGGCCCAACGGACTCGCGGACGGTACCCCTCCGGACCGCGCGTGGTTCGCGCGCAGACAGGCCGAGACGCTGGAACGCCTCGTGAGGGCGGGAGTGATCACGTGACCGAGAGCCAGGCAGATGACCGGGCGGATGACCGGGCGGATGACCGGGCAGAGGGCCGGGCGGCAGGCTCCGTCGCAGGATTCGCGCGCGACGCCGCGCTGCGCGTACGGGATCCGCGGACCGGCCGGGACGAGCGCGCGCTGTGTCCGCCCTCTCCCGAGGCGCTGGACGCCGAGATCGCCCGTCTGCGGGCCGCGCAGCCCGCCTGGGAGGCGCTGGGCCCGTCCGGCCGTGCCGACGCGCTGCGCCGTTGGGGCCGCGAAATCGCGGCGCGCCAGGACGACATGGTGGACGCGCTGCTCCAAGACACCGGGCGACGCACCGAGTCCGTGATGGAAGTCCAGGTCCTGCTGAGCGGCATCGCCCGCTGGAGCGCCGCGATCGCCGGGCCGGGCGGCGACGGCGGTGCAGGCGGCGGTCACGGCAACCCGGTCGGCCGCGACCAGATCCGCCGCGACCAGATCGGCCGCAACGAGATCAGCGGCGACGACACGGACGGCGACACGACCACCTCCCTCCCCTGGATCGCGGTACGGACCGGCGCCCGCCCGTACCCCCTCGTCGGCGTCATCAGCCCCTGGAACTTCCCGCTCCTCCTCGGCACGATCGACCTGCTCCCCGCCCTGGCGGCCGGGTGCGCCGCGATCGTCAAGCCCAGCGAGGTCACCCCGCGGTTCCTCGGCCCGCTGCGGCGCGCTCTGGACGCCGTCCCCGAACTCGCCGCCGTCGTCGGCCTGGTCGAGGGCGGGGCGGAGGTCGGGGCCGCCCTGGTCGACCGCGTCGACGCGGTGTGCTTCACCGGTTCGGTGCCGACCGGCCGTGCGGTCGCCGAGCACGCCGCCCGCGCGTTCATCCCCGCGTACCTCGAACTCGGCGGCAAGGACCCTGCGATCGTCATGCAGGGGGCCGACCTGGCCCGCGCGGCCTCGGCGGTCCTGTGGGGCGCGACCGCGAACGCCGGGCAGTCGTGCCTGTCGATCGAGCGCGTGTACGTGCACCGCAAGGTCTTCGACGAGTTCACCGGCCTGCTGTCCGACCGGGCGGCCAAGGTGGGGCTGGCCTGGCCGGAGCTGGACAGCGGCCGGCTCGGCCCGCTCATCGACCCCGCGCAGGCGGACGTGGTCCGCGCGCACCTGGACGACGCGTACGCCCAGGGCGCGGTCGCCCTCACCGGCGGCGAGGTCGAGGAGTTGGGCGGCGGGCTGTGGTGCCGTCCGACCGTGCTGACCGCGGTGCACCACGGCATGCGCGTGATGACGGAGGAGACGTTCGGCCCGGTGATCCCGCTGATGCCGTTCCACGACACCGACGACGCCGTCCGTCTCGCCGACGACTGCACGTACGGCCTGTCCGCCGCCGTGTTCGCCGCCGACGAGGACACCGCGCTCGCCGTGGCGCGCCGCCTGCACGCGGGTGCGGTGAGCATCAACGACGCGGGGCTGACGGCGTTCGTCCACGAGGGCGAGAAGCAGTCCTTCGGGTTCTCCGGTCTTGGCGCGTCGCGCATGGGGGCGGCGTCGATACGCCGATTCCTGCGCCGCCAGGCCTTCCTGGTCAACCGCGGTCCGGTGGACGACCCGTGGTGGTGGGACTCGGACGACTGAGTCGCATCCGACGAGGGGGCAAACGAGCGGGCAGCCAAGAGCCCGAGCGAGGGATCCGAGCGAGAGACCCGAGCGAGAGATCAGGGAGGTCCAGCAAGGTGTCCATCAAGGACGAGATGCCGCTGCTCGCCCGGCACGAGGGCGAGTGGGAGGGCGAGTACATCTGGGTCGACGCCGACGGCAACGTGACCGACCGGCACGCGACTCACCTGGCCTGCACGTTCCCGGCGGACGGCGAGTGGCCGTACTACCAGGTCAACACCTACACGTGGCCCGACGGCCGGACCGAGGTCATCCACTTCCCGGCCGCCTACAAGGACCGCAACATCTGGTTCGACACCGACCGCATCAACGGCCGGGCCTGGGAGGTCGACGAGCGGACCATCTGCCTCACCTGGACGCGCAAGGACGACCCGAACGGGTTCTTCTACGAGATGATCCAGCTCGACGAAACCGGTACGAAGCGCTCGCGCGTGTGGCAGTGGTTCGAGGACGGCGTGTGCACGAAGCGCACGCTGATCAACGAACACCGGGTCGCCTGACGGTCTGTCGAGCGACGCCGCAAGATCGCCCGGACGGTGTCGAGACGCTCCGGGAGGCCGCAACATGCCGTTCGGCGGCCCTCCGCCGCCGATTCGCCCGGGTCCGGACGTCTGAATTCCGGACCTGGGCGGCGGCAGACCCGCCGAGGCGGTAACACTTCTGTCCATGACGACCCTCATCGCCGGTGCCAACGTTCCCGTCCCCGCGGGGGACCTCACCCTCGTGGTCCGCTGGGCCGCCGGCGCGCACGGCTACGGCGGCTCCGCCGTGGACGCCTCGGCGCTCCTTGTCACGGCCGACGGCCGGGTGCGCTCCGACGACGACTTCGTCTTCTACAACCAGCCGCAGGCGGCGGGCGGGGCCGTGGCGCACCACGTCGGGCAGGCCGGCACGGAGTACCTCGCCGTACGCCCCGCCGAACTCCCGGACGCCGTCGACCGCGTCGTGGTGGCGGCGTCGGTGCACGCCGGGACGTTCGGCTCGGTCACCGGCCTTGCCCTCGACCTGGTGGACGCATCCGGCACGCTGCTGGCGACGTACCCGGTCGAGGCCCGCGGCACCGAGACGGTGCTCGTGCTCGGCGAGCTCTACCGCCGCGCGGGGACCTGGAAGCTGCGGGCGATCGGGCAGGGCTACGACTCGGGGCTGGCGGGCCTCGCGTCGGACTACGGCGTGACCATCGCCGAGGACGAGGACGACCCGAACACCGCCGCCGGTCCGGCGGCCGCCGCGCAGCCCTTCGCGACGCAGCCCCCCGCAGCGCCCGCCCCCGCTTTCGGAGTTCCGGCGCCCGCCGAGCCCGGCTTCCAGGTCCCGTCCGCGGCCCCCGCGGCGTCGGCCACGGTGTCCGCCGGGCCGTCCGCGCCTCCCGGCGTGCTCCCCGTGGCGCCGCCCCCGCACGCCGGAGGCTGGGCCCCGCCCGCATACGCGGACGACACGACCATGCGGCTGCCGAACCCGGCGTCCGACCCCGACACCGCCGGACTGCCGCCCGCGATGGGCTCGTTGGTGTCGCTCCGCAAGGAGGCCGTCCGGGTCACCCTGGAGAAGAAGGGCATTCCGGGCGTCCGGGCCCGGGTCGCCGTCGTGCTGGACCGCTCGGGCTCGATGCGGCAGTTGTACGGCGGCGGCACCGTGGGCCGCCTCGTCGAGCGCATGGCTCCCGTCGCGGCCAAGCTGGACGTCGACGGCGCGCTGGACGCGTGGATCTTCGCGGACGACTTCGCCCGGCTGCCGTCGCTGCGGGTGCCGGACCTCGCCCGGTGGATCGACGCCAACGTCTACATCTCGTCCCGCAACGGCCAGTTGCCCCCGCTGCCGGGCGGCGGCGAGCGCCACCCGGACCACCTGGCCGGGGTACGCGGCGGCAACAACGAGCCGCTGGTGATCCGCGACATCATGGACTTCTACCTGGCGCAGCCCGGTGACCCGGTCCTGGTGATCTTCTACTCGGACGGCGGCGTCAACCGCAGCCGGCAGATCTCCCAACTGCTGACCGAGGCCGCGCACCTGCCGATCTTCTGGCAGTTCGTCGGCCTCGGCCGCGCCGAGTACGGGATCCTGGAACGCTTCGACACGATGCCCGGCCGGGTCGTCGACAACGCGGGATTCTTTCGCGTCGACGACTTCGACGCGGTGAGCGACACCGAGCTGTACGACCGGCTGCTGGGCGAGTTCCCGCAGTGGCTCGCCGCCGCACGCGCGCAGGGCATCGTGCGGTGATCCTCCGCCCGGCTGGGTAGAACCAGAAGCGGAACGGCGCCCGTCCACGCGTGCGCGAGGCCACGTTGCGCGACGCCACGCGTGCCTGTCCGCAACACTCCGCCACCCGACTCCCGCTCGAACGAAGGAGGTTCGTCCGGTGATCCGGCTGCGCACCACATACGGCCCCTGGGGCGAAACCCCGACCGGTGGCGCGCCGGTCCCCGGTGCCGCGGAGGTGGCGGCGTGACGACCGCGACGCACCTCACGCTGTGGGCGCTGGGACTCGGCGAGGACAACACCCCCGACGAAGTGCGCGACGCAGCCTGCCGCCAACTGCTGGACGGGGTGGGCAACGCCATCGCCGCGGCGCGGCTCGGCGCGGCCGAACCGGCGCTCGCCGTGGCCGCCGCGCTCGGCGGACCGCGCAAGGCGTCCGTCATCGGGTCGTCCGGGCCGCGCATCTCCGCACCGGCCGCCGCGCTCGCCAACGGGACGCTCGTCCACGCGCTCGACTTCGACGACACGCACGTGGGCGGCCTCGTGCATGCCACGGCGCCGGTGCTGCCCGCGGCGTTCGCGGTCGGGCAGGAGATGCGTGCGTCCGGTTCCGAGGTGCTGTTCGCGGCCGTCGCCGGAATGGAGGCGGTCTGCCGCATCGCGGCGGCCGTGCCGCATGCGTTCCACGCGCGCGGCCTGCACGCGACAGGCGTCGCCGGGGTGTTCGCCGCCGCGCTGACGAGTGCGCGGCTGATGCGGCTGGACGTCCGCCGCACCGTGAACGCCTTGGGGATCGCCGGGAGTTCGGCAGGCGGGCTGCTCGAATTCCTGAACACCGGGGCCTCCACCAAGCAACTGCACCCCGGCATGGCGGCGGCCAACGGCGTGCTCGCGGCGAAGCTCGCGGCGGCCGGGGCGAGCGGCCCGGAGAGCGTGTTCGAGGGGGAGTTCGGCTTCTACCGTGCGTACACCGACCGGTCCGTGCCGCAGCACCAGGTACTGGGCGGGCTCGGCGAGCGCTGGGAACTGCTCGGCGTGACGGCGAAGCCGTACCCGTGCTGCCAGCTCATCCATCCGACGCTCAACGCGGGTGAGCGCGTCGTGACGCAGATGGCCGAGGCGGGGGTCGGTGCGTCCGACATCGAGTCCATCAAGGTCACGGTCCCCAAGGAGACGATGGCCCTGGTGTGCGCGCCGGACAAGGCGTTCCCGCGGACCGTCTACGAGGCGAAGTTCTCCCTGGCCTGGACACTCGCGGCGATGCTGACGGACGGTTCGGTCGGGGTCGACACCTACTCCGAGGGCTGCACGCGGCGCACCCAACTGAGCGTGCTGGCCCAGCGCGTCCGCTTCGTGCAGGCTCGCGGCGGCGGACCCGCGGCGAGCGAACCGGGGCGCCTGACCGTGCGCTTCCGCAGCGGCCGCCAGTTGCGCGTCGAGGAGCCGGCCACCACGTCCGTCTCCGATACCGCGCTGATGGCGAAGTTCCACGCGAACGTCGGCGGGATGACCCCGGACTCCGAGCAATTGGCCGCGCAACTGAGGGCCTTGGGGACGGTACGCACGCTCGGGCCGCTGCTCGACCTCACCGCCACCGTGGCCGCCGGGAAGGCGGCGAAGTGAAGCTGCCGGTGGCCGTCGGCGTCGTCGGCTCCGGCCTCTTCCGGCATGCGGGCTGTGGATAACTTGCCGCGGCCGGGGTCGTGCGACGCGGCGGCGCGGCCGTACCGGACGGCCGGCCCCGGGCCGGAGGACGTCGACGTCGCGGAGGTCCGCGACCCGTTCCCGATCACCGCGCTGCTCAGCCGGCGGGCGCCGGGTTTCCGCGGCCAGGGGGAGGGACCGGATGGTGTCGCGGTCGGGGCGGCTGCGGCCCGGCCTGGCGCTGCCCTTCGACACCAACGGCGGCGGTGTCTCGTACGGCCAGCCGGGCATGTACGGGCTGTTGTTGCAGGTAGAAGCGTTGCGGCAGGTTCTCGGCGAGTGCGGGACCGCCAAGTGGCGGATCCTTCGGCGGCCGTGGCGCATGGCACCGGCGGCATCTTCCCGACCCGTGCCACAGTGCTGTCGGGGCCGGGACGGTTGAGGCGGGTGGGCATGGCGGAGACGATCGGTACGGATGAGGTCGCGGTGCCCGACGAGGTGACCGCGCCGTGGCGGAACACGACCCGGGAACGACGGTTTGTGCTGCGGCGATGCCCGGATCGCGGCCATGCGCGGTGCCGTTCCCGAACGTTGTGCACAGCCTGTGGAAAACTGACCGGCGACGACCGCGCGAGGTGCCTGTGGAATTCGAACTGAACGAGGAGCAGCGCCTCTTCCAGCGCACGCTGCGCGACTTCGTGCACAAGGAGGTCGACCCGGTCGCCGCCGAGTGGGAGCGGACCGGCCGCTATCCGACCGAAATCGTGCAAACCATGCGCGCGTTGGGGCTGTTCGGCCTGACCGTGCCGGAGGAGTACGGCGGACTCGCCGTCGACATGGTCTCGTTCGCGCTGGTCTTCGAGGAGATCTCGCGCGGCTGGATGGGCGTGGCCGGCATCCTCGGCTCGCACTCGCTCGCGTGCTGGATGATCGCGCGCCACGGCACCGCCGAGCAGCGGTCCCACTACCTGCCGAAACTCGCGACCGGCGAATGGCGTTCGGGGATCGCGCTGACCGAGCCGGACGCCGGCACCGACCTCCAGGGCATCCGCACCACCGCGCGCCGCGAGGGCGACGAGTACGTCGTCAACGGCGCCAAGACGTGGATCACCAACGCCCGGCACGCCGCGGTCCTCCCGGTGCTCGTGAAGACCGATCCGGAGGTGGTGCCCGCACATCGGGGCATGAGCGTCCTGCTGATCGACACCGACACCCCCGGGTTCGAGGTGCTGCGGGACCTGCCGAAGCTGGGCTACAAGGGAACCGAGTCCTGCGAGTTGCTGCTGGACGACGTGCGCGTGCCCGCCGACCGGCTGCTCGGCGGGGTCGAGGGCGTCGGCATGAAGCAGGCGCTGTCGGGGCTGGAGACCGGACGGATCAACGTGGCGGCGCGGGCTGTCGGGGTCGCGCAGCGGGCGTACGACGAGGCGCTGGCGTACTCGCGGCAACGCGCGGCGTTCGGTCGGCCCATCAGCTCGTTCCAGGCGATCCAGCTCAAGCTCGCGGACATGGCGACGAACCTCCAGGCGTCGCGGCTGCTCGTCTACTGGGCGGCGTCGCGGGCGGATGCGGGCAAGCGCATCGACATGGAATCCGGCATGGCCAAACTGCTGGCCTCGGAGACCGCGCTCACCAACTCCCTCGACGCGATGCGCATTCACGGCGGCTACGGCTACTCGCAGGAGTTCGTCGTCGAACGTCTGTACCGCGACGCGCCGTTGATGGCCATCGGCGAGGGCACGAACGACATCCTGCGCACGGTCATCGCGAAGTCCCTTGTGGCAGGTGTCGAGGCGATCGGCGGCTGAGGCGCGTCACGACTCGGATAGCGGTGGCGGGATGAGCATCGGCGTGCCGCGTTCGTCGCAAGTGAAGCCCACCGGAGGCGGGTTGAGCGGCATGGCCACGAGCGAGTCGTCGTGGCCGAGTGACGCCGAGCAGCGGGAGAAGGGGCCGGTGTCGGGAGCCCGTAATTTCCTGAG
Organism: Yinghuangia sp. YIM S09857; assembly: GCF_051388915.1. NCBI lineage: Bacteria > Bacillati > Actinomycetota > Actinomycetes > Kitasatosporales > Streptomycetaceae > Yinghuangia > Yinghuangia sp. YIM S09857. The sequence goes on along the minus strand of NZ_JBPKBH010000003.1, from coordinate 287,604 downwards.
CTGCGGGTCGGCGCGGTACAGCAGCCAGTCGGATATCGAGCCTTCGGCGTGGTGGGCTTCGTAGGCCCTCCACAGCGTGGTCAGGCGCGCGATCGCCTGACCGTGCCGCCACCACTCCGGACACCACGCCGACTCGGTGTCGTCCGGCGCGGACTGGAAGACACCGGCTATGTAGAGGACGACGAACTCCTCCAGGGACTCGAAGACCAACGAGGGGCCTTCCGGCGCCTCGTCGTCGGCATGGAGGCTGAACGGCTGGCCCCGCAGAACGGCCGGCGGTGCGGGTGCCGTCGGCAGCGCGGCCATCGCGTCGGTGTGCCCGTGGGTCGGGGAGCAGCGGGAGAAGGTGCCGGAAACGGGGTGGCGAAGCTCGGCCAGATGCAGATCGGCTTCGCGGTACCAGCGTTCGAGGCCGGTGGCGGGATCCTCCGTGCTGCGCTGCTCGAACGCGTTCCACATCGCCGACAGGCGTACCACCGCCTCGGGGTGCCGCCACCAGTCGGGACACCAGGCGTGCACGCTGCGGGACAGGTCGATCGGGAACATCTCCGCGACGTAGGAGACGAACGCTTCGAGCGAGGGGAAGACCCGTTCCGCATCGGAGCGATCGGAGCGGCGTTCCGCGGGCTTCGCGTCGGCGGCCGCGGCGTCGGTACCACCGCCCTTGGCGTGGACGCCGCGACTGTCGTCGTACGCGGTTGCCGCCGCACGGGCCGCCACGCTGACGGGGTGGTCGGGGCCGAGCACGCGTGCGGTGTCGGCGGCGAGTTGGTGGTGGGCGCGGTGTGCCAGCTTCCGCGAGTTCCGTTCCGACTCGGTGATGGCCGCGTCCGCGACCACGTTACCGACCGCACGCACGCGCAGGGCGAACTCGTGTTCCTTGCCCAGGAGTTCGGAGGCATCCGAGAACACCTCCCGAAGCAACTCCCAGGACCGGAAGCGGTCTCCGGCATCGCAGACGGACAGTGCGTGGAGCACGCGCACGGCGAGAACATCGGTCGTATGACGACCCGCATCTCCTCCGGACAGCAGCAGTTCCAGTTCCTTCAGGCGCTCCGTGCGCATGGCCGCGGGCTCGGCAAGACAGGCGTCCAGCGCCGCGCGTGCCTCGGCGGAGAGCATGTCCTCGATGCCGTACAAGTGCCCCCCAGATCCGCCGGTTTCCTTCCGCAGCATGAGATCACCCGAGATACGAGGGCAGGCCCGGTCCGCGCCTAATGGACACCGTCGGCCGACGGCCGGTGTCAGCGCCGTGTGGTCAGCGTCGCGTTCGCCAGGGCTTCGAGGCCGGCGCTGATGCGTTCCACCGCGGTGCCCTGGTCGCGCTGGTAGCGGTACAGCTCCGGGGCCAGCGGGGCGAGCAGGAGGTCCGCGAGCGTGTCGGCGTCCTTGGCCCCGGCCTGCTGCGCAAGGTGGCGTACGTGCAGGCGCCAGAAGGCGTACGCGCCCGTCGTGTACCGCGCGGCGCCGGTTTCCGCGCCCAGCAGCAGGTGCACGTGCGTCTCCAGCAAGTCGACCATCGCCGCGTAGAACGCCGCCAGGCGCTCGGCGGGGGACGTCTCCGGCTCCGGGCCGAGCGGCGCCGGACCGCGCATGAGCTTTTCCTGGAGGGCGCGTTCGTGTTCGTCGAGCAGCGCGCGGGCGATCGAGACGCGGTCCGGGTAGCGGCGGTAGAGCGTGCCACGGCCGATGCCCGCCGCTTTCGCGATGTCGTCCATGGTCACGGTCGCCGGGTCGCGTTCGGCGAAGAGGCGTTCGGCGGCGGCGAGCACGCGGGCCCGGTTGCGGGCGGCGTCGGCGCGCTCGCGCGGCTGCGGTTCTCCGGCGAGCGGGAGGTCGGGCAGTCGGGTCATGCCCTGCACTCTAGAGCACCCGGGCGAAGAAGTGGACACATCGTCCGGTTGTGGGTATGGTCCTGCCATCGCTCAAGCGGACATAGTGTCCGCTTATGCCGCGGCGCTCCGGTGTCCGCGGCCGCCGCCACGACCAGGGGGTTTGTGCCATGTCCCAACTTCTCCACCTCGACAGCAGTGCGCGCACCGCATCGTTCTCGCGCCGCCTGGGGGCGGTGTTCGCGGACGAGTGGCAGGCCGCGGGCGGCGGATACACGTACCGCGACCTGGCCGCGGACGCCCCGCCGCCGATCCGCGAGGGCTGGACGCGCATCTGCGACACGCTGCTGCGCGAGGGCATCACCGACATCCACCGCTACGCCGAGGCCGTGCGGACCGAGGAGGAGCGGGAGGCCTGGGCGGTGGTGGAACCGCTGCTCGGCGAACTGGTGGCGGCGGACGTGGTGCTGATCGGGGCGCCGATGTACAACTTCGGCGTCCCGGCCGCTCTCAAGGCGTGGATCGACCAGGTGACCTTCCCGAAGATGGTGCTCGCGCCGCGGCGGTTCGTGGTCGTGTCGGCGCGCGGCGGGGCGTACGGCCCGGGCACGCCGCGCGAGCCCTACGACCACCAGACGCGCTACCTGCGCGACTTCTTCGCCGGGCACTACGCGGTCGATCCGGAGGAGGCGGTCCACGTGGTCCACGCGGAACTCGTCAACGCGCTGGTCGACCCCGCGCTCGCGGGCCGGCTCGGGCAGCACGAGGAGTCGCACGCGGCCGCGCTGCGGTCCGTGCGGGAGCTCGCGTCCGGGCTCGCCGACCGCACCGTCCCGAAGGAGGCCTGACCGTGCCGTGGATATGGCTGCTGCTGGCCGGCGCCGTCGAGGTCGCCTGGTCGCAGAGCATCAAGCCGACCGAGGGCTTCACCAAGATCCCCCAGACCGCGCTGTGCATCGCGCTCATGGCCACCGCCGTGTTCCTGCTGTCGGTGGCCATGCGGGACCTGCCGGTCGGGACCTCGTACGCGGTGTTCACCGGCATCGGCACGGTCGGCGCGATCGTGCTGGGCGTGGTGGTCCAGAACGATTCGCTCAACTTCGCGCGGGTGAGCGCACTGGTCCTGCTGCTGGCCGGCCTGGTCGTCGCGAAGCTGGCCTCGTCGCACTGAGGCCACCTCCCCGTCGGGGGTCCGGGAATAGCCCCGGGCCCCCGACCTGTTTGATTGGTTCGTGTCTCTTGTCGGTACGGCCGTCGCGGCCGTCGTGCTCCTCGCCGCCACTGCGGTCGGGTTTTGGCGACGGCGCACGGACGGGAGGATGCGGATCGTGAAGCCCTCCGCGGTGCCCTCGGAGGTCCCCGGGCCCCTGCTCACCGCCGACGAGATCGGCGCGGAACTCGGCAGTCGGGCGACCTTCGTGCAGTTCTCCTCGGCGTTCTGCGCGCCGTGCCGTACGACGCGGCTGCTGCTCGGACAGGTCGCCGGCGAGACGGACGGCGTCGTGCACGCCGAGATCGACGCCGAACACCACCTCGACCTGGTCCGCCGCCTGGGCGTCACGCGTACGCCGACCGTGCTCGTGCTCGACGCCGCGGGCCGCGAGGTCCGGCGGGCGACAGGCGTGCCGCGCCGCACCGAGGCCCTTGCGGCCGTCGCCCTCGCCTCGGCCCCGACCACCTGATCCGGAGACGCCTCCCTCATGGGCTTGATGGGCCTCGACCCGCGCGGACCGCGCTTCGCCGCCGCCGTCACCTCGCTGGTGCTGGCGGTCGTCCTGGTGACCGGCAGCGGGTGGCTGCTGGCGGCGCAGGCGGTCGTGTTCGCGGTCACGGTGTTCGCCGGGCCCGGCGCGTCACCGTACGGCTGGGTCTACCGCACCTTCGTGGCACCGCGCCTCGCACCCCCGACCGAGCGCGAGGACCCGCGGCCGGTGCGGTTCGCCCAGGGGGTGGGACTGGTGTTCGCCGTGGTGGGCGCGGTCGGCTACCTGGTCGGCCCCACCGCACTAGGCATCGTGGCGGCGGCGTTCGCGCTGTTCGCCGCGTTCCTCAACGCCGCCTTCGGTTTGTGCCTGGGCTGCGAGATGTACCTGCGCTTCCGCCGCGCGACCGCCTGACACCCACGGGTCGGACGCGCAAGGTGGTTCTCCCCGTCCCAGGCTCCACAGAGACCTGGGCGGGCACCCCACGGGAGCGGCAGGCTCCGTACCGAACGACCGACGACAAACGACAGAACCCCCGACAGAACCGGAGACAACCCCTCCATGAGCACGACCGACACCACCACTGTCGCCGCTTACGCCGCCCCCGCCGCGAAGGCGCCGCTGGAGCGCGTCACCGTCCCGCGCCGCGCGCTGGGCGAGCGCGACATCCTGATCGAGATCAAGTACTGCGGGATCTGTCACTCCGACATCCACCAGGTGAAGGAGGAGTGGGGCGAGGCTCCCTTCCCGATGGTGCCGGGCCACGAGATCGCGGGCGTCGTCGCGGCGGTCGGCGGCGGCGTGACGCGCCACCGGGTGGGCGACCGCGTCGGCGTCGGCTGCTTCGTCGACTCGTGCGGGACCTGCGAGAACTGCGTCGAGGGCCAAGAGCAGTTCTGCCTGAACGGTGCGACCGCCACGTACCCGATCGGCCCCGACGGGCAGCCGACGTACGGCGGCTACAGCACACACATCGTGGTCACCGAGGACTTCGCGCTGAAGATCCCGGACGGCATCAGCCTGGAGGAGGCCGCACCGCTGCTGTGTGCGGGCATCACGCTGTACTCGCCGCTCAAGCGCTGGGGCGCGGGCCCGGGCAAGAAGGTCGCGATCGTCGGGCTCGGCGGTCTCGGGCACATGGGCGTGAAGATCGCCGCCGCGATGGGCGCCGAGGTGACGGTGCTGAGCCAGTCGCTGCGGAAGAAGGACGACGGACTCGAACTCGGCGCGGAGCACTTCCACGCCACGAGTGACCCGGAGACGTTCGAGAAACTGGCCGGGACGTTCGACCTGATCGTCAGCACGGTGTCGGCGAACATGGACTTCGACGCATACCTCGGGCTGCTCAAGACGCGCGGCACGATGGTGAACGTGGGCGCGCCGTCGGAGCCGACACCGATCGGGCTGTTCTCGATCATCTCCGGCAACAAGACCCTCGCCGGATCGATGGTCGGGGGCATCCCGGAGACCCAGGAGATGCTGGACTTCTGTGCCGCACACGGGCTCGGGGCGGAGATCGAGGTCATCGCGGCGGACCGGATCAACGAGGCGTACGACCGCGTGCTGGCGTCGGACGTGCGCTACCGGTTCGTCATCGACACGGCGACGATCTGACGGAGTCGAGGAACAGGTTCCACGCTCCGCCGGCGAGGGAGAGGTGTCCGCGACGGCGATCCTTGCTGTCGCGGACACCGGTGGTCGCGGACAGGAACGCGACCTCGACACAGTCGTTGTTGGCCGTCGAGGAGTACGACGACTTGCGCCAGACCTGACCGGTAGTCACAGCTCTCCCAATCTGGTGACGAGGAACGCGTGCGATTCCTCGGGCGACAACGCGTTGTCCTTCAGGTAATCCACCATACGTCGGTGCCTTCGCACGTCGATAGCGCCGTCCCGGGCCTGGAGCCCGTTCGCGTGCTCGGCGTAGGCCACCGACGGGTCGAGTGGGTCGGGGAAGTCGAACACCGTGATGCCGCCGGAGAGCAGGGCCGACGTGGCGGTGAGCGGCACGATGTGCACGACGCAATTGGGCAGTTCGCCGATCTTCAGCACGTGCTCGACCTGTCCTCGCAGGACATCGTGTCCGCCGGTCTCGTAGCGGAACAGGCTCTCGCCCAACACGGCGGTCAGTTCCGTCGGATCCTCGCCCCGCAAAATGTGCTGCCGCCGCATGCGCACTTCGACCACGGACTCGGCGATGTCGGGGTCGGGCGTGAACGGAGTCGCGTACGTCACCGCGCGGCTGTAGCCCTCGGACTGCAACAGGCCCGGAAACATGGCCATGTTCGCCACCGCGATGCTCGACGCCTGCGCCTCCAGCGACAGGTACTCCTCCAACTCGGCGCCGATGACGTCGTATTGACGCCACCACCGATGGTCGCGGCCCTCTTCCAGCCAGCGTTCCAGACGGCCGACCTCTTCCGGGGCGACCTCGTACAGCCGACACATCACATGCAAGTCGTGACGGCTCACCGACGATTGCCCCGCCTCGATCCGGATGACCTTCCAGCGGCTCCATCCGCACGCCTCGGCCACCGCGTCGACGGTGAGGTGCGAGCCGTTGCGCAGCCGCCGAAGTTCCGCGCCCAGGCGGCGCCTTGCGTAGGTGGGTGTCGCGGACATCTGGACCTCCTTCGTCGTGCGCACGGTACGCGCATGCATGGTCACAGGTAGTCGAAACGCGAAAAGAGCACTCAATGGTGGTCAGGCACTTGGAGTGCACCGGTGCGTGCGGATACCTTTCCAGCCACATGAACCGCGTTCCCTGGCCGGGAGGTTCCATGTCTCCATCCGTCGCGTCCCACCACCACTTCCCCACGGTCATCACCGCCGTGGAGTGCGAGCCGCTCCCCGAACTCGCACGTCCCATCCGCGACTTCGTCACACGTACCGCACGACGCCTTGCGGTGTCCGACGAAACCGCAGAAACCGCCCGCTTGTTGGTCGGCGAACTCGTTGCGAACGCCGTCGTGCACAGCCGTACGTCCGCCCTCATCCGCGTCGAGGTCCTGCACGACCCCGACTGCGGACACCTCATCGTCTCCGTCGAGGACCGCGGCTCCGCCGTCCCCAAGATGCCGACCGACATGCACACGGCCCCCGACGACGAGTCGGGACGCGGACTCGCGTTCGTGCAGTCCCTGTCCGCCGAATGCGGCGTGGCCGCGTGCGTCGGTGGCGGAAAACGGGTGTGGTTCGCGCTGTCGCTGAACTAGCCGCTGGACGGACCGCTGGACTGTCCCGTCAGTCTTCCGGTGGTCCGTGCTCCCGGACCACCGTGCTGCCGTCGGCCCGGTGGTGGATGTGCGTCACGCTGCCGTACCGGCCCGCGCGGAAGCCGCGGGTCCGTTTTCAGCGGTGCTCGTGCCCGCGTCCTCAGCCGAACGCCGCCTGCACGTAGACGGTTCGGGGGGCCTGGTACTCGACCACCGTCACGAGCCGGCCCGGCTCGAAGCTCTCGCCCGGGGTCACCGGATACGCCAGGAACGCCTCCGAGCCGCCGCGCACGCGGATCATGACCTCGCCCACCAGCCCGGGGCCGACGCGCCCCGTCACCTTGCCCCGCAAGCCGACCATGCGCCCATTGTCGGGCCCGTCGGGTGCCGGGCGCTGTGCGGAACTCCCTCTGGTCGCGGGCGGCGGGCGTATGCCAGGGTGTATGTCGACAGATACACGCGGGAGCTCGGGGCACCGGGCTGAGAGGGCGTTGACGCCGCGCCGACCGCAGAACCTGACCGGGTAATGCCGGCGTAGGGAGCTTTCACATGTCGACGCACGACGCGTCCCAGCCTGTCCAGGGCACGATCGGCACGATCACCACGGGCGCGATCTCGCCCGCGCACCACAAGCAGTACCTCGTCGGATCGCGCGAAGACCTGCGCGTCCCCGTCCGCACGGTGCACCTGACCGACAACTCGACGGTGCGCCTGTACGACACCTCCGGCCCGTACACCGACCCCGCCCATGAGGTCGACGTACGCCGCGGCCTTCCGTCCATCCGCGACGCGTGGATCGACGAGCGCGGCGACACCGAGCGCTACGACGGCCGTATCGCCGCCCTCGGCGCGCTGCCCGGCACGGACGTCGTGCGGCCGCGTCGCGCGGTCGGCGGCAAGGCGGTGACGCAGCTCGCGTACGCCCGGCGCGGCGAGGTCACGCCGGAGATGGAGTACGTCGCGATCCGGGAGGGCCTCTCGGCCGAGACCGTGCGCGAGGCGATCGCGTCCGGCAAGGCGGTGCTGCCGGCGAACATCAACCACCCGGAGATTGAGCCGATGGTCATCGGCAAGGACTTCCTGGTGAAGGTCAATGCCAACATCGGCAATTCCGCGGTGACTTCGTCGATCGAGGAGGAGACCGACAAGCTGGTGTGGGCGATCCGCTGGGGTGCCGACACGGTCATGGACCTGTCGACCGGCGACGACATCCACACCACACGCGAGTGGATCGTCCGCAACTCACCGGTGCCGATCGGCACCGTGCCGCTCTACCAGGCGCTGGAGAAGGTCGACGGCAAGCCGGAGGCGCTGACCTGGGAGCTGTACCGCGACACCGTGATCGAGCAGGCCGAGCAGGGCGTCGACTACATGACCGTGCACGCGGGCGTGTTGCTGCGGTACGTCCCGCTCACCGCCCGCCGCAAGACCGGCATCGTGTCGCGCGGCGGATCGATCATGGCGGCGTGGTGCCTCGCGCACCACGAGGAGAACTTCCTCTACACCAACTTCCGCGAACTCACCGAGATTCTGCGGCAGTACGACATCACCTACTCGCTCGGCGACGGCCTGCGGCCCGGCAGCACGTTCGACGCGAACGACGAGGCGCAGTTCGCCGAGCTCACCACGCTCGGCGAACTCGGGCGCATCGCGCGGGAGATGGACGTGCAGGTGATGATCGAGGGACCGGGCCACGTACCGATGCACAAGATCAAGGAGAACGTCGACCTCCAGCAGGAGATCTGCGACGAGGCGCCGTTCTACACGCTCGGTCCGCTCACCACCGACATCGCGCCGGGCTACGACCACATCACCTCGGCGATCGGCGCGGCGATGATCGGCATGTGGGGCACGGCGATGCTCTGCTACGTGACGCCGAAGGAGCACCTGGGCCTGCCGGACCGGGACGACGTCAAGGCGGGTGTGATCGCGTACAAGATCGCCGCGCACGCCGCGGATCTCGCCAAGGGCCACCCGACCGCCCACGAATGGGACGACGCGCTCTCCGACGCCCGCTTCGAGTTCCGCTGGCAGGACCAGTTCGACCTGGCCCTCGACCCGGACACCGCTCGGGCCTACCACGACGAAACCCTCCCGGCGGCCCCCGCCAAGACCGCCCACTTCTGCTCCATGTGCGGCCCGAAGTTCTGCTCGATGAAGATCTCCCGGCAGATCCGCAACGACCACGGCGACGGCTCCTCCGCCGTCGACACCGCCTACGACGCCGACGCTTTGGCAGGCATGCACGCCAAGTCCAAGGAGTTCGCCGCGCAGGGCGGGAGGGTCTACCTCCCACTGGCTGCGGATTGACCCGAGTGAGGTCGTGAACACCGGGTTGCGCGGGTATGCGGATCGGCGCGAGTGGGCCGCTCGGCGTGCCCGACACTTCGAGGCCGCCCAGGGCTGGGACTACGAGGGGTGGCAGCGGGTGGCAGTGACTCCATGATGCGGAGAAGCAGGGTGAGCGGTGAATCGGTGCGTCGCCGACTCCACGGCCTTGTGGCGAAGACCGCGGACGAGGTCCTCGCATCATCTTTGCGGGGGTGACGTCCTGCGTTCTCGAACGCAACGCGCCTGATGCCGGTCGGTGAGGGCGCCCCGGTCCTGGGGTGCCCTCACCGACGGTTCGGGATGGGAACGCTCGGTGCGGCGTCGGGTCGGCTGATGTCAGCGGGTGCTTCGGTAGCGGGTGCTGAGGATGATGCCGGTGGCCAGGAGGAGGGCGCCGATGGTGATCAGGGCCGCGACGGGGATGCCGGTGCGGGCGAGCAGGCCCTTGTGGGCGTTGCCGTCGCCCTCGTGGTTCGGCGGGGTGTCGGGGGCGGGGCGAGCGGGGTCGTCGGGTGAGTCGCCGTGGTTGTCGTCGGGGCCGACGACGGGCGGGTCGTCGGTTGTGGTGGGGGACTTGGTGACGGTTCGGGTGGCGGTCACCGTCTCGGTGGCCGTTGCGGTCGTGGTGGCCGTTGCGGTTTCTGTCTTGGTCGCTGTTGCGGTGGTGGTCGCGGTGGCGGTTTCCGTCTTGGTCGCCGTGACGGTCGCGGTGGCGGTTTCCGTCTTGGTCGCGGTGGCCGTGACGGTGGCGGTTGCCGTTGCGGTGACGGTCGCGGTGGCGGTGACTGTGGGGCAGGGGCCCGTCGTCTTGATCTCGGCGTGGGCGGGTGGGGAGGTCAGCGCGCCTGCGTGGGCTGTTGCCTGGTTGCGTACGGTTCCTGCCTCGACGTCGGCTGCGGTGACCGTGTAGGTGCCGCGGCACACCGTGCTGTCGCCGGGGGTGCCGTGCGGCGCGAGGCTGGTGGTGTCGCAGACGACCGGCGACACCCGGTCGTCGGTGACGGACACGTCGCCGACCGGGTCGGACGTCGTGTTCGTGACGACGTACTCGTACGCGACCGTGTCGCCGACCGCGTACGTGCGGGTGTCGTCGACCGTCTTCGTCAGGCCGAGCCCGCCCAGCGGGAGCGTGACGTCGGACGGCGGCGAGGTGACCGGTTCGCCGTCCGACGTCCCTTGCGCCACGGCCTCGTTGGTGAGGTGGCCGCGGGCGATGTCCTCCGCGGTGACGGTGTAGGTGCCGGTACAGGTCGTGGTCTCGCCCGTCGCGAGTGTCGTGGTCGGGCAGGAGACGGTGCCGACGACCGGGTCGGAGACGGTCAGGTCGGCGATGTCGGTGCCGCCGCTGTTCGTGACCACGAACTCGTACGGCACGGGCGTCCCCACGACGACCGGCGTGGGCAGGGGCGGGGACTGCCGGATCTGCTTGACCAGGTTGAGTTGCGGCAGGGGGTTGGTGGGCTGAACCACGACGTTGCGCACCAGGTGGACGTCCGTGAACAGCCCCGATGAGGCGGCGAATCCGAACTTCAGCGTGGTCGGCATCGGCTGCGGCGCCGGCGCGTCCAGCACCCGTCGGAACCCGGCGCCGTCCTGGAAGTCCACGTCCACCGTGACGCGCGGGTCGGGCGCGGGCGTCACGCGGACGGTGACCGTGCGCTTCGACGGTTCCAGCAGCGTCTGCGCGTCCTGCGGTGTGGTCCCGGGCGGCAGCGAGGTCAGCGGTCCCTGCAACGTGCCCGGGAGGGTCGAGGGCCACGGCCCGGTCGTGGTGAAGTTGCTGGTCGTCGCGGTGAGGAAGCAGAAGCCCGAGGTGCCGTGGCCGGGCCCGCGCAGGGTGACCATGTTGCCGCCGGGGGCGGGGACGTGGAACTGGGTCCCGGCCGGCGAGCGCACCGGGCAGCCGTTGCCGCGCTGCTCCCAGTCACCGAAGTAGTTGCCCAGGACGTCGAGCCCGACGCCGAGGTACCCGCGGTCGACGCCGGGAAGGAACGGTTCGGCGGGGTTGTCGTCCGGACGCTTCTGCGCGTAGCCGAGGCTGCCGCCGAAGGCGCCCGGCGCGGTGAGCGACGCGGCGCCGTCGACGAGGAAGAACGCGATGCCGTCCGCGGGGGTGGCGGGCGTCGTACTGCCGTACTGCCATTGCTCGAACGTGACTTCCACGCCCTCGTTGGCGGGCAGCGGCCGGTCGTAGAGGACCGCGGCCGACTGGTCGTTGGACGCGTCGGTCAGCCGCAGGTAGCCGAACGGGGCCGCGTTGTTCGGCGGTACGGGCCCCGTCGCGGCGGCCGGGCAGCCGGTCAGGGGGTGGGTGCCCGTGCCGGGCGGGGCGGTCGCGGCGCCGGTGAGGCAGGCCGGACCGACGGCCTGGAAGCCCGCGTCGGCCGTCGCCCCGGTGAAGGTCTCCTGCAACAGCGGAGGCCCGGCCGCCCGGGGGGCCGCCGCTTCGGAGCGGGCGAGGGCGATCCCGAGGAGCGGCCCGCAGGCGGCGGCCACGAGGGCGAGGACCAGCGCGGAGATGTATGCCGTGGCCCGCCGCGCCGAGCCCCGACCGGATTCCGACAGTGATGAGACCATGACTTACGGTAATCGTACAAACTGCTCGATCGCCGTCAGGCGCGCCGGGTGCGGTCGTAGACGAGGGCCAACTCGCCGTGCTCGCCGGCGGTCTGGCTGACGAGGGTCCACCTGTTCGCCGGCAGGTCGTCGGCGAACAGGTGCGTGCCCTCGCCCAGGAAGATCGGGAAGACCATGAGCGCCAGGCGGTCGACCAGGTCGGCGGCCAGCAGGGCCTTGATGACACTCGCGCTGGAGAAGACCACGATGTCCCCGCCCTCGCCCGCCTTGAGCTCCGCGGCGACCTCGGCCGTCGGCCGGTCGACGACCGCGGCGCGCTCCCACGGCGCCTCGCGGAGTGTCGAGGACAGCACGACCTTGTCCGCCTCCACGAGCCACTTCGCGAACGCCTCGTCGCGCGGGTCCGCCCCCTCCATCCCGATGACGGTGGGCCAGAACCCGAGAAAGCCTTCGGCGTTGACCCGCCCGAGCAGCGCGGTCGTCGCGGGCTCCCACAAGCTGGTCAGGTGGGCGCGTGCGACGTCCGTGACGGCGTACGGCATCACCCACCCCATGTCGAGCGGATCCGACTTCGCGTAGCGGCCGTCGAGCGAGAGGGACATGTTGGCGACGACGCGGCGGCCGGTGGTCTGCCGGGTCATTTCGTGCTCGGTCATTTCGGGCTCCTGGTGTCAGTTGTGTCCGACGTGTCAGATGTGTCGGTCGAGTCGGTGGTGCCGTGGCCGGTGTCCCCCGTCTCGGCGGCGAGCACCGCCGCGAGGTTGTCGAGGCTCTGTCCGAAGCCGATCTCGATGCCCGCGATGAAGTCCGCGGACTCGACCGCGCTGTCGGTGACCCGGAACACCACGTCCAGTTCGGTGCCGGCGCCCGCGTCGGTGCCCGCCCGCAGATCGAGCGTGAGGTGGGCGGTGAGAGCGAGGCCCCCGCCCGGGAGCAGCGGGGAGAGGCGGTACGCCAGGTGCTCGGCCGGCCGGGCCTCGTCGACGGTGCCCTCCGCCCGCCCCGCGACCGCGTCGGTCCCGTCGGCGTCCTCCGCGTCGCGGTACTCCTGGACGATCCGCCCGCCCGGTCGAGCCTCGAACACGAGTTCCGAGACGCGCAGGTCGTCGGGTGTCCACCAGCGGGCCAGCAGCGCGGGCTCGGTGAGGTGCCGCCACACGGCCTCGGGGGGAGCCGGCAACGACCGCCGGAAGGTGAACGACCGGTCGTCCGCCCACCCCGGTACGGCCGCGGCCCGGCGCTCCGCGTCCAGGCTGCGGCCGTACCGCTCGTACGTCTCCCGCGCCCCCTCCGGCCGCTCCGCCGTCTCCGCGAGGCGGCCGAGTGCCTCCGCGAGGTCCCGCAGCGGCCCCGGCCGCAACGCGTAAATGCGGCGCTGACCGGTGCGTCGGGAGGTGACGACGCCGGCGCGCTCCAGGGTCTGGAGGTGCTTGGTCGTCTGCGGCTGCCGCGCCTCGGCGAGCTGCGCGAGAACACCGACCGACCGCGGGCGCTCGGCCAGCAGCGTGACAAGCCGCCAGCGCGCCGGGTCGGCCAGTGCGGTGAGGAGTGCGTCCATGACCAAAGTATTCGCTGGAACGAATATTCGTGTCAAGGAATATCTTTGGATGTGCGGAAGCAGGCGTCGGGCCGCCTGCTTCAGGCGGCCGGGTTGTCTTCCGTGGTCGGCGCGTAGTCGAGGTGCGGCGGATACGCACACGTCCGCGTCGTCAGCAGGTCGACCGCGGCGGTCAGCCCGTGCTTCCGGCCGGTGCGCCGCTGGCTGTGGGCCCAGTCGCCGCGGGCGAGGACGTCCGCCGCGGTCCCGCGCACCCACTCGTGATCCCCGTGGTACCGCAGTTCGGCCTCGACCGTGCGCAGCAGGCGCCGTACCACGACCGCGGCCGGCAGCGGGCTGCTCGACATCGGGTCGACCAGGTCGCCGGACAGCCCGGTGCGCGCGGCCCGCCAAGTCATGGCGCGCAGAAAGCTGTTCGGGAACCGCGGTGCCGGACGGCCGGCCCGGACCGCCGCGCAGGCGTGCGCGACCAGGGCCCGGAACAGCGCCGCGATCAGCACCGTGGTGTCAAGGTCCGGGACGGCGTCGCACACCCGCAGCTCGATGGTCGGCACGTGCGCCGACAGCCGCAGGTCGTGGTAGATCATCCCGGCGTCGCCGACGACCTCCGAGCGGATCAGCCTGGCCACCAGGTCGTCGTACTCCGCCGCCGACGCGCAGTACGGCGCGGGGCCCGCGGTGGGCCAGCGCTGCCACAGCATGGTGCGCCAACTCGCGTAGCCGGTGTCGTTGCCCAGCCAGTAGGGCGAGTTCGCGCTGAACGCCAGGAGGACCGGCACCCACGGCGAGATCCACGCCATCGCGGGCGCGGCGACGTCGCGGTCGTCGATGCCGACGTGCACGTGCATCCCGCAGATCACCTGTTCGAGCGCGATCTGCGCGAAGTTCTGCACATTGTCCAGATAACGACGCTCGGGGGTGGCGACCGCATCCTCCAGCCGCATCAGCGGCATCGTCCCCGCGGCGGCCGGCTTCAGGCCGAGGCCGAGGGCGGCACCCGCCAGGAGGGCGCGTTTGCGTGCCAGGTCGTCCCTCAGGCGCGAAAGATCGGTGTGCGGTTCGCTGTTCGTCTCGACTGTGGTTTGCTTGCCTTCCAGCGTGAATCCGGCCGCGGGCAGGTGCGCCAGCACGGCCGTGGCCGCGGGACGCAAGTACCGGGTGCCGCTGTCGACGAGGTGGAATTCTTCCTCGATCCCCACAGTTGTCACCTAGGGCAACTCCCTTGTACGCATGAGTGATAGGCCCGAGGGTGAGCAGCGGGCGGACAATGGTGACCCGGTGTGGCCCGCCGTCACAATCCACTATGCGAGACAAAGCGCGCGACGTCTGCGGCGCGCCGGTTCGCGTCCAGTCGGCATCCGGTCAGCGGCCGGTCGACAGTCGATCGATATCTGCCGCCGGATGACCGGACGGCGGATCCTCCCCCGCGTGGTCTGTCTGCCGCAGGACGAGTTGCTGGGCACACTGGCTGGGTGACTGCGACTTCTCTGGGCAAAGGCGCGAACATTCCGGTGGCCGCCTCGGCCGTGCACGCCGTCCTGGCCTGGACGCGGCGGCCGGGTACGCCCGATGCGGACGCGTCCGCGCTGCTTCTGACCGGCGCCGAACGCGTGCGTGACGACGACGATTTCGTGTTCTACAACCAGCCGCGGCACGCTTCCGGCGCGGTACGGCACCTCGGCAAGCAGACCGCGGGCGAGGCGGCGTGGGACGCCGTCGAGGTCAACCTCGCGAGGGTCGAACCGGGCATAGAGCGGATCGTGCTGTGCGCTTCGGCCGACGGCGGGACGTTCGGCCAGATGAGCGGGCTGGTGCTGCGGCTGTTCGAGGCCGGAACGCAGGTCGAGATCGCCCGGTTCGAGATGACGGCGACCACGGAGACCGCGTTCGTCAGCGGCGAGCTGTACCGGCGGGGCGGGCAGTGGAAGTTCCGCGCGGTGGGCCAGGGGTACGCGGCCGGACTCGCCGGGATGGCAACCGACTTCGGCATCACCGTGGACGACCCGCCGTCGGCGGCCCGGCCCGCGACCACGTCGGCCTCGACCACGCCGCCCGCGGCTGCCCTGCCCGCGCCGGCCTCGCGTCCCGCCGCACCCCCGGCCCCGACACCCCCGCGGGCCACCCGGACGACCGCCCCGCCCCCGCCCCCGCCCCCGCAGCCCACGCCCGCGTCCCCGACTCCGGCAGCCGCCGGGAGCCCCGGAGTTCGCACCGCCAAGGGCGAGGACCGCCTGCCCGTCGACATGCGCAAGCGGCTCTCGCTGCGCAAGGAGCAGGTCGCCGTCAGCCTCCGCAAGCACGGAGCCGAGGGCGTCCGCGCGCGCGTCATCCTGGTCCTGGACGCGTCCGGCTCGATGAGCCCGCTCTACGACAAGGGCATCGTCGCCGACGTCGTGGAGCGCATGGCAGCCGTCGCCGCGCAACTGGACGACGACGGCGCGATGCAGGCCTGGACGTTCGCCACCCACTCGATGCGGCTGCCCGACCTCGTGCTCGGCGAGCTCCCCGAGTGGCTGCGGCTGCACGTGCGAGTCGGCGAGATCAGCCTGTTCGGCCGACCGTCCAAGCGCAAGAAGGGACTTCACCCGCTCCAGGTCGACATGCGCATGGTCGGCATCCAGAACGAGGAGCAGAAGGTCATCGCGGACGTGCGTACGTACGTCCGCCGGACCCCGGCCCAGGACCCGACTCTCGTGCTGTTCTTCTCCGACGGCGGCGTCTACCGCAACAACGAGATCGAGAGCGAGCTGCGCGCGGCCGTCGAGGAGCCGATCTTCTGGCAGTTCGTGGGCCTCGGACAATCCGACTACGGCGTGCTCGAACGCTTCGACACCATGCCGGGGCGCCGCGTCGACAACGTGGGCTTCTTCGCGGTCGACGACATCGTCCAGGTCTCCGACGCCGAGTTGTACGACCGGCTGCTCTCCGAATTCCCGTCCTGGATCAAGGCCGCCCGCGCGGCCCGGATCCTCTGAACCGCCGCTGCCCGAGGAGCCGCCGATGAGCCCCCGACGACGGAAGCCGAACCAGGACCTCTTCGCCAGAATGGCCGAGAAGTTCTCGGACGAACACGGCGTCGACACGGGAACCATGTTCCGCAGCCCGGGACTTCGCGTGGACGGCAAGGTCTTCGCCTTCCTCGGCCACGACGGCGGCCTCATCGTGAAGCTCCCCGAGGACCGCGCCCGTCTGCTCGTCGACGAGGGCACCGCCGAGCGCGTGACGATGGGCACGCGGTCCATGCGCGAGTGGGTCGCCTTCCCCGCGCAGGCCGACGAGGCGGCGACGCTCGCGCTCTGGCAGCGCATGGCACGCCAGGCCAGGACGTACGTCGGCTCCCTGGGCGACGCAAGCTGACCCGCGCCCCGCGCCCGAACCGCCTCCCCCCCCGACGCCTCCGCCGTCGCACCCGCACGCGCCGCCCGGCACCGCGGGCCGGGAGCGCGGAGCGGCCGGGTCCGTCAGCGGACCACGTCGGTGGGGTGGTCGCCTTCCGGTTCGTGCCGGCGTTCGCGTTCGCGGTTGCGCGGGCGGCGGCCGTTCCCGTTGCGCGGCGACTGGAGCGGTATCACGCGCGCGTCCGTCCCCGCCGCGGTGGCGAGCATGGTGGCCATGAACGGCAGAACTCCCCGGTGCAGTACGGCGGCCTGCCATTCCTCACGGGCCAGCCGGACTTCCGTGTCCACCGCGGGAGTACGCCGGTTCCGCCCCGCGTGCAGCAGCATCGCCAGGCCCGCCAGCATCGCCGCGGCGAGGGCGATGACCAGGGAGGCCACCCCGACCAGGCGTACCGGCGCGACGCTCTTGTCGTGGTCGGTGGTCGCCTTGATGACGTAGTAGGCGACCAGGAACACCGCCGCCGAGACCGCCGCGACGATGATGGTGATCGACGTCGCCAGCGCGAAGACGCCGACGCCTTCGGGCGTCTCCGCAAAGGGAGTTGCCGCCTGTTCGCTCTGCGAGGGATTGGCGCGTTCCTCGCTGTCGACGAGGCGCCGGTACTCGCCCGGGGCCTTGGCCGCGATCGCGTCGGCGTGCGCGAGCGTCGCGGTGCGCAATTGCTCGGCGTTCAGTTCCGGCGAATCCGCCAGTGCCTGGGCGATGTCGTCCAGGTGCAGCGCGTCGTCGACGATCCGCTCGAACTGCCGCCGGTGTTCCTCGTAGTGGAACGGGTGAGGGTGCTGGTCGTTGTGCATCGGATCCCCCGAGATCGACCGCGCGAATGGGCCCGCGTCTGCCCCCGTTCCGCCGAACCCTCGGGAGGCGACGCGTCGGAGCCCGGTACGACGACCGGCTCGGGTCGATCGTTCGCCCGCCTCGCAACCCGGCGGCGGCGGAGCGGATAACCCGATGGTAAAGCCCGGAACGGTGGTTTTGCCCCAGGGAATTCCCTCTTGTGTGCCAGGGTTGTGTTTTTCGGCGAAATAGGCTCCCGGCGAATCGACATCACGCCGACGGCCACCTGGCGAACCGGTTGTCAGCCGTATTCGGGATCCTCGTCGATGTCGTAGACCATCCCGATCGTCTCCTCGTCCGCGCTCGTCGGCGCCGGTGCCGGGCGTTCGCCCAGCGGCAGCCGGGCGACCAGGCACGGCCCGCCCAGGTAGATGCCGCCGTCGAGGTTGATGACCTGCCCGTCCGCGTACACCCGCGGGCCGGTGATCGTCGACGGGTCCTCACCGGTCTGGTACGGGATCGGCGTGTGCCCGTGCACGATGTGCCGTCCGCCCAACTCGCCCAGCAGGTCGGCGGCGGCGTTCGCCCCGGCCTCGCCCATGAAGGCGCCGCGTCGGGTCAGATTGCGGAACAGGTCCCAGCACGGCAGGGGCTCGGGGTCGCGCAGCATCTCGGCGATCTCGCCGTCGATGTCCTCGATGGTGCTGCCGTATTCGAGGTACGCGTTGCTGTCCGAGTGGATCAGCAGATACCCGTCCACCACCGCCGCGACGGGCTGCGAAGCGAGCCACTGCGCCTGCGCCTCGGTGAACCGGTCCAGGTCCCACTGCAGGCCGCCGTTGCGCAGCCAGATCTCCCGGAACGTGGTGGCGCCCCCGGCGACCGGCACCGGGTGGTCGCCGAAGAAGTACACGCCGAGCAGCAGGATCTCGTGGTTGCCGAGCAGCATCCGCGAACTGCCGCCGTCGGCCGACGCCTCCTCGGCCAGGCGCATCGCGAGCTCCACGACGCCGATGCCGTCCGGGCCCCGGTCGGTGAAGTCGCCCAGGAACCACAGGCGCGAGGCACCCCCGCTCCAATGCGCGTCCTCGTCGATGAGGCCCTGCTCGCGCAAGGCGGCCTCAAGCTCGTCGAGATGGCCGTGCACGTCGCCCACCACGTACAGCGGCGCGTCCTCGACGTCGACCGCGCCGCCTGTGCCGGGCGCTCCCGAGGCGATGCTCACGAGACGATTCCTTTCTTCCGCGCCCCCACGCCTGCCCAGCGACCGCGGTGGGGGTGACGCCTGTCATGAAGCATGACGCACCGCGGAGCTGTACGGCTGCGGTGGCCGGGGTGCGAACACCATTCGATCACCGTCCGATTCGCCGTCGTTGTCACCGTTCGATTCACCGTCTGATGAGGACGCCGTGCCGTGACCGTATCTTGCGCGGGCGAATCGGGGAACGGTACTGCCCCCAGACATGGCGCGTCCCGCGTAATCCGATGCGTGTCGCGGACACCGGCTGCACCGTACGGGCGGGATCGCCAAGCGGACAAACCGTCAGAACCCGGTGGTGCCACGGCGTGTCGAGGCCCGCACCGACAGCCGGATGGGCACCGTGCGCTGCGCGGGAACCCGCGGGCCGACGCGCGCGGCGTCCTCCTCGATCACCCCGACGAGCAGCTCGACCGCGCTGCTTCCGGCCACCCGCGGCTGGAGGCTGAGCGTGGTCAGCCCGGGTTCGGCGGAGTGCGCCGACTCCTCGCCGCACGCGGCCACCAGCAGGTCCTCCGGTACGCGCAGCCCGCGGGCCCGGGCGGCGGCCAGCAACTCGCCGCCGCAGCCCTCGTGCAGGCCGTACACGGCGTCGGGGCGCAGCGCGGCCGGCAGGTCGAGCAGCCGGCCCGCGGCGGCGCCCGCGGCACCGGAGGTGTTGGGCGGGTACGCCTCGACCAGCGGCTCGCGCCCGCGCCCGGCGCACCAGGCGCCGTACGCGTCGACGCACCGCCGCGCGTACGTCCCCTCCTGCGACGTGAGCAGCGCGATGCGGCGTGCGCCGGCGTCGGAGAGGTGGTCGAGGACGGTGTCCATGGCGAGGGCGTGGTCGATGTCGACCCAGCCGTGCACGGTGCTGTCCCCGGGATGCCCGCCGGTCACCACGGGCACGCCGCGCCGCAGCAGTTCGCGGACCATGGGGTCGTCCTCGGCCGGGTCGACGACGATCGTCCCGTCGAGCGCCACGTTGCTCCACACGTCGTGCCGCGAGGAGGTGGGCAGCACCACGAGGGCGTAGCCGCGGTCGAGGGCGGCGCCGGTCGCGGCGCGCACCAGCTCGGTGAACCAGCCGTACTCGGTCAGCGCGAACGGTTCGGCGGCGTGGTTGGTCGTGGTGAGCCCGATCAGCCCGGAGCGCCCGGTGCGCAGCGTGCGGGCGGCCGCGGACGGCCGGTAGCCCAGCCGGTCGGCCACCTCGCGCACGTGCACGCGGGTGGAGTCGGGCAGTCTGCCCTTGCCGTTGAGGGCGTCGGAGACGGTCGTGATCGACACCCCGGCCGCGGCAGCGACGTCCCGGATGCCGACGCGTGCGGGCCGCCGTCCGGGAGCCCCCTGGTCAACAGTCATCGGCAACGACAGTAGGGCCGTTCGGGTCATCTGACGCCGGGCATGGGCTTCCTTTTGCGAAGAAACCATTTTCCGCATACCTGGTCCTGAAGATGCCCTTTGCAGGAACGCCGCCGCCCGGTCGGTCGGGGGGCGGTCGGGGCAGTGCGGATGTCGGGCCGCGAGGGGGCGGGAACGCCGCCGCCCGGTCGGTCGGGGGGCGGCCGGGGCAGTGCGGATGTCGGGCCGCGAGGGGGCGGGAACGCCGCCGCCCGGTCGGCCGGGGTCGCCCGGGACTCGGTGGATGTCGGGCCCGCTAAGAGGCGGGAACGCCGCGGGGCGGGTCGGGGGTCGGCCGGGGACGCGGTGGATGTCGGGCCGCGAAAGGGCCGGGGGTCGGCGGCGCCGGTTCGGTGTGCCCGGCGGCGCTTCGTCGGTTGGGGGAAACGTAGGGTGAGGCAGGGTCCGCAGCGGTCGGGGGTCGCTTTGCCCGCGGATCGGGGTGGGGGGCTCGGCCGTTCCCATCCCCTTCGACCCATCCCTTCGACGGCCATCTGTGGAGGACGACGGTGACCCACGACAACCCTGCCGGCGGCGGGCCTCGCCTGCGCGGCGTGCTCGACACCCTGCCCGCGTACAAGCCGGGGCGTCCCGCCGCGGCCGGGTCCGGGGCGCCGTCCTACAAGCTCTCGTCCAACGAGAACCCCTACCCGCCGCTGCCCGGCGTGCTGGAGAAGGTGGCCTCGGCCGCGGCGTCGTTCAACCGGTACCCGGACATGTCCTGCGGCGAGCTGACCGCGGAGCTGGCCGCGCACTTCGGGGTCCCGCCGGAGCACGTCGCGACCGGCACCGGCTCGGTGGGCGTCGCGCAGTCGCTGCTCCAGGCGACCTCGGGGCCGGGCGACGAGGTCGTCTACGCGTGGCGGTCGTTCGAGGCGTACCCGATCATCACGCAGATCTCCGGCGCCACTTCGGTGCAGGTGCCGCTGCTGCCGGACGAGGGCCACGACCTCGACGCGATGGCCGCGGCGATCACCGACCGGACCCGCCTGGTGTTCGTCTGCAACCCCAACAACCCGACCGGGACCGCGGTACGCCGCGACGCGCTCGTGCGGTTCCTGGACCGCGTGCCGTCCGACGTGCTGGTGGTGCTCGACGAGGCGTACAAGGAGTTCGTGCGCGACCCGGAGATCCCGGACGGCGTCGAGCTGTACCGGGACCGGCCCAACGTCGCGGTGCTGCGCACGTTCTCCAAGGCGTACGGCCTGGCCGGCCTGCGGGTCGGGTTCGCCGTCGCGCACGAGCCGGTGGCCGAGGCGCTGCGCAAGACCGCGGTGCCGTTCGGGGTGAGCCAGCTCGCCCAGGACGCCGCCGTCGCTTCGCTGCGCTCCGAGGACGCGCTGCTCGAACGCGTCGACGCGCTCGTCGCCGAGCGCACCCGCGTGGTGGACGCGCTGCGCGCGCAGGGCTGGACGGTCCCCGAGACGCAGGCCAACTTCGTCTGGCTGCGACTCGGTGCGCGGACCCTGGAGTTCGCCGCCGCGTGCGGCGCCGCGGGCGTCACGGTGCGCCCGTTCGACGGCGAGGGCTGCCGCGTCACGATCGGGGAGAAGGAGGCGAACGACCTGTTCCTGGACGTCGCCTCGCGCCTGGTCTGAGCCCGGGGACGGGTGCATCCGGAGATCTCCACGGGGGTCGGTACACGAGCCGCAAAGGCCGCGTACCGACCCCCCGTGTTTGGTACGGGGACCCCCTCGCTAGAGTTTGTGAACGGATGCACAAGCGCGACTTTGTGAATGCATGCACAAAGTCGTCGTGCCCATCACGCCGTCCGCGGTGCCGCTACCTCCGGGTTCCTCCCGGTATGGGGCCCGGCCAAGGGGTGCGGCGTGTTTGATCCCGGCCGGATCATGTGCCGTGCATCGTAAGGAAACGCAGTAACAAGTGCATTGATGATCAAGAAGTTTCAAAAACCAGCAAGCCCGGCTTAAGGCTTCAAGCAGCAGCAACCCATGCATACCGACCAGAACGACTTTTCGGAGGAGGTCGTCCGTGGACCTCGCCCTCGATCCGCTGGACGTCGCCAGGTGGCAGTTCGGCATCACGACCGTCTACCACTTCCTGTTCGTCCCCCTGACGATCGGGCTGTCGACGCTCGTCGCCTGCCTCCAGACCGCGTGGTATCGCACCGGCAAGGAGCACTACCTCCGGGCCACGAAGTTCTGGGGCAAGCTCTTCCTGATCAACTTCGCGATGGGCCTGGTCACCGGCATCGTGCAGGAGTTCCAGTTCGGCATGAACTGGTCGGACTACTCCCGCTTCGTCGGTGATGTCTTCGGCGCCCCGCTCGCGATCGAGGCCCTGGTCGCGTTCTTCCTCGAATCGACCTTCCTGGGCCTGTGGATCTTCGGCTGGGACCGCCTGCCGAAGCGGATCCACCTCGCGACCATCTGGGCCGCCGCGATCGGCACGATCCTGTCGGCGTACTTCATCCTCGCCGCGAACTCGTGGATGCAGCACCCGACCGGTTACCGGATAAACCCCGAGACCGGCCGCGCCGAGCTGACCGACATCGTGGCGGTGCTCACCCAGAACACCGCCGTCAGCGCCTTCGCGCACGTCATCACCGCGGCCTTCCTGACCGCCGCGGCGTTCATCGTCGGCATCAGCTGCTGGCACCTGCGCAAGCGCAACGAGGTCGAGGTCTTCCGGCCCTCGCTGCGCCTGGGCCTGTGGGTCGCGGTGGTCGCGGGCCTCGGCGTCGCGGTCACCGGCGACTTCCAGGGCAAGATCATGTACGAGCAGCAGCCCATGAAGATGGCCTCGGCCGAGGCGCTGTGGGACACCGAGCAGCCCGCGCCGTTCTCGATCTTCGCGTACGGCGACGTCGGCAAGGGCCACAACAAGGTCGCCATCGAGGTGCCCGGCGCGCTGTCGTTCCTCGCCAAGAACGACTTCGACGCCGAACTGCCCGGCATCAACGACCTCCAGCGCGAGATGGAGGCCAAGTACGGGCCCGGCGACTACCGGCCGAACATCCCGGTCACGTACTGGGGCTTCCGCCTCATGATCGGCTTCGGCATGACGTCGTTCGCCGTCGGCGCGATCGGCTTGTGGCTGACCCGCAAGAAGCGCGCGCTGCCCACCAACAAGTGGATCTGGCGCGCCGGCCTGTGGACGCTCGCCTTCCCGCTCGCCGGCAACTCCTTCGGCTGGATCTTCACCGAGATGGGCCGCCAGCCGTGGGTCGTCTTCGGCGTCCTGAAGACCGAGTCCGCGGTGTCCCCGAGCGTGTCCGCGGGCGAGGTGCTGACCTCGCTCATCGTCTTCACGCTGCTGTACGGCGTGCTCGCGGTCGTCGAGGTCGGCCTGCTGCGGCGCTACGTCATCGCCGGCCCACCGGAGATCGAACCGGAGAAGCCGCGCGAACCGGGTGGTCCCGACGGCGGCCCGGACGCGGACGCCGGGCGGGACGCCGAGGACGACGCCGACCGCCCGCTCGCCTTCGCGTACTGAGCGCGGGCCCGGACCCCAGCAACTCGAACGAGGCTTGCGATGGAACTCACCACCGTCTGGTTCATCCTGATCGCCGTCCTGTGGATCGGTTACTTCTTCCTGGAGGGATTCGACTTCGGCGTCGGCATACTCACCAAGGGGCTCGCGCGCGACGAGACCGAGCGCCGCGTCCTCATCAACACCATCGGGCCGGTCTGGGACGGCAACGAGGTGTGGCTGATCACCGCGGGCGGCGCCACGTTCGCCGCCTTCCCCGAGTGGTACGCGACGCTCTTCAGCGGCTTCTACCTGCCCCTGCTGATCATCCTCGTGGCGCTGATCCTGCGCGGCGTGGCCTTCGAGTACCGGGCGAAGCGCGACGACGCCAAGTGGAAGCGCAACTGGGAGAACGCGATCTTCTGGGGCTCACTGGTCCCGGCGTTCCTGTGGGGCGTCGCGTTCGCCAACATCGTGCGCGGCGTCAAGATCGACGCCGACAAGGAGTACGTGGGCAACGTGCTCGACCTGCTCAACCCGTACGCCCTGCTGGGCGGCCTGGTCACGCTCGTGCTGTTCACGTTCCACGGCGCGGTCTTCGTCGGGCTCAAGACGGTCGGCGAGATCCGCGAGCGGGCCAACGCGCTGGCCTTCAGGCTCGGCCTTGTGACGGCGGCGCTCGCGCTGGCGTTCCTGGTCTGGACGCAGGCGGACAGCGGCAACAACAAGAGCCTCGTCGCGATGCTGGTTGCCGTGGTCGCGCTGCTGGCGGCACTCGCGCTCAACCGGATCGGGCGCGAGGGGTGGACGTTCGCGATGTCGGGGCTGACGGTGGTCGCGGCGGTGGCGATGCTGTTCCTGGCACTGTTCCCGGACGTGATGCCGTCGAGCATCGACTCCGCCTACAACCTGACCACCTCGAACTCGGCGTCCACGTCGTACACCCTGAAGATCATGACCTGGGTCGCGGTGATCATGACGCCGGTCGTGCTGTGCTACCAGGGCTGGACGTACTGGGTGTTCCGCAAGCGCATCGGCACCAGGAACATCCCGACCACGGTGCCGCACGGGGCGGGCTGAGACCGGACGGCCCGCTCGGGCCGGAACGCACCACGAGCACACGGGACGCCGCGACCGAGCGGCCCGTACGACGGAAGAGAAGATGAAGCCCGTAGACCCGCGCCTGCTGCGCCACGCCCGAGCCACCCGGGGGTTCCTCGCCCTCACGGTCGTCCTCGGGGTGGTGGGCGCGGGCCTGGTCATCGTGCAGGCGGGGCTGCTCGCGACGCTGATCGTGGGGGCGTTCGAGGACGGCAAGGGCCTCGCCGACCTGCGTACGCCGCTGATCGCCCTCGCGTTGGTCGCGGCCGGACGGGCGCTGACGGCGTGGCTCACCGAGGTCGCCGCGCACCGCACGTCGGCGGCGGTCAAGTCGCAGTTGCGCCGCAAGCTGCTCGCGCACGTGATGCGGCTCGGGCCGACGTGGCTCACCGGTGCCCGGACCGGCGAACTGACCACGCTGGCCACGCGCGGCATCGACGCGCTCGACGGCTACTTCGCCCGCTACCTGCCGCAGCTCGTGCTCGCGGTCGTGGTCCCGGTCGCGGTCGTCGCGCGGATCGTCACGGGCGACTGGATCTCGGCCGCCACCATCGTCGTCACGCTGCCGCTGATCCCGGTGTTCATGGCGCTGATCGGGATGGCGACGCAGAAGTACATGGACCGGCAGTGGGACGTGCTCGCGCGCCTCGCCGGGCACTTCCTCGACGTGGTGGCGGGGCTGCCGACGCTCAAGGTGTTCGGGCGCGCGAAGGCGCAGGCCGCGTCGATCCGGAAGATCACCGACGACTACCGCAAGGCGACGCTCAAGACGCTGCGGGTGGCGTTCCTGTCGTCGTTCGCGCTCGAACTGCTCGCGACGATCTCGGTGGCACTGGTCGCGGTGGGCGTCGGGCTGCGGCTCGTGGACGGCGAACTGGACCTGCACACGGCGCTGGTCGTGCTGATCCTGGCGCCGGAGGCGTACCTGCCGCTGCGCCAGGTGGGTGCGGAGTACCACGCGAGCGTCGAGGGGCTGACGGCGGCGGAACGGGTGTTCGCGATCGTCGAGACGCCGGTGCCGGGGGACGGGCTCGCGGGCGGGGCGGAGGTGCCGGGGCCGGGCGCGGTGGTGCGGATCGAGGACCTGACGGTGCGCAGACCCGACCGGACCGAGCCCTCGGTCGCGGGCGCCTCGCTCGTCCTGCGGCCGGGGGAGACGACGGCGCTGGTCGGGCCGAGCGGCGCGGGCAAGTCGACGGTGCTGGCCGCGCTGCTGGGGTTCGTGGCGCCGGACTCGGGGCGGATCACCGTCGGAGGGGTGGACCTGGCGGACCTGGACGGGGACGCGTGGCGCTCGCAGATTGCGTGGGTGCCGCAGCGGCCGTACCTGTTCGCGGGGACGATTGCGGAGAACCTGCGGATGGCGGCCCCGAAGGCCGACGACGCGGCGCTGCGGCGGGCCCTGCGGGCGGCGCACGCCGAGGAGTTCGTCGCGGCCGCGGGCGGGCTGGACACCGTGTTGGGGGAGGACGGCGCCGGTCTGTCGGCCGGTCAGCGCCAGCGCCTGGCGCTGGCCCGGGCATTCCTCGCAGACCGTCCGGTGCTGCTGTTGGACGAGCCGACCGCGAATCTGGACGGGGCGAGCGAGGCGGCGGTGGTCGACGCGGTCCGGAAGCTGGCGCTGGGGCGCACGGTGCTGCTGGTGGCCCACCGCCCGGCGCTGCTGGCGGTGGCGGACCATGTGGTGCGCCTGGAGCCGCCGGTCGGATCATCCGACAACGCGCCCCCACTCCGGGGGTCCGACGGAGTGGTCGCCGAAAAGCACAGGCGTCGTCCACAGGACGAGGTCGTCGGTCACATTGACGAGACGTTGCCCACCGCCCGCACGACGACAGCGGCCGCGGCCGCGCAGACCGACGTCCCGGACTCGGCCCGGGCAACGCACGCCGGCCGACCCGCCATCGCGACCACGGTCGACCCCCAGCCGGTCGGCGAGGAGGTCGGCCCGGCCGCGGCAGGGGTCGGCGCGGCGGGCGTCGTTCGCGGGGAAGTCGGTGGGAGAGAGGAGGTCGGCCCGGCCGCAGTGGGTGTCGGCGACAGCACGGCCTGCACACCGCACCCCTCCACCTTCCGCCGTCTTCTCGCCCTCGCCCGGCCCGTCCGCTCCCGACTCGCGCTCGCCGTGTTGCTCGGTGCGGTCGCGCTCGGCAGCTCGGTCGGCCTCATGGCGACATCCGCGTGGCTCATCTCCCGCGCGTCGCAACACCCGCCCGTGCTCACGCTCATGGTCGCGGTCACGTCCGTCCGCGCGTTCGGCATCTCACGTGCGGTCTTCCGCTACGCCGAACGCCTCGTCTCCCACGACGCCGCCTTCCGCATCCTCGCCCGCCTCCGCGTCACCGTCTACGAACGCCTCGAACGCCTCGCCCCCGCCGGCCTGCCCGCCTTCCGCCGCGGCGACCTGCTCTCCCGCCTCGTCGCCGACGTCGACGCCGTGCAGGACTTCTTCCTCCGCGCGCTGCTCCCCGCCGCGGTCGCGGCCGTGGTCGGCGTCGCCGCCGTCGGGGTGACCGGTGCGTTCCTGCCCGAGGCGGGCGCGGTACTCGCCGCCGGGCTGTTCGCCGCGGGCGTCGTCGTGCCGTGGACCGCCGCCCGGGTGGCCCGCCGCGCCGAGCGCCGCATCGCCTCCGTGCGCGGCCAACTGTCCACCGGCGTCACCGAACTCCTGCACGGCGCCCCCGAACTGATCGCGGCCGGCGCCGCTCCCGCCCGGCTCGCCGCGCTGGACGGCACCGACGACCGGCTGCGCCGCACCGAGGCCCGCCAGGCGCAGGGCGCCGGGCTCGGCGCGGGCCTGGCCGGGCTCGCCACCGGCGCCACGGTGTGGGGCTGCGCGGCGGTCGGCATCGCCGCCGTCGCCGCCGGGCGCCTGGACGGCGTGCTGCTCGCCCTCGTCGTCCTCACGCCGCTCGCCGCCTTCGAGGCCACCGCCGTCCTGCCCTCGGCCGGACGCCACCTCGAATCCTCCCGCCGCGCCGCCGCCCGGGTCTTCGAGGTCGTCGACGCACCGGAGCCGGTACGCGAACCGGCCCACCCCGTACCCCTGCCGCCCGCCCCGCACAGCCTCCACGTGCGCGGCCTGACCGCGCGCTGGACC
Organism: Yinghuangia sp. YIM S09857; assembly: GCF_051388915.1. Lineage (NCBI taxonomy): Bacteria > Bacillati > Actinomycetota > Actinomycetes > Kitasatosporales > Streptomycetaceae > Yinghuangia > Yinghuangia sp. YIM S09857. The sequence continues at coordinate 259,938 of NZ_JBPKBH010000003.1, read as the reverse complement.
CCCGAGGGCCCGCCCGCCCTCGACGCGGTCGACCTCGACCTGGCGCCCGGCCGCCGCATCGCGGTCGTGGGGCCGAGCGGTTCCGGCAAGACGACGCTGGCCAACGTGCTGCTGCGCTTCCTGGATCCCGAGGACGGCGATGTACTCCTTGCGTCCGCGACCGGCCCGCACCCCGAGCCCGACGCCGGAGCCGCCCTCACCGACCTCGAAGGCGACGCCGTACGCCGCGTCGTCGGCCTCTGCGCGCAGGACGCCCACATCTTCGACAGCTCCGTGCGCGAGAACCTCCGCTTCGCCCGGCCCGGCTGCGACGACGCCGCGATCCGCGACGCCCTCGCGCGCGCCCGCCTGATCGACTGGGTCGACAGCCTGCCGCGCGGTCTCGACACGATGGTCGGCGAGCACGGCGCCCGCATGTCGGGCGGGCAGCGCCGGCGGCTCGCGCTGGCACGCGTACTGCTGGCCGACTTCGACATCGTCGTACTGGACGAACCGGCCGAGCATCTTGACCTCGCGACCGTCGACGCCCTCACCGCCGACCTGTTGGCCGCGACGCGGGACCGCACCACGGTGCTCATCACGCACCGCCTGGCCGGGCTCGAAGACGTCGACGAGATCGTGGTCCTGGACGCGGGCCGCGTCGCCCAACGCGGCACATGGGCCGATCTCGCCGACGCCGAGGGGCCCTTCCGCGACCTGCGCGACCGCGAGGCGGCTGCCGAGTCGGCCCTGCGCACGGGCTGAGCCCCGTTCCGCCACCCGACCTATATACCCCGCAAATTCCGCAAAACAGCTTAATCTCTGACCATGGTGGACACTTCCGACCCCGGCTTCGGCGCCGTGCCCTCCGGCGGCTCGCGGCTCCCCGAGCTCGCCGCGCTCGGGCTCGACGACCTCGTCGCGGAGGTGGCCGAACGCCTGCAAAGCGCCGCGGCCGCCGGGGACCGCCTGCAAGGTCTCCTCGAAGCGGTGGTGTCGGTCGGCGCCGACCTCGACCTGCACGCCACGCTGTACCGCATCGTCGAGGAGGCCGTGGACCTCGTCGACGCCAAGTACGGCGCGATCGGAGTCCTCGGCCCCGAGGGCGCCGACCGCGGGCTCATCGACTTCATCCACGTCGGCCTGGACCAGGCCACCGCCGCCGAGATCGGCGACCTCCCGCACGGGCGCGGCATCCTCGGGCTGCTGATCGACCGCCCCGAGGCGCTGCGCCTGGACGACCTGACCCGGCACCCGGCGTCGTACGGCTTCCCGGCCCACCACCCGCCGATGCACTCGTTCCTCGGCGTCCCGATCCGGCTGCGCGACGAGGTCTTCGGCAACCTCTACCTCACCGAGAAGCGCGGCCGGGCCGGATTCAGCGTCGAGGACCAGCAGATCGTACGCGCCCTCGCCGCGGCCGCCGGAGTGGCGATCGAGAACGCCCGGCTCTACGAGCAGGCCCGTGAGCGCGAGGAGTGGATCCAGGGCTCCGTGGACATCACCACGACGCTGCTGGGCACCGAGGACCCCGACGAGGCCCTGCAAGTCGTCGCGCGCCGCGCGCGGGCCCTCGCGTCCGCCGACTTCTCGGCGATATACCTTCCGCAGCCCGACGGTTCGTACCTCGTGGAGATCACCGACGGCGAGGACGTCTCCTCGCTCGGCGGCACCCCCATCCCCGTCGGATCGCCGCTCGCCCGCCTGATCGACGCGGGGCGGAGCATGTTCATCGCCGACATGAGCACCGACCCGCGCGTCATGCTGGAGCAGTCCCGCGCGTTCGGCCCCGGCCTGTTCGTGCCGCTCGCCGCGGGCGACCGGGTGCTCGGCGCCCTCGAACTCGACCGCAGCATCGGCGCGGTGCCGTTCACCGCCACCGAACAGGCCATGTTCCAGGCGTTCGCGGGCCAGGCGGCCGTCGCGCTGATGCTGGCCGACGCGCAGCGGGACCGCTCGCGGCTGGCGGTCTACGAGGATCGCGACCGCATCGCCCGGGACCTCCACGACCTGGTCGTGCAGCGCCTGTTCGCGACCGGCATGATGCTCCAGGGCGCCGCCCGCCTGGCGAAGGTGCCGGAGGTGATCCGGCGCGTCAACCAGGCCGTCGACGAGCTGGACGCGACCATCCGCGAGGTCCGCAGCACCATCTTCGCCCTCCAGCAGGGCCCGGAGGACGCCGGATTCGGCGTCCGCGCCCGCGTGCTGCGCGAGGCCTCGTCCGCGAGCGGCGCGCTCGGATTCGAGCCCTCCGTGACGTTCGTGGGCCCGGTCGACTCCCGGATCCCCGACGAGGTCGCCGAACACCTGCTCGCCGCGCTGCGCGAGGCGCTGTCCAACGCCGCACGGCACGCCAAGGCCTCGCGCGTCGAGGTGTCGCTGGTGGTCGAGGACGACGCCGTGCTGACCGTCTCGGACGACGGCGTCGGCATCCCGGAAACCGGGCGCCGCAGCGGACTCGCGAACCTGCGGGCGCGGGCCGAGGAGCTGGGCGGCTCCGCGGAGTTCGGGGCGGGGCCGGACGGCGCGGGCACCGCGGTGACCTGGCGGGCGCCGGTCTGATCCGCGGCGTCGGCTGCCGTCCGGGCTGCCGTTCGGGCCGCGGTCCGGGCTGTTCGGGCCGTCGGCGCCGCGGTCCGACCGCCGTCCGCGCTGTCGTGCGGGCTACGGCCGGTGGTTCTCCGCCTTGGTGCGCGCGACGTACGCCGCCGCCTGCGTGCGCCGCTCCATGCCGAGCTTCGCCAGCAGGCTGGACACGTAGTTCTTCACCGTCTTCTCGGCCAGGTGCAGGGACTCGCCGATCTGTCGGTTCGTCATGCCCTCGCCGATCAGGTCGAGGATCTTCCGCTCCTGCTCGCTGAGCGACGCGAGCCGGTCGTCCTGCCGCCCACCGCCCCGCAGCCGCTCCAACACGCGCGCGGTGGCCGCGGGGTCGAGCAGCGACTTGCCGGACGCGACGTCGCGCACCGCGCCGACCAGGTCCGAGCCGCGGATGTCCTTGAGCACGTAGCCGGAGGCGCCGGCCATGATCGCGTCGAACAACGCCTCGTCGTCGGAGAAGGAGGTGAGCATCAGGCAGCGCACGTCCGGCATGGCGGCGCGGATCTCACGGCACACCTCGACGCCGCTGCCGTCCGGCAGGCGTACGTCCAGCACCGCGACCTGAGGACGCGTCGCCGGGATGCGTACCAGGGCCTCGGCGGCGCTGCCGGCCTCGCCTACGACGTCGATGTCCGCTTCCAGGGAAAGCAGCTCGAACACGCCGCGACGCACGACTTCGTGATCATCGAGAAGAAACACCCGGATGGTTCCATTTTCAGTCACTTGTACAGATTCGCACGGGTTGATCCGTTCTGCTGGCACCGGCCCTCCGGAAAGGTCCCGAACAGGCCTCTGAACAGGGGTGATCGCGGCCGTCCGGGAGGTCCGGGGACGGTCCGGGAGGGGGTCGTTGTGGGCGTCCGACAAAGCGGATCGGAGTTCTCCGGGTGGTTGCCGCTATCTGCCGCGCTGACCGACGGGTAACGTTCCCGTTGTGCGGTCGTCGGGGAGTTCCCCGCACCGCATGCCTGTGCGCAGGTGCCAACCCGGATTTACCCGGGAATTCCTAGGACATCCTAGGAATGTAAAGCCACCGTGTCGTGGCCCGGTATGTCGCGCACACCCCGCGCGGTAACCGGACCCGGCAAGCCGGATTCGGTCCACGGCGATCCCGCGGGCCGGACAGACCGAGGAGAGAACGTGGCAGTGGACCATGTGGGAGGGCCCGGGACGGGCGCAGTCCTCCCCGACCCGGCGGGGCCGGGTCCGGACACGGGACGGACACCGGGGCTGGTCCAACTGCTCACCCCGGAGGGTGAGCGGGTGGAGCACCCCGACTGGTCGATCGACCTCACCGACGACGAATACCGCGGGCTGTACCGCGACCTCGTCCTCGTCCGCCGCTTCGACGCCGAGGCCACCGCGCTGCAACGGCAGGGCGAGCTGGGCCTGTGGGCCTCGCTGCTCGGCCAGGAGGCGGCCCAGGTGGGCTCCGGACGAGCCCTGGGCGAACGGGACTACGCGTTCCCGACGTACCGCGAGCACGGCGTGGCGTGGTGCCGCGGTGTGGACCCGCTCAACCTGCTGGGCATGTTCCGCGGGGTGAACCACGGCGGGTGGGATCCCAACAGCAATAACTTCCACCTCTACACCATCGTGATCGGCTCGCAGGCATTGCACGCGGTCGGATATGCGATGGGCATGCAGCGCTCCGGCGGCGACGCGTCGGTCATCGCCTATTTCGGCGACGGCGCCTCCAGCCAGGGCGACGTGAACGAGGCGTTCACGTTCGCGGCGGTCTTCAATGCCCCTGTCGTGTTCTTCTGCCAGAACAACCAATGGGCCATTTCCGAGCCGACCGAACGCCAGATGCGCGTGCCGCTCTATCAGCGCGCGGCCGGATTCGGATTCCCCGGGGTCCGCGTCGACGGAAACGACGTGCTGGCCTGTCTCGCCGTCACGCGCGGCGCGCTGGAGCGGGCCCGGCGCGGCGAGGGCCCGATGCTGATCGAGGCCTTCACGTACCGGATGGGCGCGCACACCACGTCCGACGACCCGACCCGCTACCGGCTCGCCGCCGAGCTGGAGGCGTGGAAGCTCAAGGACCCGATCGAGCGGCTGAAGGCGTTCCTGCACAAGAACGGCCTCGCCGACGCCGACTTCTTCGCCGAGTTGGAGCGGGAGAGCGACGAGCTGGCCAAGCGGGTGCGGCAGGGCGTGCGCACGATGCCCGACCCGGACCCGACGCTGATGTTCGAGCACGCGTACGCCGAGGCGCACCCGCTGGTCGACGAGGAGCGGGCCGAGTTCACCGCGTACCACGCGTCGTTCGCCGAACAGGGCGACGGCGGCAGCCAGGAGGGTGGGCACTGATGGCCGGGCAGTCGGGCGGCAAGCCCACCCAGATGACGATGGCGCAGGCCATCAACGCGGGCCTGCGGCGGGCCCTGGAGGACGACCCCAAGACCCTGGTCATGGGCGAGGACGTCGGCAAGCTCGGCGGCGTCTTCCGGGTCACCGACGGACTCCAGAAGGACTTCGGCGAGGACCGCGTCGTCGACACGCCGCTCGCCGAGTCGGGCATCCTCGGCACCGCCATCGGCCTCGCGCTGGCCGGCTACCGGCCGGTGGCGGAGATCCAGTTCGACGGGTTCGTGTACCCGGCGTACGACCAGATCGTCTCGCAGCTCGCCAAGATGCACGCGCGGGCGCTCGGGCACGTGAAGGTGCCGGTCGTGGTGCGCATTCCGTACGGCGGCGGCATCGGCGCGGTCGAGCACCACAGCGAGTCCCCCGAGGCGTACTTCGCGCACACCGCCGGTCTGCGCGTGGTGTCGCCGTCCAACCCGGTCGACGCGTACTGGATGATCCAGCAGGCCATCCGCTCCGACGACCCGGTGGTGTTCTTCGAGCCGAAGCGCCGGTACTGGGCCAAGGCCGAGGTCGACCCGGCGGCGTCCCCGGACCCTCTGCACTCCGCGCGCGTCGTACGGCAGGGCCGGGACTGCACGCTGGTCGCGTACGGCCCGATGGTGCAGACGTGCCTGGACGCCGCGTCGGCGGCGGCCGCGGACGACGGGCGCGATCTTGAGGTGATCGACCTGCGCTCGCTCTCGCCGGTCGACTTCACGGCCGTCGAGGAGTCGGTGCGGCGCACCGGGCGCCTGGTCGTCGTGCACGAGGCGCCGACGTTCCTCGGGATGGGCGCGGAGATCGCCGCGCGTGTCACCGAGCGCTGTTTCTACCACCTCCAGGCTCCCGTGCTGCGGGTCGGCGGGTACCACTCGCCGTATCCGCCGTCGCGGATCGAGGAGGAGTACCTGCCGGACCTCGACCGGGTGCTCGACGCGGTCGACCGCTCGCTGGCCTGGTGACGCAGTGGTGAGGAGCGATTCAGTGGCGCGGAGCAGGCAGTTCGTGATGCCGGACGTCGGCGAGGGCCTGCTGGAGGCCGACATCGTCGCGTGGCAGGTCGCGGTCGGCGACAACGTCACCGACGGGCAGGTGATCGTCGAGGTGGAGACCGCCAAGGCGGTCGTGGAACTCCCGTGCCCCTTCGACGGCGTGGTGACCGAACTGCTGGCGTCCGAGGGGGACACGGTCCCTGTCGGGGCGCCGATCATCACGGTCGAGTTGGCGGGCGGCGCGTCCGACGGCGGAACGGGCGCCGACGCCGGTACGAACGGCGTGGCCGCGGAAGGCGGCAGCACGAACGGCGCCGTCCCCGACGGGGGGACGGCGAACGGAGCGGGAGACGCCGACGCGGCGAACCCGGGTGCCGGGCGCGAAGCGGTCCTGGTCGGCTACGGCGTACGCGCGACCAGCGCGCACCGCCGCCCGCGGACCAGACCCGCAGCCACGGCACCGGCGGTGACAGCCGCACCGGCCGCCCCCGCCGCACCGGCCGCACCGGCCGCACCCGCGAAGTCGGCCGGGACGGCGCCCTTCCACACGCAGGGTTCCGCGCCCGGCAGCGTGCTCGTGCTGGCCAAGCCCCCGGTCCGCAAGCTGGCCCGGGACCTCGGCGTCGATCTCGGCGCTCTGGTCCCGACCGGGCCGGGCGGCGTCGTCACGCGCGAGGACGTGCACGCGGCGGCCGAGGGGACCGGCGTACCGGCACCTGCGGTGGCGGCGGACGGCGGCGAGCGCCGGGTGCCGGTCAAGGGCGTACGCAAGGCGACCGCGCAGGCCATGGTCGCCAGCGCGTTCACCGCCCCGCACGTCACCGAGTGGGTGCAGGTCGACGTGACGCGCAGCGTCAAGCTGGTCGGAAAGCTGCGCGGGCTGCCGGAGTTCGCCGACGTCAAGGTGTCGCCGCTGCTGCTGGTCGCCAAGGCGCTGCTCGGTGCGGTGCGGCGCAACCCCGACGTGAACGCGTCGTGGGACGAGGCGAACCAGGAGATCGTCCTCAAGGACCGCGTCAACCTGGGCATCGCGGCGGCCACCCCGCGCGGCCTGCTGGTGCCGAACATCAAGGACGCGGGTGGGCGTTCGCTCGTCGACCTGGCCAAGGCGCTGGGCGAGCTGACCGCGACCGCGCGGGCCGGGAAGACCCGGCCCGCGGATCTGTCGGGCGGCACGGTCACCATCACCAACATCGGGGTGTTCGGCATCGACGGCGGTACGCCGATCCTCAACCCCGGCGAGGCCGCGATCCTCGCGGTCGGGGCGATCCGTGAGATGCCCTGGGTGCACAAGGGCAAGGTGAAGCCCCGTCAGGTCACCACGCTGGCCCTGTCGTTCGACCACCGGCTGGTGGACGGCGAGTTGGGCTCGAAGGTGCTCGCCGACACCGCCGCGGCGCTGGAGCGGCCGGAGCGGCTGATCGCCTGGAGCTGACGGCAACGCGAGGAGGTCTGCGAATCCGCCGCCTGGTCGGTGGATTTGCAGACCTCGACGCGTGACGCCGAGATGACGCAGACCGACTCGTGGCGGGTGTGGGGCGGCTGACGCCGGACGCTCGGCGTCCCGGGCCGACCCCAGGGCGCGGTACGCCGACCGCGCCGCCACCGCCCGACGTGCGGTGAATCGCCCGTGCGGGTGCCTCCCCGCACCGCGCGCTACAGCGTGACCGCGATCTCCGCCAACACCCGGTCGGCCGCGCCGCGGTCGCCCTCGATCTTCAGGTCCGCGGCGGCCGGCCGGATGCGTCCGCACATCAGCCGGGCGAACGTCTCCCAGTCGGTCGACAGCGTCACCAGCGGGGCCAGCGCGACCTGTTCGCCGATCCTTGCCTGCCCGTTCGGCCCGACGGTGACCGTGCGCATGAACTCCAGCGGCCCGTGGACGTCGAAAACCACCGCGTGCCCGGCCGCGATGCGCGCGTCCTCCGCGACGACGCGCGGCAGTTGGGCGAGCAGGAACTCGCGCGACACCTGCGCGGCGGGCGAGTCGAGGCCGCCGGAACGGCCGACCGCCCGGCGTACGTCCTGCTCGTGCGCCCACACGTCGAACGTCCGCGAGCGCAGCAAGTGCTTGTACGGCGTGCTGCGGCCCATCATGCCGCGCACCTCGGTCTCGGGCGCGCACTCGCTGTCCCGCAGCATCCGCAGGCGACGGCCGATCACCCAGGTCAGCTCGCCGGTCATCTCCGCCGCGGTGTGGCAGCGCCGGACGTCCACGGGTATCTCGCAGTAGCGGCTGAACTCGTCGCCCGGCCGCACGTGCGCGAGATCGCTCGGCAGGTTGTGGATCGGCCGTGGGTCGCCCAGCAGCTCCAGCTCGACGCCGATGACGTGCGAGACGACATCGCGGATCGACCAGCCCGGGCACTCCGTCGCGCGGTTCCACTGCCCCTCGGTCAGCCCGGCGCAGACGTCCGAGATCGACCGCACGGACTGCTCCCACGCGTCGACGAGATACTGGAGTTCATTGCTCACGGCGAACCTCTGGGTGTCGGGACGCCCCGTCGCGGCCCGTCTGCGACCGGGCGTTCATGCAGGCACGTTACGCTGCGCGGAAGCCCGGGGCAGCCGGTTCGCGCGAAGCGGCCCGGGCTTGCCGGGATGTTCGGCGGAGGTTCCGGTGACGGGACCGGTTCAACGGTCAGCGGGATGTGGTGGTCTGCGTGCGCGTGTCCCTGATTCAGCTCGATGTCGACCTGTCCGTGCCGAAGGCCGACCGGCTCGCCGACGCACTGCGCACGGTGCGCGGACGTGAGGACGATCACCTCGTCGTGCTGCCCGAACTCTGGCTCGCCGGCGGCTGGGACTACGCCCGTTGGGACGAGGACGCCGAGACCCTGGACGGCCCCACCGCGCAGGCCCTCTCCGACGCCGCGCGCGACACCGGGGTCTGGCTGCACGGCGGCAGCATCGTCGAGCGGGGCGACGACGGCGCGCACTACAACACGTCGCTGGTGTTCGGCCCGGACGGCGCGCTGCGCGCCACGTACCGCAAGATCCACCGCTTCGGCTTCGACAGCGGCGAGGCCGCGCTGATGGGGCCGGGCGCCGAGATCGTGACGCTGCCCACGCCGTTCGGCACCCTCGGCCTGGCCACCTGCTACGACCTGCGGTTCCCCGAGATGTTCCGGCTGCTGCTCGACCGCGGCGCCGAGGTCCTGGTGATCCCGGCCGCGTGGCCCGCCCGCCGCGTCGAGCACTGGCGCCTGCTGGCCCGCGCGCGGGCGGTCGAGAACCAGGTCTTCGTGCTCGCCTGCAACACCGCCGGGTCCCAGGCCGGTCTGGCGCAGGGCGGACACAGTGTGGTCGTCGACCCGTGGGGCGAGATCGTGGCCGAGGCCGGGCCCGAAGGGCGTGTGCTGACCGCGGAGATCGACACCGCGCTGGTGGCCAAGACCCGGGTGGACTTCCCGGTGCTCAAGGACCGCCGCCTCGGCTGAGCGCGTCTCCGACACCCGACGCGCGGCACCCGGAATCCACCTCCGGTCCTGCGCGGATAACCGGGGCGCAGGTGTTTGACTGGAGATCATGAGCAGCACGCCGCGCCGCGTCCGTGTCCGCGCCCCCGAGCTCGTCGGGGCCGGCGGGTGGATCAACACCGGGGGCTCGGCCCCCACGCTTGCCGGACTGCGCGGCAAGATCGTCCTGCTCGACTTCTGGACCTTCTGCTGCATCAACTGCCTGCATGTCCTCGACGAGCTGCGGGTGCTGGAGGAGAAGTACCGCGACGTGCTCGTGGTCGTCGGCGTGCACTCGCCCAAGTTCGCGCACGAGGCCGACCACGACGCGGTGCTGGCCGCCGTCGAGCGCTACGAGGTGCACCACGCCGTCCTCGACGACCCGGAGATGGCGACCTGGCGGCAGTACGCGGTGCGCGCGTGGCCCACGCTCGTGGTCATCGACCCGGAGGGGTACGTCGTCGCGCAACTCGCCGGGGAGGGCCACGGCCACGCCATCGACGCGCTGGTCGCCGAACTGGTCGGCGAGCACGAGGACAAGCGCACGCTGCACCGCGGCGACGGACCGTACGTCCCCGCCGAACCGCCGCGCACCGACCTGCGGTTCCCCGGCAAGCTGCTGCGGCTGCCGTCCGGCACCCTGCTGGTGTCCGACGCGGGCCACCACTCGCTCGTGGAGCTGGCCGACGACGGCAGCACCGTGCTGCGCCGCATCGGCAACGGCCACCGCGGTTTGACGGACGGCGGCCCGCGGCACGCCTCGCTGGCCGAGCCGCAGGGGCTCGCGCTGCTGCCGGCGGAGGTCGCCGCGCACGTCGGCTACGACATCGTGGTGGCGGACACCGCGAACCACGCGCTGCGGGGCGTGTCGCTGGCGACCGGGACCGTGCGCACGGTCGCCGGGACCGGGCGGCAGTGGTGGCAGGGCGGCCGGACCTCGGGGGCGGCGCGCGAGGTGGATCTGTCGAGCCCGTGGGACGTCGCGTGGTTCGGCGGCCGGGTCGTCGTCGCGATGGCCGGTGTCCATCAGTTGTGGGAGTTCGACCCGGTCGGCGAGTCGGTCGACGTGCTGGCCGGGACGACCAACGAGGGCCTGGAGGACGGGCCGGTCGAGAGCGCGTGGTTCGCCCAGCCGTCCGGCCTGGCGGTCTCGCCGGACGGGCACACGCTGTGGATCGCCGATTCCGAGACCTCCGCGCTGCGCGAGCTGACCGACGGGCGGATCACCACGGAGGTCGGCGCGGGGCTGTTCGACTTCGGGCTGCGGGACGGGCCGGCCGACCGGGCGCTGTTGCAGCACCCGCTGGGCGTCACGGTGCTCCCGGACGGCTCGGTGGCGGTCTCCGACACGTACAACGGCGCGCTGCGGCGGTACGACCCGGTCGCGCGCGAGGTCACCACGCTCGCCACCGAGCTGCGGGAGCCGTCCGACGCCGTCGTGGTGGCCGACGACGACGGCGTGTACCTGATGGTGGTCGAGTCGGCCGGGCACCGGGTGACCCGCATCCGTGTGCCGGACGAGGCCCTTTCGGTGCCGGAGCAGGCGCACCACACGACGCGTCCGCAGGTCGAGATCGCGCGCGGCAGCCTGCGCCTCGCCGTGGTGTTCGACGTACCGCCGGGCCAGAAGCTGGACGACCGGGAAGGCCCCGCGACGCGCCTGCTCGTGGACGCCAGCCCGCCGGGCCTCCTCGTCGCCGGGGAAGGCCCGGGCACCGAACTGACCCGCACCCTGCTGCTGGACGAGTCGGTCACCGAGGGCGTGCTGCACGTCTCCGCGATGGCGGCCTCCTGCGACGCCCTCGGCCCCGACGGCAAGCCGATCGAGTACCCGGCGTGCCACATCCACCAGCAGGACTGGGGCATCCCGGTCCGCCAATCCGCCGACGGCGCCCCCGAACTCCAGCTCTCGCTGGCCACGATCACGCCGTCGTCGGACACCTCGGCCTCCGCCGAATAGCCGGACCCGGCTCAGCTCTCCAGGAAAGCGTTCATCGCGGAGGCGAGGAGGTACGGGTCCGAGGCGCCGCACAGTTCGCGGGCGGAGTGCATCGACAGCATCGCGATGCCGACGTCCACCGTCTCGACGCCGAGGCGCGTCGCGGTGATCGGGCCGATGGTCGAGCCGCAGGGGATCGAGTTGCGGCTGACGAAGGTCTGCCACGGCACGCCCGCACGCTCGCAGGCCGCCGCCCAGACCGCGCGGCCCGAGGCGTCGGTGGCGTAGCGCTGGTTCGCGTTCACCTTGAGGATCGGGCCGCCGTTCGGCAGTGGGTGGTGGTCCGGGTCGTGGCGCTCGGCGTAGTTCGGGTGCACGGCATGGCCGACGTCGCTGGACAGGCACAGGGTGTCGGCGAACGCGCGGGCCTGGTCGTCCCAGCCTTCCGAACCGACGATGCGCCGCAGCGTGTTCTCCAGCAGCGGGCCGCCCGCACCGGTGGTCGACGCGCTGCCGACCTCCTCGTGGTCGAACGCCGCCAGCACCGGGATGTGCGCGAGGTCCCCCGCAGGTGCCGAGGCCGCGGCCAGCAGCGCCGCGAGGCCCGCGTGCACCGAGACGAGGTTGTCGAGCCGTGGTGCGGCGAGGAGTTCGCGGTCGCGGCCGAGGTACGCCGGGGGCTGCACGTCGTGCACCATCAGGTCCCACCCGGCCACGTCGCCCGCCGCGACGCCCGCCTCCTTGGCGACGTACTCGACCAGCTCGCCCTCGACGACCGGCCCGAGGCCCCACACCGGTGTCATGTGGACCTGCTTGTCGAGGGACATGCCCTCGTTGACCGAGCGGTCGAGGTGGATGGCGAGCTGCGGTACGCGCAGGAGCGGGCGGTCCACGAACACCAGGTGCTCGCTGCCGTCCTTGAGCGCGAGACGGCCGGAGAGGCCGAGGTCGCGGTCGAGCCAGGTGTTCTGCAAGGTGCCGCCGTACAGCTCGACCGCCACCTGCCGCCAGCCGACGCGGCCGGTGTCGGGGCGCGGCTTGACGCGCAGGTTGGGGGAGTCGGTGTGGCCGCCGACGACGCGGAAGCCGGTCGGCCCGGAGACGCCCTCGGGCACGAACCACGCGATGAGCGCGCCGCCGCGCAGGACGTAGCGGCCGCCGGGGCCGCCCGCCCAGCGGTCCGTCTCGGCGAGGCGGCGGAAGCCGAGCGCGTCGAGCCGCTCGGCCGCGTTGGCGACCGCGTGGTACGGCGACGGGCTGGCCGCGATGTACCGGATCAGGTCGTCGGTGTGCGCCCGGTCGAACCGGTGGCCGAGGGGCTGTCCGTGCGGGGAAGTCATGGTGCTCCTGTGCGCGGCGCGACGCCGCGGTGGTCGTCCTGGGGCCGTCCTGCGGGCGTCCGGGAGGTCTTCTGGGGGCTCGCAGCCGAGAGTACGCCGGGAAGCGCCCCTACGGCTCCGGCCTCGCTCCGTGACCAGGCCGGGCAGCGCCCGTACGGCTCCGGCCTCGCCCCGTGACCAGGCCGGGAAGCACCCGTACGGCTCCGGCCTCGCTCCGTGACCAGGCCGGGAAGCGTCCGTACGGCTCCGGCCTCGCCCCGTGACCAGGCCGGGAAGCACCCGTACGGCTCCGGCCCCGCCCGGCCCCGCCCTCGTTCGGCACCCACCCCCGCCGCCCAGGCCGGCACCACCCCCCGCCGCCCAGGCCGGTGCCGGCCCCCGCTGCCCAGGCCGGTGCCGGCCGGCGCCGCGCCGCCCCAGCCGGCGGGATTGCTTAGCGCCCACTACACATGTGCTACGTTTCTTTCTGTTCCGAGCACTACATAAATCTTGGGGAGACCGCCATGAGCACCACCACCGCCACCGCAGCCACCTCCGCCGGCGCGCCCGCGCTGCACGGGAAGTCCGCACTCGTCACCGGCGGCAGCCGCGGCATCGGTCGCGCGATCGCCGAGCGCCTGGGCCGGGACGGCGCCCTGGTCGCCGTGCACTACGGCAGCGACGAGCGCGCCGCGAAGGAGACCGTGGCCGCCATAACCGGGGCCGGCGGACGGGCCTTCGCGGTCGCCGCCCGGCTCGGTGAACCGGGCGACGTCGACCGGCTGTTCGCGGGGCTGGCCGACGGCCTGCGCGAGCACGGGGAATCAGGCCTCGACATCGTCGTGAACAACGCCGGGATCGGCCTTTCGAAGCCCATCGAGGACGTCGCACCGGCCGAGTTCGACGAGGTGTTCGCGGTGAACGCGAAGGCGCCGTTCTTCATCGTGCAGCGCGCCCTCCCGCTGTTGCGCGACGGCGGCCGCATCGTCAACGTCTCGTCGGGCGTGACGCGCATCGCGTTCCCCGAGGCGATCGCCTACGCCGCCACGAAGGGCGCCCTCGACGTCTTCACGCTCGCCCTCGCCAAGCAGCTCGGCGCACGCGGCATCACGGTGAACGGCGTCGCGCCCGGCGTCGTCGACACCGACATCAACGCGGCCTGGCTGCGCGACAACGCGGAGGCCAACGCGTACTGGGCGAGCCGGGCCGCCCTCGGGCGCGTCGGACGCCCGGACGACATCGCCGACACCGTCGCGTTCCTGGCTTCCGACGCGGCCCGCTGGGTCACCGGCCACCTCCTGGACGCCACGGGCGGCTCCGACCTGTAGGTCGTGTCTGCCCGGCAGCCTGAACGCTCGCCTCGCCGCAACACCATGCGAGGACGAGCTCCCGGCAGCCCCGAGCGCTCGCCGCGCCCTTCCGAACGCGTCAGCGGCGCGGCGAGCGTCCGACCACGTTCCCCTCGGCATCCGCGCGCAGCGAGGCGCCGCCGTAGGAGTCGCTGACCGTCACGGTGATCTCCAGGGCGCCGGTCCCGGCCGCGTGCCGGACCGAGATGTGCCACGTGTCGGGCGTCAGGCCGAGCGTGGCCTTCGCCTCGACGACCAGGAACAGCAGGCGGTCGTACGGCAGCGCCCGCAGGTCGATGAGCGGCCCGTCCGGCTGGCGCGTCCCGTGCGGGCCCGTCGCCTCGGCCTTCCCGTCGCGGAACCGGAACGAGTCGACCAGGCCGGGCGCCGACGCCTTGGGCGCGGCCACGCTCACCATGTCCTCGCCGATCCCGACCTCGGTGGCCTTGTCGGTCCCCATCAGGGTGATCAGCGCCTCCGCCGCAGCGCGCATCCGGCCCGGCACGAGCATGGCGTCGCCGGTGATCCGGACCGTGCTCATCGTCGTGGACGTGCTCGTGACGGTGGCCGGGCGCGGTCCGCTGCCGCCGTCGTCGTCGAACAGGTCGCCGCGGAACGCGAACACCACCGCGGCCGCCCCCAGCAGCAACCCGACCAGCATGAGCAGGCAGAACCCGCACCCCTCGGCCGGCACCGTGGCGAGCGTGGACTCGGGGGCCGAGTCGACCGACTCCTCACGCGCCCGGCGCGCCCACCCGGCGTCCGGCTCGGTGACGATCTCGACCTTCCACAGCCGGTCCGGCCGGTACTCGACCACCACGATCCCGGCGGGCCGGTAGTCCGGGATGTCGACGAGGTTGATGTCCTGCGTGAACTTGGCGCGGTACGCGGGTGCGTCGTCCGGCGCCACGGTCAGCACGAACTCGACCGGGATGTCCCCCGATTCGGACGACAGCGCGCGGCGGCTCTCGATCCGGGCCAGCGCCCGCCGCGGACCCGCGGGCGGCGGCGTCGAGCCGCGGCGTACCGCCTTGCGCACGACCAACAGCAGGACGACCGCCGCGACGAGCCCGCCGCCGACCGCGAGCAGGCCGGTCCGGCCGGTGACCGGCCCCACGACGAAACAGGCGACCGCCGCGCCGAGCAGCCCGCTCGACACGAACCCGCGCAGCATCGCGGCCGCGCCGATCTTCTCGGCCCCGTCCGCCACCCCTGCCCCACCCGCCGTGCCGGTCGTCATAGCGGTGATTGTGGCGTGCCCCGGTGGCCGCCGTACGGCCGGGAGGCGAAAAGGCGGTCCCCCGTACCCGGGACGGAAAGGGTACGGGGGACCGCCTGCTGACAATCCGTCAGAAGCGCACCGCGCGAGCGCGGATCAGAACGCCTCCTCCGGCAGCTCCATGAGCGCGTTGTCGGTCTCCTCGGCCATCACGCGCTGCGGCGTGAGCAGCGGCAGGACGTTGCGCGCGAAGTGCTTCGCCGCCGCGACCTTGCCCTGGTAGAAGGCCTTGTCGCGGGCACTGGCGGTGTCCAGCTTGGCGAGCGCCACCGAAGCCTGGCGCAGCAGCAGCCAGGCGACGACCAGGTCACCGGATGCCATGAGCAGGCGGGTGGTGTTCTGCCCGACCTTGTAGATCGAGGTGATCTCCTGCTCGGACGCCATGAGCTGGGTGATCAGCGTGCCGACGATGCCCTGCACGTCCTCGGCCGCCCGGGCCAGCAGCCCCCGCTCGGCGGCGAGCGTGTCGCCGCCCGCCTCGGAGGCGATGAACTCCTGGATCTCGCCGGCCACCCGGGTCAGCGCCTGGCCCTGGTCGCGGACGATCTTGCGGAAGAAGTAGTCCTGGCCCTGGATCGCGGTGGTGCCCTCGTAGAGGGTGTCGATCTTGGAATCCCGGATGTACTGCTCGATCGGGTACTCCTGGAGGAACCCGGACCCGCCGAAGATCTGGAGCGACTGGGCGAGCTGCTCGTACGACTTCTCCGAGCCGTAGCCCTTCACGATCGGCAGCAGCAGGTCGTTGACCCGCTCGGCCTCCTCGTCGCGGCGCCCCTCGGCCTCGGCCTGCGCGATGCGGTCCTGCCAGGTGGCGGTGTAGAGCACCAGGGCGCGCATGCCCTCGGCGTACGCCTTCTGGGTGATGAGCGAGCGGCGCACGTCCGGGTGGTGCGTGATGGTCACGCGCGGCGCGGCCTTGTCGGTCATCTTCGCCAGGTCGGCGCCCTGCACGCGCTCCTTGGCGTACTCCAGGGCGTTGAGGTAGCCGGTGGAGAGGGTGGCGATGGCCTTCGTGCCGACCATCATGCGCGCGTACTCGATGATCTTGAACATCTGCGCGATGCCGTTGTGCACCTCGCCGACCAGCCAGCCGACGGCCGGGACCCCGGCGTTGCCGCCGAAGGTGACCTCGCAGGTCGTGGAGACCTTGAGGCCCATCTTGTGCTCGACGTTGGTGACGAAGGCGCCGTTGCGCTCGCCCAGCTCGCCGGTCTCCCAGTCGAAGTGCACCTTGGGCACGATGAACAGTGACAGGCCCTTGGTGCCGGGGCCGGCGCCCTCGGGGCGGGCCAGCACCAGGTGGACGATGTTGTCGGACAGGTCGTGCTCGCCCGAGGTGATGAAGCGCTTGACGCCCTCGATGTGCCACGTGCCGTCGTCCTGCTTGACCGCGCGGGTGCGCCCGGCGCCGACGTCGGATCCGGCGTCCGGCTCGGTCAGCACCATCGTGGAGCCCCACTGGCCCTCGATCATGCGGGCGGCGACCTTCTTCTGCTCCTCGGTGCCCAGGACGTGCAGGACGTGTGCGAAGTCGGGGCCCGCGGCGTACATCCACAGGGCCGGGTTGGCGCCCAGCACCAGCTCGGCGACGGACCAGCGCAGCGAGAGCGGGCAGGTGGTGCCGCCCAGCTCCTCGGGCAGCGCCAGGCGCCACCACTCGGAGTCCATGTACGCCTTGTAGCTCTTCTTGAACGACTCGGGCAGCGTCGCCGTGTGAGTCGAGGGATCGAAGACCGGGGGGTTGCGGTCCGCGTCCGCGAAGGAGTCGGCGAGCTCGCCTACTGCCAGGCGCTCCACCTCGGTGAGGATCGAGCGCGCGGTGTCGGCGTCCATCTCGGCGAACGGGCCACTGCCGTAGACCTGCTCGCGGCCGAACACCTCGAAGAGGTTGAACTCGAGGTCGCGGAGATTCGACTTGTAGTGACCCATGGTGTGGCTCCGCCTGTTCGTTTCCGGCTGGTTGTACTGACTGGTAACCCAATGATTCTACCCGCCGGTAACTTTGGCAATCCCCGACCCGGCCGAATGGGCGCCCCGGAGGCGCTAATCTCGGATGTCGTGTACGGCTACGCGACCGAGGAACCGCAGGTACGGGCGGATGGCCCGAGCCTGACCGACGCCGTGCGCGGATTCGCCACCGGCCTGATGAGCGGCGAGGACTTCCAGTCCGTCTTCATAGCCTCCAAGGTCTTCTGTCCCCGCGGCGAACGGCCGGGCTTCCTGGCGCTGCACAACACCCCCGAGCCGGTGATCCCCATGTTCTCCTCCCTGGAGGAGCTCAAGCGGTACGCCGGCGAGGAGTCCCGCCACTTCACGGTCACCGGCGCCGAGGTCCTCGACCTCCTGCCGAACGGCTACGGCTTCGTGCTCGACCTGGACGGCGAGCACCGTGTGATGTTCGACGCAAAGGCGATCGAGCAAATGATCAACTTCGCCATGCGCCGCATGTACGGCTGACCGGCGGCTGGTCTTCTCCGGCGCCTTCGTCCTCAGCGGTCGTCTTCTGCCGTCGTCTTCAGCGGTCGTCTTCAGTAGTCGTCATTGGTGGTCGTCACCAGCGGTCGTCTTCCGGCTTGGTCTTCCGGCTGGTCGTCAGCCCTGGTCCTCGGCCCGAGTCTTCAGTCCGTGTCTTCAGTCCTCGTCTTCCGCGCAGCCCGGGGCGGCGGCATTCTGCCCGGCCGGGTGTGGTCCATGTACCGCTGATCGGCTGAACGCACTGGCGTGTTCGGCTGATTCAGCGGCTTCAGCCGCGAAGCGGTACTAGGCTCGTTGCTGACTGGCCAACTGCCATAAGGCAGAATGCCGTACGTGTGTTTGACATATCTTCAGCACCTTTGAGTGCCAACCGAGGCAGGGATCAGCTATGCCCCAGAGTCCGGACCCGCTGGTTTCGCTTGGCCGACTGAGGGCCGAACTGCGGCGGCTTCGGGAGCAACGCAGGTACACACAACAGCAGGTCGCCGATGAGATGGACTGGTCGCTCAGCAAGCTCATCCGCATCGAGGGCGGCCGGAACCGGATCTCCACCAACGACCTTCGTGTGCTGCTCAACCACTACGGGGTCGAACCCGCCCAGCAGGAACAGTTGTTGGCCCTGTCCAAGGACGTGCGCCGGACCGCCTGGTGGGACCGCTTCGCCGATGTGATCAGCCGGGACTACGCGGCGTACATCGGCTACGAGACCGTCGCCTCGGTGATCCGCAACTTCGAGATCACCATCATCCCCGGCCTGTTGCAGACGCCGGAATACGCCGAGCAGGCGATGCTCAACACCAGCGGGCGCAGCGGTCCGATCAGCCCGAAGGCGATCGAACTGCGCATCGAGCGGCAGAAGTTGTTCGAGCGCGAGACGCCGCCGGAGACGCACTTCATCATCGACGAGTCGATCATCCGCCGAGTGGTGGGCGGACGCGCGGTGATGCGTGCCCAGTTGCTCCACCTGCGGACCATGGCGCAGCGGCCCGACCTGACGCTCCAGATCATGCCGTTCAGTGAAGGGCTCTACCCGCGCCACCGGCGCGGCTACGTGGTCTTCGAATTCCCGGACGACACCTCGCTCGTGCTGTACATCGAGGGTGCCGAGGGCAGCATGATCATCTCCGAGCCGACCGAGACCAAGCCGCAGGAGTACCTGGAGTCCTTCTGGCAGTTGGAGGAGGCCGCGGCCGCCGCGGATCCCATCAAATTGATCGATGACGCGCTGGAACGCCTTACTTGAGGCAACTCCCCCTTGTCACAACGCCGATGCTGCTGTGCAATGGAACCGTGGTCAATGTGCCATATGGCATTCGTCTCTAGGGCGTATCGCCAAGTGGTAGAGCGGTAGCGGTCACAGTGGCATACAGAGGGGGTGTGAGCATGGGCGGTACGCGGCGTCGCGGCGCAACGGGGGCGCTCATGCCCGCAGTTCGGCCGATCGGCGGGTCAGCCCGTCGGTCCGTCGGCCGGTCGTCCGGCCGGTCGGTCTGTGTGCATCCGCGCCACGAAGTCCGACCACGCGCCGGCGGGGAAGCTGAGCGGGGCACGGAAGGGGCGTCGGGAGTCGCGTACCCATACCGACGCGTCCGATCGGGCCTCGACACAGTTCCCCTGTTGGGCGCTGTAACTGCTGCGGTACCACGCCGGCTTGGTGCTGATGATCTCTGCCACGCCTTCTTCTCCCTCAACACTGGACACGAGAAGTCAGCCGCAGCGGGGGTCGTGGCGTCGTTGGCACGAGGGTCCGCAACGGATGGCGGCAACTGCCGCCGCTATATGGAGGATCCCCAGAATCGCCGACGAACGACACAAAGTCGACAGGGGATTGCCCCTTCGCACCGGGCGAGGTCACCGTGCCCGGCGGGAAGGGGTGGAGCGCCAGGGGCGCAAGAGTGCGGTCCGACGCCTCCCCCCTGCGGCGCTCGTGTATGTGGGGGAGAGACGGCACGCCGATTCGCGGTCGGCACCCCGTCTCTCCCCGTCGAATCGCCGGCAGCAGCCTTCGCGGCCCCCGGGACTCGCGCCAGAATCCCAGGCTATCGAAGGGTGTTGGCGGTGGTAAGGGCCCACGGCCCGCCGCCGTCCGCCACGGGGCGTGCGGTGCGCCGTACTTCGGTATCGGGGGATGTGATCCCGTCATGTTCGAGACCAGCAACGTACGAGTTCCCAACGGTTCCACGGTAACCGTCCACACGCCGCACCCCGGCTGGACGGGCCCGGGCGTCGCCCTGGTCGTGGTCGTCCTGGTCATCCTCGGAGCGATCCGCGGCAACCCGGACGAGCGGCCCGCGACCCCGCGCGAGGTCTCCATAGCGCAGCCCGAGGGCGTCGCGCTCTTCGCCGAACCGAGCGCCGATTCGCCTCAGTTGGCGCATCTGGCGGCCGGTCGGACGATCGAGGTCCTCTGCCACACCGACGGGCCCGAGTCCGTCGGTTGGGGCGGCACCAGCGGTATCTGGGACCGCGTCAGCATTGACGGCCTCACCGGGTTCGTCCCGGACACCGCCGTCAACACACACGTGACCGTCGACAAGATCGCCGATCCCTGCTGAGCAGGGGACGGACGGGGGACGGCGGCCACGAGAAAACGTCCCGCACCGCGCGGTCCGCGGTGCGGGACTCTCGTGTGGGTGCGGGGGCTTGGCACCCGGGGGTGGGACACCTGGCCGCCAAGGGAGGGTGTCCGCGTGTGCCTCGGTTGCGTGTGTTGATGCCCCGAGAGGTGCGGGTCGAGCGGGGTGATGCGTGTCCTGCGGGCGCCCGGGCGGTGTTCAGGCGGGGCGTTTGCCGTGGTTGGCGCGGTTCTTCCGGCGGGTCTTCCGTTTCCTCGTCTTCTTGGACAAGGTGCCTCCCCTCGACGGTC
This sequence comes from Yinghuangia sp. YIM S09857, assembly GCF_051388915.1. Classification (NCBI taxonomy): domain Bacteria; kingdom Bacillati; phylum Actinomycetota; class Actinomycetes; order Kitasatosporales; family Streptomycetaceae; genus Yinghuangia; species Yinghuangia sp. YIM S09857. The sequence continues at coordinate 239,329 of NZ_JBPKBH010000003.1, read as the reverse complement.
CAGGAGCATTACCCCGTGTGAAGGGGCACTACGCGTCGGGGAGTTGACCGATCGGCTCGCGAACGCCGCGCGAACCGCCGCCGGATCGCGCGGAACTCACCAGGGGAGGCACATCCACGGGCCGACCGGCCAGGACCCGGGGAGGGGTTCGAGGCGGCGGGATGCGGATGTGGATGGGGTGCGGGTGGAGGGGGTCGGTGACGCCGTCGTGGGTGAGGCAGCAGGGTTGGGAGCAGGGGGAGTTGCGGCGGCGGCAAGTGCGGCGGTGGCAGGTGCGGTGGTCCGTGCGGTGCGGCGGCGTACCGCGTACACGACCAGTCCGGCGGCGACGACCGCGGCTCCGGCGATGCTCGCGGCCGTGCCGATGCGCTGCTGCATGGCGAGGCCCGCGAAGTGGCCCAGGGAGACGAAGGACGAGGCCCATATGGCCGCGACGACGACCTGCGTCATGCCGAAGACGCGGTAGGGGACGCGGGCGCGGCCGGCGAGGCGAGGGGTGAACGTACGCAATCCCGCGATCCACTGGGCGATCGCGATCGACCACACGCCGTGGCGCGCCACCATGCTCTCCGCGCGCTCGATCGTCGCGTGCAGGCGGCCGGCGGGCCGGGCTCTCCCGGCGTGGTGGCGTCCGCGCAGATAAGCGAGCTGGCCGCCGAGCACGGCGGCGGCGATAGCGACGGGCATCGCGGCCGACAGCGGGACCTCGCCGAGGCGCGTCACCAGGCCCAGGGTGAGCAGCAGTGTCGAGCCCGGGAGGACGAGGCCGAAGAGCAGCGCGGATTCGGCGGTCACCGCGAGGCCCACCACGAGGAGGACCAGCGGCGCGGGCATCACGCTCATCACGTCGTGGACCACGGAGACCTCCCGTCCGGCGTACCGGCTCCCACAACGGTCAGCACGCGCAGGCGCGGATCTGTTCCCGGGCGGGGCCGGCTGCGCTGAATCGGCGCAAAGGCGACGGGGTGTGGCCGGTGGGCGACTGTCGGTGCGTCGTGGCGGGGGAGCCGAACACGGGTCGGG
>NZ_JBPKBH010000003.1:189410-238244 GCF_051388915.1 Yinghuangia sp. YIM S09857 | reverse complement strand
CCCCCCCCCCCCCCCCCCCCCCCCCCCCCCCCCCCCCCCCCCCCCCCCCCCCCCCCCCCCCCCCCCCCCCCCCCCCCCCCCCCCCCCCCCCCCCCGCCGCGGTTGTGCGGAGACGCTTGTGCACAAAACGGCGGTGCGCAAACGGTTGGTATGTAAACGGCTGTGCGCAAACGGTGGTGACGCGGCGTCAGGCGCCGGTGCTCGCGCCGTGCCGGAGGAGGGCGCCGGAGTGCACGCCCAGTTCCTTGTCGTCCTCGACCGTCACCTGGCCGTTGACCAGGATGTAGCGGTAGCCGGTGGCGGAGATGACGGTGCGGAGTTGCTCGGCGGGCAGGTCGTGGCGGAACTCCGGGTCGCTGTACGCGAGGCGGTCGTAGTCGTACACGATGATGTCCGCCGCCGCGCCCTCGCGCAGGATGCCGCGGTCGGCGAACCCCGCGCAGTGCGCCGGGAGCGCGGAGAGGCGCCAGTGGGCGCGCTCCAGGCTGGTCCAGCCGTGCTTGCGGACGTACTCGACGATGTACTCGGTGCCGTACATGCCCGCGCTGAGCGTCTTCAGGTGCGCGCCGCCGTCGGACAGGCCGGGGATGAGGTACTCGTAGTCGACGAGTTCCTTGAGGCCTTCGAGCGACGCGTTGAACTGGCCCGTGTGCACCTCGGTGCGCAGGCCGTCCGCGACGGTGACGTCGCACAGGATGTCGATGGGGTCCTGCCCGGTGCGCTCGGCGATCTCCTTGAAGCGCAAGCCTTCGTACTGCTTGTACTCGTCGGTGAACGTCCTGTGCAGCCGCATGTCCGGGTACGCGTGGTACACGATCGGGTCGAACTCCTTGAGCTCCGCCCGAATCTGAGGGTCGTTCAGAAGCGCGATCTTCTCCTCGACGGTCTCGGCCTCGAACACGGTGGAGACCGGCGGGCGGACGCTGAGGCCGCCGTACAGCCAGCTGAACGGGACAGGCACGTCCGTCGTCATCGCCTGCCCGTAGATCGGCAGGCCCTTCTCCTGGCACTTCTTGAGCCACTCGATCTTGCGCCGGTAGAGGCCGCCGCTGCGCGTGTTGGCGATGAGGGCGTTCCAGATGAGCGGGCGGCCGCTGATCTCGACCAGGCTCTCGAACTCCTCCTCGGTTATGGAGGTGCCGGAGAGCTGCATGAAGCCGCGGCCGAGCCGGGCGAGGGCCTCGGCGACGGCTACGCGCGTCTCCGGCCACATCACGTCGGTGGGCATGGGCGTGCCGTCGAAGTCGCCTTGCATCAGCCGGTCTTCGGGGTGGCCGGGGCGCCCCAGACACTGCGCGGACCAGCCGCCGGCGCCGGCCTCCATGGCCTCGGTGAGGATGCGCGCGATCTCGGCGTTCTCCTCGGGCGTCGGCTTGTCGCCGGCCTTGGCGCGGTCCAGGCCGAGGACCCAGACGAGGAGGGGGTTGAGGGGCACGTAAGGCAGTACGTTCACGGCCTTGGGCGTGCGCTCCAGGCTGTCCAGGTACTCCGGGAACGAGACCCAGTCCCACGGCAGCCCCTGGCGCAGGGTCTCGGTGGGGATGTCCTCGACGGCGGTCATCGACAGCATCGCGCGCTCGCGCTCGTCGGGCCGCACGGGGGCGAAACCGAAGCCGCAGTTGCCGGTGACGACGGAGGTGACGCCGTGCCAGCCGGACGTCGTCACGTACGGGTCCCAGAAGACCTGCGCGTCGTAGTGGGTGTGCAGGTCGATGAATCCGGGGGCGACGATCAGGCCGGTCGCGTCGATGACGCGGGCGCCTTCCTCGGCGGGGATGCGGCCGATGCGGGCGATCCGGCCGCCGTTGACCGCGATGTCGCCGCGGAAGCGCGGGGCGCCGGAGCCGTCGACGACGATGCCGTTCTTGATCACGATCTCGTAGCTGGGCATGCCTGGGGACCTCCTCGTTTTAAAGAATGTGTTTAATACGAGGAGCCGACGAGGTCAAGGCACACGGCCGCACGACATCGCGGTGCCGGACGCCCGGAACCGCGTCGCTATCCTCCGGACATGCCACGCGATTCCGGACCGACGCGCCGGTTGCTGATCGACGCCGCCGAGCTGCTCTTCGTCGAGAAGGGGCTCGACGTGCCGCTGGGCGAGATCACCCGGGCCGCGGGGCAGCGCAACACCGGCGCCGTGCACTACCACTTCGGCGGGCGCGACGGCCTGCTGCGGGCGATCCTCGACCGCCACGTCCCGGTCATCGCGGCGCGCCGGGCCGAGCTGCTGGACGAGGCCGGACGTACCCCCCTCGACCCGTCCGGCTACGCGCGCGCCCTCGTGCTCCCCATCACCGAACTCCTGTACGGCGCCCCGGCGGACCGCGCCTACCTCCAGATCTCGGTACGCCTCGTCGGCGACCCCACCTCGGCGGTCGCCCCGTACCTCGGCGGCGACGACGTCCTCGCCGTCGTGGACACCGCGATCGCCGCCCTGCACCCGCCGTCACCCGACGCCTACCGCGAACGCGCCTTCCTGGCGGTGCAAATGGTCGGCCTCCTCTGCGCCCAACGCGCCGCCCGCGGCGAGGTCACCCCCCGCCCCGACGCCATCGTCCGCACCGGCGAACTCACCCGCGCCGAATTCGAATCCCACCTCACCACCATCATCACGGGCACCCTGGTCCCCCCTGAGCACCCCTGACCGACCAGGACCTGAGGCGCGGGGTTGTACCTCCAAAGCCTTCACCGAGGACACCGCAGACGCCGACGCGCACATGCCCCCCGTGCCGCCCAGCCCACAACTACCCCAAAAAACGGAGAGGCCCGCTCTCCTCGCCGAAGAGCGGGCCGATCGCGGTGTCGGTAGGCCGAACCCTCATACGGCCTACCAGGGGGAGTCGAACCCTCATACGACTCGTTCCGCGGTCCGTACCCCTGGCGCACCTCAGGGCAGAGCGCGCCAGGGGACGTTTTTGTCAGGCGGGGGTGCCTCCCGCCGTCTTGTCGCGCAGCCGGGAGGCTTCCCGGGCGAGCGCTTGCACTGTGGGCCAGTCGCGGGAGGCGACGGCGTCGGAGGGGAGCATCCAGGAGCCGCCCACGCATGCCACGTTCGGCAGGGCGAGGTAGGCCGGGGCGCTCGCGGGGGTGATGCCGCCGGTCGGGCAGAACCGTACGTCGGGCACCGGTGAGGCCAGTGACTTCAGGTACGGGGCGCCGCCCGAGGCTTCCGCCGGGAAGAACTTCATGTCGCGTACGCCCAGTTCGCGCAGGCGCAGGACCTCGGAGACCGTCGAGGTGCCCGGGAGGAAGTCGAGGCCGGTGTCGCGCAGCGCGGCGTACAGGGTCTCGGTGCAGCCCGGGGTGACGAGGAAGGTCGCGCCGGCGTCGGCCGCGGCCTTGGCCTGGTCCGGGGTGAGCACGGTGCCGGCGCCCACGCGCGCGCCCTCGACCTCGGCGGCGATGCGCTCGATGGCACCGAGGGCGGCGGGGGTGCGCAGCGTGACCTCGACGGCGGGGAGGCCGCCGGCGACGAGGGCGCGGGCCAGGGGGACCGCCGACTCGACGTCGTCGATGATGACGACGGGGATGACGGGGGCCAGGTCCAGCGGGCCGGGAGCCGAGCCGGGGGAGGTCATACGGTCACCGCCTCTCGGACGTCGCTGTGCGCTTCGAGCCAGGCGCGGGCGCCCAGGAGCGCCGGGTAGGGCGCGGTCACCAGCACCGTCGAGATGCGGTGCAGGTACGCCGCCATCGTCGGGTTGGTCTCGAAGCCCTCGCGGAACTCGCTCTTGACCAGCAGCTCGGCGATCCGCGGGAGCACTCCGCCGGCCAGGAAGACGCCGCCGCGCGCGCCGAGCGTGAGGGCGACGCCGCCCGCGAAGGTGCCGAGCAGGCGGCAGAAGGCCTCGATGGTCGACGTGCACAGGTGGTCCGTGCCCGCCAACGCGCGGCTGGAGATGTCGGCGGGGGACAGCGCCTCGGCGTGCTCGCCCTGCGAGCGGGCGACGTACCGGTACAGGCGCGTGAGGCCGGGGCCGGACAGCACGTGTTCGGCGGTGACCATGCCGAGGCCGCCGCGTTCGCCGCGCAGTACGTCGATGGCCTCGGCGTCCTCGCCGTGCCCCGGACGCAGCAATACGTGGCCGCCCTCGCCGGGCAGCGGCACCCAGCCGCCGCCGGGGATCGGGACCAGGCCGGCGACACCGAGCCCGGTGCCGGGGCCGAGCACCGCCATCGGCAGCGACGTGTCGGGGCGGCGGTCGCCGATCACCAGCACGTCGTCTTCGCGCAGGTGCGGCAGCGACAGCGCCAGTGCCTCGAAGTCGTTGATCAGGGCCAGTTCCTCGACCCCGATGCGCGCGCGGGTCTCGGAGACGGAGAGCGACCAGGTGCCGTTGGTGAAGCGGAAGCGGTCGCCGGTGACGGGCCCCGCGACGGCGGCGCACATCGCGCTCGGGCGGCCGGTGACGCCGACCGCGGAGAGGTACTGCGCGACGGCCGATTCGAGGTCCGGGTGCTCGGCGGCGCGCAGCACGAGGATGCGTTCGGCGCGTCCGCCGGGGCGGGTGATGAGGCCGAAGCGGGCGTTGGTGCCGCCGATGTCGGCGACGAGCCAGGGGCGTTCGGCGGAGGGGGCGGGGACGTCGTACGTCATCGCGCACCTCCCGCCACGGCCGCGGCCACGTGGTGCAGCGGGCTGCCGAGCGTCCCGGCGCCGGTCTCGGCCGCGCCGACGCCCGCGCGCAGGGCGGCGAACAGCTCGCGCCCGGTGCCGACCCACTCGGCGTCCGACGGCGCGCCGCCGGTCGCCTCGCGGGCCGCGAACTCGTCCTCGGGGACGGCGAGGGCGAGCGAACCGGTGACCGCGTCCACGGTCATGACGTCCCCGTCGCGCACGCGGGCGAGCGGACCGCCCGCGGCGGCCTCGGGCGTGCAGTGGATCGCGGCCGGGATCTTGCCGGACGCGCCGGACAGCCGCCCGTCCGTGACCAGCGCGACCGCGTGGCCGCGGTCCTGGAGGACGCCGAGGGCCGGGATGAGCTTGTGCAGTTCGGGCATGCCGTTCGCGCGCGGGCCCTGGTAGCGCAGCACCGCGACCATGTCGCGGTCGAGTTCCCCGGCCTCGAACGCCGCCGTGAACTCGGCCTGTCCGTCGAACACGCGCGCGGGGGCGGTGACGGTGTGGTGGTCGGACGAGACCGCCGAGACCTTGATCACCGCGCGGCCGAGGTTGCCGTCGAGCATGCGGAGGCCGCCGTCGGGGGCGAAGGGGTCGTCGTACGCCCGCAGCACCTCGGTGTCGAGGCTCTTCTCCGGGCCGTCGCGCCAGGCGAGGCGGCCGTCGTCGAGGAACGGCTCCTGCCGGTAGCGGTCCAGGCCCGGCCCCGCGACGGTCTTGACGTCGCGGTGCAGCAGGCCGCCGTCCAGCAGCGTGCGGATGAGGAACGCGGTGCCGCCCGCGGCGTGGAAGTGGTTGATGTCCGCCGGACCGTTCGGGTACATGCGGGCCAGCAGCGGGACCGCGGTCGACAGCTCGGCGAAGTCGTCCCACGTGAGCTCGATGCCCGCCGCCGCGGCGATCGCGACGAGGTGCAGCGTGAGGTTCGTCGAACCGCCGGTCGCGAGCAGCGCGACGACGGCGTTGACGAGCGCCTTCTCGTCGATGATCTCGGCGATCGGCGTGTGGTCGCGCACCAGGGTCGCGGGGTCGCCGAGCGCGGTGGTCGCCGCGACGCGCGCACCGGCGGCGTCGGTCAGCGCGGCGCGCAGCGGCTGGTCGGGGTGCACGAAGCTGGCCCCCGGCAGATGCAGGCCCAGCACCTCCATGAGGAGCTGGTTGGTGTTCGCGGTCCCGTAGAAGGTGCAGGTGCCGATGCCGTGGTACGCCTTGGCCTCGGCGTCGAGCAGCTCCTCGCGGGTGGCCTTGCCCTCGGCGAAGCGCTGGCGTACGCGCGCCTTCTCCTTGTTGGGCAGGCCCGACGACATCGGCCCGGCCGGGACGAACACCGTCGGCAGGTGGCCGAAGGACAGCGCGCCGATGACCAGGCCCGGCACGATCTTGTCGCAGACGCCGAGCATGAGCGCGCCGTCGAACATGTCGTGCGCGAGGGCGACCGCGGCCGACATGGCCACGACGTCGCGGGAGAACAGGGAGAGCTCCATGCCCGCGCGGCCCTGCGTGATGCCGTCGCACATGGCGGGCACGCCGCCCGCGAACTGGGCGACGCCGCCGGCCGCGGCGACCGCGGCCTTGAGCTGTTCGGGGTAGTCGCGCAGCGGCTGGTGCGCGGAGAGCATGTCGTTGTACGCCGAGACGATCGCCACGTTGGGGCGGACCGGGCCCTGCGGGCCGCTGCCGCGCAGCGTCAGCTTCTCGTCGGCGGAGCAGGCGGCGAATCCGTGCGCGAAGTTGGCGCAGCCGAGCTGGGTTCGGGCGGGGCGCCGGGACGCGGCGGCGGCCACCCTCTCCAGGTACGCCGACCGCGCGGCGGCACTGCGGCGGGCTATGCGCTCCGTCACCGCGGCCACCGTCGGGTGGGTCGTCTGCTCGTTCACGATCTCGCTGCCCCTCAAGGAAACTTTCGAGGATCAAACTAGGGGTACTTTTGCCGCTTGGCAAGCAAAAGAATGACGCCCGGGCGTAGAAGAGATGAACTTCGGTCTTTGACCGGGGTAAAAGGGTCCTGGTTCACTGTCTGTATGGCCCGACGCGCGAACCCCCTGCCGCACAGCAGTGCGGGGGAAGTCCTCCAGCTTGTGCGGGACGGTGATGCCGAGACGCGGGCCGATGTCGCCCGTCTGACCGGACTGTCCCGTTCCGCCGTCGCCGCGCGCGTCGACGACCTCGTCGCGGCCGGGCTCCTCGCGGAGCGGGCGGACCGCGTGTCCACCGGTGGTCGGCCGCCGATGCGCCTCGAACTCAACGCGGCGGGCGGCCTCGTCCTGGCCGCGTCGCTGGGCAGCAGCCGCGGGCAGCTCGCGGTGTGCGACCTGACCGGCACCGTGCTGGCGATCCGCGAGACGGCGATGGCGGCGGGCAGCGGGCCCGAGGCGGTGCTGTCACGGCTCCCGGCGTGGTTCGACGCGCTGCTGGAGGAGGAGGGGTACGACCCGGACACCGTGCGCGGCATCGGCGTCGCCGTCCCCGGCACCGTGGAACAGGCCACCGGCCGGGCGGTCGGCCCGCCGAGCCTTCCGGGCTGGGACGGGGTCGCCATCGCCCCTGCGCTGCAACGCCGTTGGCCGGTTCCGGTGTACGTGGACAACGACGTGAACGTCATGGCGCTGGGCGAGTACCGGACGCGCGGCGACGCGGGCGACCTGGTGTTCGTCAAGGTCTCCACCGGAATCGGTGCGGGCATCGTCTCGGACGGCCGGGTCTACCGCGGGGCGCTCGGCGCGGCCGGGGAGATCGGGCACATTCCGGTCGCGGGCGGCAACGGCGTGCGGTGCTGGTGCGGCAACGTCGACTGCCTCGAAGTGCTGGCGAGCGGACGCCACCTCGTCGAGACCCTGGCCGCGCACGGCGCCTCGGTGTCCGGCGTACGCGACGTCGTCGCGCTTGCGGGCTCGGGCCACCCCGAAGCCGTACGCCTCGTCCGCGAGTCGGGCCGCCTCCTGGGCGAGGTCCTGGCGAGCGTCGTCAACGTGCTGAATCCCGCCGTCGTCGTCCTGGGCGGCGACCTCGCGGATGCGGGCGACCCCCTGCTGGCGGGCGTACGCGAAGTCGTCTACCGCCGCTCCACCGCGGTCGCGACCCGCGAACTCAAGATCGTCGCCAGCCGCCTCGGCGAACAGGCCGGCCTCGCCGGCTGCGGCTTCATGGCCCTAGACCGCATCCTCGCCCCCGAGTCGGTGGACGCCACCCTCGCCCGCCACGCCGCCGCCCGCGGCGCGGTGGACGACGCCGTCGCCGTCTGACCGATCGCAAGGAGCCGGACCCCGCGAACGCCGGGTTGAACCGCTGCGGGCTGCCCGCATTCCTGGGCGCCCGCGCGCACACCGCCACCACCCTGTGACGCCGCCTCCTCGGAGTGAAGCCGCCAGGAGCGGGTGGCCGGGAGTGAACGCGCACGGGGCGGGGCCGGGCGAGCCGGCTATGTCGGGTGTGGCAGATGCAGCAGATGCGATGGATGCGACAGACGCGGCTCGTGCGGCTTGTGCGCGGCGGCTGGGAAGTTGAAGGATCAACTAGCGGAATGTTGAGGGTTCAACTACTGTTGGGGATGGCAGACCCGGGACGAGGCCGGGGAGATCTAGACCTAGGAGGTCGTCATGCCCGCCGTGACGGTGGAGAACCCGTTGACGCTGCCGCGCCTGCACAAGCCCGCCGCCGGGAGCCGTGCGCGCAAGGTCGTGCAGGTGGCGACCGCGCCGAGTGGGCTCGAAGGGGAGGGCTTCCCGGTCCGCCGCGCGTTCGCGGGGGTGGACCATGCGCGCCTCGACCCGTTCATCATGATGGACCAGATGGGCGAGGTGGAGTACGCGCCGGGTGAGCCCAAGGGCACGCCGTGGCACCCGCACCGCGGCTTCGAGACGGTTACGTACCTCATCGACGGAACCTTCCGCCACCAGGACTCCGCGGGCGGCGGCGGGCTGATCACCGACGGCGACACGCAGTGGATGACCGCCGGGTCGGGGCTGCTGCACATCGAGGCGCCGCCGGAGGAACTGGTGGTGAGCGGCGGTCTGTTCCACGGCATCCAGTTGTGGGTCAACCTGCCGTCCGGGAAGAAGATGAGCGACCCGCGTTATCAGGACATCCGCTCCGGCCAGGTGAAGCTGCTGACGACCGAGGACGGCGGCGCGCTGGTGCGCCTCATCGCCGGGTCGGTGGCGGGCTTCGGCGGGCCCGGCGTGACGCATACCCCGATCACCCTGATCCACGCGTCGGTGAACCCGGGCGCGCGCCTCGAACTCCCGTGGCAGCCGGACTACAACGCCCTCGTCTACAGCCTCGCCGGCAACGGCACCGCCGGTGCCGAGCAGCGGCCGCTGCGCCGCGGGCAGACGGCGGTGTTCGGGGACGGCGACAGCATCGAGCTGCGCGCCGACGAGAAGCAGGACGGGAACACGCCCAACCTGGAGGTCGTGATCCTCGGCGGCCTGCCGATCCGGGAGGAAATCGCCTGGTACGGACCGTTCGTCATGAACACCCATGCCGAACTCGCCCAGGCGTTCGACGATTTCAGGTCCGGAAGGATGGGAAGCATCCCGGCGGAGAGGGCCTGACCCGAAGGGGTCGGACCAACTCCGGGGGAGCCGCCGCCAAGGCAGCCGTACTCGACGGGGCCGCGGGCAACTCGCCCGCGGCCCCGTCCGCGTGTCCGGGTCCATGAGCCGAGGGGAAAGTGTCCGGAAGAAGGTGTGTGCCTTGTCGTTTGGTCGACACATGTATCTGACGATCCGTCAGGTGCCTTAGGCTGTCCGGGTGGTGCGCTGCGGCGCACGGGCAGGTCACGGAGTGCGCCGGTATGTGCACCCCTTGACGCTGCCTGGCGGGCTGGCCACACTGAGCAAGGTCAACTGGAACATACCGGTTTGTGTGCAATATGCGTCCCATTCCACGGGGGGATGGGAGCGAGTGCCGAACTACCTACCGCGACAACCACCCGGGGGCGGAAGATGTCTCAGGTGAGGGACGAGTCGCGACACCGGGCGGGAGGCGGTGGCTGAATGGCCGACTCGCCGTGGCGGAAGACGATCCGCGAGAGCACCGTCAAAAACCGTGTGAGCACGGTCAACTGGGCCGCGAAGAGCATCATCCACTCGGAGTTGCTCACCGCCCTGATCCTCGGCGCCGCGTGTGTCGCCGCCGTGGTCCTGCACCTGCGCGGCAACGCGTCGAAGGGCGAGTGGGTCGGCATCGCCATAGCGCTGCCGTGGGTGCTCGCCGCCGTACGGCACCGCCGGATCTGCCGGCCCTGTCCGCACGGTGTGAAGGGCAGCGGGTCATGAGTTCCCCGGGGTCCGGGTCCCCGAAGCGGTCCGGGCGCCTCGGCCGACTGGGCCGCGGCCGTCCCAAGCCCGCGCCGGCCCCCGCGCCACCGCGCACCGGCTGGAAGCCCAAAGGTGTTCCGCAGAGCGGCGGTTCGGGAGGTGTCGGCGGTTCCGGAGGTGGTCGTCCGGCCTCCGACCGGCGGACCCCGCCCTCCCGCGGCGGCGGCGCGCGCACCACCGCGCGGCGTACCGGCCAGGGGGCGAACGGCCGGGCCCAGGACGGGCCGGACGCCAAGCAGGGCGCGAAGTCCAGCGAACGCAGGCGGCTGCCCCGGCAGTTGCTGCCCGGCGGAGCGTCCCGCAACGATGGTGCGGACGACGGCCAGAACACCGGCGGCCCCAGGCCGGACGTGCCCGCCGTACGCGGCGGCGGGTGGAATCCGGCCGGCTACACGGCCGTCGACTACTTCATGCTGATCCCCGGCTTCGCGGTCGCCTACTACGGCGGCCGACTGGTGCAGGAGTGCGCCGTCGAGGCGAGCGGCAGAGCGGCGTTCTTCCTGTGGCTGATGATCGGGTTCTGGATCACTGTCGCGACCGCGAAGTGGCCGACGTTCCGCGTCCTGCGGTGGTCCTGGGTCCTGGCGGGCGTCCTCGGCGCGGTCTGGACTCCCGGGTGAGCCAAGGGATATCGCGGACGCAGAATTCACCGTCCCACCAAGTACGCCGCCCCATCTGCCGGGGTAGGTCACCGCACACAGGGATCCACAGCGCTGGACCGGAGGGGAACCATGTTCACGCCACTCGCCGCCGTCGTCGCCGCACCCGAGGACACCACGCCGGTGGGTCAAGGGGTGACGATCGGCGTACCGATCATCATCATTTTCATCCTCTTCTACCTGGTCACCCACAAGGGTTACAAGATGGGCGGGCTCATCCTGGCCTTCGTGGCCGGTGTGATGCTCTCCGGCACCGCGGCGGCGGGCTCGCTGTCGCAGCTTGTGGAGTCCGTGGTCAACGCCGGGGTCAACGCGGTCACCGACGTCTTCCGCTGAGCACGTGCGCGCACCGGTGATCAACTGACGGACGGGCGGCGGGCGGCCTGGCCTCCGGGCCGCTCCAGGTACGTGCTGTCCGGCGCGGCGAAGCCGAACCGGGCGTACAGTCCGTGCGCGTCGTCGGTGTGCAGCATCCAGCGGAAGTCGCGGCCGTCGCCCTCCTCGACCATCACGCGCACCAACTCCTGTCCGAGCCCGTGCCCGCGCGCCTCCGGCAGCACGTAGACGTCCGCGAGGTACGCGAACGACACGCCGTCGGAGACCGCGCGTGCGAACCCGACCATGGCCCGGTCCGCGGTCCGGTACGCCCCCACGACACGCCACGACGCGTCCAACTGCTTGTCGAGATGTGGGCGTTCACGCCACTTGCCCCAATAGGCACCGGTGGACAGGAAGGCCCAGACGGCGTCCCTGTCGATCCGTGCCGGTGTGTCGTCGACCTCGTACTCCCCGCGGATGATCGGCATCCCCGGACCCTATGCGAACGCGGCGCGTCCGGCGGGAGTGCGGCGGCGATCGGTGTGAGGATCGTCGTCGACCGCCGAGAGGACTCCCGCCATGCCGTTCATCGGTCCCGCCGCGCCGGGCGGCCTGCACATCATGTCGCTCAACCTGCGCGGCCCCGAGGACCTGCCGCCGCACCGCTGGGCCGACCGGCGCCCGGCCGTCGAGCAACTGCTGCGCGACGAACAGCCCACGGTGCTCGGGACCCAGGAGGGCAGGTGGCACCACATCCGGGACCTCGGCGAGACGCTGCGGCCGACGTACGACTGGATCGGCCTCGGCCGCTCGGGCGGCAGCAAGTCCGAGTACACCGCGATCTTCTACGACTTCAAGCGTCTCGATGTGATCGAGTACGACCATCTCTGGCTGTCCACTGTTCCAAAACTGATCGGTTCCCGAACGTGGGGCAACATCCAGCATCCGCGCATGCTCACCTGGGCGGCGTTCCGCGACCGTACGTCCGACCGTGAATTCGCCGTCGTCAACACGCACTTCGACCACTTCTCGCCGCTCGCCCGGCTGCGCAGCGCGCACTTCGTGCGCAGGCTCACCACGCGCAGGCTGCACCGCGCCGGCAGGCCCGTGCTGGTGACCGGAGACTTCAACGCCGCCGCCCCCGGGGCACGGCCCTATCGGGTGCTCACCGGCGACGGGCTGTTCCGGGACGCCTGGACGACGGCCGGGGAGCGGCTGAGCGACGACGTGCGCACCTGGAACGGCTACACGGACCCGGTGCCGGGCCGCCGCATCGACTGGATCCTCGCGGACCGGCACTGGGACGTCGCCCGCGTCGGCGTGAACACCTTCCGGCACGACGGCCTGCACCCGTCCGACCACTGGCCGGTCCAGGCGGTCGTCAGTCTGCGGTGACGCCGGAAGCGGGGCCGGTGCCGTCCGCGCCGGTGCTGTCCGCGCCCGCGCTGTCCGTACCCGGGCTGTCCGCGCGGTTCGTGCCGACCGCGCGGTGCGTGCCGTCGCCGTGGAACTCGTGCACCACCTCGATGACCCCCACGATGTGGGTGTTGAACTCCGCCAACTCCTCAGCGGGCACCCACAGCTCAAGGATCGTCCGGCCGCCGGCCTGCCGGACCGGGTAGCGGCCGAGGAACGCCGAGTCGACCCGGAAGCGCGTGACGTAGCCCGATCCGCTCGCCGGGACGTTCCAGTCGCGGGCGATGCGGATCGCGTAGTCCTCGTTCAGCACCGGGTAGAAGATCGGCTGGTCCGGCAGCCTGGGCGGCCACGCACGCCAGTCGGACTCCGCGACGAGGGCCAGTTCGGCTGGGCCGGTCGGACGCCACAGGGTGGTCGTGGGGCGGGTCATCGCGTACTCCGGTCGTCGACGGACGAGGGGTGTCGGCCGCGGCGGCCGGGGACCTCCGGGAACACCCGTTGTTCTCATGATGAGAAGAAAGTGTCGCGCGCCCGACCTCCCCGCCGCGAACGGTTTTCGGCGGCTGCTGTCAGCACGCTGTCAGGGCCCCCGGGGTGCTGACAGAGGGGTGTCAGCGCACGGTACGCGCCCCGTCAGCGCCGTCCGAGAACGTCTTCCCATGACGAACGCATCCGCCGCCGCCAAGGCCGCCGCCACCGCCCGCGGCCCCGTCGCCGCCTTCATCCGCTTCGTCGTCTGCGGCGGGGGAGTCACCCTCGCCGCCAGTGGCCTCCTGGTCCTGATGACCGGCCTCATGCCGTTCTTCGCGGCCAATGCGGTGGTGACGGTCGTGTCCACCGTCGTCACCACCGAGCTCCACGCCCGCGTCACGTTCCGCAGCGCCGAGCGCGGCTGGGGCGTCCACCTCAAGTCGGCCGGGACGGTGGCGGTCGGTTTCCTGGTCACGACGGCCGCGATGGCGGTCCTGCACATGCTGGCCGCCACGCCGGGGATCCTGGTCGAGCAGGCGGTGTACCTGTCCGCCTGCGGCCTCGCCGGGATCGGGCGCTTCGTGGTGCTGCGCGTCGTGGTGTTCGCCGGGCGGAACGCCGTCGGGCCGACGCCGCGCGAAGCGGCGGTCATCGCCGCCGACCTGCCGCGCGCCTCGGTCGTGGTGGCCGCCTGACCGGTGTTGCCGTGCGTGGGTCAGGGCAGCAGCAGATGGGCGTCAGGGTCGGGCGTACGCAGCATGTGCCAGTAGTCGACGAGCCGCCACGGGCACGTCACCACCACACGCCCGCTGCTGTTGCGGTAGTAGCCGCGCACCGTCGGGTGGCTCCACACCAGCCCCTCCATCGCCGCGTCGACGGATCGGCTGTAAGCCTCGTGTGCCTCCGGGGTCGGCTCGATCGCCCGTGCGCCGCGCTCGCGCACCAGGTCGAGGCAGGCCAGGACATGGTGCAGTTGCACCTCGGAGATGAAGTTGTTGCCGGCACCGTGTCCAGGGCTGGAATTGGGGCCGGACATCACGAAGAAGTTGGGGAAGCCCGGCACGGTGACGCCGAGGTGCGCGCGCGGGTCCTCGTCCCCCCACACGTCCGCGAGGACGACGCCGTCGCGGCCGGTCACCGCGACGGAACGCAGCATCGGCAGCAGGTGGAACCCGGTGGCCAGCACCAGGACGTCCGCTTCGACGACGCTGCCGTCGGCGGTACGCACGCCTTCCGGCACGATCCGCTCGATCGGGTCCGTGCACAGCTCCACGTTGTCCCGCAGCAGCATGCGGTACCAGTCGACGTCCCGCAGGATGCGCTTGCCGAAGGGCGGGTACGCGGGCACCACCTTCGCGAACAGGTCCGGCCGGTCCGCCAGTTCCTCGCGGGCGTAGGCGATCATCACCTGCCGTAGGCGTTCGTTCGCCGCCGACACCGACACCTCGGGCGAGCCCCACTCCGGGTCGACCGCGACGTTGGCATAGTTGCCGTCCGACGCCATCCAGTACGTCATCGCGCGGAACCACTCGGTGTACGCCGGCACATGCCGCATCGCCCACAGCGCGCCGTCCGGCACCGCGAGGTCGGCGGCCCGGCGCGGCTGGATCCACGACGGCTGGCGCTGGAACACGGTCAGTTCGGCCACGTCACCGGCGATCGTGGGCGCCGTCTGCATCGCGCTGGCCCCGGTCCCGATGAGCGCGACGCGGCGCCCGGCGAGGTCCAGTTCCGGGTCCCACGCGGCCGTGTGCACCATGGTCCCGGCGAAGTCGCCGAGCCCGGGGATCTCCGGGTACATCGGATCCTGGAAGAAGCCGATCGCGCCGATCACCGCGTCGGCGGTCTCGACGGCGACCGTGCCGTCCGCGTGGCGTGTCGTCACCGTCCACTTGCGGGCGTCCTCGTCCCACGCGCACGCGAGCACCCGCGTCTCGAACGCGATGTGCTCGCGCACCCCGTACGCGTCGGCGCACTTGCGCAGGTAGTCGAGCACGATCGGGCCGGACGAGTAGAACGCGGGCCAGTCGGGGTTGACGGCGAACGAGTACGAGTAGAAGTGGCTGGGCGTGTCCACGCCGACGCCGGGATAGCGGTTGACCAGCCAGACCCCGCCCACGTCGGCGTGCCGCTCGTAGACGCGGTACGAGTGGCCCGCCTCGGCCAGCCGTACCGCCGCAGCGATCCCGGTCAGGCCGGCGCCGATCACCAGCACGTGCAGCCCGGTCGGCGTGGGCGGCTCCTCGCCCGGCGCGGCCTCCAGCGCGTCGAAGCCGCACTGGTCGCGCAGCACGGGCAGGAACTCCGGGCCGACGTCCTCGCGGGCGAACGCGGACACCATGGCGTGGAAGAGGTCGTCCGGCAGCGGCTTGCCGACCACGGCCGCGCCCCCGGTCAGGACGTCCGCGAGCCGTGCCGTCAGCGCCTCGACCAGATCGGGTACGTCGGCTCCGGGCTCGCACACCGCCGCGAACTCGCGCAGCGCCTCGGCGTCGTGCGTCGCGTGCACCAGCGACATGAGCAGCGCGCGCGGGTCCGCCCCGGCGAGCCGCGCCCGCACGGCCGCCGCGTCGAGTCCGGGCAGCGGCAGGTCGGCCGCGACGGTGCGGGGGTAGACGGTCGTCACAGGCGGCCTCCAGGAGGTGCGGACCCGAGAACATCTCGGAGAACTTCCCAATGGGAACATCCGGATCCTGGGGCCTGTGCCGTGCGAAGTAAAGAGGCACCGGCGAGGTCGCGAAATCGCCGCCACCTCGGCATGAGCCGGAACCCCGGCCGCAAGGCACGAGGAAGTGCCCGAACCTGCCGACTGATCGCCGCGGTGTGCCCGCATCTGATCAGGGCCCGCATCGACGGCGAGCACGCCGAGGACGACACCGCCCTCCCGGCCGCCCGCCTTCCCCGGGCGGCGGTTGGGTGGTGTAAAGCGTCCTTGACATGTCGAGGATGTAAAGCGTACTTTCCATGTGTGCGGAATGACGTCCGGCGGCTGCGGACCGCCCAGGAGCTCTCCCAACAGGCGCTCGGCGCCGCGCTGGGGGTCTCCCGGCAGACGGTGAACGCGATCGAGCAAGGCCGCTACGACCCCTCGCTGCCGCTGGCGATTCGTATCGCCCGGCACTTCGGGACAACGGTGGAGGAGGTCTTTCATGTCGACGACGACACGTAGTCCGGTGCACAGCCGGTGGTCCGTCCTGGCCACGGCCTGCCTCATCGGCGGCGCGATGTCGGTGGTCGCGGCGGTGAACGGCAGGGCGTTCCTGGCCGTCGCGATGCCGCTCATCGTGATCGGCTACGCCCTGGCCGTCACCGTCCTGGGGCGGCGCAGCGACATCGCCGCCCAGCTCGGCGGGCGCGAGGACGACGAGCGCCGCCGACTGATCAACCTCAAGGCGACCGCGGCCTCGGGAGGCGTGATGGTCATTGCGACCCTGGTCGGCTGCCTCGTCCAACTCGCCCGCGGCGACGTCGGCGGCCCGTTCACCTGGCTCGCAGCCGCGGGCGGTGTGTCCTACATGGCCGCCGCCGCGTATTACACGCGGCGCGGCTGACCCCGGAGACCTGCGGGCGGCGGCCTACCTCTTGACCTTGCGCGTGGCCCGCAGCCACTCCCTGTTCATCGCGGTGATCGACGGCAGCGGGATGCCCTTCGGGCAAGCCGTCGCGCATTCGCCCGTCAGGGTGCAGCCGCCGAAACCCTCGGCGTCCATCTGCGCCACCATGTCGAGGACGCGCGTCTCCCGCTCCGGCGCACCCTGCGGCAGGACGTTGAGGTGGTTGACCTTCGCCGAGGTGAACAGCGAAGCCGAGCCGTTCGGACAGGCCGCCACGCACGCCCCGCAGCCGATGCACTCCGCGTGCTCGAAGGCGAGGTCGGCGTCCGCCTTCGGCACCGGGGTCGCGTGCGCCTCGGGGGCCGAGCCGGTCGGGGCGGTGACGTAGCCGCCCGCCTGGATGATGCGGTCGAACGCCGAGCGGTCCACCACCAGGTCCCGGACCACCGTGAACGCCGCGGCCCGCCACGGCTCGACGTCGATCGTGTCGCCGTCCCGGAACGACCGCATGTGCAACTGGCAGGTGGTGGTGCGCTCCGGGCCGTGTGCGTCGCCGTTGATGACGAGGCTGCACGCGCCGCAGATGCCCTCGCGGCAGTCGTGGTCGAAGGCCACCGGGTCGTCGCCGCGCAGGATCAGGTCCTCGTTGAGGTCGTCGAGCATTTCGAGGAACGACATGTCCGGGGAGACGCCGTCGACCTGGTAGGTCTGCATCGCGCCGGGGGCGTCGGCGTTCTTCTGCCGCCAGACGCGCAGGGTGAGCTTCATGCGTAGCTCCGCTGGGTGGGGTGGACGTACTCGAAGACGAGGTCTTCCTTGTGCAGGGTCGGCGCGCGCCCGGTCCCGGCGAACTCCCAGGCAGCGGCGTACGCGAACTCCTCGTCCCCGCGGGCGGCCTCCCCGTCGGGGGTCTGCGACTCCTCGCGGAAGTGGCCGCCGCAGGACTCCGCGCGGTGCAGCGCGTCCAGGCACATCAGCTCGGCGAGTTCGAGGTAGTCGACGACGCGGTTCGCCTTCTCCAGGGACTGGTTGAACTCGGCGCCGGTGCCGGGCACCTTGATGCGGCGCCAGAACTCCTCGCGGATCCGCGGGATGCGGCCGAGCGCCTTGCGCAGCCCGGCCTCGTTGCGCGCCATGCCGCAGTGCTCCCACATCAGTTCGCCGATCTCGCGGTGGAAGGAGTCGGGGGTGCGGTCGCCGTCGACGGCGAGGAGGCGGTCCAGCCGGTCCGTCGTCTCGCGCAGCGCGGCGACGGCGGCCGGGTGGTTCTCGTCGGTGCGCCCCGCGTCCGCGGAGTGCCGGGCGTCGTGCGGGGTGCGCGCGAGGTAGTCGTTGACCGAGGCCGGCAGCACGAAGTAGCCGTCGGCGAGCCCCTGCATGAGCGCGGACGCGCCGAGCCGGTTGGCGCCGTGGTCGGAGAAGTTGGCCTCGCCGATCGCGAACAGGCCCGGCACGGTGGTCTGGAGGTCGTAGTCGACCCACAGGCCGCCCATCGTGTAGTGCACCGCGGGGTAGATGCGCATGGGCACCTGGTAGGGGTCCTCGGCGGTGATCCGCTCGTACATCTCGAAGAGGTTCCCGTACTGCTCGGCCACCTTGTCGCGGCCGAGGCGGGCGATCGCGTCGGCGAAGTCGAGGTAGACGCCCTGCCCGCCGGGCCCGACCCCGCGGCCCTCGTCGCACACGTTCTTCGCGGCGCGCGAGGCGATGTCGCGCGGCACGAGGTTCCCGAAGGAGGGGTACATGCGTTCGAGGTAGTAGTCGCGCTCCGCCTCCGGGATCTCCGCCGGCGGACGCCGGTCCCCGTGCGCCTTGGGCACCCAGATGCGGCCGTCGTTGCGCAGCGACTCGCTCATCAGCGTCAGCTTCGACTGGTGGTCGCCGGTGCGCGGGATGCAGGTCGGGTGGATCTGGGTGAAGCACGGGTTGGCGAAGTGCGCGCCGCGCCGGTGGGCCCGCCACACCGCCGTGGCGTTGGAGTTCATGGCGTTGGTCGACAGGTAGAAGACGTTGCCGTAGCCGCCGGACGCGAGGACCACGGCGTCCGCGAGGTGGGTCGTGGTCGCGCCGGTGACCAGGTCCCGCGCGACGATGCCGCGGGCCCGCCCGTCGATGACGACCAGGTCGAGCATCTCGGTGCGCGGGTGCATCTCGACGGTGCCCGCGGCGATCTGCCGGGACAGCGCCTGGTACGCGCCGAGCAGCAGTTGCTGGCCGGTCTGGCCGCGCGCGTAGAAGGTCCGGGAGACCTGGACGCCGCCGAACGACCGCGTGTCGAGCAGGCCGCCGTACTCGCGGGCGAACGGCACGCCCTGGGCGACGCACTGGTCGATGATCTCGACGGAGATCTCCGCGAGGCGGTGGACGTTCGACTCGCGCGCGCGGAAGTCGCCGCCCTTGACGGTGTCGTAGAACAGCCGGTGCACCGAGTCGCCGTCGTTGCGGTAGTTCTTCGCCGCGTTGATGCCGCCCTGCGCGGCGATCGAGTGCGCCCGCCGCGGCGAGTCCTGGTAGCAGAACTGGAGGACGCGGTAGCCCTGTTCGGCGAGCGTGGCGCCGGCCGACGCACCGGCGAGGCCGGTGCCGACGACGATGACGGCGTGCTTGCGCCGGTTGGCGGGGTTGACCAGTTTGGCCTCGAAGCGGCGGCGGCTCCAGCGTTCGGCGACCGGGCCGCCGGGGGCCTTGTCGTCCATGATCTGCGCGCCCACCACGTAGTCGGCGTAGTCGGTGTGGCCGGTCCGGTCGGCGGCGGTGCGGTCGGCGTCGGCGGTGCGGTCGTCGGCGGTCCGGTCGGCGTCGGCGGTGCGGTCGTGGGCGCGAGAGTCGATGGTGCTCATGTCAGTCCACCAGTCCGGTCATGACGGCGACGGGTACGGAGATGAAGCCGATGGTCAGCGTGGCCGCGAGGAGGTTGGCGGTCGTCTTCAGCACGCGGTCGCGGGTGGCGCTGCCGACCCCGAGCGTTTGTGCGGCACTCCAGAATCCGTGCCGGATGTGCAGGCCGACGGCGAGCACCGCCACGATGTAGATGGTGTTGCCGTACCAGGTGGAGAAGGTCGCCACGACGTTCTCGTACGGCCGCCCCGCCTCGGCGTTCTCGTTCACGGTCAGGGTGGTCAGGTCGAGGATGTGCCACACGACGAACAGCGCCACGATGACGCCGCCCCAGCGCATGGTCCGGGTGGCGTAGCTCGCGCGCGGGCGCGGGTGGGCGTACCGCACCGGGCGCGCCTTGAGGTCGCGGCGGCTGAGCTGGTACGCGCACACGGCGTGCAGGACCACCGAGGCGAGCAGCCCGACGCGGACGATCCACAGGCCCCAGTGGCTGTGCAGCACCGGCTCGCCCATGTGCCGCAGCCAGTGCGCATAGCCGTTGAAGTCGCCGGGACCGAAGAAGATCTTGAGGTTGCCCGCCATGTGGGCCACCAGGTACCCGAGCATGACCAGGCCGGTGGCTGCCATGACCGTCTTCTTGCCGACGGTGGAGTCCCACAGCGTGCGTGCGGTGGGAGGCCGCCGGTCCCTGGTTGCGAGAGCCATGAGCCGAAGGTAGGCCGGTATTCATCAGAGGTCCAAGACATGATTCCGCTTGTCTTGATAGCCCTTGTCTATGGACGAGTACGCTGGAGTCATGCAGTTCCAGCAACTGGCGTACTTCGTCGCCGTCGCCGAGACCCGGCATTTCACCCGGGCCGCGGAGCGTGTGCACGTGTCGCAGCCCTCGCTCTCCCAGCAGATCCGGGCGCTGGAGACCGAGCTCGGCGCCGAGCTGTTCAGCCGGGCGCGCGGCAACATCGCGCTCACCGAGGCCGGTGAAGCCCTGCTGCCGCTCGCGCAGCGCATCCTCGCGGACGCCGACACCGCCCGCCTGGAGGTGCAGGAGCTCGCCCGGCTCCGCCGCGGGCGGGTGCGCCTCGGGGCCACCCCGAGCCTGTGCACCGGGCTGCTGCCGGACATCCTGCGCACCTTCCACGACATGCACCCGGGCATCCAGCTGCTCATCGAGGAGAGCGGTTCGCACGGCCTGGTCCGCGAACTGGCCCGCGGCGCGCTGGACCTCGCCCTCGTGGTCCTGCCGCTGCCGCGCCCCTCGCCGGTGCTCAGCACGGTGGAACTGCTGCGCGAGGACCTGGTGGTGGTCTCGTCGGCCGCCGGTCCCGCCCCCGGCCACGGCGGCACGGTCGCCGTCGCAGACCTGCGCGACGAGCCGCTGGTGATGTTCCGGCACGGCTACGACCTGCGCGAACTCACCGTCGCCGCATGCCGTGCCGTCGGATTCGAGCCGTCCTTCGCGGTCGAGGGCGGCGAGATGGACGCGGTGCTCGGCTTCGTCCGGGCGGGTCTCGGCGTCGCCGTCGTCCCGAGCATGGTCGCCTCGCGCGCCGGACGGGACCTGCGGGTCACGCCCTTCGCGCCGCGGAGCCGCATGCAGCGCACCGTCGCGCTGGCCCACCGCGCCGACGTCGCCCCGTCCCGGGCGGCCCGGGAGTTCCAGAAGGTGCTGCTCGCCTCCGACCTCAGACCTGCCATGCCTCCGCCCCCAACAGCGCCTTGATCTCCGAGGCGAACGCCGTGGTGTTGGCGACCGCCGGGGCCAGCCGCATCAGTGTGGTGCCGCCGCCGCGGTTCGTCAGGCGCAGGCGCACCTCGGTGTCGCCGGGGTGGCCCAGCAGGACCGCCTTGAGGCGGGCCACCAGGTCGGGTGTGACGCGGCGTTCGTGCAGCGCGAGCACGACCGGCGGGTGGCCGCCGCGCGCCGCTGCGGAGATGTCGAGCGGGGTGAGGGTTTCGCCGAAGACCGAGACGGTACCGTCGCGTTCGTTGACGCGGCCGCGGACCGCGACGGCGTTGTCCTCGACGAACTCCGGCGCGTACAACGCGTAGCTCTTCGGGAAGAAGAGCACCTCGACCGATGCGTCGTGGTCGGCGAGCGTGAGGATCGCCCACGGGTTCCCGGCCTTGTTGACACGGCGGTCGACGGACGTGACCAGGCCGGCGAGTTGGACGAATCCCTCGGAGCGGCCGGAGGCGAGCAGGTCCGCGACCGCCATGTCGCTGTTGCGGGCGAGGATGTGCTCGGCGCCGTCGAGCGGGTGGCCGGAGACGTACATGCCGAGCATCTCCCGTTCCGTGGCGAGGAGTTGCGCACGCGGCCACTCGTCATCGCCGAGGTCCGCGCCGAGGCCGAGACCGACAACGTGCCGCTCGCCGTCGTCACCGCCGGGCGCACCGCCGCTTTCGGGTGTGCCGCCGAAGAGGTCGAACTGCCCGTGTTCCTCCCGCCGTTTGACCCCGATGACGGCGTCGACGGCGGCCTCGTGCACGGCGTTCAGCGCCTTGCGGGTGTGGCCGAGCGAGTCGAACGCCCCGGCCTTGACGAGCGAGTCGACGGCCCGCTTGTTGCAGACGACCACCTCGGCCTTGCCGAGGAAGTCGGCGAAGGACGTGTACTTGCCCCGCTTCCGGCGGCCCCTGATGACCGCCTCGGCGACCGGCACGCCCACGTTGCGCACCGCGGTCAGACCGAACCGCACGTCGTCGCCGACCGCGGTGAACTCGACGTCGGACTCGTTGACATCGGGCGACAGGACCCTGACCCCCATGCGCCTGGCGTCGGCCAGGTAGACGCCCATCTTGTCCTTGTCGTCGCCGACCGAGGTGAGCAGCGCGGCCATGTACTCGGCCGGGTAGTTCGCCTTCAGGTAGGCCGTCCAGTACGACACGAGGCCGTAGCCCGCGGTGTGCGACTTGTTGAACGCGTACCCGGAGAACGGCAGCATGACGTCCCACAGCGCCCGGACCGCCGCTTCGGAGAAGCCGTTCGCCCGCATGCCGCCGCTGAACTTCTCCCATTCCGCGGCCAGCACCTCCGGCTTCTTCTTGCCCATCGCGCGGCGCAGCATGTCCGCCCCACCGAGCGTGTACCCGGCCAACTGCCGGGCGATCGCTATGATCTGCTCCTGGTAGACCAGCAAGTGGTGGGTGGATCCCAGGATCGGTTCGAGCGCGTCGCGCAACTCCGGGTGGATGGGCGCCGGTTCCTGCTTGCCGTTCTGCCGCAGCGCGTAGTTGGTGTGCGCGTTGGCGGCCATCGGGCCGGGCCGGTAGAGGGCGTTCGCGGCGGCGATGTCCTCGAACCGGGTGGGTTCCATCAGCTTGAGCAGGGCGCGCATGCCGCCGCTGTCTAGCTGGAACACGCCGAGGGTCCTGCCGTCGGCGAGCAGGCGGTACGTCCGGGCGTCGTCCAGGGGGATCACGCGCGTGCCGGGGTCGGGCACCGGCGGCGCCACGGTGGCCAGGCGCACGCCGCGGTTCTCCCGGATGTTGCCGATGGCCTGGTCGATGACGCCGAGGTTGCGCAGCCCCAGGAAGTCCATCTTGACCAGCCCCATCGCCTCGCACGAGGGGTAGTCGAAGCCGGTGATCCGCGCCCCGTCCGAGGCGCGCATGTGCAGTGGGATGCGGTCGGTGAGCCGGGTCTTGGACAGCACGACGGCGGCGGCGTGCACCCCGGTCCCGCGGGTCAGCCCCTCCACACCGCGGGCGGTGTCGACCACCCTGCGCACGTCGGGGTCGGCGTCGTACAGCCGCCGGATCTCCGCGGCCTCCGCGTGGCGCGGGTGGGCGGGGTCGAAGACGGCGTCCAGCGGGGCGGACTTGCCGTTCTGGTCGGGCGGCAGCGCCTTGGTGATGCGCTCGCCGTGCGCGTACGGGTAGCCCAGCACGCGAGCCGAGTCCTTGATCGCGTTCTTGGCCTTGATCCGGCCGAACGTGTTGACCAGCGCGGTGTATTCGTCGCCGTACTTCTCGGTGACGTAGCGGACCATGCGGTCGCGCTTGCGGTCGTCGAAGTCGAGGTCGACGTCCGGCGGGTTGATGCGCTCCGGGTTCAGGAAGCGCTCGAACAGCAGGCCGTGCTCCAGCGGGCACAGCTCGGTGATGCGCGTGGCGTAGGCGACGATCGAGCCGGTGGCCGAGCCGCGGCCGGGGCCGACCGGGATGCCGTTCTCCCGGGCGTGCCGGCAGATGTCCGCGACGACCAGGAAGTACGCGCTGAAGCCCATCGGGCCGATGACCGCCATCTCGGTCTCGAAGCGGTCCAGGACGTGCCGGGGCAGCGGGTCGCCGTAACGCATCAGGAGGCCCCGGATCGCCTCGGCGCGCAGCCACGACTCCTGCGTCTCGCCCGCGGGGACGTCGGGGAACAGCGGCATCTCGTCGACGTGGTCGAAGACTTCGTCGTACGGCCCGACGCGCTCGGCGATCAGCAGCGTGTTGTCGCACGCCTGTGGCAGGTCGGCGAACAGCTCACGCATCTGCGGCGCGGTCTTGAGGTAGTAGCCGGACCCGTCGAAGCGGAAGCGTTTCGGATCGTCCTTGTTCTTGCCCACGCCGATGCACAGCAGGTTGTCGTGGGCGTCGGCCTGGTCCTCGGTGACGTAATGCGCGTCGTTGGTGGCCAGCAGGGGCAGGTCCAGGTCCCGGGCGAGGCGGAGCAGGCCGTCCCGGACGGCGCGCTCGATCTCCAGGCCGTGGTCCATGAGTTCGAGGAAGTAGTTGTCCGGGCCGAAGATGTCGCGGTACGCCGCCGCGGCCGCCCTCGCCTCGTCGTACTGGCCCAGCCGCAGCCGGGTCTGCACCTCGCCGGACGGGCAGCCCGTGGTGGCGATGACGCCTTCCGGGCACTCGGCGATCAGCTCGCGGTCCATGCGCGGCTTCCCGGCCGGGAACTGCCCTTCGTAGCTGGCCCGGGTGGCGAGCCGGAAGAGGTTCCGCAGGCCGCGCGCGTCGTGTGCCCACATGGTCATGTGGGTGAAGCGGCCGCCGCCGGAGACGTCCTTGGACCCCTCGCCGTCGTCGCCCACCGCGCGGCGCCCGCCGGGCCCCCAGAACTCCCGGGTGCGGGAGAGACGGGAGGACGGGGCCACGTACGCCTCGATCCCGATGACCGGCTTGACGTCGGGGAAGTCCCGGGCGACGCGGAAGAACTCGTACGCGCCGAACATGTTGCCGTGGTCGCTCATCGCGATGGCCGGCATGCCCTGCCGGGCCACCTCGGCGAACATCGGCGCGAGGCGCTGGGCGCCGTCCAGCATCGAGTACTCGGTGTGGTTGTGCAGATGGACGAACGAATCGGGCACGGCGTCATCTCCGGAAGGCGACCGCTCAACCAAGCGTTGACTCGTGCCATCAAAACCGGCCGCAAATCCCGGAATCAAACAACCGAAAGACCGCCATCTGACAACCTTTGGTTGTGCCTCTACGCTGTCGGCGTGGATCTCTCAGCCGTGCGCACCTTCGTCGCCGCCGCGGACGCGGGGCAGTTCCAGGAGGCCGCCGCCGTCCTCGCGGTCACCCAGCAGGCCGTCTCCAAGCGCATCGCCGCCCTTGAGGACGACCTCGGGGTCCGGCTGTTCACCCGCACGCCGCGCGGCGCCCGGCTCACCGTCGACGGGCAGGCCTTCCTGCCGCACGCCCGCGCCCTGCTGCTGGCCGAGGAGCGCGCCGCGGCGTCGGTACGCCCGGGCAGTCGCCCGCTGCGCGTCGACGTGATCGGCCGCCGGACCGCGGTCGCCGGGCTGCTGCGCGAGTTCCACCGCACCCACCCCGCGGTCGCACTCGACGTCGTGACGCTCTTCCACGTCGACGAGGCGGTCGAGGCGCTGCGCTCCGGCGCCATCGACGCGACCTTCCGGGCGGTCGCCGCCCCCGGGTGCCGCCTGCCCGACGACGTCGCGGCCATGCCCGTCCTCGACGAGCCGCTGCAACTGATCACCGGTCCCGCGCACGAGTTCGCGGGTGCCCGCGTCGTGGCACCCGCGCAGCTCGCCGGGCACCGCATCTGGATCCCGGGTGCGGTGCCGGGCACCGAGTGGACCGCCTACTACGACGAACTCGCCGCCACCTTCGGGCTGTCCATCGACGCCATCGGCCCCGACTTCGGGGTGGAGAGCCTGCTCGACACGGTCGCGGACTCCCCGGTGGTGGCCACCCTGCTCAGCGACCGGACGCCGCTGGTGTGGCCCGCCGGGTACGACCTGCGGCGCATCCCGCTGCGCGACCCGAGCCCGGTGTACCCGCACTTCCTGCTGTGGCACACCGCCAACCGCCACCCCGGCCTGGCCGCACTGCGGGCGCATCTGGAGGCCACCCGGCCGCACCTCGTCGAGGGCGAGGCGTGGAAGCCGACCTGGGCGAGGGCGGCGGAGCGGCGGTAGGCGTACGCCCTCGCCGCCCCGCGCGCGGTCAGGCCAGCAGCTTGGTCTTCGCCGCCTGGAACTCCTCCTCGGACAGCGTGCCGTTGGCGCGCAGTTCGGCGAGCTTGGACAGTTCGTCGGCGGACCAGGTGACGGTCGGCCGGCTGTCGCTCCCGGCCGCCTGGCGGATGTACTCCTGCATCGCGGCATCGGCCCGCTTCGCCTGGGCCGCGTCGCGTTCGCCCATGCCCCGGCCGCGGACGATGACGTACGCCAGGACGCCCGCGAAAGGCAGCACGATCACGCCGATGATCCAGGCGGCCTTGCCCCAGCCGCCCAGGTCGTCGCTGCGGAAGATGTCCGAGACGATCCGGAAGAGCAGGAAGAACCACATGATCCAGAGGAAGAAGATCAGCATGGTCCAGAACAGGTTGAGCAGCGGGTAGTCGTCCACGGGCATTCCTTCGCGCCGCCCTCCCGGTGTGGGAGGGAATGAAGCGGAGCAAAAACAGACAATTACTAGAATTGTCCTATTTATTCGTCAGTCAAACGCCCGCACCGGATCGCGGCATGCCGCCCGAAGGGCGAGATCCCCACGGCCCGCCTGCGCGGCGGCCGTGCGCGGCGTCGCGGTTGTTTGGACCGCCCCGTTTCGGGGTTGATTCCCAGGCGGTGTCACGGAGACGTCCGATGGGAGCGCCGTCGGCGGCCCGTCGCCCCGAACGGTCTGCCGAAGGGAAGTGCGGATGGCGGAGGGCGGGTCCGCCCCGGCCGTGCGGCGGTCGTGGCCGGTCGCGGACTGGCTGCGGACGTACCGCCGGGACCGGTTCGGCCCCGACGCGGTCGGCGCGCTGACCGCGTGGGCGCTGATCGTGCCCGAGTGCGTGGCGTACGCGCAGATCGCCGGGGTGCCGCCGCAGAACGCGTTCTACGGGGCGCCGGTCGCGCTGCTGGCGTACGTGCTGTTCGGGACGTCGCGCTTCCTCGTCGTCGGGGCGACCTCGGCCGCGGCGGTGCTGTCCGCGGCCACGGTCGCGGACGTCTCCGGGGACCCGCGGCTCGCCGTGGCGCTGTCCGCGGCGCTGGCGATGCTGGCCGGTGCGGTGCTGGTGGTAGCGGGCCTGGCCAAGCTCGGGTTCCTGGCGAACTTCCTGTCCGAACCGGCGCTCCTGGGCTTCCTGTTCGGCATGGCGCTGACCATCATCGTCCGGCAGTGCGGCAAGATCCTCGGCGTCTCCGGCGGGGAGGGCGACTTCTTCGAGCGCGCCTGGACGCTGCTCCGCCACGCCGGGGACTGGCACGGGCCGACGATCGCGGTCGGTGCCGCGGCGCTGGCCGCCCTGCTCCTGCTGGAGCGGTGGCTGCCCAAGCTGCCGGCGTCCCTGGTCGTGCTCGCCGCCGGGATCGCGGTGTCGGCCGCCGTCGACCTGGACGACCACGGCGTCGACATCGTCGGCAAGATCCCGCGCGCGGTCCCGGTGCCGGCGTGGCCGGACATCTCGGCCGCGGACTGGCTCGCCCTGCTGGCCGGGGCGTTCGGCCTGGCGCTCGTGGTGTTCGCGGAGAGCTATTCGATCGCCGGACGGTTCGCGCGCGAGCACGGCGACGAGGTGGACGCCGACCGCGAGATGGCGGCCATGGGTGCGGCCAACATCGCCGCCGGGCTGTTCAAGGGCTTCGCGGTCTCCGGCAGCGCGTCCCGCTCGGCGGCCGCGGAGGCCTCCGGCGGCTCCAGCCCGATGGTGTCCGCGGTCGCGGCCGTCCTCGTCCTGGTCACCGGCGCGTTCCTGACCCCGGTGTTCACCGATCTGCCCGAACCGGTCCTCGGCGCCATCGTCGTCGTCGCGGTGCGCGGCTTCCTGCGGGTCGCCGAGATGCGCCGCTACTGGCGCCGCGACAAGCCGAACTTCGCAGTCGCGGCCACGGCCCTGCTCGGCGTCCTGGTCTTCGACCTGCTGCCCGGCCTGCTGATCGCGGTCGGCCTGTCGCTGGTCCTGTTCATCGCGCACGCCTCCCGCCCCCGCACCGCCGTGCTCGGCCGCATCCCCGGCACCGACCGGTTCGGCGACGTGGCCGACCAGCCGGGGGCCACGACCGTGCCGGGCCTTCTGCTGGTACGCCCGGACGGGCCGCTCTACTTCGGCAACGTCGCCCGCCTCAAACTCGCCGTCCACGACCTCGTCGCGGCGGCCGACCCGGCACCCGAGCGCGTCGTGCTCAACCTGGTGTCCGACTTCCGCCTCGGCATCCCGGTCCTGGACACGCTGGACGAACTGCGGCTCGAACTGGCCCGCAAGCACTGCGCGTTGCACCTCGCGCACGTGCACCCGGAGGTCCGGCCCGCGCTCGACGACAGCGCCGTCGGCCGGGCACTCGGACCCGCGGGCGTGCACGATTCGGTCGGCGACGCAGTGCGCGCCTACCAGCGGGACAGCACGGCAGGTGACGGCACCGGCCCTTCGGGCCGCGCGGACGGGTGAAGCCCGGCAGCCGACGGCCCGCACGGCGTGGCGCGTCCTCTGTGAACATATTTGCGCCTTAGCTTTTGATCCGATTTGTCATTCAATGATGAGGATCAGGCTCATGCGCTTGCCGGGATACCGAGGCTCACGGTCACGCAGGGGAATCGCGGCCGCGCTCATCCTGGTCCTGGGACTGCTGGCGGCGCCGCTCGCCCCGGCGTCGGCCGCCGAGGACCCGCGCAGCAGCGTCGGCCTCACCAAGACGAACGACACCGGCGGCCAACCGCTCAAGCCCGGCGACGCGTTCATCTACACCCTCAGCGGGCAGTGCTCCGGGCTGACGGTGGACTGCGTGGACCTCACGGTCACCGACACGCTGCCCGAGGGGCTGGAGGTGACGAGCCTCCCGAAGAGCACCTCGATCCGGGACGTCACTTACGACGAGGCGACGCGCAAGCTCACCATCGTCTACAAGGAACCGCTCCAGAACCCCGCCGGGAAGACCGGCGTGCGGGCGGGCCAGGCGGCGAGCGTCGAGATCGGCATGCGGGTGCCCGCCGACACGCAGCTCGCCGACGGCACGGTCCTGACCAACTCGGCGACGGTGAGCGCGGACAACGCGGACCCGGTGACCGACTCCACCGACGTGACCGTGACCATCCCGCGCGTCGTGAAGCCGGTGGCGACCAAGACCTGGCAGGACGGCTCGGCGGTCGCGGGCTCGGGGGAGGAGAGCACGCTGACCCTGGGCGTACGCAACAACTCCTCCTCGTCGGCGCAGGTCGGCGAACTGACCATCGGCGAGACGAACCAACAGACCTTCGAGTACTTCGACTTCGTCTCGGCGAACGTCACCGCCTTCCCGGCCGGCGCCGACCGGGCGCGCCTGGTGGTCACCACCGCGGACGGCACCACGCGCACCGGCGTGCCGATCTCCTCGCCCGGTCCGCTGCCGCTGCCCGCCCCGGTCGAACCCGGCCAGGTCGTCGGCTTCCAGATCGTCTTCACCAACAGCAACGGCGACCCGCTCCCGTACGACCCGAACGGCGGCTCGGTCGACGTCGAGCTGAAGCTGCGCGACACCACGCGGTCGGACGACCGGCCGCTGCGGCCCACCGACAAGATCACCGTGAGCAACTGCGCCACGCCGTCGGCCAAGGACCCCGTCGCCGGCGCGGTGAACGGCACCGCGGCGTGCGCGCCGTACGACATCCTGCCCGACACGCTGGTGCTCACCACCGACAAGAAGTTCTTCCCGGACACCAACGGCGACTTCACACAGCAGAGCGGCGAACATGCGGTCGTGGGGGAGAACTCGCCGGTCAGCGGCCTGGTCGACGTCACCAACAACTCGCCGTTCCCGGTCAGGAACATCACCGTCACCGAGCCCGCCCCCGGCGAGCCCAACGACCTGGACAAGGTCGACGTCGAGAAGGTGCGGCTGCGCTTCCCCGCGGGCGCCACCGGGGCGAAGCTGACCGTCACGTACGCGGACGGCACCAGCACCACGACGGACTACACCTCCGACACCACCGTCGACGTCGCCAAGGCCGGGACCACCGTCACCAAGGTCGAGGTCGTGTACACCGGCGTCGACGACAGCGGCAACCCGACGATCCAGCCGGGCGCCGACGCGGGCCTCGACATCCACGGCACCCTGGTCGACGGCGTGACTGCGGGCGCCCTCACCAACTGCGCGCGCTTCACCGGCGACGCGGGCCGCACCGACGGCAGCGGCACCGCGACCGGGCACGTCTGCAAGGACCTGGTGGTCGAGAACCCCAACACCTCGGGCGGCGGCGACAAGTCCACCGACCAGACCGACATCCCGGTCGGCCAGCCGATCCCGATGCACCTGGTGATCACCAACAACGGCAACACCCCGCTGGTGAACCCGGTGCTGACCGACCCGCCCGCAAAGCCGGACGGCACGCCGGACTTCGCACAGGGCACGCCGTTCGCGTACCTGAAGATCGACTCGATCACGCTGGACCCGTCGTCCACCCCGGCCACGATCCAGGTCTGGGACCCGACCGCGGGCGGCGGAAGCGGCGCGTGGGTGGCCTACGACGCCGCCGACACCGCGCTGCTCGACCGGGCGACCGCCATCCGCGTCGCCTACCAGGGCGAACTGCCGCCCGAGGGACGGTTCACCGTCAACGTCGTCGCCGAGCGGCGGCCCGGCACGCCGGACGGCGTGACCTTCTCCAACTGCTTCGCCATCACCGCCGACGGCGGTTACACCGGCACGCCGAACTGCTCGGCGTCGATGTCCACCGGTCCGGCCGCGGACTCCGCCTCGCTCAACAAGTCCATCAGCCCCGGCCAACTCCCGCGGTACGTACCGGGCCTGCCCCGGCAGCACGCCGACGTCGGCCTCACGATCCTCAACACCGGCAACATGTCCGCGAAGTTCCTGGAGATGACCGACCGGGACGAGGACTTCTTCGACGCGGTCGACCTGGTCTCGATCAAGTCCAACCAGATGCCGGCGGGCGCCGACCGCGTGCGCATCGACGCGTACGTCAACGGCGCCTGGGTGGACGGCACCCCGTCCGCCTCGGCGGCGCTGCCCGCGGGGGTGAACGCCGCCGACGTCACCGGCATCCGCGCGACGTACTCCTCGACCAGCACGTTCAACGACGGCTACACCATCACGCCCTGCGCCGGGAACAGTTGCGCCGGCATCCTGCACCTCGACGTCAGCCCGCGCCCCGCGCTGCGCGGCACCGGCGGGCCGGTGCCCGCGCACTTGGAGGACACCGTCGGCGGACGGTTCCTCACCAAGCTGGAGGACCCGAGCCGTCCGGCGGTCATCGCGCCGGTCACCGCAACGCTCGACCTGGTGAAGGGCTCACCCGGGCTGGCCGTGTCGAAGACCCCGGACACCGTGCTCGCCCCCGGCGAGGACGCGCCGTTCTACCTCAAGGTGGCCAACACCGGCACCGCCGACATCCCGAACCTGGTGGTCAAGGACGCGCTGCCGCCCGGCATCGCCTTCCTCGCCTCCTTCCAGGGCGACAACGGCATGCCGTACCGGATCGTCGACGCCCAGGTGCCGGACGGCACCCCGCCGGTGCCCGCCCCGGTCTTCACCACGACCAACGACGGCAGTCGGATCAGCGGGCTCACCTGGGACTTCTCCAAGGACGCCGGGGGCGACGCGTGGGTGCTCGCGCCCGGAGCCACCTTCACCATCGAAATCCACGTCACGCTTGAAGCGGGCATCAACGCCGGTGACGTCGTCACCAACACCATGGGGGCCACGTCCACCGACCCGGACTTCGCGTGCGACGGCGCCGCGCAGGACGACGGGCCGTTCGGGCCCGGCCGCTACTGCGTGGACGACGCCACGCTGACCGCGAAGGCGGGCGCCGCGTTCACCGCCCGCAAATGGGTGTCCGGCAACGACAGCCTGGGCTGGTACAACGTGCTGACCGGCAAGACCGTCGCGGTCGGCGACACCGCGTGCCTCTCGGCCGCCGACGGCACCGGGCGCCGCTACACGACGGCCCCGTGCGTCGCCCTGGTCAACCCGGGCGACCGCTACCACTACCTGATGCGCATTCAGAATGCCGGAACCGAGGCCGGCACCGCGATGCGCATCGTGGACCGGCTGCCCGTGCAGGGCGACAAGGGCGTGCTCCTCGACCAGAACCGCGGCACCGCGTGGGACAAGCGCCCGACGCTGGCCACGCCGCCGGTGCTCACCGGTCCGGGCACGATGAGCACGGCGTACGAGAACACCGAGCCGCTGTGCACCGACGACCTGAACATGGGCGGCGCGGGCTCGAACGCCCCGCAGTGCCCGGCCTCCACCTGGAACGACGCCTTCGGCCCGGATGCGGCCGGGCTGCGGCTGATGCTGAGCTTCAGCCCGAGCCTGGCTCCCGGTGGCACCGTGGACGTCACGTACGCGATGGACACGCCGCTCGACGTCGCGCACAACGGCGACCCGACGATCGCGTGGAACTCCTTCGCGCACAACGAGACCACCGACCGCGCCGGGACGCCGCGCGTGCTCCAGCCGAACGAGCCGATCCAGGTCGGTGTGGCGCTGGCGTACGGCAGCCTCAAGCTGGTCAAGGCGTTCGGGTCGGTGCCCGACGTGCTCGCGGACGGGCTGCGGAACGTGCCCTTCCCGTTCCACGTGACCTGCACGATCCGGCCGCAGGGTAACCCCGAGCGGACCGTCCTCGACGCGGACTACCGGGTCACCGCGAACAAGCCGGTCACGATCGACGGCCTGCCCGCGGGTGCGGTCTGCAAGGTCTGGGAGACCGCCGCACACGGCGGCAGCGCCGACCACACCGCGGCCGATCCGGCCGTGGTGACGATCAAGGCGGGGCTCGGCGCGGTCGCGGTCGAGACGGCGACGGTGACCAACAACTTCGAGTTCGGTGCGCTGGAGCTGGTCAAGAAGCTCGACGGCGAGGGCGCGGCGTTCGCCGCCGACCGGGCGTTCCGGGTCAGGGTGTCCTGCGCCCTGCCGGACGCCGCGGGCAAGCCGACGCACCACGTGCTGAACCGGACGTACGAGGTCACCGCCGCGGAACCGGTGGTGATCCGGCCGCTGCCGGTGAACGCGCGGTGCTGGGCCGAGGAGGTCGACACCGGCAGCGCGGCCGAGGCGGTCGTCGACCACGGGTCGGCGGACGACCCCGTGGTGATCACCGCGGGCGACACCGGGACCATCACCGTCACCAACACGTTCCCGGCGGCCGAACTCGTGATCACCAAGCACGTGGTGAACGGCGGGGCCGGGCCGTACGGCTTCACGCTGGTCTGCACGACCGCCTACGGCGCGGTGCCGCTCCCGGCCGCCGACCGCGCGTTCGCGCTGAAGGACGGCGAGTCGCGCACCGTCGCGGTGCCGGAGGGCGCGGTGTGCACGGTGACCGAGCAGGACGTCCCCGACGGTGACACCGTCACCTACCGCGCGTCGACCGGGAACACGGACGGCGCGGTCACCGTGCGCGGCAAGGCGTCGGTCGACGTGACCAACACCTTTGTGGTCCCGCCGAGTCCGCGGCCGGACGTGAAGCCGGACGTGAAGCCGGACGGCACCGAGCCGGGTGGCGGCCTCCCGATCACCGGCGCGGGCGGCTGGTACCTGCTCCTCTCCGTGGTCGGCGGGCTCGCCCTGGTCGGCGGAACTGCGGCGCTGCTGATCGTGCGCCGACGGCCGGACGAGGTGTAACCGGGATGGCCGTCAGGAAAAATACGACAAAAGGTGCGAATCTCTCATCATGACTTCGACGCCCAAGCAAGCGCAGCCGTCCGTCGCCCGGCAACAGGCGGGCGTACGCGACCGCCTGCCGTTCTCCGACACGCAGGACTTCGAGGACGCCAGGCGCGGCCTGATCGCCCGCCGCGAGCCGAGTGCCGTCACCGGCCAGGACGGTACCGTCGTGTGGGACAACGACACGTACGCGTTCCTCGCGGGGGACGCCCCGGCCACCGTCAATCCGAGCCTGTGGCGCCAGTCCCAACTGGTCGCGGAACAGGGCCTGTTCGAGGTGGTCGAGGGCATCTACCAGGTGCGCGGCTTCGACCTGTCGAACGTCACGTTCGTCGAGGGCGACACCGGCGTGGTCGTCATCGACCCGCTGCTGTGCCAGGAGACCGCCGAGGCCGCCATCGCCCTCTACCGGCAGCACCGCGGCGAGCGGCCGGTCACCGGCGTCGTCTACACCCACTCGCACGTCGACCACTTCGGCGGCGTCAAGGGCGTCACCACGCTGGAGGACGTCGAGGCCGGGCGCGTGCCGGTGCTCGCGCCTGTCGGCTTCCTCGAACACGCGGTGTCCGAGAACGTGTACGCGGGGACCGCGATGGGCCGGCGCGCCGCGTACATGTACGGCGCGGCCCTCGCACGCGGGCCGGAGGGCCAGGTCGGCGCCGGCCTGGGCCAGACCACCTCCACCGGCACCATCACCCTCATCACCCCCACGCTGGACGTCACCACGACCGGCCAGGAGGAGGTGGTCGACGGCGTCCGCATGGTCTTCCAGATGGCCCCGGACACCGAGGCGCCCGCGGAAATGCTCATCCATTTCCCGGACTTCCGCGCCCTGTGCACCGCCGAGGACGCCACGCACACGCTGCACAACCTGCTCACGCTGCGCGGCGCGGTGGTCCGCGACCCGCACGGCTGGGCCAAGTACCTCACCGAGGCGATCGACCTGTTCGGCGACAAGACCGACGTCGCGTTCGCCTCGCACCACTGGCCCACCTGGGGCCGCGAACGCGTCGTGCACTTCCTCGGCATCCAGCGCGACCTGTACGCATACCTGCACGACCAGACCCTGCGCCTGATCAACAAGGGCTGGACGGGCCGCGAGATCGCCGAGGACCTGCAACTTCCGCCCGCGCTGGAGAACGCCTGGAGCACGCACGGCTACTACGGCTCGGTCAGCCACAACCTGAAGGCGATCTACCAGCGCTACATGGGCTGGTTCGACGGCAATCCGGCGAACCTGTGGCAGCACACGCCGGTCGAATCCGGCAGGCGCTACGTCGAGTTCATGGGCGGGGCGGACACGGTCGTGGCGAAGGCACGCGGCTCGTTCGAGGCGGGTGACTTCCGCTGGGTAGCCGAGGTGCTGGGGCACGTCGTGTTCGCGCAGCCCGACCACGCGGAGGCCCGCGCGCTGCTGGCGGACACGTACGAACAGCTCGGCTACGGCGCGGAGAACGGCACCTGGCGCAACTTCTACCTGTCCGGCGCCACCGAACTGCGAGACGGGCCTTTCGGCACGCCGACTGTGACGGCGTCGGCGGACATCGTCGGCCACCTCAGCCCGACGATGCTCTTCGACGCGATCGCCGTGCAGATCGACGGGCCGAAGGCGTGGAACGAATCGCTCAGCATCGACGTCGTGCTCTCCGACACCGGCGACCGCTACCGGCTGCGGCTCTCCAACGGCGCGCTCACCTACAGTGCGGCGCCGCAGAAGGGCGAGGCCGACGTCAGGCTGACGGCCACCGTGAAGTCGCTGCCCGCGCTCGCGCTCGGGAAGCTCACACCGGACGGGCTCGCGGGCGTGGGCATCCAGGTCGAGGGGGACGCCTCCGTCCTCGAAGTCCTCGGGTCCGTGCTCGACCCGGGGGACCAGGACTTCGCCATCGTCACCCCGTAGCAGGGGACTCCGGCCGGGCGGCCCGTTGCCGTCGTGCGGGTCGCCCGACCGGAGTTCAGGTGAAGTCCACCGCGCCCAGGGACTTCCGGGCGTCCTCCAGCAGGCGCAGCACCGCGAGCGTGTCGTCGAGCGGCACGACGGGGGATTCGGTACGCCCCGCGCGGACGAGGTCCCGTACTTCGCGCAGCTCGGCGGCGAGGGCTTCCCGGGGGCCTTCGGCGGTGAACTCCTCGGTCTGCGTGTCGGCTTCGGCCTCGGTGTTCGTGTCGGTGCCCGTGCCGACGTGCACCGACAGCCGACTCGTGGCATGGAACGGCGGGTCGAAGTCGACGCGGCCGAGCGTCCCGGTGATCTGCCCGGCCATCGGCTGGAGGTTGAGCAGCGAGGTCTCCAGCGTCGCCCGTACCCCGCCCGGCCACGACATCGACAGCTCGGCCTCCGCGTCGACGCCCGAGGACGCCAGGGAGCCGGTGACCTCCACCCGCTCGGGCGTGCCGAGGAACAGGTGCGCCAGCGCCACCGGGTAGATGCCGAGGTCGAGCAGCGCGCCGCCGCCCTGCGCCGGATCCCACAGCCGGTGCGCGGGGTCGAAGGGCGCCGGGAAGCCGAAGGAGGCGGTGATCGAGCGGACGTCGCCGATGGTGCCGGAAGCGACGATCTCCCGGGCGCGCCGGATCACCGGGTTGAAGCGCATCCACATGGCCTCCATGAGGAACAACCCGGCCGCGCGAGCTTGTTCGACGATGGCCTCGGCGTCCGCGCAGGTCGCCGCGAGCGGCTTCTCGCACAGCACGGCCTTGCCGGCCGCGAACGCGAGTTCCGCCACGTGGCGGTGCTGCGCGTGGGGCGTCGCGATGTACACGGCGTCCACGGCGGGGTCGTCGACGAGTTCGGCGTAGGAGCCGTACGCCTGCACGGCGCCGGTCCCCGCGCCCGACTCCGTTTCCGCGGCGAACGCGCGGGCGCGTTCCGGATCGCGTGACCCGACCGCCGCGACGCGCATCCCGGGCTCCGCCACGATGACGTCGGCAAGGGTGCGGGCCATCGACCCGGTGGCGGCTATGCCCCACCCGAACTCGCGGTCGTCGTTCATGTGGTCACCTTTCGAGGCGCGGGATCGGGCGGCGCCGGTTCGGACGTCGAGCCGGGTGCCGGGGGCTCGCTCGGTTCGGCCCCGGGCCCTCCGGTTCGGGACGGTCGGTCGACCGGCCGCTCCGAAGTCCCGGTGCACGATGTGCGAGCCGTTGTTCGAGTAGTTGCAGCCACGCAATGTACGCGCTGTCGGTGGGGTAGCCGTGCTCGCGTCGGGTCCGAGCGCCTTCTGCTGATCCGCGGGGATCGAATTCAGCATCCGTGCCGGCCGAACGCCTTCGTCACCAACAGCCACCGTGGCGGTCGTCCGCATGCACGCGTACGGTCCGGGCACCACCTCGCGCACCAGTGCACACCGCACCCGCCCTCACGCGTCTCCGCCGCCTCGCGGCCCGACCACGGGACACCGCAGCCGCAACGCCGTGCCCTCCGGGCCCGCAACTGCGCTGGTTCGCCGCCGTAGCCGCCTTCGCCGCCGACGTCGCCGGAGCGGTCACCCATGAACTCCTGCTCAGCGCCGATCCGGTCAGCCTCGGCGCGGCGGTGTTCCCCCTCAGCCCGCGGACTCGGCGGCCCCGCTCCGGACGCGCATACCCGCGTCAGTAGCGGCGGGGGCTCGACGGCGGATCTGCGGCATCTCCAATCGTGACGACGACGAATGCGGTGCCGCACGGTCCGGGGGGACACGCCGCCGGACGGCACTCGCAGGCCGTTTTCCTTCACATGATTGGCCGTTTTCGTCGTGCAGCCCGCTTGAAATCGCTGATCACATGTTTTGCGGTGCCGTCATGGGGCTGGCGCAGTCGCGCATCAGGGCGACTAGGCGGCCGCAGTAGCTGCGCTCCGCCCTCAGGTAGTGGCCGGTGCCGGAGCCGAACGACCAGGCGACGGCGTTCATCTCCTCCTCGTCATGGGAGGGGGCTTGGTCGAAGAAGGCGGCCAAGCGGTCGCCGATACGGGGGAACTGTCCGGCGGGGAGGCGGAGGGCGTAGAAGCCGACGCGTTCGATATTGCCGGTGTCGATGCGCAGCGTGACCGAGAACGTGAAGCCGTCGGGGGGCATGAAGGCGGCCATGTCCTGGTACGTCGCCTCGTCCGGCACGGCGCTCTCGGACAGGGTCAGCAGCCCCTCGGCCGCTTTCGGGCTGATGCCCTCGTGGGTGTGGAAGTACAGGTTCGCGGTGCCGTGCTGGTAGTCGACCGCCACGTTGCGCACGAGATCCAGGCCCAGTTCGTGGAAGTCGGCCTCGCGGCGGCGGATCGCGTCCGGGACCTCGGGCGGGGACAGGACCTCCGCCAGCGGCCGCTTGCCCTCCAGGTACACCCACGTCTTCACCAGGCCCGTCGCCGAGTCGAAGTCGCAGAGTTCGCGGGAGCCGTCGTACAGCGCGCTCCACGCGGAGATCAGGCGGGCGGCCGGGCTGGGGAGGGCGAGGAACCCGGCCCGTTCGGCGATGCGCATGGTGTCGACGGGAACGCGTTCGTAGAAGCGGTAGTTCAGCGCGCCGCCGGGCTTGTCCGTGGTGCGCCAGAGGACCGCGCCCCGGTGGAAGCTCTCCTCGAACGCATGCAGGACGCGGTGTGCCATGGGTTGCGAGTACGGGGCGCCCAGCAGGCCCGCGGTGTATTCGAGGTCGCGAAGGAACCGGGAGGAGGAGAATTCGACGGCGGACATGAGCGGGACGCACCCCTGTTCGTTTGCGCGAGACTTCGGAACGGCGGAACGGCGGAACGGCCATTCAGTCGCAAAACGGTCAAGCTGTGCAAGGTGCAATCGCGGGCATACCTCATGTTCAGGGCGCCTCGCGCGCAAAGTCGCCCGGATGGCGGGGTGGCGATCGGGAGGTTATCGGGGGAGCGGATATTGGGATGGTCCGCTTAGGTGATCCGGATTTCGGGACGGCTTCGCGGGCGTGGTCGTGCTCACTGGTGCTTGTCGTGCTTGTCGTGCGTGCTTCTCGTGCTCGGTGTGCTCGGCGATCGCGGGCGTCAGAGGAGGCCGAGGCGGGTCAGGTCGGCGGTGTACTTGGCGATGAGGTCTGCGGTCAGGTGGGGGATCTCACCGGTGTCTCCGGCGACGCGGATGGCCTGTGCGAACTCCCGGGCCGGAATCCGCGAGCCGTCCACGGGCTCGCCCGGCTGTCGGAAAGCGTCCAGCAGGGGCAACACCGAGTGCCCGCGCAGTGGTTCGGGCAGTTTCCGCAGCGCGGTCTCGAAGCGGGTGAGCCACGCGCCGTAAGGGGCGACGCGTTCGATGCGGTGCCCGGCGGCGGCGAGCCAGTCGACGAAGGTGTCCAGCGAGACGCCGTCGTCGTGCGGGTTGACCGCGTTGTACGTCCGGAAGCCGCCGCCGGCGCGGGCCCCGAGGCCGTTGACCGCCCGGGCGACGAAGTCGACTGGTAGGCCGTCGTAGTGGGCACGTCGGCGCGTACCGTCAACATCCGTTCGGTAGAAGGACGTTGGTGCGATGCCGGTGGCGACCAGGCTCAGCATCAGCCGGGTGAACTGGTCGGTGACGTTGAGCTGACCGGCGTGGCAGGGGTGCGCCAGGATCATGTCCGAGCGCAGGACGGTCACGGGAAGTCCGCACAGGTCGTGGGCCTCGCGCAGGATGACCTCCCCGGCCCACTTGGTGGCCGCGTAGCCGTTGGCGTAGGCGTCCGACAGCTCACGTTCGGGGCTCACCTCGCGGATGTCGGCGTGCTCGTCGAGGCGCGACGGGTCGAGGCCCGTGGCGACGCCGATGCTGGAGAGGTAGGTGACGGGCTTGGGCTTTGCGGTGAGCGCCAGCCTGACCACCTCGGCAGTGCCGACCACGTTGGGGCCGAAGAGCTGGCCGTACGGCAGGACGTGGTTGACCTGGGCGGCCGGGTGGACGACCAGGTCGGCGTCTTCGGCCAGTCGTCGCCAGCTGCCCTCGTCGAGTCCGAGCCGCGTCCGGCTGATGTCGCCGGCCACGACGGTGAGGTGCCGGGAGGCCAAGTCCCGGTAGCTGTTGGTAAGTTCCGCGTCGCAGTGGCCGAAGGCGGCGTCCAGGCGGAGCCGGGCGTCGGCGTCGTCCCGGCCTCGGACGATGCAGACGAGGCGGCCCCCGGCGGCGCCGGCGTCCAGGCGCTCCAGCCAGTCGAGGCACAGGAAGCGGCCCAGGTAGCCGTTGGCGCCGGTGAGCAGGATCGTTCCGGGCGTCGGTGGCGGGGTGGTCGGTGTCGTCGGTGTTGTCGGGGGACCGGCCGCCTTGAGGGTGTCCGCGTCGATGAACCGGTCGAGGGTGAGTTCGACGGCTCGCGCGACGCGGGCGCGGGGGCCGTGCACGGTGGCCGCCGAGAGCCGGGCCTCGCCGAAGTCACGTGCCTTCTCGATGTGTTCGGCGACCGCACGGAGCGAGTTCCCGGGGCTGGTGAGTACGTCGACCGGGACCTCGACCCCGAAGACGTCCCGGAGCAGGTTCGAAAGCGACAGTGCGGCCAGCGAGTCGGCGCCCAGATCCGTGAAGCGGGTCGCGGGCGACAGGTCGGCGGCCGGGCGGCCCAGCACGGCGGCCGCGGCGCGGCTGACGGCCGTGAGCAGAGGCTGCCGTGCCCCCGCCTCTCGCAGCGCTCGAAGCTCGTCCTGCCGACCGTCCGCCATCTGGTCGTAGAGGCGTTCGAGGTGCTCTCCGTAGCGCTCCTTCAACCGGGGGTGCAGGTTCTTGCGCAGCTCGGACAGCAGTCCGTTCTCCGTCGTGAACGGCTCGTCCTCGATCAGGAAGTCCCGGGGGATCTCGTACGGTTCAAGCCCCGCGTGCCGGGCGGCCTCGTGCAGCGCCTCGCCGAGTGCCCGCTTCAGCACGCTGCTCGGGAACCGTTCCGCCGCGTGCGCCGAGGGCACGACGACGGCCAGGAGAAAGGCGCGTTCGCTGCTGCCGTAGACGTAGATCTGCCGGACGAGCGGACTGGTCGAGAAGACGCTCTCCAGCCGCGAGAGCGCGACGAACTCCCCCTGGGCGAGCTTCAGGACGTTGTTACGGCGGTCCACGTAAGCGAGTTGGTCGGGGCCGGTCCGGGCCATGATGTCGCCGGTCCGGTAGAAGCCGTTCTCGTCGAGGAGTTGGGCGGTCGCCTCGGGTCGGTTGTGGTAGCCGGGCGTGACGAACTCCGACTTGATCAGCAACTCGCCGCGCGGATACGGGAGATCAGTGCTGAAGTAGCCCAACTCCGGAACAT
This sequence comes from Yinghuangia sp. YIM S09857, assembly GCF_051388915.1. Taxonomy (NCBI): domain Bacteria; kingdom Bacillati; phylum Actinomycetota; class Actinomycetes; order Kitasatosporales; family Streptomycetaceae; genus Yinghuangia; species Yinghuangia sp. YIM S09857. The sequence continues at coordinate 197,780 of NZ_JBPKBH010000003.1, read as the reverse complement.
CGGCGAGCTTGTACTCGGTCACCGGAGGCATCTGCACGCGCGAGTCGACCATGACGTTTCCGGCCTCGGTCGACCCGTAGCTGTCGTGCAGGGGCAGGCGCAGGCAGGACTCCACGAACCGCTTCAACTCCGGTGACAAGGGCGCGCTCCCGCACAGCGCCCCGAGCACCCGGCCGCCGAGACGCCGTTCACGCAGGTCTGCGGTGACCACGTCGCGCAGCCCCTGAACCGACTCGAACTCTCCTGCCCGTGTGTCTAGTTCGTTCTGATACTCGTGGAAGAGCATGTCGCAGACGCGCGGCACCAGCATCAGCATGGTCGGGCGGACGAGTTCGGTGTCCGCGAAGAGCGTCGACACGTCGCTCTTCGCGGTGAAGTACGCGGTGCCGCCGCGACCGAGCGTGTGGTAGAGCGCGGTACGTCCCGCCACATGGCTCTGCGGCATGTACTGGACGGTGATCCACGGCAGTCCGCCGTCCGCCTCGACGCTCCCGGTCCACAGCCGTTTGAGCATCTTCTCCGTGTAGATCGCACCCTTCGGCGTGCCGGTGCTGCCGGACGTGTGGACCAGCAGCCTCGGCGTGCTCTCGTGGCCTTCCGCGTCGGTGCGCTGGTGCGGCGGGACGGGCGGGAGCGTACGGCCTCTCGCGATGACCGCGGTGAGGGTGTCGATCGCGGTGAGTCCGGCGGCGGCGAGGCGTGCCCGGGCGGCCTCGAATCGCTCGCGTTCGCCGTCGGCTTCCGGACGGAGGTCGAACACCACGAGCCTTGGATTCGACGCACTCGACAGCACCAATTCGACTGCCTGGTCGATGACTTCGGCGGAGGCTGCGAGGATGCGCGGCGCGGTGTCGTCGACGACGGGCAGCAGCCGCGCGGCGGGCGCGCCCGACGGCAGCGGTACGGACACCGCCCCCGACCGCAGGCATGCCAGGTCGAGCACCGTGTAGTCGGCGCTGGTGAAGCCGTACATCGCGACGAAGTCCCCGTCGCCGACCGGGTGTCCGGGGTCCCGCGCCCATTCGGCGGAGACCGCCCCCGCCTGCTCCCACATTTCGGCGTACGTGATCGTCTCGAAGCGCGGCAGCAACTCCAGCGTCGTACGCCCCGACGCCGGATCGGCGACCGCGCGCGTCGCGCGACGACCGAGGGCAGGGCGTTCGGCGTAGGCCTGCATCAGGAGTTGGACGCTCGCCGCCAGGCTGCCCGCCGAATCCCGGAAGGCGGCGGTGGCCGACTCCAGGGGCACCGCGTTCCGCAGTTGGGCGTCCTCGGACACGACCTCGGACGGCTTCCGGAACGCGGTCGCGTCGGACTGCGCAGAGCGCGAGGGCGAGGACAAGTCCACCGACCTTCCGAGAGACGAGGCGCCGGGCGCGGTGACCGGGCAGGCCGACAAGACCGGGTCGGTGTGCGATCCGGTCCGCGAGGGTTCAGCCGGAAGCCTGCCACCGACCGGTCGGTCGGCGCATCGCCGTGCGCCCAAGACCACCCGACCTGGCGAATCGGCGCCCGCGGTGGTCGGGGTCGCGCCTGCCTGGAAGGACGCCCGCCGGTGGTCCCGCCCGCGGCTCGGGGCTCTTGACTCGGTCAGGGGATTCGACAACCATCAACCTAAGGAAATTCCTTACGAGAGCAGGCTTCCGTGACCCTCAGCATCCGTCCCCTGCCCCAGGCCCTCGGCGCGGTCGTCACCGGCCTGCCCGAGAAGTTCGACGGCGTCCTCGCCGAGCAACTGCACGAGGCGTGGATGGAGCACCTCGTGCTCTTCTTTCCGCAGGCCGGGCTCGACGACGAACGCCTTGTCGAACTCGGCTCGCTGTTCGGCGACTTGGCGGCCACCACGCCGGGCAAGGCCAACGACGCACGCGACATGACCACCATGGGCGCGGGTGGCGAGATCCTGGAGTTGGACTCCGATGTCGACCGCGGTGCGAACGTCTGGCACACCGATCTGACCTTCGCCGAGACCCCCTCGATCGGTGCGCTGCTGTCGATGCGGGTCTGTCCCGAACGCGGCGGCGACACGATGTGGCTCAATCAGTACCGCGCGTACGAGACCCTCGCCGAACCGGTGCGCGCCCTGGTCGACACGTTGCAGGCCACGCACGGCCGCGCGCCCTATACGGGGACCACCGTCCACCCGGCGGTCATCACCCACCCGGTCACCGGACGCCGCACGCTGTTCGTCAACCGCGGCTGGACGGCCGGGTTCCAGGGGCTGTCGTCCATCGAGAGCAACGCCATCCTTCGCATGCTGTGCGAGCACGCCGAACGCCCGGAGAACACCGTCCGCTGGAACTGGCAGGCCGGTGACGCGGCCCTGTGGGACAACCGCTGCACCCAGCACTACGCGATCAACGACTACGGCGACGCCAAGCGCGTGCTGCACCGCGTCGCCATCTATCCGCCCGCCGCGGCCTGACCACGCCATCCGACACCGCGTCCCCGCCCCGGCACGTTTGGCGGCGGCTTCGGTCGGATTAACTGTCTCCATGCCCCGCACCCCACGCCCCGAGCAGGCCTCCGGTCCGCGCGCCGACACGGCGGTCACCCGCGAGGCCCTGCTTCGCGCGGGCGCCCGGCTCATCTCCCGGCACGGCCTCGGCGTCCCGGTGTCGCGCATCCAGCAGGAGGCAGACCAGCGCAACAAGTCGGCCGTGCAATACCACTTCGGCTCGGTGCCCGGGCTCGCCGCCGCCGTCCTGCGCTCCCATCGGACGGACGTCGACGGCCGCCGCGCGCAGGCCCTGGACGCCCTCGGGCCAGCTCCGGCGGACGCCGACCTCCGCACCCTGGTCGGCCTGCTGCTGCGTCCGGCAGCCGAGGAGTTGCGTACCGCGTCCGGGCGCGACTACCTGCGCCTGCTGCCGCAGGTCGCCCACCTCGCCCAGATCCGCTCCGGTCACCCGGACGCCCCGCCCGCACAGGTCCGCGCGCTCACCCTTCTCCGCAACCACCTCGAAGGCGCGGGGGTACGGGACGCGGACGAGCGCCTTGCCCTCGTCGTCCAGATGCAGACCGCCGCCCTCGCCGACCGGGCCCGCCGCATCGACGAAGACGAACCGGACGACGGTCGTGAGATCGAGCCGGGCCACGAGCGGTTCGTGGACCTCGTGACGGACATGCTGACCGCGGCCCTCACGGCGTCTTTCGACGGGAACTGATCTCCGCACCCCGGGCAGGCCCCCTCCGACGCGCCGCGCCCGCAGTCGGGTGGGACGCCGGCGTCACTCTTCGCCGATGCCCAGTAGTTTCAGGAACGCGGTGGCGGCCGGGGAGCGGCTCTCGCGGCTCCAGATCAGGTACTCGGCTCGCGCCGGGGCGTCCGTCACCTCGATTGCGGTCATGCCGGTGAGGCCTGCGACGTACGCGGGCGGAAGCAGCGCCACGCCCATGCCGGCGACGACCAGGCGGACGAGGTAGTCCGCGTTCGTCACCTCGAAGGCCACCTCGCGCGTGAGCCCCGCGGCGGCGAAGGCCAGGTCCGACTGGGCGCGCCCGGCGGTCTTTGCGGGGAGGTCCACGAAGACCTCCGTGGACAACCGGCGCAGGTCGACGGAACTCTCCCGGGCCAGGGGGTGGTTCGGGGACACGACGGCGACCAGTCGTTCCCGGCTCAGTTCGTGCGCCGTCACGCCGCGAGGACGGGCCGTCACGGGGATGCCGAGGAAGGCCACCTCGGTCTCGCCGGCCCTGACCTGCTCGACGAGTTCGTCGCTCGCGCCCACGGTCAGGCTGATCCGGGCGTGCGGGTGGCGCTCGTGGAACTCCTTGAGGAGCGCGGGCACATCGACGGCGGCGACGGTGGGGATCAGCCCGACCGCGAGGCGCCCGCGTACCTCGCCGACGGCCGCGGCGACCTCGGCGGCCGCGCGCTCCGCCGCGTGGAGGCACTGGCGGGCCGCGGGGAGGAACGCCGCGCCTGCCGCGGTCAACCGGACGCGGCGACTGGTGCGTTCGAACAGCTTCGCTCCCAATTCCTTCTCCAACCGGGCGATTTGGTGGCTCAGTGCGGACTGCACGACCAGGCATCGCTGGGCGGCCCGGGTGAAGCTGTTCGTCTCGGCCACGGCGATCACGTACCGCATCTGCTGGAGCTCCATCGATCAATCGTGATACGCGATCAATCAGATGACAAGCATGTGTTGGACTCATTGATGGCCACGGACCGAGACTGGTCGTGAGCACAAGCGGCGGGAACGTCGTCCGGAACGGTGTCCGGGACGAACTCTCCTGGCAGGGCCCACGATCGGGGCCTTGTCGGATGCAGCCGCGCTGTCGTCGCCTTCCTTCGACCCCGACCACGTCGCCTGGGCGTGCCGCGCCGTGGCATGCCGGCGTGCGCCCCTCCACACACCCATCACCCCCCAGCCCGTGTGCCCGACAGGACGGGTCCGACAGGAGACGGCCCGACAGGACGGGCCCGACAGGAGACGGCCCGACAGGACGGGCCCGACAGGAGACGGCCCGACAGGACGGGCCCGACAGGCCAGGACAGGAGAGGACGAGTGACCGACATGACCACGATGCCTCCGCGTACCTCGACGACCGCCGCCGACGCGACCGCGGTGCAGGGCGGCGGGAACGTCCTGACGGCCGCCCTGACCGGCCTGGCTCCGGCGGTCTGGGGCAGCACGTACCTGGTCGCGACCGAACTGCTGCCGCCGGATCGGCCGCTGCTGGCGACGACCGTTCGGGCGCTGCCCGGCGGCCTGTTCCTGCTGGTGCTCGGTCGGCGGCTGCCGGCCGGGGTCTGGTGGTGGCGCGCGCTGGTGCTGGGCGTCCTGAACATCGGCGCCTTCAACTTCCTGCTGTTCGTCGCCGCGTACCGGCTCCCGGGCGGCATAGCCGCGGTGATCATGTCGGCGCAGCCCATGTTCGTCCTGGTGCTCGCCGCGCTCTTCCTCGGCGAACGGGTCAGAGCCGTCCACGTGTTGGCCTGCGCGATGGGCACCGGGGGCGTGGTCCTGCTCGTGGTCAAGGGCACGGTGTCCGCCGATCCCGTCGGCGTCCTGGCCGCGGCGGGCGGGGCCGTGTGCATGGCCTCCGGCATCACCCTCACCAAGCGGTGGGGACGTCCCGACGGCGTCGGCGTGCTCACCTTCACCGGGTGGCAACTCAGCGCCGGCGGACTGGTTTTGCTGCCGTTCTGGCTGACGCTTGAGGACCTTCCCGACGGGATCGGCGGAGCCGACGCGGCCGGGTTCGCGTACCTGGTCGTCTTCGGCGCGGTCCTGAGTTACGTCGTCTGGTTCCGCGGCATCGAGCGCCTGCCGGCCGTGGGGGTGTCCTTCCTTGCGCTGGGCAGCCCGGTCGTCGCGACGCTGCTGGGCTACCTCGTGAAGGACCAGACGCTGTCGGTCCTCCAACTCGTCGGCATGGCAGTGATCTTCGGCGCGGTCCTTCTGGGCCGGCCGCTTCCGCCCAAGAAGCCGGTGACAGACGCCGGTGCGTCTCCGCCTCGCACCGCGGCGCCGCATCTCCCGCACACCACGTACGACTTGCCGACCCCTGGCTCCCCATACGTCCCCGACCGGTCGAACCCGGAGAACTGACATGACTGTTCAGGAAGAGACCCACGCACCCGTCGAACCCGAATCGCAACTGACGCCCACCAGAGGATGGTTGGGCGTGGCCGCGATCACCGCCAGCCTGTTCGTCTTCCTCACCACCGAGCTGATGCCGATCGGCCTGCTCACCCCGCTCAGCGACAGCCTCGGCGTCTCGGTGGGCACGGCAGGGCTCATGGTCACCGCGCAGGGCGTCGCGGCCGGGCTCGGGGTGCCGTTCATCGTCGCCTGGACCCGCCGCGTCAACCGGCGGCGACTGCTGACCACCCTGCTGGCCGTCCTGGCGGTGGGCAACCTGGTGACCTCGATAGCCCCGAACTACCCGCTGATCCTCGGCACTCGGCTGCTGATGGGCTTCGTGAGCGGCGTCTTCTGGGCGATCGGCGTCAGCATGGCAATACGCATCGTCCCGGAGCGGCACGCCAACCGGGCCGCGGCCGTGGTGATGTCCGGCATCTCGATCGCCACCGTCGTCGGCATCCCGCTGGGCACGCTGCTCGAAGGGGCCACGGACTGGCGTACGACCTTCCTGATCTGGGCCGGGCTCAGTGCCCTCGCGCTCCTCGCCGTCGCCCTCACGATCCCGTCGCTGCCGTCCTCGAACGCGGTCTCCGTGCGCGAGGTCTTCGGACTGCCCGCCACCAACGTGCCGTTGCGCGTGGTCCTGGTGATGGTGGTGTTCTTCGTCCTCGGCCACTTCGGTGCGTACACCTTCGTACGCCCCTACCTGGAGGACACCGCGGACGCAGGCGTCGGCTTCGTCACCGTGGCACTCATCGTCTTCGGGGTCGGCGGCGCGATCGGTAACTTCGTCGGCGGCCAAACTGTCGGCCGGAGTCTGCGCGGCAGCTTCGTCCTCGGCGGTCTGCTCCTGGTGGCGGCACTGGTGATGCTGTTGGCACTGGGCACGAGCGACGTCGGCGTCATCGTGGCGATGGCCTTGTGGGGCATCGCCTTTGGCGTCGTCCAGCTCAGCCAGATCAACATGACGCTCGCGGCCGCGCCGCAGACGTTCGAGGCCGCGATGTCCCTCAACACCATGGCGTACAACACCTGCATCGCCTTGGGCGCGCTCGCCGGCGGCCTGTTCGCCGACCATGTGGGTGTCACCAGCGTCGTGTGGTTCGGCATCGTGCTGGTCGCCGCGTCCGTACTCCTGCGCGCCGCCACCGGACGCCGCACGGTGTCGGCGGGCTGACCGATCCTCCCGGGGTCAGCGCCGGGGGCCCGCGCCGTGCAGCAGAGTGTCGATGATGCGCGCGGCGAGGGTGTCCGGGTCGTCGTTGTCCGGGTTGCTGCGCAGGGATTCGCCGAGCAGCGCGTAGTAGACGCGGCGCACCCATTCGAGGTCGGCGCCCTCGTCGATGAGCTTGTCGTCCTGGGCCCGCTTCAGCAGGACGATGCAGCGCCGGGCGATGTCCTCGTGGAGCCGGGCGGCGTCGCTCCCGGCGTCGCCCGGCAGTTCCAGCGCGAACGTCCAAGCACCTTTGACCTGAAGGACGTTCGCGGTGATGCGGTGCATCGCGACCAGCGGGGGCGCGGTGTCCGGCCTGCCGTCGTCCACCGCGTCGGCGAGTTGGCGGGCCGCCGAGAGTGCCAGCGCTTCGATGAGTGCCTGCCGATTGGCGAACCGCCGGTGGATCGTGGTGCGGGCGACCCCGGCGGCGGCGGCGATCTGCTCCATGGACGCGCCGGGGTCGACGGCGAGGACGCGTTCGGCGGCCTCCAGGATCGTGCGGACGCTGCGCTCCGCGTCCGCCCGCAACGACCGTGCCGCGGTCTCACTCACTACGCCTCCCAGGCCGACCGTCTGTTCGGGATAAGCGTACACCTGCGATGCTGTCGTCATAATAACTGCGACATATCTGTTGCGGTTCGTGAAATTACTGCTACCTTCTCATCTCAGTTGATCGGTAACCCGCACCACGGGAAGCACCGGCAGCATCCGCATGACCGACAGAGGAGGCCCCCATGCCCAGCACCGCCCTCATCACCGGAGCGTCGTCCGGACTCGGCGCGGAGTTCGCCGCCCAACTCGCCGCCCAAGGGCACGACGTGGTCCTGGTCGCGCGCTCCGCCGACCGGCTCGCCGCGCTCGCCGAGCACCTGACCGCCGAGCACGGCGTCCGGGCGCATGTGCTGGTCCACGACCTCGCCGAGCCGGATGCGGGGCGCCGCATCGCCGAGGAGCTGGCGGACCGCGGGCTGAGCGTCGACGTCCTGGTCAACAACGCGGGATTCGGGACCTGCGGGCGCTTCGAGGAGATACCGGGGAAGCGCGACCACGAGCTGCTGATGGTCAACGTCGTCGCGCTCGTCGACCTCACCCACGAACTGCTGCCCGGCATGCTGGAACGGGGGCGCGGCTCAGTGGTCAACGTCGCGTCCAACGCCGGGTTCCAGCCCTCCCCGTATTTCGCGGTCTACGGCGCGGCCAAGGCGTTCGTCCTCAACTTCGGGCTTGCGCTGCGCCAGGAGTGCCGTGGTCGCGGCATCCGGGTGCTCACCGTGTGCCCGGGGCCGGTCGAGACCGCGTTCTTCGACACCATCGGCACGCGCAAGGCGGCCGTCACCGGCTCCTTCACCACCCCTGAGCCGGTCGTACGCGCGACGCTGCGCGCCCTCGAACGCGACCGCGGCTATGTCGTCCCCGGTTTCGGCAACGCCCTGGGAGCACACCTGACCCCCCGTCGCCCGCGAACTCTCGTGGCAGCCATGGCGGAACGCGTCACCCGCAAGGTCCTGACGCCGGAGCGCGCCGCGTGACGTCATCGGCTTTCGGCTGCGACCGGTAGAG
>NZ_JBPKBH010000003.1:168659-189277 GCF_051388915.1 Yinghuangia sp. YIM S09857 | reverse complement strand
CGGCGCCTCTACGCGCACTTGGGCGTCCTTCCGGGCCTCCGTTGTTCCCGTCCGTCCCCTGGGACGGGATGTCGGCTTTTTCCGAGAACCCCGGGTGGCGACCGCCCCAAGATGGACGCACGCGGGCGCCGCCGACTGATGGATCCGACTGTTGCCCGAGCACACTGGACACCGGCTGAGGAGCCCGAAATGGCGAACACCACCCTGGTTCTCGGCGGCACCGGCAAGACCGGGCGCCGAGTCGCGGAGCGTCTTGCCGACCGCGGTGTCGGCGTTCGCGTCGGCTCGCGTGCCGCCGCGATTCCGTTCGACTGGAACGAGCAGTCGACGTGGAAGGCGGCGGTCGCCGACGTATCGGCCGCCTACATCGCGTTCGTCCCCGACATCGGGGTTCCCGGAGCCGCCGACGCCGTGGGCGCGTTCGCCGAGACCGCGGTGGCCTCCGGGGTGCGCCGCCTGGTCCTGCTGTCCGGACGCGGCGCGCCGGAGGCGCTGAACGCCGAGGAGCGAATGCGTACCGTGGCCGAACAGGCGGGCGCGGAATGGACCGTCGTCCGGTCCTCGTGGTTCGCGCAGAACTTCAGCGAAGCCTTCCTGGTCGAGCCGCTTCTCGCGGGCGAACTCGCGCTGCCGCTCGGCGACGCGAAGGAGCCGTTCATCGATGCCGAGGACATCGCGGACGTCGCCGTCGCCGCGCTCACCGAGGACGGGCACGCCGGCGAGGTCTACGACGTGACCGGACCGCGGCTGATGAGCTTCGGCGAGGCGGTGGCCGCGATCGCCACGGCTGCGGGTCGCGAGATCGGGTACGTCTCGGTGCCGATGGACGACTACGCGGCGGCGGCCGTCACGGAAGGCGGCCTGGACGCGGAGACGGTCGCGTTCATGACCTTCCTGTTCGCCGAGATCCTGGACGGTCGCAACGCGCACCTGTCGGACGGCGTCCAGCGCGCCCTGGGCCGGGCGCCGCGCGACTTCACCGAGTTCGCGCGGCGGGCCGCGGCTACCGGCGCCTGGAGCACGGACTCCTGACCCGGGCGGAGGCGGGGCGTCCGGGCACCGCGGCTGCCTCCGCGCAAGGTCACGCCGCGGCTGCTCGGTCCGCCAGCCCCTTCGCGCACGCCTCGACGACGCCCTGCAAGCTGCGCCTGACCAGCCGGCCGAGGAGGGGGTTCGCCTCGAACACCGAGGACCAGGTGATCGTCGTACCGTCGCTGTCCGGAAACAGCTCCACGGTGCCTTCATAGCCGCGTACCGGCAGGCCCGAATGCACCACGTAACGCAGCCGTTTGCCCGGCTCGAACTCCACGATCTCCTCGCGCAGATGCACGGTGCCGGTGGGTCGCTTGGTGCTGAAGATGCGGATCGAGCCCAGGCCGTCGCGGTCGGCGGGGCCGGGGCGCTCCAATTTGTACGCGCCGATGGGCGTCCAGGTGGGCCAGTTCGGCCCGTCGGCGAGGAGCGCCCAGATCGCCTCAGGCGGCGCTGAGCTGCGTGCGGTCGCCTCTGTCCGATAGCCGGCCATGGTGTGTGCCTCCCCGAGGGACTCCCGCGGTGTACCAAATGGTACGCGTACCATATGGTACAGACATGAACGCCGGGAAGCCGCCCAGGGAACGCCTTTTGGCCGCGACGATCGAGCACTTCGCGGCCCACGGCGTCGGCGACCTCAGCCTGCGTCGGCTGGCCGAAGGGGTTGGAACCAGCCATCGGATGCTGATCTACCACTTCGGCTCCCGCGACGGCCTGCTCGTCGCCGTGGTGCAGGACATGGAGGAGCGCCAGCGGGCCGGGCTCGCGGAGATCGTGCGCGAGCTCGGCGACGACGTGTCGGCCGTCGAACTGACCCGCCGCATGTGGCAACGCCTCGTCGATCCGGCGATCGCACCGTACGAGCGGCTGTTCTTCGAGTTGTACGGGCGCGCGCTGCAAGGCGATCCGCACTCTGCCCCGCTTCTGGAAGGCATCGTCGAGTCCTGGCTCGGGCCGTGCGCCGCGCTGCTGGAACGCACCGGCATGTCGGCGCGGCTCGCAAGGACCCAGGCCCGAGTCGGCCTGGCCGCCATGCGCGGACTCCTGCTCGACCTGCTGGCAACCGGCGACCGCGCCGGTTGCGACGAGGCCCTGGAACGGCTTCTGCTGCTCTACGAGTTGGACTGACCGCGACGGTTCTCAGGCCGCGCGTCCTGGTGGCATCGGACGGCCGATCACGGAGCAGGGCGCCTGCTGTCCCCGGACCACCGCCCGGGCGTAGGTGATCGGCGTCATACCCAACGCACGGGCGAAGTCGCGGGCGAAGTGCGAATCGTCGAAGTAGCCGAGATCCAGGGCGAGATACGACCACCGCTCGGGAGGCATCGTCTGAAGCCGAGCCGCGGCGTCGTGCAGGCGGTAGCGGCTCAGCAGCCACTTGGGGGTGACTCCCAGGTGCTTCTGGAACGCCCGTTGCAGCGTCCGCGGAGACAGATGGAATCGCGAGCTGAGCTCTGCCACGCGCGTGAAACTCCCCCCGACGCGCAACACTTCGATCACGTCGGCCATCAGCTCGCGGGCCGGGTCGTAGGGGAACGGCATCCTGTCGCGCAGATGCCGCTCGAAACACCGTGCCGCCAGGAAGAGTTCGCTCGCGCCCGCGGTGATGACGGCGTCGGCCAGGCGTCGGCTGTCCAGGCCCGCGCCCGTATCGGGCAGGGGGCAGATGCGGTCGGTGAGGCGCGGGACGTCCTCGCCCAGGACGGTGGCCGCGGCGCCGGGACGGAAGACCATGCCGACCGCGGTGCCTTGGCCCGTGAGCCGCCACGTGCGCGGATGTCGGAGGACGCCGTGCCGGGCGACCTTGCCGCGCGCGGCGACGAGGCCCGCTTCGGGGAGCGGGAGCAGGACGAGTTGCGCCGGCTTCGAACTGTCGTGCACGTCCCAGCGCATGCGCCAGAAACGTTCCACCACACCCGCCAGGTCGGCGCTGGGCGGGCGGGAGTCGGTCGCGATCTCGGCTCCGGTCACACCGAGCACGCCCAGACCGGGGGCGGTGGACCAGGCGCGGGTGGGGAGCGTGAGGCGGGGCATGCGATTTCCCAATCGGTCGCGGCCGCAGGACATCGCCGCCACACCCGGGCCTGGGGGTCGGGGCGGGTGTGGATCCGAGAGAGACCTCAACACGTCTGTCTCATCGGGGCGTTGCCGGACGGCTGGCGGGACTTGGCGGTGCGAAGTCCACTTTGCGCGGAGGGCGGGGGCCAGACTATGTGCCAGGTGGCCTATTCCCATCCGGGCCCCGACCCGCAGCGGCCCAGGTCACGTTGCCGGCCATTCCGCGACAGGCACTCGAACGTGCGGCTCCGGCGAAGTGCATTTCTCCGAGCGAGGGCGTGGCACCGGGTCTGATGCGGGCCTTGGCGCTGTGCGAGCGGCAGCCTTGGCGGTACGGCAGGCTGACGAATGGCGTTGCTTGCACGAGGAAGGTCGCGAGGGGGCAGTCGCATGGCATCCCGTGATCGGAACCGCGAGGCATGGTGGCGGGACACCGCGGACACCTTGGTCGGACGCACGGCCGAACTCGCCGACGTACAACGGCTTCTGGCTGACGGTGAGCGCCTGGTCACGATCACCGGACCCGGCGGGATCGGCAAGTCCCGAGTGGCCCTGCGTACTGCGCACGAACACGAGCTGTTTTCGCAACAGTCGGTCGCCGTCGTCGACCTGGTCTCCGCCAACAGTGCCCTCATGGCGGAGCGGGCCCTGCTGGACGCGGTGGCCGACGGATCGCACGTCACAGCCCAGCCGCTGACAGCCGCCGTGGGGGTGATCCACGACCGGCACTGGCTGGTCGTGCTGGAGACCTGCGAACACCTGCTGGCGGACGTCGCCCACATGGCGCGCACGCTGCTCGCAACTTGCCCAAATGTAAGGATGTTGGCCACGTCGCGCAGCCCACTGGGAGTGCCCGGCGAGGTCGTACGGCTCCTGCCGCCGCTGGATGTGGAAGGGGCGGATCCCCAAGCTCCCGGGGCAGTGCGGCTGTTCCTCGACCGAGCGGAGCTTGCCGACCGGGAGTTCACCGCGGACGAGACTGTCCTGGGGGATGTCAGACGCGTTGTTCGCGCGCTCGACGGCATCCCGCTGGCGATCGAACTGGCCGCCGCCCGCACGCGCATGCTGAGCGTCGCGCAGATTGCGGAGTCCCTGAGCCCCGGGCGCCTGTCGGGCGGGTCGCGTGGGGGAGACGTACGGCACCGGACGATGCGGCGCTGCCTCGACTGGAGCTACCAGATGCTCGGTGCGGAGGAGCAGGCGGTGTTCCGCCGACTGGCAGTCTTCGAGGCTCCGTGGACTCTGGAGGCCGCGGCCGGCGTGTGTGCGGACGGCGTCGGCGTCACCGCCGACCGAATTCCGGAGGTCGTGGCCTCGCTTCACACGCAGTCGCTGGTGACCGGCGTCGGCGCAGGTGGCGGCCGGTTCCGAATGCTTTTGCCCATTCGCGACTATGCGCTGCACGCCCTTCCGGAGGCCGCCGACGGGGATGAGGCCCGCGGCGGGGCGCCGGAGGAACTGGCGGAGCGTCACATGCGGTACTTCGTCGGGGTCGCGGAGGACGCGGAGCGGCAAGGCGCGGAGCTGGACCCCGAGTTGCGCGCCGGCCTCGACGAACAGGGGCCGGACATCCGGCGGGCACTGGCGGAGGCCTGCCGCCGAGGTGCTTCGGAGGCCCTGCGCATCACCGCCGCCCTCAGCGGCTATTGGCGGATCGCGGGACGACTTTGCGAGGCCGAGGGTGCGACCCGCTTCGCGCTGGCAACGGCCCCTGAGCAGTCGACGGTCACACGCGCCCGTACGCTCGCCACGCGGGCCAACGTCCTTGCCTGGACCGGCGATTTGCCCGGCGCGCGACGGGTGGCGCAGGAGGCCGTCACCGTGGCGGACGAAACCGACGACGTGTCGGCGCGCGCGTACGCGGCGGTTCGTCTCGGGACGGTCGTGGCTCCCGGCGACCCGACAGGCGCCAGTGCGTTGTTTGCGTCCGGCATCGACTCCGTCGAGGAACACGGTGATCCGTCTCTGCTCGCCGACGCCTTGGTCGGACTCGCGTTGTGCAGGCTCTGGCAGGGGGACTACCGCGAGGCCGCGGATCTGGGCAGCCGTGCCGCGGCTGAAGGCGTGGCCATCGGGTTCGACAACGTCGGTGCGCTGGGCCGTTGGTGCGCGGCCCATCATGCGCTCGTGCGAGGCGAGTTGCGCCGCGCCGCGTCCCTCGCCGCCGAAATGCTCGAACTCACCGGTGCGGACGGGGTCGAGCCGACCAACGAGGTCGACCGGTTCGCGCGGAACTGCGCGGCCGAGATCCGGATCGTGGTGGCGGCGGCGCAGGGGGACACGCGTACCGCTCTCGCGATCGCCGAAGTGGCCGTGCTCGGGGGAGGCGGGACCCTGGTACCGATGGGGGTTGCGGCTGTCGTCCGCGCGGCGGGCTTCGCCCAACTGTCTTCCGGAGACCTCGCGGGCGCGGAGCGCAGTGCCCGACGTCTGCACACGATGGCGGACAACGGTCTTGTCGTGATCGGCCGGTATGCGCACGAGATTTCCGCCCAGGTGGCCCTCGTCCGCGGCGACATCGCCGCCGCGCGAGGGCACGCCGCCGCGTTGGCGACATTGGCCGTCACGCTGCCGAACCCGCATGCTGCGGTGGTGTCCCGGATCGTCGAGGCGGAGGCGGACGCCCTCGAAGGGGATCCGACCAAGGCCGAGGGCGACCTTCAAGAGGTCTTGATCGGTGCATTGGCGGACGGCCTGGACGTGGTCGTGGTCGCCGCCTTGGAGGTCCTGGCCGAAGCCTCAACCGGTCGCGGCGCGTTCCAGAGGGCGGCCGCGCTCCTCGGCGCGGCTGACGCCTGGCGCGAGTCCCACGGTGTGCGGCGGGCCTTCGCGGAGGACCGGCGCCGGGACCGGATCCTCGCGGCGCTCGCACGGTCCGGCGCGGTCGACGCGGACACGTGGGGTCACGCCGAAGCACCGATGTCCCTTGCCGCGGCGGTGCGTTACGCCGACCGGACACAAGGACGGCGCCGACGTCCCGACCGCGGGTGGGGCGGTCTGACACCGGCGGAGCGGGACGTCGTCCTGCTCGCGGCTCAAGGGCTGAGCAACCCCGAGATCGCGCAACGGCTGTTCATCGCGCGGGCGACGGTCAAGGCGCACCTCAGCAAGAGCTACGCGAAGCTCGGTGTCGCGAATCGCACGGAACTCGCGTCGTATGTGAGGCAGGCGGGGCACACGAACCCATGATTCGTGCTGTCGAACGACGTACTTGGGGCGGTTCAGTCACCCCTGCCGATGTCATACCTTGTCGAAGGCCGACGCGAGCTGGGTGCGGTTGGAGACACTGAGCTTCGCGAAGACGTGCGACAGGTGGTTCTTGACGGTGCCCGGCGCGATGAAGAGTTCTTCGGCGATCGCCTTGTTGTTCAGGCCACTTGCCGCCAGCGTCGCCACGCGCAGTTCCATGCGGGTCAGCCCGCTCTGCCCTGCGTCGGTTCCCCTCTTGCCACGGCCTCGGCTCACGTAGTCCGCAAGTTCCTTCAGCGGCATCTGGGTTCCTACCTCCACAGCCTTCTCTCGCTGATCTCGGGGAAGCGCTGCGGCGGCGCGGTCGATCAGGGCCCGTGCCGACGCCGAGAGCGGCGGGACTCTCACCAGACCGCGTACCCTCCGTGCTTCACGCACTCCTGCGGCGAGCCGCGTCGCGCGTTCGTGAAGTCCGCGTGCCGCCGCGACGCCGACGAGCACGTCCAAGGACGCCAAGGCGTCGATCCACCAACCGTGTTCCGCGCACACCCGCAAGACGTCGTGTGCGTCGGCTTCCGCGTGTGCGGTGTCGTCCGACAGTTGGGCCGCTTCCGCCTCGCCGATCCGGGCCACGATCTCGGCCCGCCGGTTCCCCAACTTCCGGGCGATTGCCCGTATCGCGGCGGCGTGCTGCCGCGCGTCGTCCGAGCGTCCTGAGGCCAGGGCGGCGTGCATGAGGATTTCCTGCGCGTGCCAGGCGAGATAGCCGGTGCCGTCGCGTTCCAGATCGAACAGGTGGACTCCCACGGCATGCGCCGCGTCCAGGTTCCCCGCCGCGAGTTCGGCGAATCCGAGCGCGTGGCGTACCGGGCTCATGCCCCAGCGTACGGATTCGTCCGTGGACGCGGCGAGTTCGGCACGGGCCCGGATCAGACCGCCTTCGGCGTCCCCGGTCATCACCGCGAGCAACACCGTGACTTCCGTGGCCGCGCTGCGCAGCAGCGGGTTCCCGGTGACCGTCCAGGCATCGAACCCCTCGGCGATCGCCGCCGCGGTTGCCACATCCCCGGCCACACGTGCCTGATGCGCACGTCCCCAACGGTTCCAGAACAGCGCGCTCCTGTGCCCTACGGCCGACGCGACCGCGTCGCCGATGCGGGCGGCGGCAGCCATACGGGGGTAGTTGTCCTGCCAGTGGTAACTGATCGCGAGACTGGACAGGGCATCGGCGAGTGCGACTTGGTCGCCGCAATGCACAGCCAGAGCGACGGCCTGCTGCAACTGGGTCTGTGCGGCGCAGGGGTCGAGCATTTGGCGGGCGGTGGCCAGCGCGGTCAGGGCGAACGCCTCGTCGTGGGGGTGCCCGTGCGTCCTCGCGAGGCGCAGCGACTCCTGGATGTCGTCCAGGGCCTCGGGGAGACGACCGTGCCAGAACGAGAGCCAGGCGTGCTGCGCGATCGCTCGCCCTCGTACCGGATTTGTCGAGTCCGTGGTCGCCTCGGTGGCCCGCAGGGCGCGTTCCAGCGCGTCCGAACCCTCCAACTGGTGTCCGCCCACCCGCCAGTAGAGGCTGAGAGCGGTGGTGAGGCGTAGGGCGTCCTCGCTGCCGATGCGGCAGGCCGCGTCGAGTGCGGCACGGAGATTGGGGGCCTCGGTGTCCAGGCGTTCGCGCAACGCGGGGTCCAAGGCCCAGCGTTCGCGCTCCGCGGTACGCGCGAAGGAGACGTAGTACGCACGGTGCCGGTCGGAGGCCAGGGTGTCGTCGCCGGACTCGGCTGCCAGTCCGGCGGCGAACTGACGTACCGGCACGAGCATGCGGAAGCGGCGATCGCTGTCGGTCGAGACCGACTCGACCAGGGATTTGTCGCGAAGGGACAGCAGGGCTTCCAGCACGTCTTCGCGGTCTATGGGGTGGGCCGGGTGGTATCCGGAGTCTGTTGCTTCGGCCGGGGTGGGTGTGTCGGGGGCGTCGACTACATCGACCGCGGTATGTGTGGCTGCTGCGGCTTGTACGGCGGCGTCCGCGCACACGAACTGCGCGGCGTCCAGGGTCCATCCGTCCGCGAAGACGGACAGTCGCCGGAAGACGAGCAGTTCGACGTCGTCCAGCAGCGCGCGGCTCCACTCCAGGGAGCGCCGCATCGTGCTGTGCCGCCCTTCCCGTGCCGGACCAGGGTCGGCGGAGCGAAAGGCGGCGAGGAGCTCGTACATGTGGTGGCCGTCGTCCCCCCGGCCGCACGCAGCGAGCTCGATGGCCAGCGGGATGCCTTCGAGTTCGGCCACCAGCTGTTCGACGAACTCCGGTGCCACCCGGCTGTCGCCGAACCCGGGCGGGACGCGGGCGGCGAACAGCATCGCGGCGTCACTGGGGCCTGGCTCGTCCTCGACACTCCGCATCGCCAAGGACGGCACACTCCACAGGAGTTCTCCTGGGAGGCCGAGGGACTGCCGACTGGTGGCCAGGATCCTCACGTTCGGACAAGACGCGAGCAACGCCCCGGCGACGCGGGCGGCTTCGTCGACGAGATGTTCGCAGTTGTCGAGCACCAGCAACACCGGTTTGTCGTCCAGCACTTGCTGGGCGACGCGCAGGGGAGAGACGGCCAGGTCCGTACCGATACCCGCCGCCTCACAGACCGCCGTCTCGACCAGCCGGGGATCCTCCAGTGAGACAAGGCTGACGAAGACCACCGACCAGGCGGCCCGTCGGGACCAGTCCTCCGCCGCCCGGAGAGCCAGCCGGGTTTTCCCGATCCCGCCCACGCCGGTGAGGGTCACGAGCCTTCGGCTCTCGACCGCCAGCAGGACGTCGCGCAGCTCGCGCCCGCGTCCGATGAAGCTGGTCGCCGGCCGGGGCAGGCCGCGTGGTCGGAAGCGGAGGAATCCGCGCACGATGGCAGCGGTTGCGGGTTCGGAACAACGTCCCGCGTTCACGGCCATCTGCTTGTCCTCAGGCTGTGGAGAGAACGCCTTCGCCGTCGCAGTGCGCCGCGCATCGGGCGCCGGGCCGGCGATGGGCACCATCCCCGTGATCGACTTGTATACCGGCTGTTATACCCAGGCTGCGGCCCCGGTGGCTTCCGGAAGTCCCTCGCCATCCATCTGATCGCGGTGTCGACTATCCCAGGCCGTTGCCAACTCGGCGCGGCCGTGCCGTGGAACCGCGACGGCGCCCTGCTGCGCGAGCTCATAAAGGCGGTTGCGGATCCCCGCACTCTCCTCGGGGACATGTCTGTCGAGCTCGCCGTGTGGCGGCACCACCACGCGCCGGGCGGCCTGCGTACACGGCGGCCCGCGGCGTCTGGTGCCCGCAAGGATCCTCCGGGCGGGCCCGTGGGTGAGGTTCGGGACGACGAGGACTGAGCCGCGGGCGGGGCCGGGGTGCCTCGCCGTACGGGCGCCGAGTGCCCGGCAACTCCACCGGGGATCCGTGGTGGCAAAGGGGTTCCTGACCCGCCCGCAGGATCACACCGTCAACTGCTTGCGCAGAGCGATGAATTGCTCCTCAACAGCCTTGTGCTCGCTCGGTCCTGCCGCGGACCAGAACGACACGAACATGTTGTCGTCGCCCCATTCGCAGATCATGCGGCCGGTGTCCGCCCAGCACCGCTGAACTCCCTTGTCGGCGACGGCGACCTTGACTTCGGACATGCCGGGAGGGCCGGACTGCCCGACGTACTCGGCGGGCGTCGTCTCCGGCCCCCGAGTTGCCACCACGAGGAGCACCATTTGGCTCTGGTCGGTGGGACTTGGGCCGTAGACGGCCGTCTGTACGCGCGCGAGGTCCTTGGCGTAGCCCGCGTTCGACCGG
Organism: Yinghuangia sp. YIM S09857; assembly: GCF_051388915.1. Classification (NCBI taxonomy): domain Bacteria; kingdom Bacillati; phylum Actinomycetota; class Actinomycetes; order Kitasatosporales; family Streptomycetaceae; genus Yinghuangia; species Yinghuangia sp. YIM S09857. The sequence continues at coordinate 179,187 of NZ_JBPKBH010000003.1, read as the reverse complement.
CCTACCAGCCGGGTCACGGTGGGGTTGCCTGCCTGCGGCAGACGTGGCACCCCGCCGATCTCCGCGGGAAGTTCGAACTCGACCACCGCCCCGCCGCCACCGGAGGGCTTGGTGGTATGCGCCGTGCTCCCGGCCCCGGAGGACGACTGGGTGGGCTGCTTGGCATCAGGCGGCGTGATTTGCGGCGGACTCTGTTCGCCGGGAGTGGCCGTCGCTATGCCCTGGGCGCTCGGCTGATCCGTTGCCGGGTCGTCGTCGTCACCGCATGCCGTCAGGAACGCGGCCATCGAGAGCGTGAACGCCGCCACGGGCACGAGGCGCCGGCGACGGCCGCGACGTCGGCGGGCGTCGTGGTGGGACGGCGCCTCGGTGGAGCGGGGCGTAGCGGCCGGTGAAGGGGCCGTGGCGGGAGGGCGGTTGGTGACCGCGTAGATATCCATAACGGGGAACATCCTTGGACAAACGTGATGTATCCGGCCTGGATAAATGCGCCGTCCTGGAGATGCGTCCGCCGAGCCCGTCCGGCGCCTTGCGGACCGAGTGCCGGTCCAGGACCATCTCACGATTGTGCGGACCGAGAGGACGTCGACGCGTGGAAAAGTGCGACGAGTAGCCGGGGCAGCGGCCTCCCGGCGCGTACATTCGCCCCGCCCCGCAGGCCTGCCGAACCGCCCGCAATTGCGTGCCGCCCACACCGCTCGGGGCGCCGTGGTGTCGCATTCTTCCGGGACTTCACCCGCCCACGTCGGAATCATCGTCAGTAGTTGCACCTGGATCGCGTGGTCCGGGGAGGTTTGCCCGGACGCCGTGACGCAAGGAACAAGAGGCCCAGATGAAACTGTGGAAGAGCACCGGGCGACGGCAGTCGGCCAATCAGCGCACACAGTCTGCCCGCCGCCTCAAATCCGGTTTCTGGGCGGCGGGACTGGCGGTATTCCTGATCGGCGCCGAACCCGCGGTGGCGCAGGCGCAGTCCGCCCAGGGATCCGACACCGCGTCGAATCGCGGAGGCTGTCGTTCCCAACTGTCGCCCGGAGACCACATGTTGATGGTGGACGGCGTCGGCGTGGCGCTGTACGTACCGGAGGGGCAAGGCCGCAAGCACATCCCCCTCGTCCTGGACCTGCACGGGTCGTCTTCATCGGGGCTTGAGCAGATGGAGAACGACGGGATTCGCGACGTCGCCGACGCGAACCGATTCGCCGTCGCCGCCCCGAACGGGGCCGTTCCCGTATCCCCGGCGCCAGGTGTCAACGGTTGGGCCTGGAACATTCCCGGTGTGCCGCTCGCAGGCACCACGGTTTTCCCGCCTCCCGGCACACGTGACGACGTCGCGTTTGTCAGCCGCGTTATCGACGTCGCCCGCCAGGCCGCCTGCATCGACCTTCGGCGCGTATATGCCACCGGGGTGTCCGGCGGCGGACGTATGGCATCGCAACTCGCATGTGATCTGGCCGGACGTATCGCGGCCGTTGCCCCCGTCAACGGGGTCCGGTTCCCGCTCGCCACGGACACGCCGCCGCGTACGGTCACCTGCGACCCCTCGCGGCCGGTCCCCGTCATGGCAATTCACGGCGCCTGGGACCCGATCAACGTGCTGGCCGATACGCCGCCGCCCGAGGCCCCCGGCCTGCCCGCGCCCATCGGTGCTCCGAAGCCGGGCACGTCCTGGAGTTACTCGGGCGAGACCGCGGTGGAGCGATGGGCGGCGAACAACGGCTGTCGGCTTGACCGCCCGCGCGTGACCGAAGTGACAGATCACATCGACAAGATCGCCTACCGGGGCTGCAACCGTGGCGGCGACGTCGTCCTGTACCGACTCGACAACAGCGGGCACGCCTCACCCGGACACGGTTCGCCCGAATACGAAGCGGTGTTGAATCCCACGAACAACGAGGTCGACGGCACCGTGATCGCCTGGCAATTCCTCGCCCGACACCGTTTGTGACGGAGAACGCCGGCGTGCCCACGCGCCCTGCCGTACCTCCGGCAGGGCGCGTCAGCACGCCGAGGAACTGGGAATGTGGTGGGTGTGAAGGGACAACGTGGCCAGGCGCTCCTGTGGGAAGTCCGCGGCAAGGTCGGGAAGCAGACGATCGAGGTGCCCGCACTGCCGCCCGGACCAATCCTGATCGAGGCGCGCCTGATGGAGGACAAGTCCTTCTCGGTGAAGGGAGACGGTCTCAACGACAAATTCGGGCGCTGCGCATCAGGCACCGAGGACGGTGAACGGGTGCTGTGGTGCCGTCCGGCCGAAGCGAGCCGTTCCCTCAAGGTCAAAGCGAAGACGCCCTGGCACCTGCAATTCCACGGCCCCGAGGCCGCGACTGAACTCGTCGACACGGTCACCGGAGCCGGTTCGGACGTCCTCGCCTACCACGGGCCCGCGGCGGACGGGAGGTTGCGAAGCCTTCCGCATCCGGACGAGTACCTCAATGCCATGATCGACGACTGGCTGGACCCCTTCATCGCGTTCCTCGTCCCCTTGGACGAGATTCCGCCGCGGCAGGACTTCCTGGACTTCCGGGCCACCCCGGACCGGTCCAAGGACTTCTCGTTGACGCGTCCCTGCCTCATCCAGGTGTCGGCGGTCGACTGGTGTGAATGGGCCGTCACCATGGACACGCCCGCCCAGTGAGCACGCGTGCCCACTTTGCGCGTCCCACGGGCCCAGGGAATCCAAACTCCCCTGAGCGACGCCGCCGGCGGCGTCACCAGTCAGGTCGTCCCGTCCGCAATCATCCGCATCAGTACTGGTGGGTTTGGAGTCGCCCATGCGTCACCTCGCCGTCTTCCTCGCCTCGTCCGACGGCCGCGACCCGGCCCACGCCAAACTGGCCGCCGCCGTGGGCACCGAGTTGGCGCGGCGCGGGATCACCCTCGTCTACGGAGGCGGACGCCGCGGGCTGATGGGCGTCCTGGCGGACAGCGCCCTGGAGGCGGGCGGCGAAGTCATCGGCGTCATGCCCCGCGGGATGGCCGCCAGGGAATGGGCGCACGAGCGGATCACAGAGCTCGTCCTGTGCGACTCCATGCACGAACGCAAGGAGCTGATGGCCGAGCGCGCAGACGCCTTCATCGCCCTCCCCGGAGGCCTGGGCACCCTGGAAGAGTTCTTCGAGGTCTGGTCGTGGCGCCAACTCGGCTTCCACACCAAGCCCGTCGGTTTCCTCGACACCGGAGGCTTCTGGACGCCCCTACTCGACGCCCTCCACGGCCTGGTGGACGCCGGCTTCCTCCCCGCCGCAACCATGGACGACCTGGCCGTGGAACCCGAACTCCCCGAACTGCTGCGCGCGTTGGCCAACCGCCTCCAACATCCCCCGACCCCCGCCCACGGCACGTAGGTCGTGTCTTCACATTCTCGTTCCAGCCGGACCCCCGAGGGCCATCCGACGGGAATGTGAAGACAGTCCCCAGAACCGCCGGCCGTGCGCGTTCCCGAACACCTCAGCCGACGGTCCGCCGAGGTGCACCACGGTCATCATCCGCACCTGGCCACTACCACCCCCCCGAGCCACAAGCCGCACCGCCCAGCGAGACCCGAGCGCGAGGACACCGCCACACCCAATTGCGCCGAACCCACGTCCGGGCTCACCGCCCGTCGTCGAGCCATCTGGCGGTGAAGAGTTCCAGCGGCAGCCCGTCCTGCCACACCCCTGATACCGCGAGCTGCACAGTCAGCGCGACAAGACCCACCGCCGCCGGAAAGGCAGCCGGTCAGCGATCGACGCCGCCCAGCACGGGATCGGTGCTCGCCAAGGACGCCACGACGTCCGCGACCAGACCGCCTTCGACCATCGCCGCGACGGCTTGGAGATTGGTGAAGGACGGGTCGCGCAGGTGTACGCGGTAGGGGCGCGGCCCGCCGGTGGACACCAGGTGGCAGCCCAGCTCGCCGCGCGGGGACTCCACGGCGGTGTACGACTGGCCGGGCGGTACCGCGAAGCCCTCGGTGACCAGCCGGAAGTGGTGGATGAGGGACTCCATGGAGGTGCCCATGATCGTCCGGATGTGCTCGGCCGAGTTACCGAGCCCGTCCGGCCCCAGGGCGAGTCGGGCCGGCCAGGCGACCTTCTTGTCCGCGACCATGACCGGGCCCGGCTCCAGGCGGTCCAGGCACTGTTCGACGATGCGCAGGGACTGCTTCATCTCGGCGATTCGCAGCAGATACCGGTCGTAAGCGTCGCAGCCGGCGAGTGTCGGTACGTCGAACTCGTAGTCCTGGTACCCGCTGTACGGCTGCGCCTTGCGCAGATCGTGCGGCAGCCCGGTGGTCCGCAGGATCGGGCCGGTGGCGCCCAGCGCCATGCAGCCGGTCAGGTCCAGGTAGCCGACACCGACGGTCCGCTTCCGGAAAACCGCGTTGTCGTCGAGTAGTTGTTCGTACTCGTGGATCCGTTCAGGCAGAACGCGCAGCAGCTCTCGGACACTTGACTCGGCGTCCGGGGGCAGATCCTGCGCCAGGCCGCCCGGGCGCACGTACCCGTGGTTCATGCGCAGACCCGTGATCGCCTCGAACACGTCGAGCACCAGTTCGCGGTCGCGGAACCCGAAGGTCATCACGGTGAGTGCGCCGAGTTCCATGCCGCCGGTGGCGATTGCGACGAGGTGTGAGGAGATCCGGTTGAGCTCCATGAGCATGACGCGGATGACGCGCGCCCGCTCCGGGACCTGGTCCTCTGCCGGGCCGGTCAGGCCGAGGAGCCGTTCCACGCCGAGGCAGTAGACGACCTCGTTGAACACCGGCATCAGGTAGTCGGCGCGGGTGAGGAACATGACCGCCTGGGTCCAGTTGCGGTACTCGCAGTTCTTCTCGATACCGGTGTGCAGATAGCCGATGCCTAGCCGGGCCTCGACCACGCGTTCGGCGTCGAGTTCGAGGATCAGGCGCAGCACACCGTGCGTGGACGGGTGTTGCGGGCCGAGGTTGACCACGATGCGTTCGTCGGCTGTCGCTTTCAAGTCGCCGACCGCATCCGCCAGTTCCTGCCCCGAGTCGACGAACACCTCGCGACGCGGCCCCGCACGTGCTCCCGCTGTCATGGCGCACCCCCCTGACGCGCGGCCAGCGCCGGGATTACGCCTCCGGCGAGGACGGCTTCGCGTTGGCGGGTCGAGAGCCGGTGAGTGGCCTGGTACGTCTCGTCCTTCGTGCTGTTGCGCACGACGACTTCGGCGTCCTCGCCGTCAAGCGCGGCGCGCAGTCCCACCAATTCCAGCGCGTCCCCCTGTTCAATGCGGTCGTAGTCCTCCGGGTCGCTGAACTCCAGCGGCAGGACACCGAAGTTCGCGAGATTCTGCCAGTGGATCCGGGCGTACGACTTCGCGATCACCACACGCAGGCCGAGCAGCCGCGGGGTGATCGCCGCGTGCTCACGCGAGGATCCCTGGCCGTAGTTGTCACCGGCGACGACCATGTGCGGGCCGCTCTGCCGGGCACGTTCGGGGTAGTCGGGGTCGATACGGGTGAACGTGAAGTCGGCGAGCTTCGGCAGATTGGAGCGGTACGGCAGAGCCTTGGCCCCGGCCGGGGAGATCTCGTCGGTGGACACGTCGTCGCCGGCCTTCAGTAGCACCGGACCATCCAACTCATCGGGCAGCGCGTCGAGTTCAGGAAGCGCCGAGATGTTCGCCCCACGCACCAGGCCGACTTCACGAGCCTCGTCCGGCGACAGCGGCGGTTCGAGCATCCCGCTGTTGACCGAGGCGTGCTCGGGCAGTTCGAGGTGCGGTACGTCGACGTCCTCCCGGAGCGCCCACGCGCGCGGGTCGGTGAGGTGACCGACGAGTGCGGACGCCGCCGCGGTTTCCGGCGAGCACAGCCACACCGAATCGTCGGCGGTGCCGGAGCGGCCCGGGAAGTTGCGCGGGAAGGTCCGCAGGGAGTTCTGCCCGACGGCCGGCGCCTGGCCCATGCCGATGCAGCCAAGGCAGCCCGCTTGATGGATGCGCGCGCCGGCGGCGATCAGGTCGAACGTCCCGCCCATGTGCGTGAGGTCCTGAAGGATCTCCCGCGAGGTCGGGTTGACGTCGAAGCTCACGTCGCCCGAGGTCTGGCGCCCCTTGACCATGGCCGCGGCGACCGCGAAGTCACGCAGCCCCGGATTCGCCGAGGAACCGATGACGACCTGGCCGACCGGCGTACCCGCGGCCTCCCGTACCGGCACCACGTTCCCCGGCGACGCGGGCTTGGCGACCAGCGGCTCAAGCTCGGACAGATCGATGTCTTCCGTCAGGTCGTACCGGCAACCGGGATCGGCCGAGAGCGGGACGAAATCGTTCTCACGCCCTTCCGCCCGCAGAAAGTCGCGGACCGCGTCATCCGAAGGGAAGACACTGGCGGTAGCCCCAAGTTCCGCCCCCATGTTGGCGATGACATGCCGATCCATCGCGCTGAGCCCGGCCAGGCCAGGCCCGTGGTACTCGATGATGCGCCCAACACCGCCCTTGACCCCGTGGCGGCGCAGCAATTCCAGAATGATGTCTTTGGCGCTCACCCAGTCGGGAAGCTCCCCGTGGAGCCGTATGCCCCAAATCCGCGGCATACGCAAGTGCAGCGGCTCACCCGCCATCGCCAGGGCCACGTCGAGACCGCCCGTGCCGATCGCCAGCATCCCCAGCGACCCAGCCGCACATGTGTGCGAATCAGAGCCGATCAAGAGCCTGCCCGGAACCCCGAACCGCTGCATATGAGTGGGATGCGAGACACCGTTGCCAGGCTTCGAATACCAAAGCCCAAACCGCCGCGCGGCCGATCGCAGAAAGGCGTGGTCCTCAGCATTGCGCTCGTCCGCCTGCAGGAGGTTGTGGTCAACGTACTGGACGCTCAACTCAGTACGAACCCGATCCACCCCAAGCGCTTCGAGCTCCTGCATCACCAAAGTCCCCGTGGCGTCCTGAGTGAGCGTCTGGTCGACCCGCAGCGCAACCTCTTCCCCCACCTCCATCCGCCCCTCGACCAAATGCCCGTCAACAAGCCGCCGCGCAACGCTCAACGGCCCACTGGTCTCCCTGTCGGCGCGCCCAACCACAAAGCCCACCTCCCAGCCGCACTCAGCCCGGTCCCCTCGCCCCGCGGCTGCCCACACCCCCACAAATCACACCCCGAGAGCCCCAATGACCCCCACCACGCGGTAATCGCCCTCCACAACAGCCGCACGACGCAACCACGCCACAAGCCGAGCCCAGCGGCACCCCGACCCGACGACGCGGAGCCCGGCGGATCGGATACGGAATTGCCCCGGGCTCCTCCTGCCACAGGAGGAGCCCGGGGCAGCCGTTGCCTCACGCTCGCCCGACCGGAACCGGCCACTACAGGCCACCGGGGCGGCCGTACCAGACGCGCCGCATCCCGCCGGGCTCAACCGTCAGGCCAAAGCGGTCCGGCGTCGGCGGGCCCTCCGCAAACCACCACCCGTGAGCCGCCTCGATGTCCGCCCACACATTGCGGCCAATTCGCCGTCGCGTCGTCCTGCCCGTCGTCCTCCCACCCTCACTCCGAGCAGATCTCGCAGGATGCGGAAGTCAACGTCGCCAGTCGGCAGCACGGACATTGATACGGCCCGCCGTCCTCCCACCGCGGCCTGGACGACGCTGAGCCCGCCATCTGAGAGTCCAGCCACAGACCCTAGAACCGGCGGCTCGTTGGTAGCCCGCCGTTATCCGCAGGGACACATGGCTCTGGCAGCACCCGGACTTCCGCCCCTCACCCACCCCTGACCTGCGGCCCGACCATACGAACACCCGTTTCGGTCGGTACGTCACGGCTGAGCACCTGATGGAATCGGCGAGCAGTTCGGGTGCGTCAAGGCGCACGACAGGCTCAACCCCGCGCATACGCAGCAGCAAGAGCCAGCGGACAGTCTGGACAGGATGGTGCGCAAGCAGCCTAGAAAGGGCACAGGTGGTACGGACGTGGTGCGCGGCGCCTGAATAGGTCTAGACAACGAACAAGGCCCAGGTCTCTGACCTGGGCCTTACGTCTGGAGCGGGCGACGAGAATCGAACTCGCGCTCTGAGCTTGGGAAGCTCATGTTCTACCATTAAACTACGCCCGCGTTGCTGCCCTGGTGGGGGTCGCGGGTCACACTGTACCTGATTTGGTTGGTGGGGTGCAGGCGTGTTTGGGGGCGGGGGCGGGTCGGGGGAGTGCCGTTTGGGTGTATCGGCGGGGCAGCGACTACCCTCGGTCTGTGCTGCTTTCGGACAAGGACATTCGCGCGGAGATCGACGCCGGTCGGGTTGGCATCGACCCGTTTGAGTCGGAGATGGTGCAGCCGTCCAGTGTGGATGTCCGGCTTGATCGGTTTTTTCGGGTGTTCGAGAACCATCGGTACCCGCACATCGATCCTGCCGTGGAGCAGCCGGATCTGACGCGGCTCATCGAGCCGGACGGGGACGAGCCGTTCATCCTGCATCCGGGCGAGTTCGTGTTGGCGTCGACGTACGAGGTCATCACGCTGCCGGATGACGTGGCGAGTCGGCTGGAGGGCAAGAGTTCGCTCGGGCGGTTGGGGTTGCTGACGCACTCGACCGCCGGGTTCATCGATCCAGGGTTCTCGGGGCACGTGACCCTGGAGTTGTCGAACGTGGCGACGCTGCCGATCAAGTTGTGGCCGGGGATGAAGATCGGGCAGTTGTGCCTGTTCCGGTTGTCGTCGCCGGCCGAGTTTCCGTACGGGTCGTCGGTGTACGGCTCGCGGTACCAGGGGCAGCGGGGGCCGACGGCCTCGCGCTCGTTCCAGAGTTTCCACCGGACGAAGATCTGACGGTGGAGGAAGCGCCGACTGCGGGTGCAGAAGACATGATCGCGGTGCGTGTGCGCCGCCCGAACACGTAGGTAGGGCCCCGACAATGACCGACGTGCGGGAGAACCTGACTTGGGACCTGCTCGGCACCGCGACGCGTGATCTTGCCGCGCGGGTGGCCGAGGACGGGTACGAGCCGGACATCATCCTGTCGATCGCCCGCGGCGGCGTGTTCGCGGCGGGGGCGCTGGCGTACGCGCTCGACGTCAAGAACCTGCACTTGGTGAACGTGGAGTTCTACACCGGCGTCGGCACCACGCTGGAGATGCCGATCATGTTGGCCCCGGTGCCGAACGTCATCGACTTCACGGACAAGAAGGTGCTGGTCGCGGACGACGTCGCCGACACCGGCAAGACGCTGAAGCTGGTGCGCGACTTCTGCGAGGGCGCGGTGGCCGATGTGCGCTGCGCGGTGATCTACGAGAAGCCGCAGTCGTCGGTCAAGTGCGAGTACGTCTGGAAGTACACCGAGGACTGGATCAACTTCCCGTGGTCGGTGCTGCCGCCGGTGGTGACCCGGGAGGGCCAGATCCTGGACGCGTAGCCGGGACGCACACGCACGGACGCACGCACGGACGAGTACGCACGAGTACCGCCCGACCAGCGCGGACAGCACCAGCCAAGACGAAGGCCCCGACGCCGGGTGGGTGGCGCCGGGGCCTTCGTGCGGCACTGTGCGGCACTGCTGGGACCCGGGCGTCCGTGAGCGGGTACGGCCCGAGTCCGGCCCGGTCCCGCGGTCCCGCACGGTGTGGCCGGGCAGCCGACCGTGCGGGGTGGTCGCGGGGGTGGGCCGGAAAGCGTTCAACCACTCACCTCCTCGCGCACGTGCGGGGGTCTGGCCGGGTCCTGCTGGCAGGAGCGGACCAGGGTTCCGAGGAGTTCGACCGCCTCGGGGAGCCGCCGGTCGGCCGGGTCCGGGGGCACGGCCCAGCGGGGCTCGGGGCCGTCCGCGCCGCACGGGCCGGACGGGGCGGGGACGACGTGGCCGAGGCCGTGGTGGCGTACGTCCAGGTGGGCGGCGTCGTTGTGGTCGATCGTGTACCAGTAGACGTCGCGCGCGCCGGGGCGGACGAGGAACAGCATGCGGTCGGACGGCAGATGGACGACCGGCCCCGGCGTGAAGCCGAGGTGGTTCAGTTCGTGGATCGCCGCGTAGCCGACGTGTGCGGGGGCGTCGAGGACGTCGAACTCCAGGCCGGTGGCGAGCAGTACGGAGTACGGCCGCCTGCACCACCACGTCCGGATGACCTCGGACGAACGGCTCGCGGCCGCCAGGCCCGCCTCGTCGCCGGGGTGCGCACCGGGCTCCGGGCAGTGGGGCGACCGGCAGGAGCAGCGGCCCTGGTCGACGTAGGCACCGGGAAGTACGGGCCATCCCCGATCCGTCGCGTAGAAGAGGGCGGCGGCCTGCAACGCCGCTTTGGTGCGTCTCCGCACGAGCATGTCCGGTCCTTAACCGCGGCGGTGGTACGTCCCGGACTCGCTGGGGGAAAGCCGGGGACCGCCGCGTGGTCGCGTGCGCTGGATGTGCAGTTCCTGTCTCGTTGCGTTCCCGTGAGACGAGGAAACCGCGTCGCGCACGCGACCGGAAGATCCATCCGAGGGCCACGTGGTGCCGCTTGTGGTCCGGGTGGTCCGCTTGTGGTCCGCTTTGCTCGCTCCGGCCCCTGTGCGGCGCTTCGTGCGCCCGGTCAGCCGGCCGCGGCCGCTGCCGG
>NZ_JBPKBH010000003.1:129427-168554 GCF_051388915.1 Yinghuangia sp. YIM S09857 | reverse complement strand
CTGCCGGCAGCGGCCCGACTACGCGGACGTGAGCGGCAGCTTCAGCACCAGCAGCAGGGCGACCAACTGTACGGACACCGCGCCGAGCGCGCGCGGCCAGGCCAGTTCGTGCACGCGCATCGCAACTACCGTGAGCAGCCAGGCCGTCAGGGCGAACGACGCGACTCCGATAACCACCATGGCCTTGTTGTCGTCACTGGCGAACAGCGACACCGCAAGGCGCGGTGCGTCGGTGAACCACGCCATCACCGCGACCAGCGTGATGAACGGCCCCGCGTGGCCGTTGCCGCCCAGCATCTGGGCCAGCATGTGGGACACCCAGCCCAGCACGACCATGAAGCCGGGGACCACGACGGCGACGATGAGCATGGCCGGGACGCTCGTCGAGAGCGTGCTCGTGACGACCTCGTCGCGTGCCTTGTCGTTGGCGACCATCGCGAGCACGCCGCAGATCGCCGACAGGATCAGCGCGGGCCACCAGAACGCCTGGTCCCGCGCGCGCTCCAGGGTCGAGAACGGGCGCGTGAGGAGGCCGCCGAACAGCTCCTGCCAGGTCAGCGGGCGGGGCGGCGGCGGGGGCGCGTACGGCGCGTAGGGGGCGTACCCCGCGGCCGCGTTCGGGTCGTACGGCTGCCCGCCGCGGTACGTCGTGCTCCGCCGCGGCGTCGGCGCCTGCACGGCCGGGGCCACCTGCGTGTAGCCGTCGGGGGTCTCGCCGTAGACGTAGATGCTCGTCTCGTCGGGCAGCGAAAGCGGCCCGCCCGGGTACGCCGACTGCTGCTGTGCGGACGGCTGGTGCTGCGCAGGCTGCTGCGCTTGCCCGCCGTACTGCTGTTGCCCGCCGTACTGCTGCTGCTGGCCGTGTTGCTCGGGTCGGCCGTACTGCTCGGGTTGGCCGTACTGCGGCCCGTAGGGGTAGCGGTCGTTGCCGGTCACACCCCTGACGGTACCGGGTGTGCGCCGGGTGGTGTTGTCGTAGGACTGCCGTAATTTCGCAGGATGGATTGGTAGATCTGGAGACTTGGCCGAACGCCGCGCCCAGAACGCCCGAGACACCCAAGACGTCCAAGACACCCAAGACGTCCGAGGCACCCACAACGTCCGAGGCACCCACAACGCCCGAGACACCCACAACGCCCGAGACACCCAAGACGCCGAAGCGCCGGGGACCACCACGGTCCTCCGGCGCTCCGGACTACGAGCAACCCCGCCGACTACGCCGACGGCTGCTCCGAAGGCTGCCCGCCGGCAGTCTCGTTCGAAGCCCCACCGGCCGACTCCGCCGGACCGCCCACCAGCTCCGGTACCTTCACCGACTGCAACAGCAGTTGCGAGACGTCGACGACCTGCGTCGACTCCTTCGCCTGACCGCTCTGCTTCTTCCCGGTGACCGAGTCGGACAGCATGACCAGGCAGAACGGGCACGCGGTCGACACGATGTCCGGGTTGAGGGACAGCGCCTCGTCGACGCGCTCGTTGTTGATGCGCTTGCCGATGCGCTCTTCCATCCACATGCGCGCACCGCCCGCGCCGCAGCAGAAGCCGCGCTCCTTGTGGCGGTGCATCTCCTCGTTCCGCAGCCCCGGCACCTTCGCGATGATCTCGCGCGGCGGCGTGTAGATCTTGTTGTGCCGACCGAGGTAGCAGGGGTCGTGGTACGTGATCAGGCCCTCGACCGGGCCGACCGGCACCAGGCGCCCCTCGTCCACCAGGTGCTGGAGCAACTGCGTGTGGTGGACGACCTCGAACGCGCCGCCGAGCTGCGGGTACTCGTTCGCGATCGTGTTGAAGCAGTGCGGGCAGGTGGTGACGATGCGCTTCTTGGACGCCGGCAGCTTCGTCGACTCGTCCTCGTCGTCTTCGCCGAACGCCATGTTGAGGGTCGCGACGTTCTGCGCGCCGAGCATCTGGAACAGGAACTCGTTGCCCAGGCGGCGGGCGGAGTCACCGGTGCAGGACTCCTCCTTGCCGAGGATCGCGTACTTGACGCCCGCGATGTGCAGCAGCTCGGCGAAGGCCTTGGTGGTCTTCTTGGCCCGGTCCTCCAGCGCGCCCGCGCAGCCGACCCAGTACAGGTACTCGACCTCGGCCGGGTCGATGTCCTCGCCCATGATCGGCACCTCGATGCCGGTCGCCTTCTTGAGCTCCTTGACCCAGTCCAGGCGCGCCTTGGGAGCCAGGCCCCACGGGTTGCCCTTGTTCTCCAGGCCCTTGAGCATCGTGGCGGCCTCGGACGGGAACGCCGACTCGATCAGCACCTGGTAGCGGCGCATGTCGACGATGTGGTCGACGTGCTCGATGTCGACCGGGCACTGCTCGACGCATGCGCCGCAGGTGGTGCACGACCACAGCACGTCGGGGTCGATGATGCCACCGTCCTCGGCGGTGCCGATCAGCGGACGCTCCGCCTCTGCGAGCGCGGCCGCCGGGACCTTGGCCAGTTGCTCGGACGTGCCCTTCTCGTCGCCGCCCATGTCCTTTCCGCCGCCCGCGAGCAGGTACGGCGCCTTCGCGAACGCGTGCTCGCGCAGCGACATGATGAGCAGCTTGGGGGACAGCGGCTTGCCGGTGTTCCAGGCCGGGCACTGCGACTGGCAGCGGCCGCACTCGGTGCAGGTCGCGAAGTCCAGCAGGCCCTTCCACGAGAAGTGCTCGACCTGGCCGACGCCGAAGATGTCGTCGTCCTTGGGGTCCTCGAAGTCGATCGGCTGCCCGTTCGAGGTCATCGGCATGAGCGCGCCGAGCGCCACGCCGCCGTCCGGGTCGCGCTTGAAGTAGATGTTGAAGAACGCCGTGAAGCGGTGCCAAGCGACACCCATGTTCGGGGTGACGCCGATGGTGGTGGCCCAGGCCATCGAGATGACGATCTTGATCATCGCGACGATGTAGACCAGGTTCTCCAGGCTGTCGACCGACAGTCCCTCGAACGCTTTCACCAGCGGGTACGAGAACGGGTAGTGCGCGTTCCACGACGTCTCGTCGTTGAGTGCGCCCTCCAGGCCGCGCAGCGTCATGATGCACAGGCCGACCCCGAGCACGACGCCTTCGACGAAGTACGCCTGCCAGAAGGTCGAGCCCGAGAACCGCGACTTGCGGCCGGCCAGGCGCGGGTGGTTGAGCTGGCGGATGACGATCAGGACGAGGATGGCCAGGACCGTCATCAGGCCCATGAACTCCTCGAAGAAGTTCCAGACCACCCAGTGGCCGATGAGCGGCAGGTAGAACTCGGCGTCGAAGAGCTGTCCGTACGCCGTGACCAGGGTCAGGATCAGCGCGCCGAAGCCGACCATGACGAACCAGTGCGCGGCACCGACGATGCCCCACTTGAGCATCCGGGTGTGACCCAGGATCTCCGTGAGCATGGTGGTGAGGCGCTTGCCGACGGGTCCCGAGCGTCCGAGAACCGGTTGGCCGAGCTTGACGTACTGATAGATGTACGCGGCGGCTCGCCCGAGCAGGGCGAAGCCGACAACGCTGATGACCAGCGCTATGACGATGGCGGCGAGCTGCATCGCGGTTCTGCTCCTCCGGTGGGACGTCCCTTCCGGGGCGTGTATCGGCCGTCAGCGTACGGCCGTGCATAGATCTTACCGACTAGTAACTTATCGGCTGAACGGATGATCTCCATCACTGTCATATGACGACCCGTCAGTTCTCCTGACTGTCATGCTGCCATGCCGCGTCGGACGTCCTTGCGCGGGATCCCGGCAGGTGCTGGTCCATCGCGGATATCGGGGCCCGCCTACCATCCGCACCATGTCCGACCGACCCACTCCTCCTCCGCCGCCCTTCCCGCCCCCGCAACCGGACCGCCCGCCCGGCCCGCCGCCGCAGTTCCAGCCCGGGTACCCGCAACCACCCGCCGCATACCCGGGCTCCCAGCCCGGGCAGGGCCCCCAGGATCCGGCCCGGTACCCCGGACAGGACCCGGCCCGGTACCCCGGCCAGGACACCGCTCAGTACCCCGGCCAGATCACCGCCCAGTACCCGGGCCAGTACCCCGCCCAGTTCGCCCCCGGGTACGCCCCGGGCTACGCCCCCGGCCAACCTCCCGCCCCGCCCGGAGGCGGCCGCAACAAGGTGGTCGCGCTGGTCGCGGGCGGTGTCGCGCTCGCGCTCGTGGCCGGACTGGGCGCGTGGTTCGCGTTCGCCGGCTCCGACGACAAGGACGACAAGGCCTCACCCGCGGGCGGTGCCTCGTCCGCCGGTACCGGCGGCCCGCAGTCGTCCGGCGGCCAGCCGTCCAAAGGCACGCCCACCGAGGTCGATCTCACCCGCCTGTGGACCCTGCCCGCCGCGACGTCGGACACGTCGCTGCGTGGCGGTTGGGTCGGCACCGACAAGATGTACGTCCTGCGCAAGGACGGCATCACCGCCCACGACCTGGCGAGCGGCAAGGAGACCGGGAAGGTCGACATGCCGCCCGGCTTCGAGGAGGTGTGCAGCGTCATGGACACCCCGGTCGAGGGCGTCGGGCTCTTCGGCTGGGACTCCCCCGACGGCGGGTGCGTCAACGCCAGCGCGGTGGACCTCGCCACCGGCACGGTCCTGTGGACGGAAAAGGACGTGGTGGACGGGCTGTCCTTCGAGGTGGCGCTCGGCGCGTACGGCAACACCGCCGTCGTCGCCGCGGAGGAGAACGTCAAGGGCCTGGACCTGCGCTCCGGCGCCGAACGCTGGACGTTCAAGACCACCGAGCTGCTCAAGGCCGGGGACGGCGACTGGAGTGTCGCGGACCTGGCCGTGGGCCCCGACCAGGTGGCGCTCACCGTGCAGACCTCCGCGCCCGGCGCCGCCAAGTACATAGGCGGCGCCGTGCTGCTCGACCCCGCCGAGGGCTCGCTGCGCGGCTTCATGCAACTGGCCGACGGCCCCGACAGTTGGCCGAGCCTGCTGTCGGCCTCGCCGATGGTGGTGCTCGACGAGTACGCCGGTCCCGGGAAGGACGAGAAGCTCGCCAAGATCTTCGTCTTCGACGGCGCCGCCAAGCCCGTCGCGGAGATCCCGGTCGGCCCGGACGGCGTCGTCCTCGACGAGCGCAGCTTCGACTTCATCGACCCGAACCAGAAGCTCAGCGGCGTCGAGGTGCACGGCAAGGTGCTGTACGCACAGATCGGCACCAAGGACGACGTCGGCACCGTCGGGGCGTACGACCTGACCACCGGCAAGCGGCTCTGGGCGGTGTCCGTGGGCGTCGAGGGGGCGGTGCGCCCGATCTCGGCCGACGAGCAGGGCTTCACCGCACTGGTCGGCGACGAATACTCGGGCGAGGAGGCCAAGGTGCTCCGCTTCGCCGCGGCCGACGGCGCCCGGACGACGCAGCACATCCTGCGCGCCGGGTCCGGATCAGGGTCCGGATCAGGGTCCGGATCCGGGTCCGGGTCCACGTCCGGCTCCGGAGCCCCGACCGGGTCCGGCTCCGGGTCCGACCCCGACGAGGTCACCGTCGACCCCGAGGGCATGGCCGTCGTCCTGCCGGACAACCGCGTGCTCCAGTTCATGACCGGCGACGCCGAGCGGCCGGTCGAGATGTACGCCGCGCGCTGACCGACGAGGGCCGCACAACCGGCCCCGCGGATCCGCCGCGCGAGACGCATCACCGACGAGCCGCGCGAGTCGACGCGCCGAGCCGCCCGGGGCCCACGTCCCGGGCGGCTCCGTGTTCCCGCCCAGGTTTCGCACGAAGAGCGCACGGGTTGACGGGTCTTGACCTGGTTCGTCTCCGTGCATGCACCTGTTACAGGCAGTAAAGTTGAGCCCGGAATACTCAAGCGGTTTGACGCCGTTGTAACGGTCGTTCATCCTTGAGCGCGTATCGCTCAACCCTTCCCCGAGCAGTCCCCTGGAGGCCCCAACATGGCACGTGCGGTCGGAATCGACCTCGGTACGACGAACTCTGTCGTCAGCGTTCTCGAAGGCGGCGAGTCGTCCGTCATCACCAACGCGGAGGGATCCCGGACCACACCGTCCGTGGTGGCCTTTGCGAAGAACGGTGAGGTGCTCGTCGGCGAGGTCGCCAAGCGGCAGGCGGTCACGAACGTCGACCGGACCATCCGGTCGGTCAAGCGTCACATGGGCACGGACTGGTCCGTGGCCATCGACGACAAGAAGTACACCCCGCAGGAGATCAGCGCCCGCATCCTCCAGAAGCTGAAGCGCGACGCCGAGGCGTACCTGGGCGAGAAGGTCACCGACGCGGTGATCACCGTCCCGGCGTACTTCAACGACGCCGAGCGCCAGGCCACCAAGGAGGCCGGCGAGATCGCCGGACTGAACGTCCTGCGCATCGTCAACGAGCCGACCGCCGCCGCGCTGGCGTACGGCCTCGACAAGGGCGACGAGCAGACCATCCTCGTCTTCGACCTCGGCGGCGGCACCTTCGACGTGTCGCTCCTGGAGATCGGCGACGGCGTGGTCGAGGTCAAGGCGACCAACGGCGACAACCACCTCGGCGGCGACGACTGGGACCAGCGCGTCGTCGACCACCTGGTCCGGCAGTTCCAGAACGCACACGGCGTCGACCTGTCCAAGGACAAGATGGCGCTCCAGCGCCTGCGCGAGGCGGCGGAGAAGGCCAAGATCGAGCTCTCCAGCTCGACCGAGACCACCATCAACCTGCCGTACATCACCGCCTCGGCCGAAGGTCCGCTGCACCTCGACGAGAAGCTGACCCGCGCGCAGTTCCAGCAGCTCACGCAGGACCTGCTGGACCGCGTCAAGGTGCCGTTCCACAACGTCATCAAGGACGCCGGGATCCAGCTCTCCGAGATCCACCACGTCGTCCTGGTCGGCGGCTCGACCCGTATGCCCGCGGTGGCCGAGGTCGTGCGCGAGCTGACCGGCGGCCGCGAGCCCAACAAGGGCGTCAACCCGGACGAGGTCGTGGCGATCGGTGCCGCGCTCCAGGCCGGTGTCCTCAAGGGCGAGGTCAAGGACGTCCTGCTGCTCGACGTCACCCCGCTGTCCCTGGGCATCGAGACCAAGGGCGGCATCATGACGAAGCTCATCGAGCGCAACACCACGATCCCGACCAAGCGCTCGGAGATCTTCACGACGGCCGACGACAACCAGCCGTCCGTGCAGATCCAGGTGTTCCAGGGCGAGCGCGAGATCGCCGCGTACAACAAGAAGCTCGGCATGTTCGAGCTGACCGGCCTGCCGCCGGCGCCGCGCGGCGTGCCACAGATCGAGGTCACCTTCGACATCGACGCCAACGGCATCGTCCACGTGTCCGCCAAGGACCTCGGGACGGGCAAGGAGCAGTCGATGACCATCACCGGCGGCTCGGGCCTGCCCAAGGACGACATCTCCCGCATGATGCGCGAGGCCGAGGAGCACGCGGAGGAGGACAAGAAGCGCCGCGAGGACGCCGAGACGCGCAACCAGGCGGAGCAGCTCGTCTACACCACCGAGAAGTTCCTCGGCGACAACGGCGACAAGGTCCCCGGTGACGTCAAGACCGAGGTCGAGGCGACCCTGGTCGAGCTGAAGGACGCGCTCAAGGGCGAGGACATCGCCAAGATCCGGGACGCCGCCGAGAAGGTCGCCACCACGAGCCAGAAGCTCGGCTCGGCGATGTACGCGGGCGCGCAGCCGGGCGACGCGGCCGGTGCCGCGGGTGCGGCGGGCGGTTCGGCGGGTAACAACGCCGGTGCGGCCGACGATGATGTCGTCGACGCGGAAATCGTCGACGAGGACAAGCGTGAGGGTGGTGCTGCGTGACGGAGGGGACGCACGGCTTCCCCGAGGAGCCGGTGATCCGCGACAAGCGACGGATCGATCCCCAGACCGGTGAGGTCCGATCCACCGCGGCCGAGGAAGGGGCCGCCCGCGAGGGCGGCTCCGCCCCCGCCGACAGCACGTCGTCCGGCGGATCCTCGGCGGAGCTCGACGAGGCCCGCAACGCGCTCGCCGAGCGCACGCTCGACCTCCAGCGGCTCCAGGCGGAGTACGCCAACTACCGCAAGCGCGTCGACCGCGACCGCCAGGCGGTGGGCGAGGTGGCCCTGGTCAAGGTGCTCACCGAGCTGCTGCCGGTGCTCGACGACATCGGCCGCGCCCGCGACCACGGCGAACTGTCCGGCGGCTTCAAGTCGGTGGCCGAGTCGCTGGAGTCGATCGTCGCCAAGATGGGGCTCCAGAGCTTCGGCAAGAAGGGCGAGCCGTTCGACCCGGTCGTGCACGAGGCGCTGCTGCACAGCTATGCCCCGGACGTGACCGAGCCGACCTGTGTGGAAATCCTCCAGCCCGGCTACCAGTTCCGCGAGCGGGTCATCCGTCCCGCGCGCGTGGCGGTGGCCGAGCCGGCGGAGGCGACCGAGGCCCCGGCCTCGGAAGCGGACAGCAACTGAGCACGGGCACGGCCGCACGGGGCAGACTGACCAGACCGGAGGGAGGCGGGACGCCGTGAGTACCAAGGACTACCTCGAAAAGGACTTCTACAAGGTCCTCGGCGTCCCGAAGGACGCCGGGACCGCGGAGATCAAGAAGGCGTACCGCAAGCTCGCCCGCGAATACCACCCCGACGCCAACAAGGGGGACGCGAAAGCGGAGGAGCGGTTCAAGGAGATCTCCGAGGCCTACGACGTACTCGCCGACGAGAAGCGGCGCAAGGAGTACGACGAGGCGCGGACCCTGTTCGGCAACGGAGGCTTCCGTGCGCCGGGCGGGGCCGGTGCCGGCGGCTTCCCCTTCGACCTGGGCGACCTGTTCGGCCAGGCCGGCGGACCCGGCCAGCCGCCGGGCGGGGCGGGCGGCATCGGCGACCTGTTCGGCGGCCTCTTCGGCCGCGCCGGTGCGCGGCAGGCCCCGCCGCGCCGCGGCCAGGACGTCGAGTCCGAGGTCACCCTGAACTTCTCCGACGCGGTGGACGGCGCCACCGTGCCGATCAGGCTGACCAGTTCGGAGCCGTGCCACCACTGCAACGGCACGGGTGCGGCGGCCGGCACGATGCCGCGCGCGTGTCCCACGTGCAGCGGCACCGGGCAGACCAGCCGCAACCAGGGCGGGTTCGCCTTCTCCGAGCCGTGCCGCGACTGCAAGGGCCGCGGGCTGATCGTCGACGACCCGTGCATCGTGTGCCACGGGTCCGGGCGCGCCCGCAGCGCGCGCACCATGCAGGTGCGTGTGCCCGCGGGGGTGCAGGACGGCCAGCGCATACGTCTGAAGGGGAAGGGCGCCCCCGGCGAACGGGGAGGCCCGGCCGGGGACTTGTACGTCGTCGTGCACGTCCGCCCGCACCCCGTGTTCGGTCGCAAGGGCGACAACCTGACGGTCACCGCACCGGTGACCTTCCCCGAGGCGGTGCTCGGGGCCGAGATCACCGTGCCCACCCTGGGCGGTACCCCGGTGACGCTGAAACTCCCGGCCGGTACGAAGAACGGCGCGACCTTGCGCGTGCGGGGGCGCGGCGCGGCACGCAAGGACGGCTCGCGCGGCGACCTGCTGGTCACCGTCGAGGTCACCGTCCCGAAGGACCTGGATCCGAAGGCGCTGGAGGCGCTGGAGGCCTACCGGGCAGCGACCGCGTCCGTCGACCCGCGCGCCAAACTGATGGAAGCGGCGAAGGGAGCGTGACATGCGAGCGGACGGAGGTCTCCCCGGAGGCCTGCCAGGCGGGTTCCCCGGCGGCCCCTCCGGAGGCCGGTCACCCGGGCGCCGCTACGAACTGACCGACGTCACACCCGTGTACGTCATCTCGGTGGCGGCCCAGCTCTCCGGCCTGCACCCGCAGACCCTGCGCCAGTACGACCGCCTCGGCCTGGTCTCGCCGGACCGCACGGCCGGGCGCGGGCGGCGCTATTCGGCGCGCGACATCATGCAGTTGCGCGAGGTGCAGCGGCTCTCCCAGGAGGAGGGCATCAACCTCGCGGGTATCAAGCGCATTCTCGAACTGGAGAACCACGTCGAGGCGTTGCGCATGCGCGTCGCCGAACTGGAGGCCGCCGCGGCCGAGGCGGGCGCCGTCCAGGCGCAGCGCGAGGCCGCGGTGCACGCGTCGTACCGCCGGGACCTGGTGCGCGTCCAGCCGCAGGGCACCGCCCTTGTGGTGTGGCGGCCGAAGCGCGGCCGCCAGGACTGACCTCCGGCGGCGCCGTCCGGACAGGAACATGCCTGGGCCCCGTACCCGTTCGGGTGCGGGGCCCACGCATGTCGCGACCGTGCTACTCGCGCGATGTCGCGATGGCCCGGGCGGCATTGCGCACATCCGGGGCCGGGTGCGCGCGCAACTCGCGGACCAGACCGCGCCATTCGGCGGCCCAGCCGGTCAGCGGGCCGGTCTCGGCCACCAGCGCCAGGGCGAGCAGCCCGGCGGCCGCGGTGCGGTCCGCAGCCAACGCGGCTGCCGGGGCCAGGAGTTCGTCCGGGGTCACGGGCGCGGTGTAGTCGGAGACCCGGGCGCGCAGACGGCGACCGGCCCGAAAGGCCAGCAGCGGGCTGTCGGCGCACCGATCCGCGACCGCGCGCAGACCAGTGGTCACGAGGTCCGCATCGCCGTGCAACGGCACTGCCTCGGCAAGCAGTTGCACTCCTTCGTACGGAAACCCGCGCCGGTCGGCGAGGTGCTCCGCGAACCGCCGCACCTCGGCCGCGGCGGCGTCGGGCTGTTGCCTCGCCCACGCGCGCGAGAGCTTCACGAGGTGGCGCAGGCGCTGCGTCGCGGGCCGGTCCCGTCCGGCCGCGGCGTCCAGCGGCCCGTCCGCCTCCGCCAGTGCCGCGTCGGCCAGGACGTCGGCGGTGGCCAGGAATTCGTCGGCCCCCGAGCCGTCCCGGACGAGACCCTGGATCGCCTCGGCGGCGTCCTTCCACCCCTTGCGCACGCTCAGGTCGCGCACCGCGCCGTGCACCCGCTCGACCTCGCCCGGCGCCCACGGCGACCAGCGGGTGAAGGCCTGGTAGGCGGACCGCCGCACGGCGGCGTGCTCGTGCCCGCACCTGGTGACCACGAGCGCCGCGAACCGCGCCCGGTGCCCCTCGGCCAGGGCGAGCGGATGCACGGCGATCGGCACGGTGGCGACGTCGCGCGGACCGGTGACGGAGCGTTCGACGACCGCCCAGGCGCTCGGCCGGTCGAGGCGCGCGAGGAGGGCGACCAGGGCGGCACGCAAGACGTCGCGGTGCACGTTGTCGTGGGTGGCGGCGTCGGCGACCCGGTCGACGCCGTCCGGCACGCCGCGCTCGATGAGCAGTCGCACGGCCTCCTTGCGCACGGTCACCTTGGTGCCCGGCGCGGTCAGCAACGCGTCGAGCAGCGGGCCGAGTTGCGAAGGGGCGACGTACCGGCTGACCCGGCTCGCGGCGTACATCGCCACGTGCGCGTCGTCGCCGCCGACCCGGGCGAGCAGCACGGGCAGCGCCTCGGCGTGACCCTCCACGCGCGCGAGACCGCCGAGCGCGGCGTCGCGGACGAGGGTGTCGGGCGAGTCGAGATGGGGCAGCACGAGCGGCCGCCCGGCGCCGGGGACGTGCGCGAGGTCGGCGAGCCAGGCGGCGCGTTGGTCGGCCGGGAGGGCCGGGTGGGCGGCCTGCGCGGCGGCGAGTCGGGCGTACGCCTCGCGCTGGCGAGGCAGCAGGTGAGCGGTCTCGCGGCCGATGCGGGGCACCCACACGTCCGACGCCGGGGAGAACCGGCCTTGCGGCGCCGCGCCGGTCAGGAACCGGTCGATCAGGTCGGTGCGGCGGTGCAGCACGGCGTCGAGCACCGGCCGCAGCGTGATCGCGGACGGGTCGGCGTCGAGCACCTGCGCGGTGCGCGCGTCGCGGTGCGTCGGGTCGGCGAGCCAGAAGGTCGCCGCCGAGGAGACGGTACGCGCGTCGCCGTGCCGTACCGCCTCGCCCAACAGCTCCTGAAGCGGCGCGATCGGCCTGCCGTGCCGCCCGAGTTGGCGGGCGAGGGCGAGCGCGGGCTCGTAGTCGCGCCGGTCGGCGGCGGCGCGGACGATCGGCAGCAGGGCCTCGACAAGACGCGCCTCGATGCCGCGTACGCGCTGGTTCGGCACCCAGAACTCCCGGCTGCCGGCGGGCTGCGCCAAGGTGCCGATCGCCCAGTCCACCAACCGCCCGTCTTCGTCCGGCAGTTGGGCGGCCGACGCGCGCTGCGACTCCTGCCGCAGGAGGTCGGCGGCGAGCGACTGGAGGGTCGTGCGGGTCGCCCAGGACAGGTCGACGGCTTCAAAAGCGTGGTGTGTGAGCGTGTTCAGCGCCTCGGCGGCGTCGGCGGTGAAGAGCCACCGCGGCACGTCGTCGAGCGCGTCGACCACGGCGAAGCGCACGGGGTCCTGGTCCTTGCGCACCCGGTCCAGGTCGTCGGTGAGGGCGGCGGCGAAGCGCCGGGGGTCGCGGGTGCGGGCGGCGCACGCGATGAGCGCGCGGTAGCCGGAGGCGCGGTCGTACGCGTCGGGCCGTCCGCATTCGGCGAGGAGTTCGGCGCGGGCCTCGTCGTACGGCAGGTGCGCGAGCCACTGCTGCCGGGCCTCGGTGTCGTCCTCGCGCTCGGCCTCGGCGAGCATGCGGCGTGCTTCGGCGACGCGTCGTGTGCCCGGCAGGAGTTCGAGGACGTCTTCGGCCAACTCCCAGTAGGACATGTCGATGTCGGCGTGCACGGCGTCGAAGAACTCTTCGCGCGCGCTCGGCGGGAACGCCCGCAACAGCGCGGCGAACCGGGCCTCGTCGTCGCGCACCGCCCGCCCGAACGCGGTCAGGTTCGGCGGTGCGGCGGTAACGATGCGGTAGGCCACGCCCCGGGACAGGTTGGGCCGGGCGGCTCCGGCGCGGAGCAGCGCGTCGACGGTGCGCCGCGCATCCGCCCGGACGAGCAGGTGCAGCCGGGACGCCAGGCCCCACGGCCAGGAGCCGCGTTGCGTGTGGCGTTCCAGCAGGTCCAGCACCCGCAACGGCAGCGCCTCGGCGCAGGCTCCGACGGCCCCGCCGTGGCGCTGCCACCATGCCGTGCGCAACGACGCCGGCAGGCCGGACAATTCGCGGTCGGCGGCGTCGAGGACGAGGCCCGGCGTGCGGCGGGCGAGGGCGTACGACAGCGCGGGCGTCGGCGGCAGGCCCGGCAGGGTCGCGGCGACGGCGGCGGGGGAGCAGGCGGGCAGCAGCGCCGCGGCCTCGGTGGGGCCGTAGCGGGCGGCGACTTCACCCACGAGCCGGTCGGCGAGTGCGGTACGCCTGCCGCGCCGGATCGCGCGGTACAGCTCCGCGCGCAGGATGTGCGGTGCATCGTCGAGGAGTTCGGCCAGCGTGTCGTCCGGGACCTGGCTCTTGGCGGCGGCGCGCATCGCCCAGCGCGCGAGGTCCGGTTCGGGGGCACGCAGCGCGGCGGCCAGGAACGCGGTGTCACCCACCGCGACGGCCATCGAGAGGGCGGTCTCGCGTCCGTCGCGGCCCATGGCCCACAATTCGGTCAGCACGCCGGTGAGTTCGCCGGTTTCGGCGAGGTGCCGTGCGGTGTCGCGGGCGAGGCCGCACCGTGCGGCGTACGGCAGGTCGTCCAGTGCTTCGAGGAGTTGCCTGACGTGGTCGGCCGGGGGCTGCGCGGTGGTGGGTGCCATCGGCCCAGTATCGGCAGCGCGGTGGGCGGTGGCGCGGGGTTTTTCCCTCAGTCACCGTTCGGCCGCGTGCGCGGCGGCCTCCTCGCCCGTGCTTTCGGCCGCGTCTTCAGCCGCGTCCCATCGTGCGGTCGACGCGGATCTCGATCACCACGCGCAGCGGGTTGGCCGACGGGGGACGGTAGCGCTCGGCGTACCGACGCTCGGCGTCGGCTATGGACGCGGGGTCGTCGCGCAGGACCGCGGTGCCCTCCAAAGTCGCCCAGCGGCGGCCGTCGATCTGGCACAGTGCGACGCGCATGCCCGCCGGGCCCGCCGCGCGTATGTTGCGGGCCTTGCGGCTGTCACGCCCGGTGATGACCCGGGCGATGCCGGTCTCGGGGTCGAAGGTCGCGCCGACCGGCACCACGTGCGGGGTGCCGTTGGGGCGGAGTGTGGTGAGCGTGCAGAGGTGGTATTCGCGCCAGAAGGCAAGGTAGGCCTGGTCGAGCGTGGCGGCGAGCGGGCTCGGCGGCATGTCCGGCAGTGGTGTCGGGAGCAGGCTCGGGACCGACGGCGGGGCGGCGAGCCGGGCCACTCCGGGAGCAGCGCCCGGGACCGCGGTCGGTGCCGGGCTCGGCGCCGCGGAGGTCGCCGCGGCCGGTGCGTCGGTCTGCGGGTCGGCGAGCGGCGACGGTGCGGGGCTGCTGGCGGTCACGGCTCCGACGGTAGCCGCCGCGAAACCCGGCCTGATCTGCGGGGTCGAAACGCCCCTGCGCAAAGTTGAGTGGAATAGACTCAACTTTGTGCCCGTTGTCTCCGACAGAGACGGGGAACCACAGACCGGAACCCCGGACCGGGAACAAGAGACCGGGCATGGAGTGACCGGGCAACGAGCGACCGGGCAACACCGGCGAGCCGGAGAGAGAGAAGGAGTCGCAGCGCGCACATGGATGCCAACAAGCTCACCACGAAGGCCGCGGAGGGTCTTTCCACTGCCGTACGCAAGGCGGCGGCGTCCGGGCACCCCCAGGTGGAGCCCGCGCATCTACTCCTGGCCTTGCTCGAACAGCCCGAGGGCACCGCGATTCCGCTGCTGTCCGCCCTCGGCGTCGAACCGACCCGCGTGAAGGCCGCCGCCGAACAGGTGCTGGACCGGCTGCCGCGGGCGCAGGGCTCGACGGTGGCCGCGCCGCAGCTCGCGCGCGAGACGCTGGCCGCGCTCAACGATGCGGGCGAGCGCGCCCAGGCGCTCGGCGACGCGTTCATCTCGACCGAACACCTCCTGGTCGGCATCGCCGAGACCGGCGGCGCGGCGGGCGAGGCGCTGCGCGCGCAGGGGGCCACCCCGCAGGCGCTGCTCGACGCGTTCACCAAGGTGCGCGGCAGCGCGCGGGTGACGTCCCAGGACCCGGAGAGCACGTACCAGGCGCTGGAGAAGTACGGCCGCGACCTGACGCAGGAGGCCCGCGACGGCAAGCTCGACCCGGTCATCGGGCGGGACGCGGAGATCCGGCGCGTCGTGCAGGTGCTGTCCCGGAGGACCAAGAACAACCCGGTGCTGATCGGCGAGCCCGGCGTCGGCAAGACCGCCGTCGTCGAGGGGCTGGCCCGGCGCATCGTGGCCGGCGACGTCCCCGAATCGCTGCGCGGCAAGCGGCTGATCGCCCTCGACCTCGGCGCGATGGTCGCGGGCGCGAAGTACCGCGGCGAGTTCGAGGAGCGCCTGAAGGCCGTGCTGACCGAGATCAAGGACAGCGACGGCGAGGTCGTCACCTTCATCGACGAACTCCACACCGTGGTCGGCGCGGGCGCCACCGGCGACTCCGCGATGGATGCCGGCAACATGCTCAAGCCCATGCTCGCGCGCGGCGAACTGCGTCTGGTCGGCGCCACCACGCTCGACGAGTACCGCAAGCACATCGAGAAGGATCCCGCCCTCGAACGCCGTTTCCAGCAGGTGCTGGTCGGCGAACCGAGCGTCGAGGACACCATCGCCATCCTGCGTGGCCTCAAGAGCCGGTACGAGGCGCACCACCAGGTGCAGATCGCGGACTCCGCGCTGGTGGCCGCCGCGACGCTCTCCGACCGCTACATCACCGCGCGCTTCCTGCCCGACAAGGCGATCGACCTGGTGGACGAGGCCGCGTCGCGCCTGCGCATGGAGATCGACTCGTCCCCGGTCGAGATCGACGAACTCCAACGCGCGGTCGACCGGTTGCACATGGAGGAACTCGCGCTCGCGAAGGAGTCCGACCCGGCGGGCAAGGAGCGCCTGGAGAAGATCCGCCGCGATCTCGCCGACCGCCAGGAGCAGTTGAGCGCCCTCACCGCCCGCTGGCAGCAGGAGAAGGCCGGCCTCAACAAGGTCGGCGAGCTGAAGAAGCAGCTCGACGACCTGCGCGGCGAGGCCGAACGCGCCCAGCGCGACGGCGACTTCGAGACCGCGTCCAAGCTGATGTACGCCCAGATCCCGACCCTGGAACGGCAGTTGGCCGAGGCCTCGCACACCGCCGAGACCGCGGCCACCGCGTCCATGGTCAAGGAGGAGGTCGGCCCGGACGACGTCGCCGACGTCGTCTCGTCGTGGACCGGCATCCCGGCCGGCCGCCTACTGGAAGGCGAGCGCGGCAAGTTGCTGCGCATGGAGGAGGAGATCGGCAAGCGCCTCATCGGCCAGACGACCGCGGTGGCCGCCGTCTCCGACGCGGTGCGCCGGGCACGCTCCGGCATCGCCGACCCCGACCGCCCCACCGGCTCGTTCCTCTTCCTCGGCCCCACCGGCGTCGGCAAGACCGAACTGGCCAAGTCCCTCGCCGACTTCCTGTTCGACGACGAGCGCGCGATGGTGCGCATCGACATGAGCGAGTACGCCGAGAAGCACTCGGTGGCACGCCTGGTCGGCGCGCCGCCCGGCTATGTCGGGTACGAGGAGGGCGGCCAGTTGACCGAGGCGGTGCGGCGTAGGCCGTACACCATCGTGCTGCTGGACGAGGTCGAGAAGGCGCACCCGGAGGTCTTCGACATCCTGCTCCAGGTGCTGGACGACGGGCGCCTGACGGACGGTCAGGGGCGCACGGTGGACTTCCGCAACACCGTGCTGATCCTGACCTCGAACCTCGGCTCGCAGTTCCTGGTCGACCAGACCCTGGACCCCGCGGACCAGAAGACCCGCGTCCTGGAGGTCGTCCGGGCGTCCTTCAAGCCGGAGTTCCTGAACCGGCTGGACGACGTGGTGGTCTTCGACGCCCTCGGCACCGGCGAACTGGCGCACATCGTGGACTTGTCCGTCGCCCGGCTGGGGCAGCGGCTGGCCGACCGGCGCATCGCGCTCACGGTCACCGAAGCGGCCCGCGAGTGGCTGGCCCTGACCGGGTACGACCCGGCGTACGGCGCGCGCCCACTGCGCCGCCTCGTGCAGACGTCGATCGGCGACCAGTTGGCCCGCGAACTGCTCGCGGGGGAGATCGCGGACGGCGACACCGTGGTCGTGGACCTGGACGAGGCTCACGACAAGTTGTCGGTCACCGCGCAGAAGGAGAACGAGAGGGCGGCCGCGAAGAGCCTTTGAGGCTCGGCCGACCAGTTGTTCGCTTGCGGGCCCACTGCCGGATGCCGCGGTGGGCCCGTTCGCGTCGTCTGTGAGGTGTGGAAGAACATTTCTGCGGGACCGATGAGTTTCCGCGGGCATGCCGGTCCAAGAAGGCGTTGACTGAAGCAGCCGGCCGCACGCCACCAACGGTTCCGTGCGCGGCCACACACGGACACCTGGGAGAACTTGCGATGCGTACCCTCATCAGCTCCGCCTTCGTCTCGCTCGACGGCGTCGTGGAGGCTCCCGGCGGCGAGCCCGGCTACCGGAACTCGGGCTGGACCTTCAAGGACATCGAATTCCTCCCCGAGGCCTACGAGATCAAGGCCCGCGAGCAGGAGGAGGCCGCCGCGATGCTCCTGGGCCGGGTGAGCTACGAGGCGTTCAGCCCGGTGTGGCCTGGTATGGAGGACTTCGCCCGCTACAAGGACCTGCCGAAGTACGTGGTCTCGACCACGCTGGCCGAAGGCGACCTCGTCTCCGACTGGGGCCCGACCAGCATCCTGCGCACCCTCGACGAGGTGGCGGCGCTCAAGGAGACCGAGGGCGGCCCGATCATCATGCACGGCAGCGCGACGCTGAACCGGGCGCTCTCCGACGCGGGCCTCATCGACCGGTACCACCTGATGGTGTTCCCGATCCTGCTGGGCGCGGGCAAGCGGCTGTTCAGCGGCACCGACAAGGACGGCCAGATGCTGAAGCTGGTCGAGCACGAGGCGTACGCCAACGGGATCCAGAAGAACGTGTTCGAGGTCGTCCGCTGATTCGGGCGGCCGCGGTTCGCGCCGGGGCTCACGCAAAAGCTCGCACGGCGGCTCGTACGGGCGCTCACGCCGAGGCCCACACCGGGGCTCGGACCTGATCCCACGCCGAGCTCACGCCGAGCCCACGCCGTGTTTGCAACCGGGCGCACGCAGAAGCCCGTGTCCCGGACCGAGACCCGGCGCGCTCAGTCCGGCCGCGGCCCCGTGTAGGTGCCCGCCGGCCGGAACCGGTGCGGCTTCGCCTGGTACTCCTCCAGCGCGTGGGCGATCCATCCCGCGGTGCGCCCGACCACGAAGACGCCCTCGCCCGCGTCGGCCGGCATCGCGCAGGACAACGCCAGCGCGGCGAGCGCCAGGTCGATGTTGGGGCGCAGCGCGGGCCGCCGGGACATGACGTCGGCGAGCGCGTCGACCGTGCGCATGACCGCGCCCGCCTCCGGGATCTCGCGGAGCAGCGCCAGCAACTCGCGCGCCCTGACGTCGCCTTGCCGGTAGACCCCGGCCTCGTGGCCGAACCCGGGAACCGGGATGCGGGAGCGCAGCCGCTCCGACACCACGCCCGCCGGGTCGCCGGACGCGTGCGCCTCGGCGAGGAGACGGTAGGCCAGCGCGCTCGCGAGCCCGTGGTGCGGGCCGTCGACCGCGCCGATCCCCGCCTGCACGACCGAGTACGGGTCGGCCCGCACCGAAGCCGCGATGCGTGCGGCCGTCGTGGACGCGGCGAGGCCGTGGTCGGCGGTGAGCACCAGGGCGGCGTCCAGCGCGGCGAGCGTCGCGGGGGAGGGCGGGCGTACGGTCAGCCGGGGCCACAGGCGCGCGGCGAGCGTCGGCGGGGCCGGGTCGGCGGCCGGGCCGTCGCCCGACAGCGGCAGGGCCTCGACCATGGTGGCGAGCAGCGAACGGGCGGTGGCCGTCACCGCGTCCGGGTCGGTGGCGTACCGCAGAGGGTCCACGGCGGCCGCGGAGGCGACCGCGACGCGCATGCGGTCGATGGTGCGCGCGGACGCGGGGAGCACCCCGACGGCCGCGCGGGCGACCGCGAGGGAGGCGGCGTCCGCCTCGAACACCTCGTCGGCGTCCAGGGCCTCGTGCCACAGCCAGGCCGCGACCGCCTCGAAGCCGTGGGTGCGGACCAGCCGCGAGACGGGGACGCCGCGATAGAACAGGTCGTCGTCGCGGATCAGCGTGAGGGCGGTGCGGACCTCCTCCAGGGCGGGTGAACCGCCGCGCCCGCGGCCCGCTCGCCGGGCGACCGCGTCGACCTCGTCGGGCGCGAACAGGCTGGTGCGGCCGTCCTCCGCCCGGACGCTGGTCAGCAGGCCGCGGCTGACGTACGCGTAGACCGTCTCGACCTTGACGCCGAGTCGGCGCGCGACCGCGTCGGCGGTGAGCCGGTGCGGCCCCTCGGCCTGCTCCTGCGTCTGTCCTCGCGGCTGCTTCTGCGGCTGTCGCTGCGGCTGTCCGGCGCTGGAAACCATGCCCCCAGGTTGTCACATTGACTCGATCAATGTTGACGTCCTCAAGATTGACCGGGAGAGTCGCAAGTACCCGCGGAACCAGCGGGATTCGCCCAGGACCCGCCCGCCGCGCCGACCCGGCCCGGGGACGGGATCCGCCCGGAACCCAAGGGGGTCGCCATGTCCGCCACCGCAGGACGGGCCGCCGCATCGCCCTCCGGACCGCGCCGCGACACCGTCGTCGAGGTGCCGCGCGGCCTCGCCGG
The DNA here is from genome assembly GCF_051388915.1 of Yinghuangia sp. YIM S09857. Lineage (NCBI taxonomy): Bacteria > Bacillati > Actinomycetota > Actinomycetes > Kitasatosporales > Streptomycetaceae > Yinghuangia > Yinghuangia sp. YIM S09857. The sequence continues at coordinate 148,943 of NZ_JBPKBH010000003.1, read as the reverse complement.
AGTCGTCGTCACCGACACCGCGATCGGCGACGTACGCGGCCGCGAGGGCTTCTACCACTACCGCGAATACTCTGCCGTCGACCTGGCCGAGCACCGCGTGTTCGAGGACGTCTGGCACCTGATGTTGCGTGGCGCGTTGCCGGACGCCGTGGAGCGGGGCCGGTTCGCCCGCGAGGTCGCGCCGCTGCGACGCGTACCGGACACCGTGCTGCCGCTACTCGGCCCGGTGGCCGACGCGACGCGAGGCGGGGGGCCGTTGGCCGGGCTGAAGGCGCTGCTGCCGTTGGTGGCGGCGGCGTACGGCATGGGGCCGCTGTACGACGCCACAGCGCGCCGCCGACAGGACGAAGCCCTCGCGCTCGCCGCCGTCGTGCCGACGCTGATCGCCGCCCTTCACCGCCTCCAGCGCGGAGAACGGCCGCTGGAGCCGCGCGACGACCTCGGCTACGCCGCCAACTACCTCTACCTGGCCACCGGTTCGGAGCCGGACGCGGCGCGCACGAGGGCCGTCGAGGCGTACCTCGTCTCGACCGTCGACCACGGTTTCAACGCCTCGACCTTCACCGGGCGCGTCATCGCGTCCACCGGCGCGGACCTCGCGTCGTGCGTCGCGGGAGCCCTCGGCGCGCTGACCGGGCCGCTGCACGGCGGGGCGCCGAGCCGCGCGCTCGACACGCTGGACGCGATCGGCACGCCCGACCGGGCACGGGCGTGGATCACCGACCGCGTGCTGGCCGGGGAGCGCATCATGGGCTTCGGGCACCCGGTCTACCGGACCGAGGACCCGCGCGCCCGCATGCTGCGGGGCATCGCGTACGACCTCGGCGGCCCGCTGGTCGACTTCGCCGCGCAGGTCGAACGCGAGGTGGTCGCCGTGCTGGCGGACCTCAAGCCGGGCCGCGAACTGCACACCAACGTCGAGTTCTGGGCGGGCGTCGTCATGGAACTGTGCGGACTGCCGCGCGACATGTTCACCCCGACGTTTGCCGCGAGCCGTGTGGTCGGCTGGACGACCCACGCACTTGAGCAGGCCGCCGACTCCAAGATCATCCGCCCCGCCGCGCGCTACGTGGGGGCCCCGGCGCCGCAAAGGGTCCCCGCGGACGCGTGACGGAGTCGGGCGCCGGCCTACGGTCGGCATCTGATCGCGGACCGCGTCCGACCGGCGTCCTGCCTCGGCTGCGGTTTCGCTCGCCGGGGCGGTTGTCGGCCCGAGGCCCGCGCATCCTGTCCATGGGGCGTGCCCGAGGCTGCGCACGTGCGTGCTCGGGTTCGCCATGGCGGACCCACACGCGCGGCCCCACGCGTCCGCGACTCGCGTGCGACCGCCGCCCCGTCCCTGCTCGATGTCCCTCCTCGCCGTCCGTCCTTGCCGACCCGCCGACCCGCAGCCCCGCAAGCCCGCCGACCCGCAGGCCCGCCGACCGCCCGCGCCCGGAGCCCCGGTGCCGCGGGCGGCTTCGGTTTTCCGGCCGCGGCCGCAGGGCCTGGGCACCGGCCGAAATGTCCGGTAGACAGTGGCTCCGGAAATCTCCTGCGGAAAATCTCCGGCGGCGGTGTAACGCAATCGGGCGACCGAGGACTCTCCCATGCGTACAACGGAAGGGGGAGGCCTGTGGCAGGCACGGGGAAAGCGGCGGCGGACACGGACTATCTGGAGTTCGCCGCTGCACGCAGCGGCGCCCTGTTCCGGATCGCGTGCCTGCTGACCGGCGACTGGCACCTGGCCGAGGATCTGGTGCAGGAGACGCTCGGCAAGGTGTACGTGTCGTGGCGCCGCGTCAGCGCGGCCGATTCGCCGTCCGCTTATGCCGACGCGATCCTCGTCCGCACGTTCCTGTCCTACCGGCGCAAACGCAGTTCCGGCGAGATGCCGACGGGCTCTCTGCCGGACCGTGCCTACGCCGCGGACGATCCCGGCCTGCGGCTCACGCTGCTCGACGGGCTCGCCCGCCTGCCGGAGCGGGACCGGGCGGTGCTGATCCTGCGCTACTGGGAGGACCGCTCGGTCGAGGAGGCCGCCGAGGTCCTGCGCATGTCGCCGGGAACGGTACGCGTGCGCTCGCTGCGCGCACTTCGGCGCCTCCGCCGCCTGCTCGGCGACCAGCTCCCGCAACTCGCCGAGTGCTGATCCGGGCCCACGCCCGGACCCCGCCCAGTTCCCGTGTCCAATCGCCATGCCCCGCCCGGCCCTCGCGTCCGGCCCGCACCGGCGCCCGTGCCACCACCCCAGCCGCCTCGCGGAACCCTCAGACGACCGGTGAACCCGGAGAACGGTGACCGACCATGCCAGAACACCCCAGGAACGACGAGGGGGACAGCGACTTCGAGCGCGGTCTCCCGGGCGCGCTGCGCGCGGTCTCGCACGACTTCCCCGGGCCCAGCACCGACCTGATCGCCCGGGGCCACCGGCGCGGACGGCGGCTGCGCCGGGTCCGCGGCATCCAGGTCGGGGTCTCGGTGGCCGCACTGGTCGCGGTGGCGCTCGGCGGGGCGTACGCGGTCGTGGGCCTCGACGACGACGGCTCGGTGCCCGTCGCGGGAGCGGCCAGTACTGCGCCCGTCACCCCCGGGACGAGCGCGCCGCCCGCGCACGTGAGCGCCGCGGACATGCTGGCGAACCTCAAGAGCGTGCTGCCGCCCGGCGGCTCGTACTCCGACGAGACCTCCCGCGGAACCGAGCCCGAGGCGGGGCAGCCGCGCCGCGACGCGAGCGCGAAGCTGCTCTACCGGAACACGAAGGGCGCGTCCGGCGTCGCCGTGACCATCGGCGGACACACCGAGGCGCCCGTCTGCCCGCCCCCGCAGGTCGCCCCGCACGTGCGGTGCAGCAGCGAGACGCTGCCGGACGGCTCGACCGTGGCCACGGTCCAGAACTTCACGTACCCGAGCAAGAACACCGGGCAGAAGGACTGGTACGTCCAGGTCTTCCGCCCGAACAGCGTCCTCGTGACGGTCCACGTCTACGGCGGCGGGGGCGAGAAGGAGACGTCGAGCCCCGTCGACCCGATCCTGACCACGGACCAGATCAAGGCCGTGGCGACCAGCGACACGTGGGGCCCCGCGATCGCCGCGGTCGGCAGCGGACTCCCCCCGGCCACGCCGCCGCCCGCGCAGGGGACGTCCGAGATCCTCGGGCTGCTGAAGATGTTCGCCCCGCCCGGGGCGGCGATCTCCGACGAGTTCGCACAGACCGGCAATGCCTCGTTCATCGTGGACGACGGCAAGGGCAGGTCGGCGCTGGGCGTCAACGTGCAGCGGGACATGACGGCGGCCTTGGGGCCGGCGCACAACTGCGAGGCCCTGGGCCGGGAGTCGACGTTCTGCGAGGCCGAGACGCTGGCCGACGGCACCCGCGTCCTGCTGCTGAAGCGGCCGTCCGAGAAGGGCGGCGACGCGGTGGTGTGGACGGCCGACCTGCTGCGTCCGGACGGCTTCCGCGTCGTCGCGTCGTCGATCAACTCGTACGCGGAGGCCGCCGAGCCCACACGTACCGCACCCGCGCTCGACCTCGCCCAGCTCCGGGAGCTCGTGACCGACCAACGCTGGCTCTCGGTCTGACCCGGACCGCCCGCGACACACGCGACACACAAAACCGCACGCGGGGCACGGAGCCGCGCGGCACACGGACGAGCGGCCGGTCCCTCGCGGCCCGGCTGCTCGTCCTTGCGCTCCCGGGCCGTCCGCCCTCGGCGCCCCTGCGGGCAGCGCGGCGCGGGCCATCCGCCGCCGCGGACAAGGTCCTCGCCGGGACGTCGCACGGGCCGTGCGCCGCCGCGCACGATGGCCGATCCGCGCGGACTACGCGTCGTCGCGGTGCACCGTCTCCGGCGCGAAGCCCGGCACGCACACGGCGACGTAGTCCGCGCCGTCCGCGCCGCGCGTGCTGTAGCGGACCCACTCGCCGGCCTTGGTGCGGATGCCCTGGCCCGCCGCCACCTCCTGCACGCCGCCCTGGTACTCGACGGTCAGGACGCCGCGCAGCACCACGGTGTACTCGTCGAACTCCGGGGTCTGGCCCGGTTCCTCCCAGCCGCCGGGCGAGCTCATGTGGGCGATGCTGAGCGCGCTCTCACCGGTGTTGACCCGGCCCACGTACTCGCGAATGATCTTGGGGATGTTGCCGGCCGCCTCGACGACGGTCGGCTTCTCGATGAAGTCGGGCATGCCGCCATCATCACCCCGGAGCGCCGAAAAGCGTTGGCTGGGGGGTCCGTCCGGGTGTCACGCTGCGGACATGTCCACACTGCGGGTCACCGCCGAGCGGTTGACCATACACACCCACCCCAATGCGGATGCGCTCGAACTCGCGCAGGTCGGGCTGTACCGCGCCGTCGTGGCCAAGGGCCAGTACCGGGACGGCGATTGGGCCGTCTACATCCCCGAGCAGGCCGTGCTCCCCGACGAGCTCATCGACGAACTCGGCCTGACCGGAAAGCTGGCGGGCTCCGCCAGGAACCGCGTCCGGGCGATCCGACTGCGCGGCGAGCTGTCCCAGGGCATCGTCTGCCGCCCGCGGTCGCTGGCCGACACCGACCTCGCCGCGGCACACGCCGACGCCGCCGACTTCGCCGCCGACCTCGGGATCGTCAAGTGGGTGCCCCCGATCCCGGTGCACATGAGCGGCGACGTGGTGGCCGCGCCCGACCTCCTGCCGTGGATCGACATCGAGAACATCAAGCGCTACCCGGACGTGTTCGCGCCGGGTGAGCCGGTGGTCGCCACCGAGAAGATCCACGGCACCGCCTGCCTCTACACCTTCACGCGGGACGGGGACTTCGTGTCCTCCAAGGGCTTCGGCGGCAAGGGCCTCGCGCTGGCCCGCTCGGAGAAGAACCTGTACTGGCGGGCCGTGCTCGGGCACCGAGTCCCCGAGGCCGCCGCCAAGCTCGCCGCGATCTTCGGCGCGGAGCGCGTCGGGATCTTCGGCGAGGTCTACGGGCAGGGTGTCCAGGACCTCGGGTACGGGGCCCGCGGCGGGGCCGAACTGCCCGGTTACGCGGTCTTCGACGTGTCGTTCTCGGACGCCTCGGGCGCGCTGCGCTGGGTCGACGCCGAGGAACTGTCGGACGTGCTGGGCGGCCTGTCGGTGAAGCTGCCCGTCGTACCGCGCCTGTACGCCGGGCCGTACGACGAGGCCGCGCTCGTCGCCCTCGCCGAGGGCCGCGAGACGGTGTCCGGGACGGCGGCCCACCTGCGCGAGGGCCTGGTCGTACGCTCCGCCCGCGAGCGGCGCAGCGACGTGACCGGCAGCCGGGCGATCGGCAAGCTCGTGTCCGACGGCTACCTGACCCGAAAGGGCGGAACAGAGTACGAGTGAGGGGGAGTGTCCTTTACCTCCGGGAAACGCCTGGTGACGTCCTGTGACCGGAGTCACCGGGCGGCGCCGGGATGGGAGAGGATGGCCGGGAGACGTCTGGAGAGGAATGTAATGAGCATTGACCCGTCCTCGATCCCGAGGCCGAACTTCGTTCCCGCGACCCCGGTCATCCGGCCGACGCAGGAGCTGATCAAGCAGGTCCTCACCGAGCTCGAAATCAACCACTTCGTCGACGACGAAGGGGACATCGGCGCTCCGTGGGAGGGCTTCCGCATCTACTTCATGCTCAAGGGCGAGAGCTCCGAGATCTACACGGTCCGGATGTTCCTCGACCGCGAGTTCGATGTCACCGACAAGCCGCGCATCCTTGAGGTCCTGGACGACTGGCACCGGCAGTACTTCTGGCCGAAGGCGTACACGCACGTCCACGACGACGGGCGGCTGCGCATCATCGCGGAGACCCAGCTCGACCTCGAACCGGGCATCAACCGCGAGCTGTTCGTCTTCACCACGCGCGCGTGGGTCAGCACCTGCATCTCGTTCTCGAACTGGCTCGCGGAGCAGCTTCCGGCGCCCGAGACGCCGGAGAGCTGAGCGCGGAGGCGAACGCGTCCGGGCGGCCGAGAGCCCCCGGCCGCCGCACGGCACCATCGAGAGGGCGGCACCCTTCCGGGGCCGCCCTCTTGCGCGCTTCAGCGCAGAGTGGCCAGTCGCTCGGCCGCCTCGCGCAGGACGACCTCGCGCTTGCAGAACGCGAAGCGCACGAGCGGGCGTCCGATCTTCTGGGACTCGGGTGTGTCGTCGAAGAACACCTTCTCGGGGACCGCGACGACGCCGCACAGCTCGGGCAGCTTGCGGCAGAAGTCCAGGCCGTCGTCGAAGCCCAGCGGGGTGATGTCGGTGGTGACGAAGTACGTCCCCTGCGGCCGGTAGACGGTGAGGCCCGCGGCCTCCAGACCGGCGACCAGCACGTCGCGCTTGGCCCGCATGTCGGCGGCGAAGCCCTGGTAGTACTCGTCGGGGAGGCGAAGGGCCTTGGCGACGGCAGGCTGGAACGGCCCGCCGGAGACGTACGTCAGGAACTGCTTCGTGGTCCGCACCGCCGCGACCAGCTCGGGCGTCGCGCAGACCCAGCCGATCTTCCAGCCGGTGAACGAGAACGTCTTGCCCGACGAGCTGATCGTCACGGTCCGCTCGCGCATGCCCGGCAGCGTGGCCAGCGGAATGTGCTCGCCGTCGAACACCAGATGCTCGTAGACCTCGTCGGTGATCACCAGCAGGTCGTGCTCGACCGCGAGTTCCGCGACCGCGGTGAGCTCCTCGCGGGTGAGCACCTTGCCGGTCGGGTTGTGCGGGGTGTTGAGCATCAGCAGGCGCGTGCGCGGCGTGACGGCGGCGCGCAGCGCGTCGATGTCGAGGTCGAACGCGGGCGGGCGCAGCGGGACGCCGACGCGCACGCCGCCCGCCATCGCGATGCAGGCCGCGTACGAGTCGTAGTACGGCTCCAGCGCCATCACCTCGTCGCCCGGCTCGACCAGCGCCAGCAGCGCGGCGGCGATGGCCTCGGTGGCGCCGGTGGTGACCAGGACCTCGCTGTCCGGGTCGTACGCCCGGGCGTCCAGGTGTCCGTAGAAGCGCTGCCGGTGCTCCGCGATCGCGTGCCGCAGATCGGGGACGCCCGGGCCGGGCGGGTACTGGTTGTACCCGTCGCGCAGCGCGGCCACGGCGGCCTCGCGGATCTCGTCCGGGCCGTCGGTGTCCGGGAACCCCTGCCCGAGGTTGATCGCGCCGGTCCGCGCGGCGAGCGCTGACATCTCGGCGAAGATCGTCGTGCCGAGGCCGTCCAGACGGCGGTTCAGCAGCGGTCGGCCCACGGTGGCACCACTTCCTCTTCTGATCGGGTCTGGTCGCCGTTGACTGGGCGCGTACCGGCCCTGCCGGGATCTCCGGCGATCCTCGACCAGTGCGCTGCCAACGGTCCAGCTTTCACCCACACGAGTGAACATCTTTCACCGTCACGGGTGACGACGGCGAGGCGGTCAGCCCCTACGGTGAAGCGAACCCCGTTCCGCCCGTCCCACGGGCCCCCGACGGCTACGCCAAGACCGTCCATCCGCCAAGACCTGCCACCTCCCGAACCGCCGTGCCTGACGGCCTGTGCCCGCCGAGCCCTCCGCCCGACAGGCCGGAGCCCGGTCATTCCCCGTGCCCCCGACCCCCTGTGCCTACCAAGCGATGCATGCCGAACTGAGGACGACCTACTCCGACACCCGCGCCGACGCCCTGGGCTGGTACCTGGGCCTCGGGCCGTTGCGGCCGCTCGCGCTGCGCTCGCTCGACCTGGGCGGCGTGCGCATGGAGCTGCGCCTTCTGGGCGCGTCCCATCAGGTGCTCGTGCACTCCGCGCACGGCGTCTGCTCCGAGACGGTCGCGTGCCTCGGCGAACAGCGCACCCCCCTCCCGGCGCGCGCCGCGCAGCGGGTCGACGGCTGGGACTACGAGTTCACCTCGCTCGCCGAGACGCTGCCCGCCGACGACTTCGAGGCCCGGGTGCGCGCCCTGCTCGCGGAGGCCGAGGGGCACCCGGGCGGCATCGTCGGGGCGTACCCGGGCGAGCCGTTCGCGGTCACCGCGATAGTCGCCGAGCGCCGCGGGTCGGCCCTCTGCTGGTCGACCTGGCACACGTACCCGCAGGAGCGGCGCATCGTCAGCACGCGCAGCCGGGCGACGTGAGTCCGCCGGACCTGACACCGTTTCAGAACGAGGGAGCCGGTCCGTACCAGGTCGCCGGACGCCCCCGAGGCCGCCACCGCAGGTCCGAGCCCGGTTCGGCGGGGGCCGCGGAGTCGCTGCCGCTGCCGCCGGGGGCGGCCCGCTGGCTCGTGCTCGCCGCCGTGCTGGTCTGCTCGGCCTGCGGGCTCGTGTACGAACTGGCCCTGGTCGCGCTCGGCGGCCGCCTCGGCCCGGACCCGGTGGCCGAGACATCCGTCGTGCTGTCCGTGATGGTCTTCTCCATGGGCCTGGGCGCGCTCGCGGCAAAGCCGTTCGGGCACCGCCCGGCCGAGGCGTTCGCGGTCGTCGAGAGCGCGCTCGCGGTGGTCGGCGGCACGTCCGTGACCGTCGTCTACACGGGCGCGCACGTGTTCGGCCTCTACCGCCTGACGATGCTCACCGTGTGCGTCGCGACCGGCGTCCTGGTCGGTGCCGAGATCCCGCTGCTCATGACGCTCGTGCAGCGCATCCGGCAGCAGGACGCCGGGGACGCGGTCGCCGACCTGTTCGCCGCCGACTATGTCGGCGCGCTCGGCGGCGGGCTGCTGTTCCCCTTCCTGCTGCTGCCGACGCTGGGCCAGGTGGGCACGGTCGCGCTGGTCGGCGCGGTCAACGCGCTGGTCGGCACGTTCGTGGTGCTGTGGCTCTTCCGGGCCGACCTGGACCGACGCGCCCGTACCCGGATGTGCGTCCTGGTGGTCTCTGCGCTCGCCTTGATCGCCTGCGCCGCGGGGTTCGGACCGGATCCGCCCGCGACGACGCGCGAGAGCGACGGGCCGAAGTGCTCGTACACATGTAGTACCGGTGCGTAGGCTTCCTCTCGGTGTCGGGGTGTCGCACAGTTGTGCTCGTGGCGGCAGCACCCGCTGTCTCCGCGACGCCCGCAGGCGGAGGAGGACGACGAACCCATGCCGTACGAGGTCGTGGTGCCGATTCCGGTCCGGCTCGTCTGGGGCGTCTTCCACGACGCGGCACGGCTCGCCGAGTGCGTGCCGGGGCTCTCCAGCGACGAGCCGCCGCGTCACGAGGGCGAAGGCCCCTACCTGTCCGGCAGGCTGCGGCTGCGCGCGGGCGGCACGACCGTGACGTACCGCGGCGTCGCCGCCGTCGCCGAGGCCGAGCAGCCGCTTGCCGTCGTGGCGACGGCCGAGGGCGTGGAGGCGCGCGGCGAGGCGCCGGTCAAGGCCGTGCTCACCATCCGCCTGGACGACGAAGGCCCGTCCACCCGACTGGTGTTCGACGGCACGCTCAGCGCGCAGGGCCGCACGGCGGAGCTGCCGCCCGAGCAACTGTCCGCCGCCTGGCACCGGTTGGCCGACCGCTTCGGGGCGGCCCTCACCGAGGAGCTGGCGCCGGTCCGCGACCAGGAACTGCCGGACGTCGCCGCCGCCCGCCCGGCCGCGTCGGCCGAGGCCGCCCCGGCCGTCGTGGAGTCCCGGCCCCGCACGGTCGTCGTCCCGGCGCCCGACCCCGAGAGCTCGCGGACCAAGCCGCTGGTACGCAGGCTCGCCCCGCCCGCCGCGCTGCTCGTCGGCGCGTTCCTGGCCCGCCGCGCGGTGCGTGCGCGCCGCGTCCGCAGGGCGGCCCGGCGCGACGACGACTGACCGGCTGACCGGGAGCGTCCCGGCCGCCCATTACTCTTTCCGGCATGAGCGCCGACCGTGATGCCCTTCTCGCCCAGATCAAGGACAAGGCCGTGGTGCACGGCCGCGTCACCCTGTCCTCCGGCAAGGAGGCCGACTACTACGTCGACCTGCGCCGAGTGACGCTGGACGCGGAGGCCGCACCGCTGGTCGGCCGGGTCATGCTCGACGCGACCGCGTCCCTCGACTACGAGGCCGTCGGCGGCCTGACGCTCGGCGCCGACCCCGTCGCCGCCGCCATGCTGCACGCCGCCGCCGCCCGCGGACGCAAGCTCGACGCCTTCGTGGTCCGCAAGACCGGCAAGGCGCACGGCCTCCAGCGCCGCATCGAGGGCCCCGACGTCGCGGGCCGCCGCGTGCTCGCCGTCGAGGACACCTCCACCACCGGCGGCTCCGTCCTGACCGCCGTAGAAGCCCTCCGCGAGGCAGGCGCCGAAGTCGTCGGCGTCGCGGTAATCGTGGAACGCGGCGCGGCCCCCGCAATTGCCGCCGCGGGACTGCCGTATGTGACGGCGTACTCACTCAGCGATCTCGAACTCGGCTGATCACGCGGAATTCTTTTATCCCCCATTGCCAATTCACAAACGTCCGATAAGGTCAGGGTCCGGCCTCCTCCCGCACCGGTGGGTTGGGTCCGGTATTCGCACGGGGGATTCCAGCATGCCCACGATCGGCTCCTTTGTCCCGTCTCGCCACCACGGCGATCGACGTCAGGTCGTGGAGCGGGCGTGCGTCGACGCCCCCGCAGGCCACCGCTTAACGCGCGTCCGATAATTCCGCGCACGGCGGTGCCTTTGCATTTCCGTGCCGCGCCGCGGGTGTTTTGCCCGTTTTGGCCCGGCTATTTCGTTGTCCCCGAAATCCCCGAGGTTTTTCACCATGACGCTGCGCCGCAGCCTCGCCGTGACCGCGGTCACGGCCCTCGCGTCCTCCGCGGCCATATTCGCCGCCCCGGTCGCATTCGCCGACGAGACCGCCACGCCGACGCCCACCGCGACGGCCACGGCGACGAGCACGCCGACCAAGGACGCCACGGCGACGACCACGCCGACCGCGACCGCCACCACGACGACCACGACGGCCGCCACCGACAAGACCCCCGCGCCGGAGGTCAAGTCGCCGTCCGTCACCCCGCAGGCCGACGCACCGGCCCCGCCGGCCGCGGGCACGGTCCTCCCGAACGACCAGAAGGGCGACGAGCGCACCTCAGTCACCTTCCGGAACTTCCCGGCCAAGCTCGTCCCGGGCGCAGCGGCCAAGGAGTTCAGCGCGGTCGTCACGAACAACACCGACAAGGCGATCGACGTCTCGCCGGAGATCTACCTCCAGACCGTCGGCGGGACGCTGCGCGCCGAGCACGTCAAGATCGAGTACCTGCGCGACGGCAAGTGGCAGACCGCCAAGCTGGCGAACGTCGACTCCGAGGGCAACGCCGTCTACGGCGTCATCGGCGGCGGCTGGAGCATCGACGACGAAGGCTTCTACGTCTACGAGTCGCCGTACAGCGTCGGCAAGAAGGCCACGCTCGACGTCAAGGTCCGCGTGTCGCTCACCCCGTCCGCGCCGCTCGGCGTCGGCGTGGGCGTGCTGGGCAGCGTCGCCTGGGTCAACGACCAGGAGTTCGCCTCCATCGAATCCTTGAGCGACTTCTACGTCTTCCACATCGTGAAGACGGACGACGCGCCCAAGCCGGCCGACAACGGCACCAAGCCGAAGCCGAAGCCGAAGCCGACCAAGCCGGGTCAGGAGCTTGCGAACACCGGTGGGGACGACTCGTCGGCCACCACCATCGCGATCGTCGGCGGCGTCGCGCTGGTCGGTGGCGCGGGGCTGCTCGTGGTGATGCGCCGCCGCAAGAGCGGTGGGGCCGCGGCCGCCTGATCCGGGCGTACGTGACACGCACATGAAGGCGCCCCCGGCCGAATCGGCCGGGGGCGCCTTCGCGTCGTGGGGTTCCGTGTCGTGCGGGACGCCTCGAGGTCAGTTGCCGACCGGCTCCTCGGCGGGCTCGGCCACGTCGCCGGCGCGCTTCTTCGCCTTCCGCTCGCGGTAGACCTCGATGAAGATCGGCAGCAGCGACACCAGGACGATCACCGCGATGCCCGGCAGCAGGTACTTGTCGATGCTGTCGCCGATCGCGTCGCCCAGCCAGTACCCGGCCAGGATGATGCCGACGGTCCACACGACGCCGCCGACCACGTTCCAGACGAAGAACTTCCGGGCCGGCATCTCCAGGACGCCCGCGACCGGGTTCAGGAACGTGCGCACGATCGGGATGAAGCGCGCGAGGACCACCGCCTTGGCGGGGCCGAACTTCTCGAAGTAGTGCTCCGCCTTGTCGACGTACTCCTTCTTGAACAGCTTGGAGTTCGGCTTGTTGAACATCTTCGGGCCGGCCTTGGCGCCGATGAAGTGGCCGAGCTGGGCGCCCGCGATGGCGCACAGCGGCGAGCCGATCAGCAGCCAGGTCAGCGGCAGGCTCGTGCCGACGACCTTCTCGGCCGAGCTGGAGGCGGCCACACCGGCGAGGAAGAGCATCGAATCGCCGGGGAAGAAGAACCCGACGAGCAGGCCCGTCTCCGCGAAGATGATCGCGAGGATGCCGATGAGTCCGAACGTCGAGATGAGTGACGTGGCGTCGAGCACGTTCACAGCGAGGGAGTCCACCTGGGCAGGGTAGCCCTGTTCGGGGCCTCTCGTGGAAGCCGGTACACCCGCACGGTGTTCGGGGGATCACCCGGCGGGGCGGATCGAGGAGCGGAGCGGAGACATGGCGGAACGACTGGTGGTGATCGGCGGCGACGCGGCCGGCGCGTCGGCGGCCTCGCAGGCGAGGCAGCGGCGCGGACCGGACGACCTGGAGGTCGTCGTCCTGGAGCGGGGGCGGCACACCTCCTATTCGGCGTGCGGCGTGCCCTACTGGGTGGGCGGCCTGATCGACGGCGCCGACGCGCTGGTGGCCCGGACGCCGGAGGTGCACCGCGAACGCGGGCTGGACGTCCGGCTCGGCACCGAGGCCGAGGGCATCGACCTGGACCGGCGCGAGGTGGCCGTCCGCGACGTGCACACCGGGGCCACCGACCGCATCGGCTTCGACCAGCTCGTGATCGCGACCGGGGCGACGCCGGTACGCCCTCCCGTGCCCGGCATCGACGCACCGGGCGTGTACGGCGTGCAGACCCTCGACGACGGCCAGGCGCTCATCGACGCCCTCGACCCCGCGCTCACCCACGCCGTCGTGATCGGCGGCGGCTACATCGGCATCGAGATGGCCGAGGCGATGAAGCTGCGCGGGCTCGACGTCACCGTTCTGGACCGCGGTGCGCAGCCGATGTCCACGCTCGACCCGGACATGGGCGTCCTGGTGCACCGGCAGATGGAGGAAATGGGGATCAACGTCGTCACGCGGGCCGACGTCCAGGCGGTCGAGGCCGGTCCGGACGGGCGGGTGCGCGCGGTCGCGACGGCCGACCGCTCGTACCCGGCGGACCTGGTGGTGCTCGGCACCGGGGTGCGCCCGGCCACCGCGCTCGCCCGCGACGCCGGACTGCCGCTCGGCGACAGCGGCGGCATCCGGACGGACCTGCGCATGCGCGTGTGGGGCGGCGACCCGCGCCACGCCGGTATCTGGGCGGCCGGCGACTGCGTCGAGGTGCTGGACCTGGTCTCCGGCCGCTTCCGGCACATCCCGCTCGGCACCCACGCCAACAAGCAGGGCCGGGTGGCCGGGATGAACATCGGCGGCGAGTACGCGACGTTCCCCGGCGTCGTCGGCACCGCGGTCAGCAAGGTCTGCGAGCTGGAGATCGCCCGCACCGGGCTGCGCGAGCACGACGCCGACGCGGCGGGTTTCTCGTACGTCACCGCGGTGATCGAGTCGACCGGCCGGGCCGGCTACTACCCCGGCGCGCAGCGCATGACGGTCAAGATGATCGCCGAACGGGTGAGCGGCCGGCTGCTCGGCGTGCAGATCGTCGGCCGCGACGGCGCCGCCAAGCGCATCGACGTCGCCGCGGTCGCGCTGACCGCGCGGATGACGGTCGAGGACGTCACGGCCCTCGACCTGGGCTACGCCCCGCCGTTCTCCCCGGTGTGGGATCCGATCCTGGTCGCCGCCCGAAAGGCCGGGCAGCGGCTGGCCGGCGCCTGACGCGGACCGCCCGCCGGCACGGCTGTCGCGTACGGCACGAGGGGTCGCGTCCGGGAACCCGGCCGTGTCCCGGCACGGGTTGCGGGGCACATTCCCAGTGCACGGGGCCGGGGGGAGGAGGGTGTCACGCGCCAACAGGTCTGCCAGGATGGGCGCCAAGCGGTGATACGGCCATCCGTGTCGAAACCCTCATATCCGCCGCACGCTCGTTTGACGAGGAGCCATACGCATGCCCATCGCAACTCCCGAGGTCTACGCCGAGATGCTCGACCGGGCGAAGGCCGGTCGCTTCGCCTACCCGGCGATCAACGTGACCTCCTCCCAGACCCTCAACGCGGCGCTGCGCGGCTTCGCCGAGGCGGAGAGCGACGGCATCATCCAGGTGTCGACCGGGGGCGCGGAGTTCCTGTCCGGCACCACCGTCAAGGACATGGTCACCGGTTCGGTGGCCTTCGCCGAGTTCGCGAAGGTCGTCGCCGAGAAGTACTCGGTCAACGTCGCCCTGCACACCGACCACTGCCCGAAGGACAAGCTGGACGGCTTCATGCGTCCGCTCGTCGACATCTCGGCCGAGCGCGTGAAGAAGGGCCTCGACCCGCTGTTCCAGTCGCACATGTGGGACGGCTCCGCGGTGCCGCTGGACGAGAACCTGACCATCGCCCAGGAGCTCATCGCCAAGTGCGCCGCCGCGCGCATCGTGATGGAGCTGGAGATCGGCGTCGTCGGCGGCGAGGAGGACGGCGTCGACAACGAGATCAACGACAAGCTCTACACGACGCCCGAGGACGCGCTGAAGACCGTCGAGGCGATCGGCCTCGGCGAGAAGGGCCGCTACATGCTCGCGGCCACCTTCGGCAACGTGCACGGTGTCTACAAGCCCGGCAACGTGCAGCTGCGCCCGTCCATCCTCAAGGACATCCAGGACGCGGTCAGCGCTAAGTACGGCCAGGAGCGGCCGTTCGACCTGGTGTTCCACGGCGGTTCCGGCTCGCTGCTGGAGGAGATCCGCGAGGCGGTGGACTACGGCGTCGTGAAGATGAACGTCGACACCGACACGCAGTACGCGTTCACCCGTCCGATCGCCGAGCACATGTTCCGCAACTACGACGGTGTGCTCAAGGTCGACGGCGAGGTGGGCAACAAGAAGCAGTACGACCCGCGTTCGTACGGCAAGTCCGCCGAGACGTCGATGGCCGAGCGCGTCGTCGTGGCCTGCCAGGACCTGCGCTCCGCGGGCAACCGGCTGAAGTAGCCCCTTCTGAGGTAGCTCCGGCACCGGTGCGGATCGCGAACCGCGGTCGCGCACAAGGCCGGAGGAACGTTTGCGCGGCCCGGCGCCCTCGGGGGGTGCCGGGCCGCGGTGCGTCAACGGCGCCAGGGAATCGGGACGTTCTGCGGGGCACCGGGGACGCCGCGCGGGTCCTTCTTCGTCGGCTTGACCGGCACGGCACTNATCCCCCCCCCCGGTGCGTCAACGGCGCCAGGGAATCGGGACGTTCTGCGGGGCACCGGGGACGCCGCGCGGGTCCTTCTTCGTCGGCTTGACCGGCACGGCACTGTCGCGCGGGGCGGCGGCGGCCGACGAGCCGGGCCGCGGCCGCTTGTTGCCGCCGTCCTTGTGGTCCTCGGCGTCCTTGCCGCCGCCGCACGCGGTGAGCGCCAGCGACGCGGCGAGAACGGCGGTGAGAGCGAGGGCGGAGGCCCGCGTGCGGCCGGGCCGCGTGTCCATGATTCCCCTATGACTGCCGAACCGCGGCACCGCGGCTGAACCGGTCGTACGCACGCCGACCCTAGCGCCGCGACCGCGGGGTTCACCGGAACCGGGTGCGGGCCGGGGTGTGCGGCGCGGTGCAGGATGGGGGCATGACCATCGACCAGAACCTCTTCGGCGGCCCCGACCCGACGCTTCTGCCGGACGAGCCGGAGCCGCGGACGCTCCTGGCCTCCGGCACCGACCCTTCCGAGGTCGCCGCGAAGTACCCCAAGTCGTCGGCCGCGTGGGCCGCGCTCGCCGACCGCGCGTTCGAGGCGGGCAGCGTGGTGGAGTCGTACGCGTACGCCCGCACCGGCTACCACCGCGGCCTCGACGCCCTCCGCAAGGCCGGCTGGCGCGGCCACGGCCCGGTCCCCTGGGAGCACGAGCCCAACCAGGGCTTCCTGCGCGCCCTCAACGCCCTGGCCCGCGCCGCGGGGGCGATCGGCGAGGAGGAGGAGCAGGTGCGCTGCACCCTTTTCCTGCGCGACAGCAGCAAGACCGCGGCGGACCTGTTCGAGGGCTGAGGGACGGACGGCCGAATCGGCCGCAGGACCAGACCAGTTGGGCGCCCGGGGACACGCTCCCGCTCCGGGCCCCCGTCTCCGGCCGCGTCCCGGTCTCCGGCCGCGTCTCCGTTTCCGTCTCCGGCCGCGGTCTCCGGCCTGGTTTCCGGGCCCCGCGTCCGGGCCTCGTGACTCACCGGGGCCTCAACGGCGCCCGATCAGTCCGGTGAGGGGCGCCCTTCCGGGCGGGTCAGCCCGGGGCCGGTTGGGGGACGTACAGGCGCCAAGCCGCGGGGCGTACCGTCCATGTCCGGAGGCGGACCGGGCCGGTGGCCATGGCGTCGGCTTCGTAGGTGAAGTCCGGGCCGCAGACGGTGATCTCGCGGGCGCGGAGTTCGAGCATGGGGCCGCGTGCCGGGGCGGTGTCGTCCGCCGGGCGCGCGGTGCCGCGCGTCTGGGCCGGGAGGCCGAAGCGGCCGCCCGCGGCGAACGGAGTGATCATCACGTTCGCGGTCCCGGTCGCCGGCTCGGTGCGCGTGGCCGACGGCCGACCCGTCCCGTCGATGTTGACGGACCGTTCCTGCACGGCTACGGACGGGAGCTCGGGTGCGGCGGCGACACGCCCCGGGCCGGTGTCGCAATCGTCACATCCGACGTGCACCGAGAACAGCGGCCGGTCGACGTCCGCGACCACCCGGCCGTCCGCCTCGACCCGCAGCCGGTGCCCGGCCGGGCCGACCGCGGACGACACGGTGTGCGCCGCGCGGTCCCAGATCGAGCGCCACGGTTTGCGTACCGCGAGGCCCGCCGCGGAGGCGTTCCGGATCGCCCGCACGCCGTTGCCGATCCGCACCGAGCGCAGCGCGACGCCGCCCAGATCGTCCAGCAGCAGGTCCAGCGCCCGATCGTGGTCGCCGAGTGCCACCCGGGCCGCCTTGGCGGGCTCCGCGGGCAGTCCCAGGGCCCGGGCGAGGCCGTGGTCGGAGCCGGGGTGGGTGTCCACCGGCACGACGCCGAGCGGCGTCTCCGCGAGCTCGCCGCACCGGTCCAGGACGCGGACCACGGAGTGCACGCCGCCGTCGCCCGCGACCACCACGACACGCCGACGGCCGCGGCGCGCGAGCGCCCGTTCGAGCTCCGCCGAATCGCCGGGAACCACGATCTTGGCGGGCGCCGCGGCCCGCAAAACGTCGAGGGCGACCCGGACGGACTCGCCGTCCGCCGAGCGTGCCGCAGGGTCCGTGATCACGAGCAGCGCACGCTCGGCCGACACCGGTCGTCCTTCCTCAGGTAACCTCTCCCCGCAAGAGCCCCTTGCGCGCAGGCGTCAAGGGGCTTGGACTTTCCGGGGCTCCCGTGAACAAACATGCCCCGCCTGGAAGGGGTGTACGCCTCATGCCCGCACTCGTGCTCGTCGGTGCCCAATGGGGAGACGAGGGCAAGGGGAAGGCCACCGACCTGCTCGGCGGTTCCGTCGACTACGTGGTCCGATACCAGGGCGGCAACAACGCCGGCCACACGGTTGTCATCGGGGACCAGAAGTACGCGCTGCACCTTCTGCCCTCCGGCATCCTCACCCCGGGGTGCACCCCGGTCATCGGCAACGGGGTCGTCGTCGACCCCGGTGTGCTGCTCCAGGAGATCCGCACGCTTCAGGAGCGCGACGTCGACACGTCGAAGCTGCTGATCTCCGGCAACGCGCATCTCATCACGCCCTACCACCGCACGCTCGACAAGGTGACGGAACGGTTCCTCGGCAACCGGAAGATCGGTACCACCGGCCGTGGCATCGGTCCGGCGTACGCGGACAAGATCAACCGCGTCGGCATCCGGGTCCAGGACCTCTTCGACCCCGGCATCCTCCAGCAGAAGGTCGAGAGCGCGCTGCGCGACAAGAACCAGATGCTGGTCAAGATGTTCAACCGGCGCGAACTGTCGGTGCAGGCGGTCGTCGACGAGTACCTGGAGTACGCCGACGCGCTCAAGGACTTCGTCGCCGACACGACGTACATCCTCAACAAGGCGCTCGACGAAGACAAGGTCGTGCTGCTGGAAGGCGGCCAGGGCACGCTGCTGGACGTCGACCACGGCACGTATCCGTTCGTCACGTCGTCCAACCCGACCTCCGGCGGCGCGTGCGCGGGGTCCGGCATCGGGCCCACCAAGATCAGCCGGGTCATCGGCATCCTCAAGGCCTACACGACGCGCGTCGGCTCGGGCCCGTTCCCGACCGAGCTGCTCGACGACGACGGCGAGCGGCTGCGCACGATCGGCCACGAGTTCGGCACGACGACCGGCCGCGACCGGCGCTGCGGCTGGTTCGACGCGGTGATCGCGCGCTACGCGACGCGGGTGAACGGTCTGACCGACTTCTTCCTCACCAAGCTGGACGTGCTGACCGGCTGGGAGCAGATCCCGGTGTGCGTCGCGTACGAGATCGACGGCGTGCGGCACGACGAGATGCCGATGTCGCAGTCGGACTTCCACCACGCCAAGCCGGTCTACGAGATGCTGCCGGGCTGGTCGGAGGACCTCACCCAGGCCAAGACCTTCGACGACCTGCCCAAGAACGCGCAGTCGTACGTCAAGGCCCTGGAGGACATGTCCGGCGCGCCGATCTCGGCGATCGGCGTCGGCCCCGGGCGCGAACAGACCATCTCGGTCCGCTCGTTCCTGGACAACTAGCGCCTATCGGTTGTTGTCGTTCACTCCTGGGGCTGACACCTTGTCGGCTCCGGGGGTGAACGGCTGTCAGAGTGCCGGTTTCCGGAGGCTTGTCCGCTCCTTAGGCTGTGCGCCATGAGCACTGTGGACCCGGCGGCCGGGAAGGCCGTGTACGAAGCAGATCGCGCGCACGTCTTTCACTCCTGGTCCGCGCAGGGACTCATCACCCCCCTGCCGGTCGCGGGCGCCGAGGGGTCCTATTTCTGGGACTACGAGGGCAACCGCTACCTCGACTTCGCGTCGCAGTTGGTCAACACCAACATCGGCCACCAGCACCCGAAGGTCGTCGCGGCGATCAAGGAGCAGGCCGACAAGCTCTGCATGATCCAGCCCGCGTTCGCCAACGACGCGCGCAGCGAGGCCGCCCGGCTCATCGCCGGCCTGGCCCCCGGCGACCTCAACCGGGTGTTCTTCACGAACGGCGGCGCGGAGGCCAACGAGAACGCGATCCGCATGGCCCGCCTGCACACGGGTCGGCAGAAGGTGCTCTCGACGTACCGCTCGTACCACGGCGCCACCGCCAACGCGATCGCCCTGACCGGCGACCCGCGTCGCTGGCCGAACGAGACCGGCGTGTCCGGCATCGTGCACTTCTGGGGGCCGTACGCCTACCGCTCGCCGTTCCACGCGGCCACCGAGGCCGAGGAG
>NZ_JBPKBH010000003.1:125192-129310 GCF_051388915.1 Yinghuangia sp. YIM S09857 | reverse complement strand
CCCACACCTGGAGAACACCATCGTGTTCGAGGGCCCGGCCACCGTCGCCGCGATCGTGCTGGAGACCGTCGTCGGCACCGCCGGCATCCTCGTCCCGCCGCCCGGCTACCTCGCGGGTGTGCGCGCGCTGTGCGACAAGTACGGCATCCTCTTCATCGCCGACGAGGTCATGGCCGGGTTCGGCCGCACCGGCGCGTGGTTCGCGGTGGACAACTGGGGCGTCACCCCGGACCTCATCACCTTCGCCAAGGGCGTCAACTCCGGCTACGTGCCGCTCGGCGGCGTGATCATCTCCGACGCGGTCTTCGAGACCTTCCGGGAGCGCCCGTACCCCGGCGGCCTGACCTACTCCGGCCACCCGCTGGCGTGCGCCGCGGCCGTCGCGACCATCAACGCCATGCGCGACGAGAAGATCGTCGAGAACGCCAAGTGGCTCGGCGAGTCGGTGATCGGTCCCGAGCTGCGGGCCATGGCGGAACGCCACCCCTCGGTCGGCGAGGTGCGCGGCCTCGGCGTCTTCTGGGCCGTCGAGCTGGTCAAGGACAAGGCCACCCGCGAGCCGCTGACCCCCTACAACGCGGCCGGTGCCGACGCCAAGCCGATGAACGACTTCGCGGCGGCCTGCAAGGCGCGCGGTCTCTGGCCGTTCGTCAACATGAACCGCACGCACGTCGTGCCGCCGTGCACGACCACCGAGGCGGAGGCCAAGGAGGGCCTGGCGATTCTCGACGAGGCGCTGACCGTCGCGGACGGGTTCTGCGTCTGATGCCGCCGCGCGCGGGCGCGGGTTCCCGAGTACCGGCATACCGGGGAACCTGACCGCGCGGCACGTCGGCCGACGCACATGCGGGGCCGCGCCGTTCTCCGGAACGGGCGCGGCCCCGCGTGTTTTCGCGTGTTCGCGCGTTTCTTCGACAACATTGCTACCCAAACCGGACATCCCTTCATATGATCGAGCCGATCGGATGGGGGATGCCCGTCGGAGCGGATGTTCCGGCGGCCGGGGTGAGAAGAGACCGACGTGCAGCCGGCCGAATCCAGTGTGTTCACCGGCATTTCCTTCGTGGGTGCGGTGCGCCGTATCAGCCTGCGCGAGGAGATCGCCGAGGCGCTGAGCGACGACCTGGTGACCGGGCGCCTGGCCCCCGGGGCCTCCCTGACGGTCAACGACGCGGCGCGGCGCTTCGGCGTGTCCGCGACGCCGGTGCGCGAGGCCCTGATCCAGCTGGCCGCGCACGGCCTGTTCACCGGCGGGCACCACCGAGGCTTCCAGGTCGCCAGGTACTCGTGGGCGGACTTCACCGAGATCCTGGAGGCCCGCAAGCTCATCGGCGTCCCGCTCATCGGCCGCATCGCACGCACGATGCCGGACGAGTGCCGCCCCGAACTGCTGCGGCTCGCCGACCGGTTGGACGCGGTGCGCTGGTACGGCGACACCACTGAGACGGCGCTGGTCGACCGCCAGTTCTTCGGCGAGCTCGGCCGGCTGTCGGGCAACGAGCGGCTGGCCGCGATGCTGCGGCTGCTGCGGGTCCAGGCGTGGATGTACCTCGGGCCGTACCTGCGCGCCGCATCCGGCCCCACCGAGGCCTGGCGGCGGCACCGCGAGCTCGTCGAGTGCCTGGCCGCCCGCGACGCGGAGGGCGCGCAGGTGCTCATGCGCGACAACGTCGCGGCCCTGCGGCTGTTCGCACGGCGGTTGGTCGGCGACGGGGGCGACCCCCTGGGCTAGGGTCTGTCTGCACGCCCCTGCCGGGGCCCGTTTCGGACCCCTCCCGTCCCGCTCTCACCGCTCCTGGAGCTCGCACAGTGGACTGTGACGTCTGGCTCGTCCCGCTCGTCGACGCGCTGTGCCACAACCCGGAGAACCCCTTCAAGGACGAACTCGCGGCGTACGACGCGGTTCTGACGGCCAGTGGGCTCCCGCCCGTGCCGGTCTTCACGTGGTCGGAGGGGCTGGAGAAGGGCGTCTGGACGGTCGGCGCGTTCGACCACGACTCGCTGCACTACCTGCGCCGCGCGTACCTGCTGCACCGCACCGGGTTCCCGGTGACGCCGGTGGACACGCTGGGCGACGACTACGACCAGTTGCTGGAGACCTTCGAGGCGGCGGCCCAGCACTCGCACCTGGTGTGGCACTACGACCACGCGGGCGCGTACCTGCCCGTCGACTTCCCGCGACCGCTGATGGACGAGCCGCTCCCGGAGGACGGCGGGCCGCTCGGCTCCAGCCTGGGGATGCTGCGCGAGCTGGAGGACCTGGCGCCGTACATCGGGGTGGACCTCCTTGACCCGCCCATGCCGCTGCCGACGTACGACGGTTCGGTGTACGGGCGGGAGCGCTTCGTGTGGTCGGTGCTCTACCGGGCCGCGCTGCTGAGCGTCGGCCAGGGCTCGATGATCGTCTTCGCCTGATCCCGTTGGCCGGTCTTCGGCTTGCCGTGCGCGCCTGACCGCCCCTGACCGCCCCTGACCGCGCTTCCCCGGACCGTCGCGGCCAGGCCATTCCGCACCCCGTCCCGGCGCCTTCGCTCGCGCGCCCATTTCCGGCGCCCCCGGTCCCGGAGCGCCATATCCCGGGCGAACCGATCCGTTTTTCGGCTGTCCGAATTCGTGCGGAGTCTGTGCCGCAGGCCCGGTACTGACATACCGTCAGAACGTTTGGCAGGCATCTGTCCGCTTCGTCCCCGAAGCTTTGCGGAACTTCCCCAGAAAGTCCCGCAGGCCCTGCAAAAAACCGGGGGCGTCCGGACATAGACAGGCGACGGTTGAGGGGCAGGGGGTGCAGGTGGGGCGAGACGAGGCGTTCCGGGACATATACCGGGAGCACTACAACGCCGTGCTTCGCTACGCCTGGCGCCGCGTCGGCCCCGACGCCGCTCACGACGTCGCGGCCGAGGTCTTCCTGATTGCGTGGCGGCGCTGGGAGACCGTGCCACGGCTGGACCCTCTTCCGTGGCTCTACGGAGTCGGCCGCGGCGTCGTGCAGAACCACCACCGCACCGAGAACCGCGGCCAGATGCTCGAGGCCCGGCTGATGGTCGAACCCGACCCGCCGACCCGGGACCTGGCCGACCGGACCGCGGAGCGCAACTCCGTGGTCAGTGCATGGCAGAGCCTGGGCGAGACGGACCGCGAGGTCCTCGCCCTGGTCGGCTGGGAGGGGCTGGACGTCCCGACCGCCGCGATGGTCATGCAGTGCTCCGTCCCCGCGCTGACCGCGCGCCTGTACCGCGCGAAACGCCGACTGAGAACCGCACTCGACCGCCAGGACAAGGCAGCCGAGGACGCGCCGGAACCGCCGGGCGCCCCGGCACAAGTGGGTTTGGAGGAGCGATGCGTCTGACGGACGACGTCCGCACGCTGATGCGGCCGAACGACCCAGCTCCACCGGCCTCCGAGGAACTCTCCGAGCAGGCCCGCTTCACCCTCGAGGACATCCTCGTCTCACGCCCCGGCGCGGTGTCGACCCGTACAGGGGTCGGGCCGACACCGCGCCGGACCCTCTCCGGGCGCAACCGGAGGAAACGAAGGTGGCTCATCCCGATGAGCGTCGNCCCCCCCCCCCCCCCCCCCCCCCCCCCCCCCCCCCCCCCCCCCCCCCCCTCCCCCCCCCCCCCCCCCGGACCCTCTCCGGGCGCAACCGGAGGAAACGAAGGTGGCTCATCCCGATGAGCGTCGTGGTCGCCACCTCGACCGGGGTCGCGGTGGCCCTGGTCTACCCGCAGCCCGAGCGGCCCAAGGTGCTCGACCGCGCGGACTGCTACGCGGACACCGACCTGGCCGCCGACCCCTTCCACGGCGGCAGCGCGCAACTGGGCACGATCACCGGCAAGTCGCACAGCGCCGAGGTCGCCGCCGAGCTGTGCGCCGACATGTGGGGCCTGGGCCTGCTGCGGCCAGGGGTGCCGAACGTCGCCGTCGACGAGAACGATCCGAATCTGCGGGCGTCCGAGCAGAAACGCCTGTACCCGGTCCCCAATCTCGTCGTCTGCGTCCGCGACGGCGCGGCCGCGGTGTTCCCGACCGACGACCCGGACTTCTGTCGGAACGCCGGGCTGCCGTCGCTGCTCGGCAAGTGAGGAATTCACGTGGGCCCGCCCCGGTCCGACCGGGCG
>NZ_JBPKBH010000003.1:124691-125080 GCF_051388915.1 Yinghuangia sp. YIM S09857 | reverse complement strand
CCCCCCCCCCCCCCCCCCGCCCGGCCCGACCGGGGCATTCACCGCCGGGTCACGCGGGGAAGGACTCCCACGACGAGATCTGGTTGTCGTACACGATGGTGCTGAATCCGCCGTAGTGGACTTCGAAGTTGCCACCCTGCCCGGAATGCTGCCAGAGATTCAGTCGGCAGCCCGGGGTGACGCTGATCGAACTCGCCTTGTCGTTGATCGTGCTCGGCACGTTGTCGCCGTCATAGCCGCAGCCGGCCTGGGACCACAGGGTCGCCGAGGGAGTGGTGCCGGTGCTGTACCCGCCCCACAGGGTCGCGACCGCGGTGTTCGCGAGAAGCGCCGCGGTGCGGGCGTCCGTCGAACCGGCCCCACGGGCCCCGAAGTCGACGACCTCCTGG
>NZ_JBPKBH010000003.1:106241-124543 GCF_051388915.1 Yinghuangia sp. YIM S09857 | reverse complement strand
CCCCCCCCCCCCCCCCCCCCGGCACTCTCCGCGACCGCGGTGCCACTCAGCAGCGACGCCCCCAGAATTGTTGCCGCGGAAATGGACAGAATTCGCCTGCTATTCATGCGGACTCCGATTTGAAGTATCCCACCCAGGCGCATTCGGAGTTTTCCCCGGGCAATGTGGATCCGGTCCCGAAGGCGCCAATACGGATGCGCATGTTAGCCCGGCCAACCGTTCGGGGGGAAGGGTCGAAGTACACTTCCGGCCAGCGCTTACATCCGTTTTATTGCGCATCTCGGTGCACAATTGATCCGTTGGTTGGCCGAAAGCCAAATAGCGGTTCGGCGGAAATCCGGGAGATGCTGTCCGAATAACGGGAATCGCACACCAGTTCGCCCTGGTGTGCGGCAGATGTGCGGGCGCGGCGGTTGGCCGCCCTGCGGATTTCCGGCCAACCATGTCCGGAGCCGTACAAGAGGCGCACAAGTGACGTGTGGGGGCGATGGGGCCTGAGAGGGCCCGAGAAGACCACTGGGGCACCCAGAGGCTCGGAGGTGCGACGGTACGGACGCGCGCGGGGTGCCGCCGTTGCGGGGCACTACGCTCGACCCCGTGAAGGTCCTCGTCATCGGCAGTGGTGCCCGCGAGCACGCGCTGTGCCGTTCGCTGTCCCTCGACCCCGCGGTCGACTCTCTCTACTGCGCGCCGGGCAACGCCGGCATCGCGGAGATCGCCGAACTGCGGCAGGTCGACGCGATGAACGCGGCCGCCGTCGCCGACCTGGCCGCCGGGCTGGGCGCGGACCTGGTGGTCGTGGGCCCGGAAGGCCCCTTGGTGGCCGGCTGCGCCGACGCGGTCCGGGCGCGCGGCATCGCGTGCTTCGGTCCGTCCGGCACCGCCGCGCGCCTGGAGGGCTCGAAGGCCTTCGCCAAGGAGGTCATGGCGGCGGCGGGCGTGCCGACCGCCCGCTCGTACGTCTGCACGACGCCGGAGGAGGCGGACGCGGCACTCGACGCGTTCGGCCCCCCCTACGTCGTGAAGGACGACGGGCTCGCGGCCGGCAAGGGCGTCGTCGTGACCGACGACCTGGCCGCCGCCCGGGAGCACGCCGCGTCGTGCGAGCGCGTCGTGATCGAGGAGTTCCTCGACGGCCCCGAGGTGTCGCTGTTCGCGATCACCGACGGCACCACGTCCGTGGCGCTCCAGCCCGCCCAGGACTTCAAGCGCGTCGGCGACGACGACGCGGGGCCCAACACCGGCGGTATGGGCGCCTACTCGCCGCTCACCTGGGCCCCCGAGGGCTTGGTCGACCAGTTGATGGAGACCGTCGTCACTCCGACGATCGACGAGATGCGCCGCCGCGGCACACCGTTCTCGGGCGTGCTCTTCGTCGGGCTGGCGCTGACGTCGCGTGGTCCCCGCGTCATCGAGTTCAACTGCCGCTTCGGCGACCCCGAGACCCAGGTCGTGCTGGCGCGCCTCCGCACGCCGCTCGCATCGGTACTGCACGCGAGCGCGGTGGGCAGGCTCGCCGACCTCGAACCGCTGCGCTGGCGCGACGGCGCCGCCGTGACGGTCGTCGTTGCCGCGGCGAACTACCCGGCCACGCCGCGCACCGGCGACCTCATCGGCGGCCTCGCGGACGCGTCGTCCGTGCCCGACACGTACGTGCTGCACGCGGGCACGCGCCGCGCCGAGGACGGCAACGTCCTGTCCTCGGGAGGCCGGGTCCTGTCGGTGACCGCCACCGGCGACACCCTGGCAGCCGCCCGCGACCGCGCGTACGAGGCTGTGGCCCGCATCAAACTGGACGGCTCCCACCACCGCACGGACATCGCCGCCCGCGCGGTGAAGGGCGAGATCGCCGTCTGAGCGCCGCGGCAAGGTGCCGCGTTCGGCGGGTAGTCGGCTGCCCGCGTCACCGGCTGCCCGCGTCACCGGCTGCCCGCGTCACCGGCTGCCTGCGTCAGGCGGCGTCGTGGCGCTCGGCGTCATGCGTCGGCCGTGGCCCGGCCCGCGGGTCGGCCGAAGGGTCCTCAAGCCTCGCGTCACCGACCCTGGGCGCTGCCCAGCGCTTCGCGCGCCGGGTCGGGCCCCGATCTTCGGAGCGCGTCCTGGCGTCCTGTGTCACCGACTCGGCCACGAGCCGTCGAAAGGCGTCGCGGCGCGGCCGGGTGGGTGATCGGAATTGGCCGAGGGTGTCGGCAACTGTGCCGTTCGGCCGCGCCAACCGGGTTTCCACTCACTCTCGCGGATGGAGTTCGGCCCGAACGGGATGACCCTGCGAACTCGTCGCATTATCGTGCGAGCACTGCGGTTCGTAACCGAGCGGGCCGTGTCGAGTGACACCCCAAAACCTGGATGGGGGCGAACGGGTGACCGGTGCCGCCGAGGCCCGTGCGCGGGCGAGAAGTGTGCTGCGTCTGCGCACAGGCGCGATCCTGTGCGCGCTCGGCGCCGCAGCGCTGCTCCTGGCGGGGGCGTACCGCACCGCGGGCGGAGGGCTGCCGGGCACCGTGCTCGCGGTGGCCGCGCTCGCCCTGACCGCGCTGATCGTGTGGGCGGCCCTCGGGCTGGCGCTGGTACGCCGCCCGGCGAGCGCCGCGGTCACGTTGCGGCCCGACGACGCGCCCGAGTTCCACGCGATGATCGCCTCGCTGGCCGCCGACCTCGGCGTGCCCGCGCCCGATGAGGTCCGCGTGTGCCCCGAGTGCGACAGCTGGCTTGAGCAGGACCCGGCCCGCTTCTGGGGCCGCCCTCGGACCGTGCTGGTGGTCGGCGCGCCCTTCCTGTGGTGGCTGCGCGTCGGCGAACTGCGCGCGCTGCTGGCGCCCGTCGTGGCCGGCACCGAGCCCGCCGCCGATCCGGCCGTCGCCGCGGCCCGTGCGTGGGTGCGGCGCCTGGACGCGCTGGCCCACCCGTACGCCGCCCGCATCCGACCCGCCCGCGTCTCCCCGTGGACTGCTCCGCTGCGCAAGGTGCCGCGTGCGTTCGCCCGGCAACTGCTCGACCTGACGCGGAGTCAGGCCGAGACCATGGAGCGGGACATCGCCGCCTGGGCGTCGTCGCGCGCGCAGGACGTCGATGCGCCGCTGCGCGCGACCGCACACGAGCAGGTCGGGCTCGCGTACGCCGGATGGGACCGCCTGCTGACCCGGCTGGCCGCGCCGGCCTGGAACCTCGGCCGCTACCCGGACGCCTTGATGGCCGGGGTGGTCGCCGCGCTCACCGAGTTGTCCCAGCGCGACCGCCTGGCCGACGTGTTCGGCGCCCGCCTGGCCGAGCGTCCCGCGTGCGACCTGCTGGCCGCGCCCGAGCGCGTCGACGCGCAGGTGTCGCGGCTCGCGGCGGTCATCTTCGCGGACCGCTCGCCGCGGCAGTCGGTCGGCTGGGGCGACTACCCGGCCAAGGTGATCGAGCCGATCTGGCGGGCCAAGGCAGGCGTCCTGGTCGAGGCCCTGGACGCCTCCGACGGGCAGCCCGGACCCGCGTGCGTCGGACGGGTGCTCGACCGCATCCGCGAGGGCGCCGCGGCACGCCCGACGGTCCGGCCGGGGGACCCCTACGACTTCGGCTCCGACCAACGGACGACCGACGGCCGCGGCCCCGACGCGGGGGCCTTCGACCCCGAGCGTATGACCGAGCACGTCATCGCACTCGTGTCCTGCGCGGCCCTCGACACCGGCCGCATGCACGCGGGGGTCGACTGGCTCGACGGCGCCGTCCTGGTCGACGGCCGCGGCCGTCCCGCCGACGTCTCCGCACTGGTCGGGCAGGCCGTCGACGACCACGACGATCTCCCGCTGCGGGCCTGGCTGGACGGCATCGGCGTGCGGACCGCCGAGCCCATCCGACTGGGCGGTTGAGGCGGTGGCAGGCGGCGCCCACGGCCGGATGACCAGCGGATGCGGCACGTTGCGGCGGAGTGCAACCGAGTGTCCTCGGCGGACGTCATCGGGTTGGCGGGACGACACGGTCGGCCGGGCAGCCGGGCGCGGATCCGGAGCCGGACGGCCGCAGATCTCGTGCCTCATAGGCGGCTGACATCCGTTCCTGCCGTCGGCGTGACCATTCGCGAGGAGCTGTCAAAAGTGCCGTTGGTTAATCGGCGGGGCGCACTGGGCGCGCTCGGGGCCGTCGGCGCGACCGCCGCGGGCCTGCTGTGGTGGCGGTCCGGATCGGACGCCGGGAAGTCCGGCGCCGCGGGCGGCGCGCAACCCACCGGCACCGGCGCCCCCAAGGCGCACCCGGTGCCCGCCGCGTCCGCCCCACCGATCGATGCCGCTCCCGTGACGCGGCGCCCCGTACCGCCCGCCGACGCGCGGCGCATCGGCGTGGAGAACGCCCGGCCGGGCACCACCGCGTGGAAGCCCGGGCGCAACGGCACCCGCCTCGGCAACGACGTCGAGCACCAGATCAAGGGCTACACGTCGGCCACCAGCGTCGGTCTCGGCGGCAAGATCGACTTCCACGTCGCGGTGAACCCGGGCGGCGCGTACTCCATCGGCGTCTACCGCCTCGGTGACTACGGCGGGGCGGGCGCGCGCCATGTGGTCAGCAGCCCGCGCCTGACCGGCGTGCCGGGGCAGCCGCCGAAGCTGGACGCGGACGGCGGCATGCTGTCCTGCGACTGGCCGGTGGGCTGGACGCTGGAGGTGCCGGGGGACTGGACGTCCGGGGCCTACCTCGCGGTGTTCGACGACGAACGCGGCAACCGCAACTACACCGCCTTCGTCGTGCGCGACGACGGGCGCTCGTCGGACTTCCTTGTGGTGCTGCCGTTTTCGACGTACCAGGCGTACAACCAATACCCGCTCGACGGCCGCACCGGGAAGAGCCTCTACTACGGCTACGGGGCCGACGGGAAGAACGCGTACCAGGCCCGGGCGCGCAAGGTCTCGTTCGACCGCCCGTTCATGGGCGACGGCATGCCGCCCACGCGCTTCGACCTGGACCAGAGCGCGATCACGTGGATGGAGCGCTCGGGCTACGACGTCACGTACGCATCGACCATCGACATCGAGACCCGACGCGTCGACCCGACGTGGTACCGCGCGCTCGTCTTCCCGGGGCACGACGAGTACTGGTCGACGCCGATGCGCGAAGTCGTCGAGGAGGCGCACCGCGAGGGCGTCAACCAGGCGTGGTTGACCGCCAACAACATGTACTGGCACGTGCGCTTCGACAAGAACGAGCGCGGCGTCCCCGACCGCGTCATGCACTGCTGGCGCGAGGACCGCGACCCCGGCGCCACGCTCCAGTCCGCGCCGACCGACACGTGGCGCCGCATCCGCCGCCCGGAGCAGGAGTTCCTGGGCATCCAGTACAACGGCATCGTCGCGGCGCCCACACCCCTGCGGGTGACGTCGGCGGGGCACTGGCTCTGGGCCGGCACCGGCGTTCGCGACGGCGACTCCATCGACAAGGTGGTGGGCGGCGAGGCGGACGGCATCGAGCCGGGCATGGGCAAGCCGGCGGGCGCGCGTCAGGTGTTGCTGGCCGAGTCGCCGTACGTGCTGCGGAGCGGCGCCCGGCGCACCCAGAACACCTCGATCTGCGAGAGCGACAACGGCGTCCTGATGTTCTGCGCGGGGACGTTCAACTGGTCGCTCGCCCTCCACCACCCCAAGTACCGCGACGAACGCATCCAGCGCGCAACCCACAACCTCTTCGAGCGCCTGCGCAGGGGCGGGCGCGCATAAGTCCCGCCGGGCGCGCGTAAGTCCCGCCGGGCCCGCGATGCCGGATCCGCGATGCCGGATCCGCGATGCCGGATCCGCGATGCCGGATCCGCGATGCCGGATCCGCGATGCCGGATCCACGATGCCGGATCCACGATGCCGGATCCGCGATGCCGGATCCGCGATGCCGGATCCACGATGCCGGATCCACGATGCCGGGCCCGCGATGCCGGGCCCGCGATGCCGGATCCACGATGCCGGGCCCGCGATGCCGGGCCTTGCCAGCCCTCCCGAGTGGCACGCTCCGGGCCTTGGCGGTCCCCCAAGTCGCTGCGTTACGACCCTTGCTGTCGCGCTTTGACGGCATCCCGAGCGGCATGCTCCGGGCCCTGACGTCCCTTGCAAGTCGAACCCTGCCCCGAGTCGCGGGCCGCGCCTTGCGAGCGCCCGCACCCCGGCCCGCGGGCCGCCAGACGGGAGTGTGAGGACACTCCCCATCGCCGTGAAAGACTCACCGCACCGAGTGTGCGGCGGCGGCCGCCACGCCTTCAGTCGAAGAGCGAGCCGAGGGAAGACCTGTGAGTGGTTTCGTCACCAAGCCCGAGCCGGTCGAGGTGCCCGGCCTCGTCCACGTGCACACCGGCAAGGTCCGCGACCTGTACACGGACCCGGACGGCAACCTGGTGATGGTGGCGAGCAACCGCGTCTCGGCGTTCGACTGGGTGCTGGACCCGGAGATCCCCGACAAGGGCCGCGTCCTGACCGCGCTCTCGCTGTGGTGGTTCGACCTGCTCTCCGACCTGTACCCGAACCACGTGCTGTCGACCGACCTTCCGTCCGGCGCGCCGGACGACTGGACGGGGCGCGCGATCGTGTGCCGCCGCCTGGAGATGGTCCCGGTCGAGTGCGTCGCGCGCGGCTACCTCGCGGGCTCCGGCCTGGAGGAGTACGCCGCGAGCCGGTCGGTGTGCGGCGTCACGCTGCCCGAGGGCCTGGTCGACGGTTCCGAGCTGCCCGCGCCGATCTTCACGCCCACCACGAAGGCGGAGGTCGGCGAGCACGACGAGCCGGTGACGTACGAGCAGGTCGCGGCCCAGGTCGGCGCCGAACTCGCGGCCAACCTGCGGCAGGCGACGCTCGCGGTCTACACGCGCGCCCGCGACATCGCCCGCGAGCGGGGCATCGTCCTCGCGGACACGAAGTTCGAGTTCGGCCTCGACGCGTCGGGCGAACTGGTGCTGGCGGACGAGGTCCTGACGCCGGACTCGTCGCGGTTCTGGCCGGCGGACCGGTGGAGCCCGGGGCAGGCGCAGCCGTCGTTCGACAAGCAGATCGTGCGCGACTGGCTGAAGTCGCCGGAGTCGGGTTGGGACCGCCGGTCGGAGACGCCTCCGCCGCCGCTGTCCGACGCCGTGGTCGAGCGCACGCGCGCGAAGTACGTGGAGGCGTACGAGATGCTGACCGGCCGCCGCTGGAGCTGACCTGCCGCCGGCCCGTGGCAAGCCGCGGCCGATTCCGAACCGGATCGGCCGCGGGCGGACGCCGCGGAGCAAGGTGTGGGAACGCAGCGGCAGGACACCGCGGTGCGACGCAGTGGCAGGACACCACGGCAGGACGAGGCGGTAAGACGCCCGGCACGTATAGGGCCTACACAAAGCAGAAGGCCGGATCCGAAGATCCGGCCTTCATTTGAGCGGACGACGAGATTCGAACTCGCGACCCTCACCTTGGCAAGGTGATGCTCTACCAACTGAGCCACGTCCGCATGACCTGGGCTACCGCCCTTGTCGTGCCCCTACTCTACCCCATCGCCCGAGCGGCCTTGACCACTCGTTTGTCGGGTCCAGTAGGACCGAGCAGGTGACAGGGATCGAACACTGCGTCTTCCCCTTGGAAAGGGGACGCTCTGCCACTGAGCTACACCTGCGTGCCGGGGAGTTCCCCGTGCGAGAAGAACACTACCGGAGTGCGACACGTGTGTGCGGCAACCTGCCGGGTGTTGCGTCAGGTTATGTCTGTTTTCACCGGAAAGTCCGTCGAATCCGCGGCGAAGTAGCCGTGAAGTACACACCAAGCAGGTGCGAAGTCGGGCCGGAAAGTCCGGTGTTCGCGACCCGGTTGTCGATCGCGTTGTCGGCCACGTTGTCAGCCGCCTTGTCGACCGGCTCTCGACCGGTTGTCCGCCGCGATCGCCGCGCCGATGTCGCGCGGCCGCCCGCGAAGTCAGTTGGCCGCTTCGAATTCCTGGTAGATGCTGCGCGGAATGCGGCCGCGCGTGGGGACGTCCATCCCCTGAGACCGAGCCCAGGCGCGCACGGCGGCCGGGTCCGGAGCGACCGTGGTCTGCTTGTACGGCTTGCCGGTCTTGGCGGTCCGCCGGGCGGCGTCCACGTACCGGCCGAGGAGCTCGCGCATCTCCTGCGCGTGGTCTTCGGACAGGTCGATTTCGTACGACTTGCCGTCAAGGCCGAAGCGGATCGTCTCCGCCGCCGCGCTGCCGTCGATGTCGTCTTGCAGCGTCACCACTACGCGCTGGGCCATGGCGGTGTCCTCTCCGGCGATGACCTGAGGAAAAGAGTGAGTTAAAGACTCAATGTCGAGTATAAGGGTGCGACTAGGCGCGACAAACGGTCGGCTCATGCGATCTTGCCGACGCTTCCGATAATTTACTGCCCGGACATTCAATTCCCCGGGTTGCCGATATTCGCGGGCGTGGCGCGTCGCCGTCAAGGGCTCGCGGCACGCTTGTCCGCGTCCGGACGGTTGCCCTCGGGGCTTCCGACAGGTTGTCCGGTCCCCGCGGAGGGCCGCGGCCGGCGGTGCGGGGGTCACCCGACCTGGGGACCCTCCCCGTCCACAGCCTGTGGATAACTCGACCTGGCTGTGGGTAACCGCGCGGACCGGACCGCACGTCACCCGGGGTGCTTCGGTAATTTATTGACATTCTCGCAGGTCGTGCCGGGTCATCGGATCATCGTCCCGCTTCACTCGTACGGGCGACCCCGAGTTATCCACAGGCTGTGGCCTGTGGACAACCGGTCGTCTGTGGATAACCGGACCTCCGGGCGGGGAGCAGCCGGGGCTCCCCGGTAGGCTGGGGGCGCCGAGAGTGGGTCCGAACCGGTCCCGAGATCCAGCAGCAGGACCTCGACGGGCTGCCGACCCGCGGCTGGCATCCAGGTCCAGCACCAGCACAGTGGGAGTGCGCGTGGCACGCGTCGTCGTCGACGTCATGCTCAAGCCGGAAATTCTCGATCCCCAGGGCCAGGCCGTGCAGCGTGCGCTGCCGCGCCTCGGATTCACCGGGATCGCCGATGTCCGCCAGGGCAAGCGATTTGAACTCGAAGTCGAAGGTCCGGTGGACGATGCGGCGCTCGCCCGCATTCGCGAAGCCGCCGAGACCTTCCTCGCCAACACCGTCATCGAGGACTTCACCGTGAGGGTCGAGGACAAGTGACCACTCGGATCGGCGTCGTCACTTTCCCCGGCTCGCTCGACGACCGCGACGCGCAGCGCGCCGTCCGGCTCGCGGGCGCCGAGCCCGTCGCGCTCTGGCACGGCGACAAGGACCTGCACGGCGTCGACGGCGTCGTGCTCCCCGGCGGCTTCAGCTACGGCGACTACCTGCGCTGCGGTGCGATCTCCCGGTTCTCCCCGGTCATGGAGACGATCATCACGGGGGCCCGCGACGGCCTCCCGGTGCTGGGCATCTGCAACGGTTTCCAGATCCTCTGCGAGTCGCACCTGCTGCCCGGCGCGCTGACCCGCAACGACCACCTGCACTTCATCTGCCGCGACCAGCGCCTGCGGATCGAGAACACCGCGAGCGCGTGGACCAGCGCGTACGAGCCGGGCCAGGAGATCGTCGTCCCGCTCAAGAACGGCGAGGGCGGCTTCGTCGCCGACGAGCGCACCCTCGACATGCTGGAGGCCGAGGGCCGCGTCGTCGCGCGCTACCTGGAGCTCAACCCCAACGGGTCGCGCCGCGACATCGCCGGGATCACCAACGAGGCGGGCAACGTGGTCGGCCTCATGCCGCACCCCGAGCACGCCGTGGAGCCGCTGACCGGACCGACCACGGACGGCCTCGGATTCTTCACCTCGATTCTGAAGAAGCTGGTCAACGCATGACGCTCGACACGGTCGACAAGGCCAAGGACGACTCCAAGGACCGCGGCTGGCTCCAGGACGGTCCCGTCGGCGCCCACACGTTCGGCCAGCCGTACGCCGAACTGGGCCTCAAGGCGGACGAGTACGAGCGCATCGTCACGATCCTCGACCGCCGTCCCACCAGCTCCGAGCTGGCCATGTACTCGGTCATGTGGTCCGAGCACTGCTCGTACAAGTCGAGCAAGGTGCACCTGCGCCAGTTCGGCGACAAAGCCCCGGCGTCCGACGCGATGCTCGTCGGCATCGGGGAGAACGCCGGCGTCGTCGACGTGGGCCAGGGCTACGCGGTGACCTTCAAGGTCGAGTCGCACAACCACCCCAGCTACGTCGAGCCGTACCAGGGCGCCGCGACCGGGATCGGCGGCATCGTCCGCGACATCCTGGCCATGGGCGCCCGTCCGGTCGCCGTCATGGACCCGCTGCGGTTCGGCGCCTTCGACCACCCGGACACCCGCCGCGTGCTGCCCGGCGTGGTCGCCGGCATCGGCGGCTACGGCAACTGCCTCGGCCTGCCCAACATCGGCGGCGAGGTCGTGTTCGACCCCTGCTACCAGGGCAACCCGCTGGTCAACGCGCTGTGCGTGGGCGTCATGAAGCACGAGGACATCCACCTCGCCAAGGCGTCCGGCACCGGCAACCTGGTGATCCTGTACGGCGCCCGCACCGGCGGCGACGGCATCGGCGGCGTCTCGGTCCTCGCGTCCGAGACCTTCGATGCGGACGGCCCGGCCAAGCGGCCCGCCGTGCAGGTCGGCGACCCGTTCCAGGAGAAGCTGCTCATCGAGTGCACGCTGGAGGTCTTCGCCGAGGACCTGGTCACCGGCATCCAGGACCTCGGCGGCGCCGGCCTCTCGTGCGCCACCTCCGAGCTGGCGTCGGCCGGTTCCGGCGGCATGCGCGTGGACCTCGACAAGGTGCCGCTGCGCGACGCGACGCTCGCTCCCGAGGAGATCCTCATGAGCGAGTCGCAGGAGCGCATGTGCGCGATCGTCGAGCCGGGCAAGGTCGACCGGTTCCTGGAGATCTGCGCCAAGTGGGACGTCATCGCGACCGTCATCGGCGAGGTCACCGACGGCGACCGGCTGGAGATCTTCTGGCACGGCGAGCAGATCGTGGACGTGCCGCCGCGCACCGTCGCCCACGAAGGCCCGGTCTACGAGCGGCCGTTCGCCCGTCCCGAGTGGCAGGACGCGTTGCAGGCCGACGGCGCCGAGCGGCTGCCGCGCCCGCAGGGCGGC
This sequence comes from Yinghuangia sp. YIM S09857, assembly GCF_051388915.1. NCBI lineage: Bacteria > Bacillati > Actinomycetota > Actinomycetes > Kitasatosporales > Streptomycetaceae > Yinghuangia > Yinghuangia sp. YIM S09857. The sequence goes on along the minus strand of NZ_JBPKBH010000003.1, from coordinate 113,469 downwards.
GACGAGCTGCGGGCGACGCTGCTCAAGGTCACCGGCTCGCCGAACCTGGCCGACAAGTCGTGGATCACCGACCAGTACGACCGGTACGTGCTCGGCAACACCGTCCTTGCGCAGCCCGAGGACGCCGGCATGGTCCGCGTCGACGAGGAGACCAACCTGGGTGTCGCCGTTTCGACCGACGGCAACGGCCGCTTCTGCAAGCTCGACCCGTACGCGGGCGCGCAGTTGGCGCTCGCGGAGGCGTACCGCAACGTCGCCACGACGGGCGCCCGGCCGCTGGCCGTCACCGACTGCCTCAACTTCGGATCCCCCGAAGACCCGGGCGTCATGTGGCAGTTCGCCGAGGCCTGCCGCGGCCTGGCGGACGCGTGCCAGACGCTCGGCACCCCGGTCACCGGCGGCAACGTGTCGTTCTACAACCAGACCGGCGACGTGGCGATCCACCCGACGCCGGTGGTCGGCGTGCTCGGCGTCATCGACGACGTGACGCGGCGCACCCCGATCGGGTTCCGTGAGGAGGGGCAGATCATCCTGCTCCTCGGCGACACCCACGAGGAACTGTCCGGCTCGGTCTGGGCGGACGTCGCGCACGGCCACCTCGGCGGCCGCCCGCCCGCCGTCGACCTGGAGCGCGAACGCCTGCTCGCCGAGGTGCTGATCGCCGGTTCGCGCGACGGCATGGTCGACGCGGCCCACGACCTCGCGGACGGCGGCCTCGCCCAGGCGCTCGTCGAGGCCTGCCTGCGCGGCGGCAACGGTGCGCGCATCGTGCTGCCCGAGATCGAGAAGGGCGGCGTCTCCGCCGCGGGTGACCCGTTCGTCGCGCTGTTCAGCGAGTCCGCCGGACGCGCGATCGTGGCGGTGCCGCGCAGCGAGGAACTGCGCTTCACCGACATGTGCCGCGTACGGCACCTTCCGGTCGCCCGGATCGGCGTCGTGGACGGCGAAGTCCTGGAGATCCAGGGCCAGTTCAGCGTCGGACTGGACGAGCTGCGGCAGGTCGCCCAAGGACCGCTGCGGGAAATGTTCGCCTGAAACAACGTCACAAGCCGCGCCCCTGAGGCAGGGGCGCGGCTTGCGACGTTCCCGGGCGGCCCACAGGGGGGCTGCGAACAGGTACGCCGCCACGGGCATACGGATGTCGTCACGGGTGACGACTACGACACCTCTTCGCGCTCGACCCCTTCGCGACCGGCGGCGCGGCGCGCGCCCGCACCCGGGCCGTGCCCGTCGGGGCTGGACGAGCTGAACGGCGACGTCCGCGACGAACACCGCGGCTACCTACGGCGCTTCCTGTTCCGGCAGCGCGCGCACGACAACCTGATGCGGCCCCTCACAGGCAAGACCTGAGTCGGGCGCATCGGCCTGCTCGCCGAGGAGGCCCGGGAGTTCGACACGAAGGAACGCGTGCTGCCGGAACTGCCCGATACCCGCTTGCCGTCGATGCCGGTCGCGGGTGGCGTCGGCGCTGTCAGCGGGTCACCCCCAGGCGCGGCCAGTCCGCGAGGTCACGCAGCAACTGCCGGTCGTGCGTCGCGACGACGACGGCCGCGCTGGTGGCACGGATCGCGTCGGTCAGCTCGTCGACCAGCGCCGCCGAGAGGTGGTTCGTCGGCTCGTCGAGCAGGATCAGCCCCGGGCTCGTGCACAGTGCCAACGCCAGGTCCAGTCGCCGCTGTTGGCCCTGGGACATGCGCCCGACCGGGGTGCGCATCGCGTCGGGGTCCAGCAGGCCCACCGACCCCAGCGGGACGGTGTCGGCGTCGCGCAGCGCACCGCGTGCCACCAGGCGTCCGATGTGTTGGGCGTACACCTCCTGCGCGACCAGGCCCGGGTCCTGGTGTGCGGTCTCCTGCGTCACCCGGACGACCCGCGCGCCCTGTGCGGCCCGGACCTCGCCGTGCGTGGGCGCGAGCGATCCGTCCAACACCGCGAGCAGCGTGGACTTTCCGGCCCCGTTCGGTCCGGTGACCAGCAGGCGGTCACCGCCGTCGAGGGTGAGGTCGACCGGACCGGCCAAGCGCCCCTCGACCGCGACGCCGTGCGCACGCAGTTGCGGCGCGCCCGCCCGTACTCCCGGGTCCGGCCACCGCAACACCGCAGGCGGGGCCGGGACGTCGACGCGGTATTCGGCCAGCGCCTCCTGCTGCCGCTTCAACGCCTGGACGACGCCCGGCGCGCGGGACTGCCGCTGGTGCTTTCCGGTGCCCTTGTCCGGCCGCCAGCCGGTGGAGAGCCGGTCGCGGGCCCGGGAGACCGCGTCGTGCAGCCGCCGGTGCTCGGTCTGCTGCTCCTCGTGGTCCTGCTCCCAGCGCTCGCGCTCACGGCGCCGGGCCTCCTGCCAGGCGTGGTAACCGCCCGCGTACAGGCGGGGTTTCGCGTCGCGCGTCGGGTCGAGGTCGAGGAAGCGGTCCGCCACGTCGCGCAGCAGCGCCCGGTCGTGGCTGACCAGGGCGAGGCCGCCGTCGTGCTCGCGCAGGGTGCGGGTCAAGAACTCCAGCCCGGCGGCGTCGAGGTGGTTCGTCGGCTCGTCCAGCAGCAGGACGTCGTGCCGCGCGCCGAGCAGGCAGGCCAGCCGGACCCGGTAGCGCTGCCCGACCGACAGCGAGGCCAGCGGGCGGTCGCGGTCGGTGCAGGCATCGAGGGCTTCGAGGGCGACGTCCACGCGGCGTTCGGCGTCCCAGGCGTCGAGGCGGGTGGCGGCGTCCAGGGCGGCCGCGTACCGGTCGTCGGCGGCGGGGTCGCCTTCGGACATCCCGAGAGTCGCTTCGTCGAGTGCGGCGAGAGCGGCGAGCGATGCGGCCAGCGCCTCGGACGTCAGGGTCGCGACCGTCGCGCCGTCGCGTACGGACAACTCCTGGCGGGCCAGGCCGACCGTGCCCGCGTGGCGCACCGTGCCCTCGTCGGGCGTGATGAGCCCGGCGAGCACGTGCAGCAGCGTCGTCTTGCCCCGGCCGTTCTCGCCGACGACGGCGACACGGGACCGGGCGGAGACGGTGAGCGAGACGTCGTCCAGGACGCGCCGCGACTCGCGGGTGACGGTGACGCCCTCGGCGCGAATGTGCGCGCTGCCGCCTGCCTCGACGGACGAGGCGTGGGGGTGGGACGAGGTGTCGAGAAAGGGGGTGGGGTTCACGTGGTGCTCCGCGGCTCGCAGGGAGCCGGGCAGCAAAGAGGTGCCGCCCGGCGGGACCGGGACGGCGAGCGCGCTGTCAGCAGTGGAAGGGCGCCGCCGTCAGCGGGCGGAGCGGACCTTCTGCGACCAGACGAGTTCCATGACGATCATGCTAACAGCGGCGTGCCGGGCGTTCATTCCCATTTCGCGGGCGAGCGGGCCGGGACACGACGCCTTCAGGCGGTCGTGACCTGCGGCCTTCGACGCGTCGGAAACGGCGGATCGGCCGCGCCGCGTGGGCGGGCGGCGACAGTGCCGTCCCGGCCTCGCGGTGCGCCCTGAGCCGCGGGCCCCCGCGGTGGGGCTGAGGGTGGGCCGCCGGCAGTCGGGTGCTGGGGGAGAGGGTGTTCAGAGCCCCATCGGCGGCCTGAGGTGTCCGACGGGGCTCCGAAGCCACGGCTCACACCGCGTCGTTGAGGCGGATGCGTTGGTCGGAGGTCAGTTCGAGGTCGACGGCCGCCAGGTTCTCCTCCAACTGGGCCAGGGACGATGCCCCGGCGAGCGGGATGATCGGGAGGCCGCCGCTTGTCTGCCAGGCCAGGACGACCTGGTTTGCGGTGGCCCCGGTCTCCTCGGCGATCTCGCGTAGCACGGCGAGGCGTGCAGGGGTACCGGGGTGGTCGTAGTCGTATGGAAGTTTCTTGTCGTCGCGCGTGTAGATGCCGCCCATCAGCGGTGAGTAGGCCACCAGCGTCAGATTCGGTTCGGCACCGAGGTAGCTCGCGAGTTCGGCCCCGCTGTGCCCGAGCGACCCTTCCGGGAACAGCGGTTCGGGGACGTCGTAGCGCGGGCGCAGCAGGCTGTGCTGGTACTGGAGGACCTCGTAGCCGGGCAGCCCCGCCGCCGCGGCCAGCGCGCGGGCGCGCTCCACCCGCCAGATGGCGTGGTTGCTCACCCCGAGCAGTCCGACCGTGCCTTCTTCGACCAGCGCGCCGAAGGCCTCGACGGTTTCCCGGACCGGGACGGTGCGGTCCTCGATGTGCGCGTACAGCAGGTCGATGCGTTCGACGCCGAGCCGTTCGCGGCTGCGCTCGGCTGCCTCGGCCATCGCCTTCGCGGACAGGCCCTCGGGGTTGTCGACGAACCCCGTCCCGGGGGTGCGCGGCCGTGCGCCGAGCTTCGTGGCGATGACTATCTCGCCACCGACGCCGCGCGACTTCCGCCACCTGCCGAGCAGTTCCTCGCTCTGCCCGCCCAGGCCGCCGTCCGCCCAGAACGCATAGTTGTTCGACGTGTCGATGAACGTGCCGCCGCCCTCGACGAACCGGTCCAGGATCGCGAACGACGTGCTCTCGTCCGTCACTGTGCCGAAGAGCATCGCCCCGAGCGCGAGCACGCTCACCTCGCGGCTGGTGGCCTGATTCGTGCCAATGGTGCGGTACTTCACGGTAGATCTCCATTCCCGCCGGTTGCGTCCGGACGAGAAGGGAGTCTGCGACTTGGAGTGTTCTCGAAGTCAAGCGCAGTTGCGGTCGGTACGGGGGGCGTGCCGAGCGCCCGACGCACGACAAGGCCCGGAGCCCAAGCGGGTCAGGCTCGCGGGCCTCGCTCGTGCGGGAGATTCCCCCCTGGATTCCCGAGCGGCATCCCCCCGGACGCCACTCGGCTGGAGACCTTCGGTGGCTGGGCCCGCCGTCGGCTTCCATCCCCCCACGCGTCAATAGTGGAGCAGCCCCAGGGCCGCGGTCCATGGCTTGAAGGTGGAAAGTTCTACGCGAGTGGATCCGGCGGTTCCGCTCATTACCCGAGGGCGTCCATGCGGTAGGGCAGGAACGTGCCGTGACCCGGCCAATAGGGGTACGGAACCGTTCCGAAGTGCGCGCCCTTGCCGCCGCTTTCCTCGTAGGCGAAGTAGCGCGTGTGGGCGGCGTCGGCCCAGCCGGCGAAGATCAGCGTGTGCCCCGCGGCGCCCGGGGCGGTGTTCACCAAGATGTCCCCGGGAAGCAGGTCGTCCTTGTCGATCCCGTGCGACACCTGCGGCAGCGTGTCGGTGGTCAGGCCGGGGGCGGGCAGGCCCCAGGCCATCGACACGAGGCCGGAGCAGTCCATGCGATGGCCCTCGAAAGTACGGGACATGCTGTAGTCGAGGCCGAGATCCGCCCACCGTTTGGCACGCCGCAGGATCTCCGAACGCCGCACATCACCCGGCACCGAGACGCCGGTTCCCTTCGGAACGGACCCGGCACCGCTTGCCGGGACGCGCCCGGTCCCGGAACCGGCCTGCGCGCCCTGCCCGTTCCCGGCCCCGCCGGTGGGCGGACGCTCGCCGGACAACCGCGTACGCCGCACTTCGCCGCCGCTCGCCGGGCGTGGTCCGGTACGGGTGGCACCCGCCACCTGCGCGGCGAACTCCACGGCGGGGGAGGTGAATTGCGTGACCCGGAACGGGGGTACCTGCCCGGCGGGTGCGTCGTCGCGGACCACGGCCGCCGGGGGCGGAGGCGGAGGTGGCGGCGTCGCGTACTCGCTGAGGGTGAGCGGGGGGACGGGATCGCCGTGCGCCGCGAGTGCTTCCAGCAGCTCGGCGGCCAGCCGGTCGCCGGTCGCGTAGCCCTCCGCACAGGACCGCAGCAGCCCCGGCGTGCTCGCGACCACGTTGTGGAGATGAGTGGCCTCGGCGAGCGCGTGTTCGACGGCGGCGGTCGCGGCAGCCCATGTACCCGGGGAGTCGGACCGGCTCGCCGCGAGGTCGGGGTCGCCCTCGGCAGCGCGCAACGCCTCACGCGCCGCTTCCAACCCGGGCACCGCGGCATCGAACCCGGCGGCAAGCCCGGTCAGTTCCTGAGGCGAGATGCGAATCGGCGGATTCAACGGACGGCCTCCAAACGAGGATTCGGATCGGTTCAGGCAACGTGGAATGAGCACGTGTCAGCAGGTCGACGGTGGTACCGCAATGCGGTGGCGTCGGTGTTGTTCGGTGTTGTTCGGTGTTGCCGGTGTCGTGGGTTCGGTCGACGGGAGACGGGGTCGGGAGGCCGGGAAAGTGGGCCGGTGCGCAGCGCGGGGCCGGGCCGGCTGGTGGCAACGGGGCCGAGGCGCAGGCGCCGCCGCCCCGGGCTCTCCACGCACCGGTCGGCTGCGACGGCGCCGACCGGTACCAACCCTGAACGACGACGGCATTCCGCGCTGACCGGCCGGTTGCGCGAGTTCCCGTGCTCCGGTCCGGCTCGGGGCATCTCCTCACGCTTTCTTCTGGGCCGCCGCGACTGCTTCCGCGTGCGCTTCCAGGCGTATGGCCGCGGACCGCAGTGCCGACGATGCGGCGATGCGGGAGGCGTCGGTGGCGGTTGCGTAGGCGCGAAAGGCCGTTGCCGCCGTGCCGGACCACTGGGCCAAAGCAGCCCGCACTCCGGAGGCGAGGGTCACCGCGTCGTTGTCGATGCGCGTTGCCGCGACCGCCAGTGCGTGTGCTCGGGCGCTGATGCGGGCGGGATTGGCGGAGGAGGGAGTTGGGGACGCAGCCGAGGGCGAAGTCGCGGTCATTGGTGCCTCCTTCGACGGGGCGGGGAGCGTACGGGCACAAGGGGACGGGACTTGGTCCGGAAGTTGCTCCGGAACCCGGTCGGCTTCCGGTCCGGAACCCGATCCCGGTCCGGAACCCGAACCCGGTCCGGAACCCGATCCCGATCCCGAACCCGGTCCGGCTCTGCGGTCGTGACTCCATGCTCGGCGGCTTCGTGCCGCGCCGCAGGATCCGACGTCGACTCTGTGGAAGACGTGGATAGTTGCCGCAGGCCGGTGGAAAACGTTTCCGTGCCGAGAGCGCCGGGTCGTATCCTCCGGCCATGCCTCCCGCCCCGCGCACCCCCGCGATCCGTCCCGTCGACCCCGCCCGCGTGCGGGCCGCGCTGGTGGCCGAGTGGCGGGCCCTCGCGGACTTCACCGACGCACTGGACCCCGCGCAACTGAAGGAGCCGTCCGGGCTGGTCGGATGGACCCTCGCCGATCTCGTCGGGCACATCACCGCCGGCATCGAGGCCGTGCCGCGCTGGCTCGGGCAGCCCGAACCCGCCGGCCCGCCCATCACCGTCGAGCAGTGGGCCGGCGGCACCG
>NZ_JBPKBH010000003.1:92844-106134 GCF_051388915.1 Yinghuangia sp. YIM S09857 | reverse complement strand
GTGGGCCGGCGGCACCGCCGCGGCCGCCGCGGCGATCTCCGACATGGCGCAGGAGATGGCCGAGGCCGGAAGGACCCCGCGCGACCACCTCGACGACGCGTCCCGGCTCGTCGCCGAGACCCCCGACACCCGGGTCAGCGTCACCCGCATCGGCCCGATGCGCGTCCCGGACATGCTCGTCACGCGCCTGGTCGAGGCCGTCGTGCACGCCGACGACCTGGAGCGGGCCACCGGAACCGCCTTCCCGCACGACCGGCAGGCGCTCGCGGTGGTGACCAGGGTCCTTGCCGACGTCCTGGCCGTCCGGGCACCCGGACACTCGGTCGAGGTGCGCGTCCCGCCCTTCGCCGTCGTGCAATGCGTCACAGGTCCCAAGCACACGCGGGGCACTCCGCCGAACGTCGTCGAGAGCGATCCGCGCACCTGGCTCCGCCTCGCCACAGGCCGTGTGACCTGGGAGGACGCCGTCGACCAGGGGAGTGTGCGGGCCAGCGGGGAACGCGCTGACCTGTCCGGGTGGCTGCCGCTGTTGGGGTGACCGCCGACCCCCGGAAGCCTCGCGTAGACTCGTCGCGTGCCACGTGGCGACGGACGACTCAACCACGATCTCTTCCCCGGCGAGAAGGGCCCGCAGGACGCCTGCGGTGTCTTCGGCGTTTGGGCCCCCGGCGAAGAGGTTGCGAAACTTACCTATTTCGGGCTCTACGCACTGCAACACCGCGGGACGGAATCCGCCGGTATCGCAGTGAGCAACGGCTCCCAGATCCTCGTCTTCAAGGACATGGGCCTGGTGTCCCAGGTCTTCGACGAGGCGACCCTGGGATCGTTGCGCGGCCATATGGCCGTCGGTCACGCCCGCTACTCCACCACCGGATCCTCGGTCTGGGAGAACGCCCAGCCCACCTTCCGGGCCACCGCGACGGGCAGCATCGCCCTCGGCCACAACGGGAACCTCACCAACACCGGTGAGCTGGCCCGCATGGTCGCCGAGCAGGGCCCCGACCGCGGTGAGCTGAACTACCCCTACCAGGGCCGCATCGAGGCCACCAGCGACACCGATCTGCTCGCCTCCCTCCTCGCGGGTCGCCCCGACCTGTCGTTGGAGGAGACCGCGATGCAGATCCTGCCCAAGCTCAAGGGCGCGTTCTCGCTGGTCTTCATGGACGAGGGCACGCTGTACGCGGCCCGCGACCCGCAGGGCATCCGCCCGCTCGTGCTCGGCCGCCTGGAGCGCGGCTGGGTCGCGGCGAGCGAGACCGCCGCGCTCGACATCGTGGGCGCGTCGTTCATCCGCGAGATCGAGCCGGGCGAGCTGGTCGCCATCGACGAGCACGGCCTTCGGACCCAGCGGTTCGCCAAGGCGGAGCCCAAGGGCTGCGTGTTCGAATACGTCTACCTCGCCCGCCCCGACACCGCCATCGCCGGGCGCGGCGTGCACGCGGCCCGCGTCGAGATGGGCCGCCGCCTCGCGAAGGAGGCGCCGGTCGAGGCCGACCTGGTCATGCCGACCCCGGAGTCCGGGACCCCGGCGGCGATCGGGTACGCGGAGGCGTCCGGCATCCCCTTCGGCCAGGGCCTGGTCAAGAACTCGTACGTCGGCCGGACCTTCATCCAGCCCAGCCAGACCATCCGCCAGCTCGGCATCCGCCTCAAGCTCAACCCGCTCCGCGAGGTCATCGCCGGGAAGCGCCTGGTCGTCGTGGACGACTCGATCGTGCGCGGCAACACGCAGCGCGCGCTGGTGCGCATGTTGCGCGAGGCCGGGGCGGCCGAGGTGCACGTGCGCATCTCGTCCCCGCCGGTGAAGTGGCCGTGCTTTTTCGGCATCGACTTCGCCACGCGCGCGGAGCTGATCGCGAACGGCCTGTCGGTCGACGAGATCGCCAAGTCGCTCGGGGCGGACTCGCTCGCGTACATCTCGATCGACGCGATGGTCGAGGCGACCACCATCCCCAAGGACAACCTGTGCCGGGCCTGCTTCGACGGGGTCTACCCGATCGAGCTGCCCGATCCGGAACGCCTGGGCAAGCACCTCCTGGAAGGCCTGGAGCAGTCCGTGCGCAGCGATGTGGACGGCGTTCAGTCCCTCCTCGGGGGAGCGGGCGCGGAAGACGCCCTGCGCCGCCCGTAAGGCCGTCGTCGGGGGCGCGCCGCCGCGCCCCCGGTCGGCCCCGGGCGTCCGACCGTGCGTCGCCGCCCGAGCCGACCCGGACGCGGAACCGTCTCCGACACCCTGAGGACCCGAACCACGCAGCACCCCGGACCTCCGGAAACCCCGATCCACCCCGAACCATCTCGACCCGAAAGGGCCGTACCGTCGTGACCGACAACGCCCCCTCCACCGCTGGCTCCACCTACGCCGCCGCCGGCGTCGACATCGAGGCCGGCGACCGCGCCGTCGAGCTGATGAAGACCTGGGTCGGCAAGGCCACCCGCCCCGAGGTGCTCGGCGGAATCGGAGGCTTCGCGGGGCTCTTCGACGTCTCCGCCTTCACGCGGTACACCCGCCCGCTCCTGGCCACCTCGACCGACGGCGTCGGCACCAAGGTCGCGATCGCGCAGCGCATGGACAAGCACGACACGATCGGTCGGGACCTGGTCGGCATGGTCGTCGACGACCTCGTGGTGTGCGGTGCCGAGCCGCTGTTCATGACCGACTACATCGCGACCGGCAAGGTCGTCCCGGAGCGCATCGCGTCGATCGTGAAGGGCATCGCCGAGGGCTGCGTGCTGGCCGGGTGCGCGCTGGTGGGCGGCGAGACCGCCGAGCACCCGGGGCTGCTGGACCCCGACGAGTACGACGTGGCGGGCGCCGGCACCGGCGTCGTCGAGGCGGACCGACTGCTCGGCGCCGAGCGCGTACGCGAGGGCGACGCGGTCATCGCGATGGCCTCGTCGGGCCTGCACTCCAACGGCTACTCGCTCGTGCGCCACGTGTTCCTCACGGGCGCCGGGTGGGCGCTGGACCGGGACGTGCCCGAGTTCGGCCGTACGCTCGGCGAAGAGCTCCTGGAGCCCACCCGCATCTACTCGCTCGACTGCCTGGACCTGGCGCGCCGCGCCGAGGTGCACGCCTTCTCGCACGTCACCGGCGGCGGCCTGGCGGCCAACCTGGCCCGCGTGCTGCCCGGCCACCTGGACGCCCGCCTGGACCGCTCGACGTGGACGCCCGGCCCGGTGTTCACGCTCGTCGGCGAACTCGGCAAGGTCGCTCAGCCCGAGCTGGAGAAGACCCTCAACATGGGCGTGGGCATGGTGGCCGTGGTCCCGGCGGACGCCGCGGACGCGGCGCTCGCGGTGCTGGCCGAGCGCGACGTACCGGCGTGGCTCCTCGGCCGCATCGAGGCCGGTACGGGCCAGGCGGTCCTGGAGGGTTCTCACGGACGCTGACACGGACTGCCCGCGGCGCGGCGCACTGCGCACGCGCGGACAGCACAAAGGGTCCGGGACCGACCACCAAAGGTCAGGTCCCGGACCGATCGGGTGCTGCTACACCCCTGACACGGGAGGCGAACCGTCAGACGAGGTCCGCGACAAGGTCAGCGGCGGCCCGAGGGGCCGTCGTCGTCCTCGTCGTCGTCATCGTCGTAATAGTCCGCATACGCCGCGTAGGGATCGTCGAGCTCGTCTTCATACGTGTCGTCACCGTCCGACTGAACCTGCGGTTCATCGGCTGACGACACGCCCAGCTCTTCGGCCAGACGGTTCAGATCTGTTCCGCCGCTGTTGTACTTCAGCTGGCGGGCGACCTTTGTCTGCTTGGCCTTGGCCCGGCCGCGCCCCATGGCTCGACCCCCTCAACGACGGGGCTCACGGCCCCGGGTCTTGACACGCGTTCACGATCAGGGTCGGTTCATCCAGGTTCAAGAACCGGCCCGTGGAGCATTAACGGTACCTGCTTCCGCGGCGCGACGGTACGTCGCATGGGTGACAGGTGGGCTCGGACCCCGACCCGGCAACACTGTTCCGGCTGGTCAGGGGCCTGATCGAGGGTCCTTCGCCGAGGCTGACGATACCCTGTGATTCAGCTTCCGAGGTAGATCCCGCGCAGACGACCCACATCGGCCATGCGCCGTTCGGCGAGTCGGTCGGCCGCGACGGCGGGCGGGACGCCCTCCTCGTCGGCGAGCGCGAAGACCCGCGACGCCGTGGCGCGGATGCCCGTAGCCTTGCGCTTCGCCCGCGCGAAGTCGAATCCGTGCAGCTCGTCGGCCACCTGGATGACGCCGCCCGAATTGACCACGTAGTCGGGCGCGTACAGCACGCCGCGCTCGGCGAGTGTCTTGTCGACGCCCGGGTGGGCGAGCTGGTTGTTGGCGGCACCGCACACGATCTTCGCCGTCAGCACGGCAACCGTGTCGTCGTCGAGCGCGCCGCCGAGCGCGCAGGGGGCGTAGATGTCGATCGGCTCGCGGATGAGCGCGTCGGTGTCGGCGGCGACGGAGACGGCCGGGTGAGCCGCGCGCACGCGTTCGAGTGCGGCCGGGTCGACGTCCGTGACCAGCACCTCGGCGCCGTCGTCGAGGAGGTGGGCGACGAGGTGCCTGCCGACCTTGCCGACCCCCGCGACGCCGACGCGGCGGCCGCGCAGGTCCGGGGTGCCCCAGAGGTGTTCGGCGCTCGCCAGCATGCCCTGGTAGACGCCGTAGGCGGTGAGCACCGAGGAGTCGCCGGCGCCGCCCGAGTCGGGCGAACGGCCGGTGACGTAGCCGCATTCGCGCGCGACGACGTCCATGTCCTCGACGTACGTGCCCACATCGCAGGCGGTCACGTAGCGCCCGCCGAGGGACTGCACGAAGCGCCCGTAGGCGCGCAACAGCGCCTCGCTCTTGTCGCGCTTGGGGTCGCCGATGATGACGGCCTTGCCGCCGCCGTGGTCGAGGCCCGCGAGCGCGTTCTTGTACGCCATGCCCTTGGACAGGTTGAGGACGTCCTCGACGGCCTCGTCCTCGCTCTCGTACGGGTAGAAGCGCGTGCCGCCCAGGGAGGGCCCGAGCGCTGTCGAGTAGATGGCGATGACGGCCTTCAGCCCGCTCGCCTCGTCCTGACAGAAGACCACCTGCTCGTGGCCGGAGCTCCTGCCGAACACGGGTCCCGGGGTGTGGGTCCGTGCGGTGGTGCCCGTCGTGCTTGTCGTCGTCACTGTGGTGACTCCCGAGTCCGGCCCGCGGTTGGGTGATCGCGGGCGTCTGCTCCAACCCTAGGACGGCCGCGACCTCCTGTGCGGGAATCCGGGTCCGGACGACGGCGCGATCCGGCGCGTGCGAACATTCGGTACGTGCGGACTTCGGTGGTGGCGCCCTACTCGGCATACCTGCGTGTCTACGAGCCGCTCGCGGCCTTCCCCGAGCCGGACCGCTCGCGGTGGGCCGATTACGTCCGCGACGTGCACACCCGGCGCGCCTGGGGGGCCGGCACCACGGCCGAACTGACCGCCCGGGAACAGCGGATGGCGATGGAGGGCATCCTCGCCACGCCTCCCGAGCCGGCGCCGCCGCACGAGAGCGAGGACGCGTTCGTCGCGGAGATCGACGGCGTCCCGGTGATCTGCCCGCGCCAGACGCGGCTGCGCTCCTGGACCGCACTGGCCGAAATGCGCCGGGAGTTCCCGCCGGTGGTGCTCGACGCCTTCTGGCCACGCGTCGTGCTGGCGCAGGCGGAGGCGGACCACGACCGCTGGCGGGCCCGCAATCCGGACGTCCAGCCGCACATCCACAGCAGCACCTGGCACGTGCCGATGAGGTGGTTCGTGTTGTTCGCGCAGGACGAGCGGGTGCTCGTCGCCCCCGAGGGCGGGCCGCCGGAGGGCCCGAGCGCGGAGCGTCCGGCCGAATCCGGGGACGGATGGGAGCTGTACTACCGGACGCCGATGGTGCAGGCTCGGCGTCGGGTTGCTCGCGCGCTGCGTGTTCTGCGCGACACCCTGGAGGAAGGCGCACTGATCTCCGGGCTCGAACACCTGGGCCGTTGGCTTGAAGAGTTCCATCCGAGAGCCATGGTCGAGCTCGACTTCGGCGGACTGGTGCGGCTGATTCCGTCCGGCGATCTCGCCGAGGAGCGCACGGCGGAGCATGTCGCGGAGGGCCTGACGGCGCTCGCGGCGGGCGACGGCGCGCGCGCCTCGGAGGCGTACCGGCGGATCACCGAGCGGTGGTCGGCGGTGCGTGCGCTGGAACATGCCAGTTGAGCAGGACGCTTGGCGCCCGGTTTGTCCAGTGGGCAAGAATTTCTGAGATCAACATCTCATAGGGCGCATACGCCAGCGAATTGCTCGTATATGATGAATCGGACAAAGGGTGCTCGTCACCCCTTGTCATGCTGTAACTACACAGGATTACCCAGTACCACCCTCAGTACCACGCAGTATTACGCAGTAGCACTCAGCTCCCCCAGGGGCACCCGGATTCCGCCCGGTCTCACGAGGCTGGTGTGGCTGGGTGGGCGCGGGGGGCCGATCGGCCGGAAGTGACTCTTCGTCACAGGCGGGTGACTGTCCGCTATGTACGGTCCTTCGGGATCGCGCCGGTTGACTGCTGCGATGCCAATTCCGGCGGTTTGACCAACCAGGGCCGCCGGATGGTGTACTTGTACTGTGAAGGACAAGCCGTTCGTCCTATAACCGACTTGGCCGCCGAGAACCATTTCGGACATCGGGGGTCAAGGTGCAGAATTTGAAGAAAGAACCGTGCTTGGTTCGGTTCTCCCGAGGAGGCCGCTCATGACCGCTCGTACGCCTGATGCCGAGCCGCTGCTGACGCCGGCCGAGGTTGCCACCATGTTCCGCGTCGACCCTAAGACGGTCACGCGCTGGGCCAAGGCCGGCAAGCTCACGTCGATCCGCACCCTCGGTGGCCACCGTCGCTACCGTGAGGCGGAGGTTCGTGCCCTGCTCGCGGGCATTCCGCAGCAGCGCAGCGAGTCCTAAAGCCTGGGCAGGGGCCACCTGCATCAGCCGTTTGTCTTGGGCGTCGCGCGCGCCGGTCGGGCCGGGAAGAGGCCGGAGGCTGCGGTCGGGGGGCGGGGCCGGGGCTTCCGGCCGGGTCTGAAACGAGGGCGGAATCGGGTTCCGCGGGGGTGAAGTCGGCCGGTTCACGGCGCGTCCCATCCGAGGATCAGTAAAATATCACATACAATGCATGGCCTGTTTCCGGCCTCATTTGAAAACCGTTTCCAGTCAAAACCGTGACGTGCGTCACACTCCTCGTGGACCCCGAGTCGCGGCGGCCGTCCGAGTCGTTGGACCACCCCTCGGGACCTCCGCCGAGACGGGGTGATCGGACCTCGGCGGCACGCCTTACAGTTGTCGCCATGTCCAGTAGTACGCGGGTTTCCGGGGCGGCCGAGGCGAGCCCCCGGAACGGCAACAGCTCGGGGGCGGCCACTCGCGCCAAGCTGCTGCGTACCGCGGAACGCCTGTTCGCCAAGAACGGCATCGACGGCGTCTCCGTCCGCGACATCACCGGCACCGCGGGGGCCAACAGTGCGGCCGTGCACTACCACTTCGGGTCCAAGCAGGACCTGATCGCCGCGATCCTGCACCGCCGCCTCGAATCCCTCGGTGTCCGCCGCGAGCAACTGCTCGCCGAGCTGGAGGCCGACGAACAGCCCGCGCTGCGCGACGTGGTCGTGGCGTTGCTGCTGCCGACCGTCGAGCTGAGCCGCGACCGCCGCGGCGGCGGCCACCACTACCTGGGCTTCCTCGTCGCGGTGGGGGAGCACCCCACGTCGATGCACCTGATCACCGACGAGGTCGACCCGCTCACCGCCCGGTACCTGTCGGTCCTCCAGCGTGCGCTGCCGGAACTGCCGCACGGGGTCATCCTGTTCCGCTTCGGCATCGCCAAGGACCTGATGAACCGCGTGCTGCGCCAGGGCGCCGTGCGCGAGTGGCTGCGGCGGCACGCGTCCGACGACGAAAAAGTGCTGTTCGACCAGCTCGTGGACTTCCTGGTGGGCGCGCTCTCGGCGCCGCCGCACTCCGCCTGAGCACCCGCGGGAGAAGTCATCGGCCGCGGACATCTCTGTCCTGCAACGGCTCTTGACGATGTGTCAGACCAGGCACACAATCACCAATCTCAGCCAGTCGTTTGATCGACAAGTCGGGTAGCCCGGCCTGTTGCGACCGGTCGCAAGTCCTCGCGAATCACGTACGGCACCACCGCGCACTGAACGGCACGTCAGTCAGGTGAACGACCGAACTCCGCCAGGGACACCGTCCCGGCGGTCCGTGAGGAGGAACCCTTGCCACGTCTCCTACGCGCCGCAGGACTGGTGCTGGTGCCGGTCCTGCTGATCGCCGGGTGCAATTCGTCGACCACGAAGAAGGACGACGACAAACCGAACGACCCCGGCGCGTCGGCGTCCAAGGACCCCATCAAGATCGGCGGTGTGGTCTCCAAGACCACCTCGTCGGGTTACAGCAAGGCCGACACCGACCTGGGCGCCAAGGCCCGGTTCATGATGGCCAACGACGAAGGCGGCGTGAACGGCCGCAAGATCGACTACATCGGTTCCGAGGACGACGGCCAGGAGTCCGCGCGCACCATCACCGCGGTGCGCAAACTCGTGCAGCAGGACAAGGTGTTCGCCATCGTCCCGGTCAACACCACCACCATCGGCGGGTCCGCGGACTTCCTGCGCGACAACAAGACCCCGTACATCGGCTGGGGCACGCTCCCCGCGTTCTGCGGCCAGGAGTACGGCATGGGCTACAACGGCTGCCTCGTGCCGACACCGGGCCACAACGTCAACACGTCGTGGCCGGGGCTGCTCACCGACATCCTCGGCGGCGCGCAGGGCAAGAGCGTCGCGCTGATCACGCAGGACACGGACGCCGGCAAGTTCGGGCTGCGCACCTACCAACAGGCGTTCCCGCCCAGCGGGTTCACGGTGTCGTACGCCAAGTCCACGGTCCCCGGCACCACGGTCCCGACGGACTGGAGCCCGTGGGTCGGCGAGCTCATGTCGAGCAACGGCGGCAACCCGCCCGACGTCGTCGTGTCCGTCATGCAGACGCCGGCCAACATCGGCCTGTTCACCGCGCTCAAGCGGGCCGGTTTCAAGGGCATCCTGACCGACGCCACCGACTACGACCCGGCACTGCTCAAGCAGGCCGCGTCGAAGGAGGCGTTGCAGGACGTCCAGGTGTTCGTGCAGAACATGCCGTTCGAGTCGACGGCCCCGGAGATGGCCAAGTTCAAGGAGTACATCGCCAAGGCGAAGGGTTCCGAGGTCACCGAGTGGAACCAGTCGATGATGGTCGGCTGGAACTCCGCGGACCTGTTCCTCGCGATCGCCAAGAAGGCCGGTGACAACCTGACCGTGGAGACCTTCCAGGCTGCCGCGGCCAACTTCGAGGACCAGTACGCGCTGGTCGGCGACCGCAAGTTCCCGCTCGGTCGCAACGACTCGTTCGGGTGCGGGGCGATGGTGCAGCTCAAGGGCGAGACGTACGGCATCACTTCGCCGTACAAGTGCTACCCCTCGATCCCGTTCGAGTGACCCGGTTCGAGTGACCCGCTTTGAGCGTCCCGGTTCGGGTGACCTGCTTCGAGTGACCCGCTTGGAGTGACCCGGCACGTGATCCGGCGCCGTCCGCACGTCGTACGAGGGAGCGCCACGGCACATGAGTGAGCTCGTCGGCTACATCATCAGCGGTCTGGTCACCGGCGCGATCTACGCGCTGCTGGCGTCCGGACTCGTCCTCGCGTACTCGGCCTCGGGAGTGCTCAACTTCGCCCACGGGGCCACCGCGTTCCTGTCCGCGCTGTTCTTCTACGAACTCAACCAGGGTCTCGGCTGGCCCTCGGTGCCCGCCGCCCTGGTGACCGTCTTCGTCTTCGCACCGGGGCTCGGCTGGGTGCTCGACCGCATCATGTTCCGCAAACTGGCGCGGCTCGGCGAGACACCGCAGATCGTCGCCACGATCGGTCTGCTGGTCGCGCTGCCCGCGCTCGGCCAGTGGATCGTCCGGCTGCTGACCGACGCGGGCGTCGACCTCGCGCCGTCCGAGAACCAGTACGGGCTGCCCGGGGTCGGGCCCAACCCGCCCGCGCACTGGGAGTTGATGGACGGGGTCGGCATCGACTCCAACCAGCTCATCACCTGGGTCGTCACCGCGGTCGTCGCCGTCGGGCTGTGGGTCCTCATGCGGCACACCCCGCTCGGGCTGCGGCTGCGCGCGTCGGTGGACAGCCGTACGCTCACCGAGCTGCGCGGCGTGAGTGCCGACCGGCTGTCCGGCATCGCGTGGATGCTGTCCGCCGGACTCGCGGGCGCGGTCGGGGTGTTGGCCGCGCCGCTGCTCGCGCTCAGCCCGGTCGACTACACGTTGGTCATGTTCGTGTCCGCGGCGGCGGCCGTGCTCGGCCGGTTCAAGTCGGTGCCGATCGCGTTCGGCGGCGGCCTGCTGCTCGGCGTGGTGCAGAACCTCGTCGCGGGGTACGCGCCGTCATGGACCGACGAGATCACCGGTCTGCGCACGGCCGTCCCGTTCGTACTGCTCTTCATCGGCCTGCTGGTGATGTCGCGCAGCAAGCGCAGCGCCGGGACGGCCGCCGTCGACCAGCCGCCGCCCGACTACCTGGCCGGGATGTCGCCGCTGCGGCGCTGGGCACCCTGGCTGATCGCGGCGGCGTTCCTGGCGGTCAGCCTCTACACCTGGACCACCGCGTTCTGGATCGGCCTGATCGCGCAAGGGCTCGCGGCGTCACTGGTGTTCCTGTCGTTCACCGTCGTCACCGGGCTCGGGGGCATGGTCAGTCTCGCGCAGGCGACCTTCGTGACGGCGTCCGCGCTGACCGCCGGGCTGCTGATGAGTCACGGCGTGTCCTTCTTCCTCGCCCTCCTCGCGGGGACGGCGGTGGCCGCGCTGCTCGGCATGGTCGTCGCGCTGCCCGCGCTGCGGCTGTCCGGGCGCATGCTGGCGCTGGCCACGCTGGCGCTCGCGTTCCTGGGCGACCAGGTGCTGTTCCAGATGAGCTGGCTGCGCAACGGCGACGTCGGCTGGGCGGTCCCACGCCCGGTCGTCGGCCCGGTCGACCTCAACGACGACCGGGCGCTCGCGCTCGCCCTGCTGGTCATCGTGGCCGCGGTGGTCGTGCTCATCCGCAACCTGGAGAACTCCGCGTCGGGCCGCGCGATGCTGGCGGTACGCTCCGCGCCCCCGGCCGCGATGGCCTCCGGCGTGTCGGTGCTGCGCACGAAGCTCGCGCTGTTCGCCATCTCCGCGGGCATCGCCGGGTTCGGCGGTGTGTTCTGGGCCTCCTTCAACACCCGCATCACCGCGACCGAGTTCACCGCGATGAACGGCCTCATCTGGCTGGCCATCGTGGTCGCGGCGGGTATCCGCCGACCGCAGTTCGCGGTCGTCGCGGGGCTGACTTTCGCGCTGTTCCCGCACGTCATGGAGGACTACGTCACCGACTCGCCGCATGTGCCGGTGATCCTCTTCGGCCTCGCAGGGCTGGCGCTGGCGAGCAATCCCGAGGGCTGGGTCGTGCAGATGGCCGAGGGGCTGCACGCGCTGCGCGGGCGGATTTCCGGGCGTACCAAGCCTGTTGTCGGCAAGGTCGCCGAACCGCCCGTCGAGGACGGTGCCGCGCCGGTGGTGAGCGCCGCCGCACCGCCGACCGCGGGCAGGACCGGGGAGCACGAAGAGCCCGCGGAAGTGCTGTTGCGGCTACGCGGCGTCCGTGCCGGATACGGCGGTGTCGAGGTGCTGCACGGCGTCGACCTCGACGTCCGGGCCGGCCGGATCCTCGCGCTGTTGGGCGCCAACGGCGCGGGCAAGACGACGACCTGCGCGGTCGCGGCCGGGCTGCTGGCCCCTACCTCGGGGACGGTCGAACTCGGCTCCGGGGACGGCGTCCTGCGCGACGTCACCCGCCTGTCGGCGGTGCGCAGGTCGCGCGAAGGAGTGCTGCTCGCGCCCGAGGGCCGCGGCATCTTCCCGTCGCTGACCATCGACGAGAACCTGTCGATGTGGCTCCGGTCGGCGGACGAACGCGACCGCGTCTACGAGCGGTTCCCGAATCTCGCCGGACGCCGCAAGGTGGCCGCCGGTTCGCTGTCGGGCGGCGAGCAGCAGCAGCTCACCGTGGCCCCGCTGCTGGTACGCCCGCCGCGCGTGCTGGTCGCGGACGAACCCTCGCTCGGGCTCGCCCCGCTGGTGGTCGAGGAGATCTTCCGCTTCGTCGTCGAACTCCGGGACCTGGGTGTGGCGTTGCTGTTGGTGGAGGAGAAGGCGTCGGAGATCCTGACGGTCGCGGACACGGTCGCCTTCATGAGCGTCGGGCGAGTGTCGTGGACCGGCCCGCGCGCGGAGGTGGACGAGAACCGCCTGACGGCCGCGTACCTCGGCCTGACGGACGGCGACGTGCGGAGTGTGGAGACCGCCGGGAACGAGGTGGGGGCGTGAGCGAGCGGACCTTCGACGCGGTGCACGCCGCGCGCGCGGCCGCCGGGAGTTGCGGGGTGGCGGCATGAGCGGAACCGCGGTGGACGTCGCCGAGTCGGCCGGGGAGGTGGCGCCGCCGCCGGTCCTGCGGGCCGAGGACGTCGGGGTGGCGTTCGGCGGCGTCAACGCCCTGGTCGGGGTGACGCTGGAGGTGCGCGCGGGCGAGGTCTGCGGACTCATCGGGCCGAACGGGGCCGGGAAGACCACGCTGTTCGACGTCCTGTCCGGCATCCGGAGGCCGGACACCGGCGTGGTGCGCTTCGACGGGCACGACGTGTCGGGGCGTGGGCCGGTGTGGCGGGCCCGGCACGGGATGCGGCGCACGTTCCAGCGGCAGCAGCTCTTCG
This sequence comes from Yinghuangia sp. YIM S09857, assembly GCF_051388915.1. NCBI lineage: Bacteria > Bacillati > Actinomycetota > Actinomycetes > Kitasatosporales > Streptomycetaceae > Yinghuangia > Yinghuangia sp. YIM S09857. The sequence goes on along the minus strand of NZ_JBPKBH010000003.1, from coordinate 93,330 downwards.
GACGCCTGACCGTGCTCGACAACCTGGTGGTCGCGGAGGAGTGGCGCGGCGGGGGCGGCGGCATCGCCGCGGACCTGCTGGCGCTGCCCGCGCGGCGCCGTCGCGAGCGCGAACGGCGGGCGCGGGCCGAACAGATCCTGGAACTGTGCGGTCTGACCGAGCTGCGCGACACGTATGCGGGAACCCTGCCGGTGGGCCAGGCCCGCATGGTGGAGCTCGCCAGGGCGGTGGTGGACACCCCGAAGGTGCTGCTGCTCGACGAACCGGCGTCCGGGATGTCGTCCGCGGAGAGCGGATGGCTCGGCGAGGTCGTCCGCCGCCTTGTCGACCACGAGCACTGTGCGGTGTTCCTGGTCGAACACGACGTCGCGTTCGTCATGGCGCTGGCCTCCCGGGTGGTCGTGCTCAACCTCGGCGAGGTGCTGGCCGAGGGCACACCGGCCGAGGTGCGGGCGAACCAGGCGGTACGCGACGCCTATCTCGGCG
>NZ_JBPKBH010000003.1:49328-92727 GCF_051388915.1 Yinghuangia sp. YIM S09857 | reverse complement strand
GCGGGCCTCGAAAGGCCCGCCCCCGACGGGTGGTTCTTCGGTCGGTACGCCTCCTCCGGCTACTCCTTCGTCCCGATCGCGTCCGCGGGGCGGGTGCGCAGCGCGAGACGCGCGGGCAGCGACGTCGCCGCGAAGGCGAGGACGGCGGCGGCCACGATGATCGCGCCGTAGGTGAGCGGCGGGGCGTACGGCGTGCCGGTGCCGGTCATGCCCGTCGCGTACGAACTGAGCGTCGCCCAGCCGATCGCCGTGCCCAGGACCGTCGCGAACAGCACCATCGTCAACGTCTCCCACCGCAGCATGCGGAGGATCTGACGACGTGTCATGCCGACCAGACGCATCAGCGCGAACTCGCGGGCCCGGGCCGACGTCGCCATCATCAGCGTGTTGACGATCGCGATCGCCGTGAAGGCGATGATGAGGCCCATGGCCACGTAGTTGACCTGGGTCTGCGTGCCCTGCTGGGTCTTTCGCGCGGCCTCGACCTGGTCCCGGTCCAGCACGCGCACGCCGGGGAAGGACGCGGTCGCCGCGTCGAGGGCGGCGCGGGTGCCGGGGGTGTCGGTGCGGACCAACACCTGTGCGGCCAGCGGGTTGTCGACGTGGGCCGCGACCAGCGGGAGGGGCAGGGTCACGTCGCCGAAGCCGAGGCCGCGGTGGTACACCGCGACGACCCGCGGCCGGACCTTGACCCCGTCGCCGAGAGTCACCTCCAGCGTGTCGCCGACGCCGACGCCCTTGGTGCGCGCGGCCAGTTCGCTGACCGCCACGGTGTCGTCGCGCAGGTCGGCGAGCGTTCCCGCGGTCGCCTTGAGGTCGAGCACCCGGTCGACGCCCTCGGGGGTGACACCCTGCGCCGGGAACTTGTCCTGGCCGGTGCGCACCACCGTGCGTACGACCTCGGTCGCCGCGGTCACCCCGGGCACCGCGCGCACCGCGTCGGCTGCGGCGCCGGGCACCCCGGGACCGCGCGAGGCCAGGACGTAGTCGGCGTTGGCGGTGCCGGCCGCGACCTGCTTCTCCGCGGCGTGCGACGTGGTGGTCTGCACGAAGAGGATCGTGGACGTCATCGCGACCGCGAGGGTCAGCGGCGTCACCACCGCGGCCACGCGCTGGAGGCGGGCCCGGTTGTTGCTCGCGGCGAGTCGGCCGCCCACCGGGGACAGCAGGCGCATCGGGACGGCCAGAACGGCGTTCGCGGCCCTGGCCAGGAGCGGGCCGAGCAGCGCGACCGACCCCGCGGCCATCACAACGGACAGGAATGTCACGGGAGTTGCGGCAGCGTCGGTGTGCAGGTTGCGCAGCACAACGAGGAGGACGGCGTACCCGGCGGCGAGCAGCAGGCCCAGGACGACGCGGACCGTGCCGAGGCGTTCGGTCTCGATGGCGGCGTCGGCCAGCGCCTCGGTCGGGCGTACCCGGGCCGGACGCCGGGCCGAGATGCGCGCCGCGGCCCACGCCGCCAGCACGGTGGTCAGCACGGCCGCGATCATTGGGAACGGGCTGACCGCGGTCTCCAGCGTCCTGGGCATGGCCCCGGCGGCGACGAAGCGGTCGTGCAGCCACCGCGACAGGCCGAGCCCCGCGAACGCCCCGAGCGCGCCCGCGGCGGCTCCCACGAACACCGCTTCCAGGCCGACCATGCGGCGGATCTGCGCGGGAGTGGCCCCCACGGCGCGCAGCAGGGCGATCTCGCGGCGGCGCTGCTGGAGGGACAGGACGAAGGTGCCGGAGACGACGAGGACGGCCACGAGCAGGGAGGTTCCGCCGAGCGCACCGCCCAGGCTGATCAGGGTGACGCGGGCCTTGGAGGCGTCGATGAACTCGACCGGGCCGCGCGCGTCGCCGCTGCGCACCTTGGCGGTCGTGTCGGCGAGCGCGGTCTTGAGGTCCTTCTTGACCTGCCCTATGTCGGCGCCGGGTGTGGTCAGGATGCCGAGTGCGGCTACCTGACCGGGGTGGGCCGCGAGGCGCGCCGCTTCGCCGGACGAGAAGAACAGCGCGGACTGGTGGGCGAGTCCGTCCCGGCCCACGGGGGCGGCGACGCCGGTGACGCGGTACGTCGCGGGTGCTCCGGTGGACTGCACGGTGATCCGCGAGCCGACGGACGCCCCGGCGCGCTCGGCAAGTTCGGCGTCCAGGACGACGTCGCCGTCCGTCGCGGGCGCGGTTCCGGCGCGCAGGTTGAAGGGGGTGAGTGCGGCGGAGTCCCAGCCGTGGCCCCAGGACGGGCCGCCGTCCGGGCCTTCGAGCGGGCGGCCGTCGGCGGTGAAGACCGTTGCCGGGAAGGTGACTTCGGGGACGATGGCGGCGACGCCGGGGACGCCGGACAGCCGGTTCGCGGTGTCGGCGGCGATCCAGGCGCGCTCGGTGAGCGGCTTGGACTTCACCTTCTCCTTCCGCTTCTTGTGCTTCGTCCAGTGCAGGTTCTGGTCGGCGGTGACGACGACGGGGGAGGACGCGTAGCGCTCGGTGGGTATGCCGCCGCGCAGGCCGGTCTCCAGCAGCACGCCGCACGCGGTGACCAGGGCCGCGGCGCAGAACAGCGCGGTGAACGCGCCGATGAACCCGCCCTTCCGGGCACGCAGGGTCGACCAGGCGAGCCTGAGCATCATGATTCCGCTCCAGGGGTGTCGGCGGGGAAGGCGAGAAAGCGTGTCTGGACGATGCGCGCGCCCGGCGGCAGCGCGTCCCCGGCCCGTTTGTAGCGGTTGATCAGGGCGATGAACTCCTCAAACAGTTCCGCGAGTTCGTCGGGCGTCACGTGCACGGTGCCGCGCGAGTAGGGGGCGGCGTCGGCCCAGGGGTCGCCGGGCCCGGTCGCGTGCTGGTAGCGGACGAACGCCTCGATGTCGGCGGCGAACGCCAGCCGGTTCATCTCGTCCACGGCGGCGCGCATTTCGGGGGTCTGCCGGCTGCGCGGCGGGAAGCGCAGGTCGGCGCGTACCGCGCGCCACCAGCGCTCGCGGCCGTGGGCGTCGGAGCGGGAGATCTCCTCGACGAAGCCGTGCCGGGCGAGTTCGCGCAGGTGGTAGCTGGTCGCGCCGGTGTTGAGGCCGAGGGCGCGCCCGAGGCTCGCGGAGGTCGCGGGGCCGTGGGCGGTGAGGTGCCGGATGATGCGTCCGCGGCGAGGGTGGGCGAGGGTCTTGAGCGCGGCGAGGTCGCCGACCTCGCGGGGGCGGGGCGGCTCGGGCGGCTCGGGCGGTTCACGCGTGGCTTCCGGCGCCGGGGAGTCGGCGGGGCCTTTCCGCCGGCTGGGGGACTGGCCGTGCGACTGGCTGTGGGACTGGCCGTTGGACTGGCCTTCGTGCTGGTCGGGGGACTCGTGGCGGCTCTCGGTCATGAGTGCACAGTATTTTGTGCACAGGTTTCTGTGCACTGGCGCCAGCCCCCGAATCGGGATGGGGGGACAGCCCTACCCCCGCCCGGGAGCGCGGTTCTCCGGCCGGGTGGCGGGCGTACGGCGGCCGCGTACGCCACGACGGGCGCCCGCCTGCCGAGGGGGTCCCGGTCGGGACGACTCAGGCAGGCGGGCGCCCGTCGTGTGCGGCGCGCGGCGGATCCGCGTCAGCCGCCCATGGCCGACTTCCGCTCGGTGACCGCGTGGACGTTCGCGTCGGCGCCGATCAGCTTCGGCAGGTAGCGCTCGTTGAACGCCTCCTCGTAGGGCATCGCCCGGTGCGCCTCGAACTGCTCCGGCGTCTCCCATGCCTCGAAGAAGCGGAACGTGTTGGGACGCTCCAACTCCTCCGCCCACCAGTACTCGACACACCCCGGGTCCTTGCGGCTGAGCTCCGAGACCGCGAGAAGGCCCTCGATGATCTCGTCGCGGTCCTCGGGTCGGAAGGTCAGGAAACCGCTGATGACCAGCATGTTCGTCCTCCTGCGTTGCTGATGGTCCGTCAGGCGCGGGGGCGCCCGGTCGTCATGGTGCGGCACGCGGGCGACGGGCGGAAGAGCGATCACCTGCGTTCCGCCTCTTTTAATACCCTACCCCCCTAGGGTATGTTTTCGGGCGTGCCGAGGGCGCCGCGGGTGCGGTGCCCGTCGCCACGGCATGCGGGAAAACCCGGCGCCGACCCCCGGCCCGGGAGCACGGTCCTCGCGAGAGGGCCCGCACTCGACGAGGAGAATCCGATGTCCGCGAGTCAGACCGCGCCGAACCCCCGGCGCTGGAAGGCGTTGGCGTTGATCGCCGCCGCGCAGTTCATGGTCATCATGGACACGTCGATCATCGGCGTGGCCCTTCCGGAGATGCAGTCGGACCTCGGCTTCTCGCAGGAGAACCTGTCCTGGGTCTTCAACGCGTACGTCGTCGCCTTCGGCGGCCTGCTCCTCCTCGGCGGCCGCCTCTCCGACCTGTTCGGCGCGAAGCGCCTCTTCAGCGCCGGATGGCTGGTCCTCGCCGCCGGCTCGCTGGCCGCGGGCCTCGCCGACGCCGTGTGGGTGGAGCTGACCGGACGCGCCGTCCAGGGCGTCGGCGCGGCCCTCATCGCGCCCTCGGCACTGACCCTGCTGATGATGCTGTTCGGCGGGAACCCCAAGGAACTGACCAAGGCCTTCGCGCTGTACGGTGCCGCCGCCCCCGCCGGCGGCACGGCCGGTGTCTTCCTCGGCGGGGTCATCACCGAATACGCCAGCTGGCCCTGGGTCTTCCACATCAACATCCCGGTCGCGCTGATCGCCCTCGCGGCCACCCCGCGCCTGATGCCCGCGACCCCGGCGCGCTCCGGCTCGGTCGACTGGCTGGGCGCCGCCACCGTCACCGCGGGACTGGGCACCACCGTCTTCGCCATCGTCCGCGCGCCCGAGGTGGGCTGGGGTTCCGCCGAAACCCTGCTCGTGCTCGCCGCCGGACTGGTCCTCGTCGCGCTGTTCGTGGCGATTCAGGCGCGGCGCCGCGAACCGCTGATGCGCCTGGGCATCTGGAAGGCCGCCAACCTCGCGGGGGCCAACGTCGCGCAGTTCCTGATGGCCGCGGCCTGGATCCCCATGTGGTTCTTCCTGAACCTCTACCTTCAGCAGGTGATCGGCCTCGGTGCTTTCGCCAGCGGCTCGGCGCTGCTCCCGATGACCGTGGCGATCATGGTCATGATGATCACCGTCGCACCGCGCCTGATCGCACGGTTCGGCCCCAAGCCGCTGGTCGTGTCAGGTCTCGCGCTGCTGGCGGCGGGCATGGTCTGGCTGTCCTTCGTGCGCGCCGACGGCTCGTTCTGGGTGGACGTGCTGCCCGCGTCGTTGGTCGCCGCGACCGGCATGTCGCTGGCGTTCATCCCCTCCCTGGGGACCGCGCTGTCGAGTGCCCGCCCGGAGGAAGGCGGCCTGGCGTCCGGCATCGTGAACACCAGCTACCAGGTGGGCTCGGCCCTCGGCCTCGCCGCGATGACCGCGCTGGCGACCTCGCAGGGCGCGGACGAACTGGGCAACGCAGCGGCGCTGACCGACGGGTTCTCGGCGGCATTCCTCGGGGCGGCGGTCATCGCGGTCGCGGGCGCCCTGCTCGCCGCCGTGACGCTGCGCGGCAACCGGGGCGCGGCCTCCGAGGCGCCGGACGCGCAGGTGACCGGCGGCGACCAGGCCGGTTCGGTCGACTCGGCGGGGTCCGCGCGGCAGGCCGTATGAGCTGTAACCCGGGACACTGCGCAGACAGCAGTCCGTTCGATCGGGGAATGACGGGCCGTAGCCCGGAGTTCCGCCGCTTCGGAGCCACGGCCCGCCCCAGAGGCGGGCCGTGGCTCCTTCGGATGGGTGGGGGTGCCCGGCGGGAGCGGGCCATGCGGATCGCGGCGCGCTCACCGGACACACCGTGAGGAACAGGCGGAGTCGGTCAGCGCTCCCCTTGCAGCTCCCACAGCTCGCGGAACAGCCCCGTCCCGCGCGGCATCGCCAACAGCTCCTCGCAACGCCCGCGTTCGCGTACCCGGCCGCGGTCCATCACCACGATCTCGTCGGCCCCCGCGACGTTGGCAAGGCGGTGTGTCACCAGCACCACGGCCCGGTCCTTCGCGAGCGCGCGCAGGCCGGTGAACAGCCGGTTCTCCGCCCGCGGGTCGAGAGCCGACGTCGGCTCGTCCAGCACCAGCAGCCGGGCGTCGCGGTAGAACGCCCGGGCCAGGCCCATACGCTGCCACTGCCCGCCGGACAGCCCGGTGCCGTTCCAGTAGTCGGGCGCCAGCAGCGTGTCCAGGCCGAACTTGAGCTCCGCGACCACCTCGTCGGTGCCGGAGTACGCCAGCGCGCGCGTCAGTTCGGCCTCGTGTTCGGCGCGTACCTGGCCGAGCGCGACGTTGTCGGCGGCCTGGAGCGGCCACCGGGCGATCTCCTGCGGCACATAGCCGAGCCTCGCCCACAGCTCGTGCGGGTCCAGGTCCCGGACGTCGTGCCCGTCCCAGGTCACCCGGCCCTGGGTCGGCAGGTACAGCCCGCACAGCAGCTTGGCCAGCGTGGACTTGCCCGAGCCGTTCTCGCCGACCAGTGCGACGATCTTGCCGACGGGCACGTCGAGGTCGACGCCCTCGACCGCGGGCCGGTCCTTGCCCGGGTACGTGAACCCGGCGTCCTCCGTGCGGAACGCGGACGGCTGCCGGAGCACCAGCGAACCCCGCCGCATGCGGTGCCCGCCGGCCTCGCTGAGGAAGCGGTCCCAGTCGTCCAGGTAGAGCCCCACGCTGTAGAGCCGCGATCCGGAGGCCACGATGCCGCCCAGCGCGGTGCTGACGGTGCGCAACCCGATCACCGCGGTACCCGCCGCCGCCACCGACATCCGGTCGGTGGCCAGCAGGAACACCACGGCGCCCCACACCAGTCCGGCCGCCACGCCGCCCGCCGCCGCGCCGAGCGCCCCCACCTTGGCACCGCGCCACGCGGCGTCCTGCGTCACCTCCTGCACGCGGTCGGACGCGCGCTGGTAGCGGCCCAGCAGGAACGGCGCGATCGTGCTCGAACGCAGTTGGTCGGCCCAGTGCTTGTCGGCGATGTGCCAGCGCATCATGCCGAGGATGCGGCGTTCGTTCAGCGTGTCGATGGTCGTCCGGTACTCGATGCGGGCGGCGCGCACGGCCGCGAGTCCGCGCGGCACCGCGCCGAGCAGCAGCAGGGGCAGCAGCACCGGGTGCAGCACGGTCAGCACCGTCGCCGCCGCGGCGAGTGACGCACAGGAGGCGATGACGTCCTGGGTCTGCGGGATCAGGCCGCGCATCGACTGAACGCCCCGGTCGGCGCTGTCCCAGCGGTTGTTGAAGCCCGGGTGGTCGTATGCCACCAACTCGGCGTGCGCGGCGGCGTCCAGCAGCAGCGTCTCGGCCTCGCGCGTCAGCCGCGGGGTGACGCGCGCCGACAGCGCGACGACCGCGACCCCGAGCAGGGCGCGCAGGCCGACGGCGGCGGCCAGCACGGTCAGCGAGGGCGCCGCGTCGCGGAGGCGTTCGCCGATCTCGCCCGACGAGATGACCGCGGTGATCGTCGCCGTGGTGGCCAGCAGGCCGAACGCCTCCAGAACGCCGGCCAGGACCTGGCACACGAGCAGCGCGCCGGACGCGCGCGGGTCGGCGGCCCAGGCGAGGCGCAGGGCCTGGGCGATGAGACGTGGCAGGCGTACGGCCATGGCCCGCGTGGTCACCTGCCGCAGCGCCTCGTCGGTGTCGCCCGCGTTGCCGACGTAGCGCAGCTCCTGCCCGGACTCGCTTGTCCGGCCGGAGCGTTCGGGCGGTTCCGACTTGGGGTCGCGGGGAGTCTGCGCGGGGACGGCGGGGGTTGCCGGGACAGGCGTGGGCTGCGTCATGGGGACCTCCGGGGCGAGACGGGACGCCATGGTCGTCCGGGCAGACGGGGTGACGGCAGGGCGCGCGGGAGCACGGCAACGGCGCCCCGCGCCGACTTCCTCGAACGTGCGCTCGACCAAACGTGCTTCGGCGCGGCGTGCTGCGGGCGGTGGCCGACCGGCTTCCGAGCGCCCCGCGCTTTGCCTCCGCCCCGGCGCTGTGCTCCTGTGCCTCGCCTGCTCAGTGCCCGCGGATCGGTAACCCGTGGGTTAACCGGGGTTGCCGACCTGGCCGTTGTTCGGGACCGGGCGGCGGGGGAGTCTGGAGACACGGAGAGCGGAGGCGGAACCGGACCGGGGAACACGGTCCGCGGCCCCGCGCCGAGAGCCCACCCCACCTTCCCCATCGAGGAGTTCCCCATGGCTGCCTACGACCGCACGGCCACCGTCACCGCCGCCTCCCCCGACCCGGCTGCGAGCGCGCCCGCGCCCGCGTCCAACCGCGACCCGCTCGGCAAGTGGCTGGTCGCGGGCGCGGTCTCCAACGGTGCGGTGGCCGCGACGTACATCGTCTTCAGCGTCTACGTGATGCCGATGCTCGGCGACAAGGACGACGCCGACTTCGTCGACTCGATGCAGCGCATCAACGCGGGCATCGAGAACCCGGTCTTCTTCCTCGCGTTCCTCGGTGCGATGGCCGCCCCCGCCGTCGCCTGGTGGAAGCTGCGCAAACGCGGCGGCGATCGCACGCTGCTCACGTGGACGGCCGCCGCGTTCCTGCTCTACACCGCGGGCGTACTCACCACGTCCGGCATCAACGTGCCGCTGAACGGGATGCTCGCGTCGAAGGGCGACGCCAACCCGTCCGGTGTCCGCGCCGACTTCGAGACCACGTGGAACGTGTGGAACGGCGTGCGCGCGGTGCTCTCCACGGCCGCGTTCGTGTGCGCGGCCAAGGCCGTACGCCTGCACCGCCGCGCCGTCGCGTACCCCCGCGGCGACCGCTAGACCCCGAACGGAAAAAGTCGGTGTCGATGCCGCGTTGGTCGGTGGTGTCGTCTGCGTCACGTACGCAAGTGGTGTCCATCCTGCGCTTGTCCGGATCGCGTCGCGGGCGTTCGCCGCGGCGTGCCGACAGGCGCATCCGCCTTGCTGACCAGGGGATTTGTGATCGCCGGACGTCGGCGCGGAGGTTCGGTCGACGGCTCGGAAGCCCCGGCTGTGACACGGTTGTCGGGGTCGGGACAGGGCGCCGCCGGTTGGGACGGCCGCGTGCAGACTGGATGGTTTAGTCACTTGTGACCCATTGGCCACTGCCGTCACGCGGCGATAGGCTCCACGAGCCCACGCGCCGCAGCAACGGGAGGGCCACGCGCGTGTACAGAGCCTAGAGCGAGACCTTGCCTGTCGGGCTGACAGCGTGTCAGAGACCGTGCTGTCCAAGCCTGTTGCCACCAATACAGCGACGCCGAAAGCGTTTGTGGGGTGCGCGGGGTCGGCGGCGAGGGGGGACTTCGCCACCGGCCGAATCGGTGCAGGCGCTTGCCGCGGGAAGGCGAGTGGCCGTCGCAGGGGCCTTCACCCAACCGCCCACGAGGACCGATGACGACTTCCACACCCTTGACCCGAGACCGCAAGCCGTCGGCGCGCCCCCCGCGCGTAGTCCGCATCCGCACCCTGCTGATCCTGCTGGCCGTCGTCGTCACCGTCGCCCTCGGCGCCCAAGTGGCCTTCACCGCCGTCAGATTGCTCGAACAGGCCGACAACATCCGGGACGATTCGGTCACCGGTGAGAAGGCCGGTCTGCCCAGCTACATGGTGATGGAGCAGATACAGTCCGAACGCCGCCTCACCGCCGCCCGGCTCGGCGGAACCCCCGTCCCGCAGGAGGAGATGGAGAAGCAGCGCGCGGCCACCGACAAGGTCGAGGCCGACTTCATGCGCCTCTCCGGCCCCGAACTCCCGGCCTCCGACCGGTTCGTCTACGACTACGTCGTCATGGTGAAGGACAAGCTCGCCGGCCTCGACGAGCACCGCCGCCTGGCCGACACCCGCACCGGCGACCCGCAGAAGATCCTGGACTACTACAACGGCGTCGTCGACCAGATGATCCGGCTGTACCAGGAGATGTCCAACATGGACGACGGGCAGCTCACATATGAGACCCGCCCGCTGGTCGGCCTCATGCACGCCTTCGAGGCACTGTCGCGCGAGGACGCGCTGATCGCCCTGTCGGGCCCCGGGCGCAAGCTCACCGACGCGCAGTACGCCGCCTTCGCGCACAACGTCGGCGTGCAGCGGTTCGTCTACGGCACCTGGGTCGCGCCGTACCTTCCGGCCAAGGACAAGGCCCTCTACGACGGACTGCTCGCCAACCCGGCGTGGGGCAGGAAGACCGCCATCGAGGACGCCGTCCTCGCCAACCACACGCTCGCCAACGGGGGCGTCGTCCTGCCCGCGGACGTGCAGCAGTGGCAGGCCACCCGCGAACAACTCGCGGGCCAGCTCACCGGGCTCAACGTCGGCCGCGTCATCGGGCTGCTGGACAACACCTTCCAGAAGTCCAGCGACCTGCGCCGCAGCGCGTGGTGGCTGGTCGGCGGCAGCACCGCGGCCGTGTTGTTCATCGTCGGCGTCGTCCTCGTGACCATCCGCACCGTCATCCGCCGCACCAACAAACTGCGCGGCCACGCGCTCGACCTGGCCGGGGACCGGCTGCCGGACATCATCACCTCGCTCCAGCGCGGCTCCGCGGTCGACACCTCCGACCTGCCCGCGGCCACCGGGGCCAAGGACGAGATCGGGCAGATCGGCGACGCCGTCGCCACCCTCGCCCGGCAGGCCGCCGACGGCGCGGAGCTGGTGTACCGCGAGCGCCAGGGCTTCGAGCGGTTCGCCGAAGGCGTCACCGGGCGCTCGGTCGTCCTGGTCGGCACCCAACTCCGGCTGCTCGACGACCTCATGCGCGTGTACGACCGCGATCCCGAGCTGATCGCCCGGCTGTACGGCCTCGACCACCAGACGGTCCGGCTGCGCCGCCAGATAGAGAACCTCCAGGTGCTGTCCGGCGGCGTCATCAGCAACCAGCACGAGGCGCCGGCGCACATCGCCAACCTGCTCATGGACGCCGCGGGCGAGGCCGCCGGGCACGAGCGCGTCGAGAAGCACTTCCTCGCCGACGCGCGCGTCATCCCCTCGGCGGCCAGCGAACTCACGCACGTGCTCGCCGAGTTGATCGAGAACGCGGCCCGCTACTCGCCGCCCGACTACAAGGTCGTGGTGCGCGCGCAGCCCGCGGTGCACGGCGTCACCGTCGAGGTCGAGGACCGCGGCATGGGCCTCACCCAGGAGCAGTACGACCTGCTCAACGAGCGCCTGGGCCAGGTCCCGCTGTACGCCGAGATGGCCGACAACGCGTCGCAGCTCGGCCTGTTCGTGGTCGGCCGCCTGGCCGCCCGCCTCGGACTCGACGTCACCCTGCGCCGCTCGGTGTACGGCGGCACCGCCGCCGTGGTCCTCGTACCGCGCAACCTCCTGGCCGCGCGCGGCGACGAGGCGCCGGTTCCGACGCGGCACGAGGGTGCCGGACCGTGGACGGCGCCGGAGCACCGCCCGCACCCCGATTCGGAGTGGCCCGCCCCGGCGTCCGAGCGGCTGCCGGTCCGGCAGGCGGCGGCGCCGGTACGCGCGGTCGGGACCGCGGCGGCCCCGGCGCTGCCCGCGCCGCGCCAGACCGATGCGCCCCGTCCTGCCGAGGCGATGCCGCGGGCCGAAGCCGCGAGGCGCACCGACCCGGCGCCCGTCGGGAGCGGCGAATACCGCCTGCCGCCGCCCGTCGCCGAGCTCGACGTCGACCCGTTGCCCAAGCGCTCGCGCGGCGAACACCTGGCCGCGCAACTGCGCGACGACACCGGGGCCGTTCCGCACGTCCCGTACGACCCGGACTCCCCGGAGGCGGCGCGCGACATGTACCGCGGGCTCCAGGCTGCGTTCGACCAGGCCGAGCAGCCCGGCCAGTTCAACCAGGCAGGACACGCCGAGGGCGACCCGGCGACGCCATAGGGAACGGGATTAACCATGTTCAGGGAAGACCCTCTTACCAGCGACCCCTTCGACGAGCAGGTCTACCGGATGCTGCACGCGAACCTGGCCGACGTCCCCGAACTGATCGGCGCCGTCCTGCTGTCCGACGACGGCCTGCCCAAGTCGTCGTTCGGCTTCGACCGGGAGACGGTCGAGCACCTTGCCGCGGCCGGCACCGGGTACGCGAGCCTCGGCCGCGGGCTGGCCACCAGCATCGACGGCGGCCCGCTGCTGCACAGTGTCGTCAAGATGGCCGACCGCACGCTCATCATCACCAACTGCGGTGAGGGCAGCACCATCGTGGTCATCACCGGAGCAAAGGCCGACATGGGCGCGGTCATGTACGAGGTGCTCAGGGTCGCCAGGGCCGTCGGCGACTTCATGGGGACCAAGCCCCGGACGAACGCACCCGCGACATGACGGAGCAGCGCGGACACCCGCCCGGTCGGCGTACCAGGCCCTTCGCCCTCACCGGCGGCAACGTGCAGTCCTCGTCGTCCAGCCGGATCACGATGAACTCGCTGGTGGCCGCCGCCGTGCCGGACGACGCGGCCGGTGCGCTGCCGGACGAGTGGCGCGCGGTGCTGGCCGTCTGCGACGGCGCGCCCGGCCGCACCGTGATCGTGACGGAACTCGCCGCGCGCCTCCACATGTTCGTGACCCCGCTGACCGTGATGCTCGGCGAACTGCTGGCCCAGGGGCTGATCACCCATCAGCCCGCGGCGTCCGGGGCCGACGCGTCCAACATCCGCCTCCTCTACCGAGTCAGGGATGGCCTTGCCCGCAAGCTATGACCCCGCCCCGATACCCGCGGTGCAGCAGATCAAGATTCTGATCGCCGGGGGCTTCGGCGTCGGGAAGACCACGTTCGTCAGCACGGTCAGCGAGATCCGCCCGCTCCGGACGGAGGAACGGCTGACCGCCGAGGGCGTCGGGGTGGACGACCTGAACGGCATCGAGAACAAGACCGCGACCACCGTCGCCATGGACTTCGGCCGGATCACCCTGGACGACGCGGTGGTCTACCTGTTCGGCACGCCCGGCCAGGAGCGCTTCTGGTTCATGTGGGACGACCTGCTACGCGGCGCGTTCGGAGCCGTGGTCCTCGTCGACACCCGCCGCCTGGAGCACAGTTTCGCCGCCGTGGACTTCTTCGAGAAGCGCGGCACGCCGTTCGTGGTGGGGGCGAACTGCTTCGACGGCAGGCAGACGCACTCGCCGCAGGCCATCCGCGACGCCCTGGACCTCGTCGACTCCACCGTGCCGGTGCTCATGCTCGACGCCCGGGAGCGGGCGTCGGCCCGCGACGTCATGTTGACCCTCATGGACCGCCTGATCGCGCGCGCCGACGCGGCCGCAGTATGAGACGCGGCCGCAGTGTGAAAGGAAACGCAGTGACCGATTCCGCCATATCCCAGCCCGTCACCGGCCCTTCGTCGGCGGTCGACCTGTTCGGTGACGAGGTGCTGGCCGACCCCTACCCGGTGTACGCCGAACTACGGTCCCAGGGCCCCGCGGTGTACGCGGAGCGCGCCAACGCGTGGGTGCTGCCGCGGTACGACTCCGTCAAGGCCGCGCTGCTCGACCCCGACACGTTCTCCAGCGTGAACGGACTGCACCTCAACCCCGAGGGCAACCAGTGGGTGACCGCCGGCTCGGTGCTCGCCGCCGACGGTCTGGAGCACGCCCGCCTGCGCCGCGTCCTGTCCAAGCAGCTCGCCCCGCGGGCGATCCGCGACCTCGGGGACAGCCTGCGCGCCAGGGCGGACGAATTGGTGGTGTCGCTGGCCGACCGCGACTCCTTCGACGCGGTGTCCGACCTCGCGGCACCGTACGTGACCGGCGTCATCCTCGAACTGATGGGCCTGCCGCACGTCGACGGCAGCGGGCTGGTCAAGCAGGTCGAGTCGGTGTTCAACACCTTCGCGGCGCCGAACCAGCGGGTGTACGAGGGACTCCCGGCCGCGCAGGCGATGTTCGAGTTCCTCCAGACCGTCGCGACACGCGACAACGTCAGCCCGGACAGTTGGCTCGGCGCCGCGCACGCCGCCGCCGACCGCGGCGAAATCGCCGAGATCGAGTGCGTCATGACGATGGCCGCGTACACGACCGCCGGGATGGACACCACCATCCACGCGATCGCCACGGCCGTGCAGATGCTGACCTCGGACCGCGAGCAGTGGGAGCTGGTGCGGGACGGGAAGGTCGCGTACGACGCCCTCTTCGGCGAGACCCTGCGCTACGAGGCGCCCATCCAGGGCTTCGGCCGCCGCGTCATGCGGGAAGTTGTCATCGGGGACTCGACTATCCCCGAAGGTGCCCAGGTCTGGCTGATGTTCGGCTCCTCCGGCCGGGACGAGGCCAAGTGGGGGCCTGACGCCGACGTGTTCGACATCCGGCGCCCCGACGCCGCGGACCACCTGGCCCTCGGTTTCGGAACGCACCTGTGCGCCGGGAACCACCTCGCGCTGATGGAGTTCGACGCCGTCTTCGGGGCCCTCGCCCGGCACTTCCCCGAGCTGGCTCCCGACCCGGCCGCGCCGCCGACGCGCGTGCTCAACAACGTCCTGCGCATCTGGGACCGGGTGAACGTGCTCACCCGTCCCTGACCAGCCGGACCCTGCCGGTGTTCCGGGACTCCCGGGGCACCGGCAGCGTCTTGCCGGGCGGCGGGCGGAACGCGATCTCCCGCAGGTCGCGGGCGCCGACCCGGTCGAGCAGTACCGCGGACGCCCAGCCGGGCGGCGGCGCGGCGGTGTCCAGCAGTTGGTCCAGCGAGCGCTGGGCGACGGCGCGGTGGCGGGCGAACTCCCGGGCGGAGACGGTGCGTCCGCGCGCCCGCTGGCCACCGCGCGCGGCCCGGGCGTCGGCGTCGAGGAACAACAGGTGGACGTGCCGCCCCTGGCGCCGGGCGGTGCGCCGGACCCAGGACCGCACCAGCGGAACCGTCCCGCAGTCGTGGATCACCAGCGGCCCGGCGGCCTGTAACTCGGCCCGCAGCCGCATGTAGTGCGTGGAGCGGACGAGCGGGCGGAACACGGAGTAAGGCAGCCAGGGCGGCATCCGGTCCTGATAGCGCTGCCGCACGTGCTGGGAGTCGATCAGCGTGGCCTGCGCGCACCGGGCCATCAGCGTGCTCTTGCCGGCGCCGGGGAGGCCGGAGACCACGACGAGGTCCGCGGGGCCGTAGCGGAGGGTCGCGGGGACGGGCGTACCGCGGAGATCGTGCAGGCCGTCCGGCCGCAGGGCGGCGGGGTGTGCGGGCCCGGCGTCTTGGCGCACGCCCACTCCTTCGGTTGGACAAGCGTCCCACTCCGGGCCGCGCCGCGGCGGACCGCGGACCTGTCTCGAACCTCTCATGATGGCAGCTCAGTTCGAGGGCGAGGGGGTGGGACGCGGGAGATCACCGGACCGGGGGTGGGGTGGGCGCGTGACGGTAGGGCGGGTCCGTGATGGTCGGTGGCCTCGTGACGGCTGTGGTGGTGGTCGCCGGGGCGGCTTGTGTGGTGGGGGCGGCGTGGGGTTCTTGAGGCGTGGGCGCGTGGGCGCGTGGGCGCGTGGGTGCGGGGGCGTGGAGACGGGCGCGAGGCCGGAGCACGGGGCGCGGGTGGGCCGTGGCGGTCGATCGTGCGGAGCCCTGCTGCCTCGACAGCGGAGTGCGCCGGTCCGGCTGGGCGGGCCGGACCGCCGCCGCGGGGGCGGCGGTCCGGTGTCACCGCCTAGGGGTCACCCATTCCCTCGGGTCGCCGTCCGGCTGACCGGTGGTGCCGCCGCTGATCTCCTGGAAGCCGGCGAGGCGGTTCCTGACCGAGTCGGCCACGTAGTCCTCCACGGAAGCGGCGAGGCCGAGGCCGATAAGCCCGCGCACGCGGTCGACGGCCGCGGGGGAGAGGCGGACGGCCACTTCGACCGCCCCGTCCGAGATCGTTTCACTGCTCATCCTTCGGACCCTAGCGGTGCCCACCGACACACGGCCGGGGACCCCGGGGGCGGTGCGGCGGCATACGCTGGCGGCACCGCGCGTGCGGGGTGCGACGAGGCGGCGGACGGGGAGCGCCTGTGCCGACAAGGACGATCCGGCAGATGTCGCCGCTGGTCGCCGCGTACCGCCTGGCCGATCCCGAGTGGGCCGAAGACCTCCTCGCGCGGCTGCGCCCCGAGCTGCTGGGCGCCCTGGCCCGGGACCCGTGTCTGCCACCGGCGATTACGCGGTACGTGCTGGAGCGCAACGACGCCGACGAGGTGCGGGCCCTCGCCCGGAACCCGCACCTGCCGCGGGACGTCCCGTTCGCCCTCGCCGCGCTGGGCCGACCCGATCTGGGGGTGGAGCTGTACACCGCCGGGTTCGACGCGCTCGCCGTGTCCGCTCGGTACGAGTCGGTCACGTGGTCGGTGGCGGATGACCCGGAAGGGCTTGTGCAGTACCCCTGTACGGCCGACATCCTCGCCCTCAGGCTGGCCGTCCTCGCCGCCGCCGATCCCGCCGACGCGCGGTGGTACGAACCGGGCGGGCTCGTCGCGACCCTGCTGGACACGTATTCGGACGCCCGCCTCGTCCCGCTGCTGCGCAGCCCCTTCCCCGTCCTGACCGCGCACGCGCTGCGCGTCCTGTGGAACGTCCTGCCGCCCGCGGTGGCAGCGGACGCCCGCCGCCGCCTCGCCTCGTGCGGCGACGACCCGGCGTCCGATGACTTCGAGGCATGGCTCGAACGTGTCGTCCCGGCCGCGCACTCGCAACCGCTCTCCGACGAACCACCGCTCGACGAAGCGGCGTTCGCGGCCCGGGTGCTGTTGGTCGGCCTGCGCCACCACGACGTGAAGGTCGCTCGCGAGGACCGGTACGCGGACGACACCGACGAGCCCTGGAACCGCGACTTCGCGGAGCACGCGCGGCGGGTGTTCCCGGGAGCGTTCGGCGGCGGTGCGCTCGACTGGTCCCTCATCCGCGCCGAACACGCGCGAATTCCCTTCACCGGCAGGGGGTTCGCCGTGCTGACCTCGCGGGCGGACTGCCCGCCCGACCTGGCCGACCTGGCGTACCGAGAGGTACCGAACGCCGTCCTCGTCTTCGCGGCGATTCCGGTGCTGGTGGAACTCGGCGTGGAACTCCTCCGCATGCCGGGCGTGACGGGCGATGCGCTGCGGGCGCGGGTCGCCGCCGCGGGGGGTGGCGCGGCCGCGTCCGGGGCCGAAGTCGCGCGCGGTCCACGGCAGGAACAGCCCGACCGTACCCAACTCCCCTCCGCGTCCGAGGTTTTGGTGATCGCTGAAACCGTCACGCCCGCTGCCCGGGCCGTGAGCGGGATCCTCCGTGCCGCTGCCGAGTCACCCGATTTCGCGCACGACCCCGCCGCCTGCGCGCTGATCCACCGGATCCGCGCGCAGTTGGACAGCGCCGACGCGTGGGTCGTCGGGATTCGTCTGCTCCGGGACTTCCCGGGAACGCTCCTCGAACTCTTGGACGTCGCCGCGTGCAGTGCCACACGCTGAACTCCGCTGTGGCGAACGGGTATTGGGTTACGGCTTGCGTCCAATACCGGCAGCGATGAGCCGGTTCGGATCGTCCGGCGCCGGCGGCCTCGTACGCGGCTTGTCGGGGCGCCACAGCGGGATGTCGACGACACCCGCCTCGACGAGGTCGAGTCCGTCGAAGAACGCAGTGATCTCGGCCGTGGTCCGGAAGCGGCCGCTGCCGAGCATCTGGAGGAAGATCTGCTCCATCCTGTCGGTGACGGGCGGTTCGGCCTGGAAGTGCGACAGGAAGAGGTGGCTGCCGGGCGTGACGCGGTCCAGGTAGCGCTTGATCAGCCCCGCCGGATCGTCGTCGTCGCCCAGGTGGTGCACCACGCCGACCATCATCAGGCCCAACGGCCGTTCCAAATCGATCAGTTGGCCGACCTCGGGGCGGCCGAACACGTCGTCGGGATCCCGGATGTCCGCGGTGATCACCGCCGTGCCGGAGTTTTCGGTCAGCAGCGCCCGGCCGTGTGCCAGCACCATCGGGTCGTTGTCGACGTACACGACACGTGCCGCGGCATTGGCTGCCTGCGCGACCTGGTGGGTGTTCTGCACCGTGGGCAGGCCGGAGCCCAGGTCCAGGAACTGGTCGATGCCCTGCGCGGCCAGGAAGCGCACGCCTCGGGCGAGGAGCGCGCGGTGCTCTCCGGCACTTTCGGCGCTGACCGGCAGGATCGAGCGGATCTTGTCCGCGACGGCCCGGTCGGCCGCGAAGTTGCTCTTTCCGCCGAGCATCGCGTCGTACACCCGCGCGACGCTCGGAACGCTCACGTCGATGCCCCGCGGCACCCATTCCTCGGTCGGATCGTGTCCGGCCATTCGTCCCCCTCGACTCACCTCGCACGACGGCAGATTCGTGGCCGACGGCCACTCAGGGGCGATCCTAACCGTCTGGTAGTCGGTGTTCGACGAACCCGTGAAACAGCCTGAATTCGCTTGGTGAGAAGGGAAGTTGACACGATCATCGACCTCGGCACGGGAGGTGTGGCGGCGCGGGACGAGCTTCCGCGAGCCGGTATGAGCCCGCGACATTCCGGGCTTGGTTGACGGAAGTCCATGGGACAGCGGATTTGCTCGGCGGGCACGCTTTTGCGATGAGTGAGAACAAGTGCACGTCGTGCGGGCACGTCGGCTTGGGCGAGGGGTACGTCGCGGCGTTCAACGGCCTGTTGGCCACTGGCTGTTCCGTCTGGGTCAGCGGTGAGGTGCGGAGGGGCGCACTGGGCGGTGTCAAGTTGGCCGGAGGGCAGCCCACGTTCTTCATCGAGGCATTCCGATGCGCCAGATGCGGGCATCTGGAACTGTTCGCCAACCGGCCGACGTGATCAGTACGCCGCGTGCCTGCCGCAGGGCAGGCTCGCGGGCTCGCCGCCATCGCCAAATGTGTTCCACGGCCCTCCACACGCGAGCCGCGGCCCCAGCGCCACGCCAAGGCACTCCACCCCCACACTGACGTGCGAATCGATCGGGAGGACCAGAACCCTCAAGCCCAGAGCCGCCCTCAAGTCATGAGGTGCCGTCAAGTCACGAGGCGCCCTCAAGTCCAGAGCCGTCACGAAGTGCCCGCAAGTCACGAGGGGCCCGCAAGTCACGAGGCGTCCTCAAGTCATGAGGTGCCGTCAAGGACTTGGCGCAGTCGGTGTGCGAACTCGTCGGGCTTTCCGGGGTATCCGAATTCTCCGTCGCAGAACCCGGCGTGGTGGCTGGGGAACACGGTGACCTGTTGTCCCAGCAGTTCGGCGGTCGCGACGGAGGTGCGTCCGGTCTGCACGCCTTCGGACTCCTCGCCCAGGGCGATCACGATGCGGGTCGACGCGGCGGCGAGCGCCTCGGCGTCCGGCCGGTAGTTGCTGACCGCCCACGACCGGTCCGACAGCAGCGGATCGTCACGTGAGCCGTCATCTTGCGTGGGCAGTCCGAATGCGGCGGGATCGGCCTCCGGCTGCGCGAAGTACGCATCGGTGAACTCTCCCTCCCACGAGGTCATGGCCACGAACGCGGCCATTCCGGCCCCCCATCCGCGCTTCCCGTAGATCTCCCCGACAGCGGCTCGTGCCCGCACTGCGGCCGGTCCGTCCGGCGTGAGAGTGATGAGCGGGGGTTCGTGCGCCACCAGAGTGGTCACGTCCGAGGCGTACCGCGCCACGACCGCGAGCCCGGTGACCGCCCCGCCGCTGCTGGCGAACATCTCGACCGGCCCCGCCCCGACGGCCTCGATGACGGCGTGCACATCGTCGGCGTGCGTCTGCGGCGTGTGGTCGACCCGACCGTCCTTACGGGTGCTGCGGCCGAGACCGCGCGGGTCGTAGGTGACGACGGTCCGCTCGGGGAAGCGCGTGGCGAGCGCGGCGAAGCCGCCGGCGTCCATGGGCAGCCCGATCATCATCAACGGCGGACGTCCGTCCGCGGTCGGCAGCGGCCCCCGGACGTAGTAGACGAGGTCCGCGCCGGCTGTCTCAAGCGTGTGAGTTTCCATGCTGGTGTAGACGGGCTCCGCCCCCGAAACTCATCGGTCCCCGCGGCGCCGTTCCGCGCCGGATCCGCCCGTCCGGGTCGGCGACGGGTCGGGGGCCGGGTACGGCACCGAAAGACGTCCAGGTCAGAAGCCTGATCTGGACGCCTTGTCCGGGCGGGCCGCCAGGGGGACCGAACTGTGCCGTGCGGCTACTGAGGGCCGCCCTGGCCGGCACTGCCGATCGGGCCGACCGTGATCGGGGCGCCGCCGCTCTTTACGGGGAGCCGCGAGGCGCCGGGCCAGTTGACGGTGACGGACTTGGTCTCGTCCGGCGGGGTCACCAGCAGGCCGGTGATGCGGAGTCCGGAGGCCTCACCCATCGTCTCCACCGGGTAGTTGACGCCGAAGGACACCGACTCGCCGCTCTTGAGAACGATCGACACGGGCTCCTGGCCGGTGCGTTCGGCCGGTATCTCACCCGCGTCGGTCTTGAGGTTGACGCCCGCGTAGCCGGCCATCGCACAGTCCGCGCCGGTGTTCTTGAACGTGACTGCGACGCTGCCGTCGGGATCGCCATCGATGGTGCTGTCGAGCGCGGTGGTCTTCAGTTGGTCGGTACGGCACTTGGCGGCCTTGCCGTCACCGCCGCCCGACGTGGTGCCGGTGCCGGTGCCGGTGCTCGTCCCCGACCCTCCGCTGCCGCCTTGCCCGCCGGAGTCCTTTCCTGAGCCCTGAGGGGCGCCGCCCGGATTTGCTCCCTGGCTGCCCTGGCCGGAAGCGCCCTGCCCGCCGCCCGTGTTCGCCGCAGCCGCCGTGTCGGGCGCGGCAGGCGCGGCGGGCGCCTGGCCCTGCGGGGCGTTGGACGAAGCGCCCTGTGCGGCACCGGAGTCCGATTCCTGGCAGGCGGTCATCAGCAGGGCGCCGGCGACGAGGGCTGCGGAGGCGAGGACGGTCCGGCGACGGTTGGCGAACATGCAAATACCCCTTGGATCACGGTAGTTGAGGCCCGGATGGAGCCGGGCTCCCGGTGCTTGCGTGATCACCATGTCGCGACCGCAGCGCCCTCGGGAACCTGCGTCGGCGTACCACGACACCGCTGTCACCAACCGGTGACATGGTCACAGAACGCAACGCGACCCACCCGCCCAGCCCAGCGTCCGCCCCCAAAAGAACCCCGCTGACCAGCAACAACGTCCACCCGAGCCCTGCCACAGACCGAACGCGCCCATCCTCGACGAGGATGCGAACGCCGATGGCGGTCAGCACCAGCGGGAGCGGCGTAGGGGCATGCGGACGGCCCCCGGCAGGAAGCCGAGGGCCGAGAGGAAAAACTCACCGCGATCTCCTCGGCACAGGTCATGCGCCTGCGCCGGGTCCCGCTACGGGTGGGCCGCCAGGGGATCGAACCCTGAACCCGCGGATTAAAAGTCCGCTGCTCTGCCGATTGAGCTAGCGGCCCCGGTGGGCGGTGGCGTGGAGCCGGGATTGCCCATCGGAAGAGTACCGGTAACGCCGCCGACGTGCTTCGAGTATCCGGGGGTGCTGTGTGGACGGGCGGCGGTGGGGTGGGGGCGAGGGGAGTGGATCTTCCGTTTGGGGGATTGGTTAGGTTAGGTTTGCCTAAATTCTCTGGGGTGGGCCGGGTTCCGGGGTGCCCCCTGCGCGAAAGGGGCAGCCGTGCCCACAGGTACCTCCACAGGTCGGCCGAGACTCT
The DNA here is from genome assembly GCF_051388915.1 of Yinghuangia sp. YIM S09857. Classification (NCBI taxonomy): domain Bacteria; kingdom Bacillati; phylum Actinomycetota; class Actinomycetes; order Kitasatosporales; family Streptomycetaceae; genus Yinghuangia; species Yinghuangia sp. YIM S09857. The sequence continues at coordinate 71,196 of NZ_JBPKBH010000003.1, read as the reverse complement.
TCGAGCGCCTGGCGTCCGTGGCGGTGGCCGTCGCCGCGGCGCTCACGCTGTCGTCGTGCGGCGGGGGTGACGACGACAAGGCGGAGACGGCGCCCAAGGCCGACAACGCCGCCGCTGCGACCGGCGTCTTCCCGGTGACCGTCGAGCACAAGTACGGCGGCACCGAGGTCAAGGAGGCGCCGAAGAAGATCGTCACGCTGGGCCTGTCGGACCACGACACGGTGCTGGCGCTCGGGGCCAAGCCGGTCGGGTCCATCGAGTGGTTCAAGGAGAAGCCGTACGGCAAGTGGCCGTGGACCAAGGACCTGTGGGGTGCGACGACGCCGCAGATCGTGGGTGAGCGCGACGAGTACAACATGGAGAAGATCCTCGAACTGGATCCCGACCTGATCATCGCCGTCTACTCCGGCATGAAGCAGGAGCAGTACGACACGCTCAGCAAGATCGCCCCCGTTGTGGCCCAGCCGAAGGGCCACGACGACTACGCCGCCCCCTGGCAGGTGATGACGCGTCAGATCGGCAAGGCGCTGGGCAAGACGGCTGAGACGGACGCGCTGATCGGCGGTATCGAGGCGCGTTTCAAGACGGTGCGCGAGCAGCACCCCGAGTTCGCGTCCCAGACGCTGATCGTCGCGGACAGCTTCGAGGCCGGGAAGTACGCGGCGTTCACGAAGACCGACCCGAAGGCGATCTTCTTCCAGGAGATGGGCTTCAAGCTCGCGCCGCGCATCGACGAGAACGCGCAGCCGGGGGCGAACGTCGCCGAGTTCAGTTCGGAGAAGCTCGATCTGCTCGACAGCGACCGCCTGGTGTGGGTGACGTCCAGCACCTCGGCCAACGACCGGATCAAGGCGGAGCCGCTGTACGCGAAGCTGAAGGTGGCGCAGGAGAAGCGCGACCTGTTCATCCCGTACGAGAATCCGGACATCGGTGCGGCCTTCTCGTTCAACACGGTCCTGTCGATCCCGTATGCGATCGACCAGGTCGTGCCGCTGCTGACGGCGAAGGGCTGACCCGGCGGCACACGACCCGAAAGAGGTGCCGAGACCCGCAAGCACCGCGCCCGTCAGGCGCGGTGCTTGCGGGTCTCGGTGACAAGCAGCCCCATCAGGTACAGACCGCCGATGACCCCCGTGGCGACGCCGACCGGGACGATCGACGGCTCGAAGACGCGCTGCACGGCGAGGTCGCTCGCGGTGAGCAGGACCGCGCCCATCAGCCCCGCGGTGACCAGGCCGGTACCGGTGGGCCGCGCGAGGCGGCGGGCGAGTTGCGGGGCGGCCAGGGCGATGAACCAGATCGGCCCGGTCATGGCCGTGGCGACGGCGGCCAGGGCCACGCTCACCACGAGGAGCACGAGGCGGGCGCGGCGCGCGTCGACGCCGAGGGCGCCCGCGGTGTCGTCGCCCATTTCGAGCATCGACATTTTGCGCGCGTACGCCAGCCCCGTCGGCATGAGGACGGCGCACGCGAGCGCGATCGCGCGCACCTGGTCCCAGTTCTGGTGCCCCAGCGTCCCGATGAGCCAGCTCTGCGCCTCCAGCGCGTCCTGGAGCCGCGCCCGCGTGATCAGGTACGAGTTGAGCGCCAGCAGCATCGCACTGACGCCGATCCCGATCACGATGAGCCGGAATCCGGGGGCGCCGCCCGTGTACGCCAGCAGGTAGATGGCAACGGCCGTCACCAGCCCACCGATCAGCGCCCCGACCGCCGTCTCCGTCATGCTGCCCTGGAACACGATGATGACGATCAGCGCGCCGGTGGCGGACCCGTTGGTGAAGCCGATGACGTCCGGGCTGCCGAGCGAATTGCCGGACAGGCTCTGGAGGATCGCGCCGCTGACGGCGAGCGCCGCGCCGACGAGCACGGCCGTGAGCAGCCGCGGCAGGCGCAGGGTGTTGACCACGAAGTCGGCCTTCGTGTCCCCCTGTCCGACAATCGCGCGCAGCACCTCCGGCACGGTCAGCTCGAACTCGCCGGTGGTCAGGGTGATGCCCATGACCACGACCAGAACCGCGGCGAGCAGCGCCGCAACGATGGCCGGGCGGGTCTCGACGCGCAACGATATGCGTCCGCCGGGCGTGCGGATGACGGCGCTCACAGCATGACCAGCTTCCGGCGCCTGCACAGGGCGATGAAGATCGGGCCGCCGAGGATCGCGGTGACGATGCCCACTTGGATCTCCGAGGGGGAGGCGAGCACCCGGCCGAGCACGTCCGAGCCGATCAGCAGGGTGGGCGCGAGGACCACGGAGTACGCAAGCACCCACCGCTGGTCGGGGCCGACGATGAAGCGTGCCATGTGCGGAACGGCGAGCCCGACGAACCCGATGGGCCCGGTCGCCGCCGTGGCGGCACCGCACAGCAGGATCACCGCGACGGCGCTGAGCACGCGCGTGCGGCCGATGCGCACGCCCAGCCCGCGGCCCACTTCGTCGCCGAGGGCCATCGCGTTGAGGGACCGGGTGAGGAGGAGCGCCGTCATCCCGCCGACGGCGATGAACGGCAGTACGGTCAGCACCACTTCGGTGTTGCGCCCGGCCAGCGATCCGACCGTCCAGAAGCGGAACTCGTCGAAGGCGCGCGGGCGGAGGACCAGGACGCCGGTGTTGAACGCGTACAGCACGGCGGTCATCGCGGCACCGGCCACCACCAGGCGTTCCGGGGTCGCGGCGCCGCGTCCCGACGAGCCGAGGATGTAGACCGCGGCCGAGGCGAGTGCCGCGCCGGCGAGGGCGAACCAGACGTACCCGAGCAGGGATCCGATGCCGGCGAAGGTGATGGCGATGACCACGCCGGTCGCGGCGCCGAGGCTCACCCCGAGCAGTCCGGGGTCGGCGAGCGGGTTGCGGGTGAGTGCCTGCATCAGCGCGCCGGAGAGGCCCAGTGCGGCGCCGACGACGAGGCCGAGCAGCGTGCGGGGAATGCGGTAGTCGTGGATGACGACGGCCGCCTTGGAGCCGTCGTTGTGCCAGAGCAGGTGCCACGTGGTGGTGAACGAGATCCCGCGGGTGCCGACCCAGATGCTGACGAGGCAGAGAAGCAGGAGGGCTGCCACGGCCACGGCGAGGCCGGTGCCGAGGCGGGCATTGCCCGCGCGTACCGCCGAGCCTGTACGTATTGCCGACGCGTCGGCGGACAACTGGGGCCTCCCGCTGGTGACTTGGGCGCGAGGCCACGCGAGCGTGCTGGTGCCGGGGCAGGGCGGTCCTCCCGCCCCGCAGGTTAGGCGAGGCTAACCAAATTTTGTGATCACGGTCAATGGCGGTGTGTGCGGTTGCCCGGGTGGGTGGCGGGGTCGCCACTGTGGGTGGTTGGCAAGCGGCGCGGTGGCTGGGCGAGTGGGAGTACGAGGGTCTCCGCGGCGGTCGGGAATTCCGGGTTGTGGTGCCGACTTTCGTGACTCCTTGTGTGGTCGCGGCAAACGCGTCCGCGAGAAGGGCGGGGGTGTTTCCCGGGAAAAGCGGACAGATGACGGAGCTCGGGGTTCCCGGCCGGGCGCGGCTCCTGACGGTGTGTTAGGACGCGGATCGCGCCGCTGAACTGGGGGATGAGTCGGGCAAGGGAATTTGTCTCCATAGCGAGAACCTATGTTGCGTTACTTTCAGTAATATGCCCATTTTTGAATGATCTTGTTTTATACGCGCTATTGTTCCGACTGGTGTTCTTTGGCACGTCGGATTCCTTCTCAGACTTCGGATACGTCGGGGGACAAGGATCAATGGCGAGCAGACAACGGCGTCATGGGCAGGGGGGCTCGCGAGGGCACCGCCGGGTCAATCCCGTGGACCCGCGGGACCTTCCGCACCAACCACCTGCCGGAGTGCCCTGGTCCGGGGACGGGCCGGCGGCCGCACGCACCGGAGGGACGCGGCCGTACGCGGGAGCGGGAGCGCGGCCCGCGGCACCGCCCGGCGGCCCGCCCGGGGCCCGGCCCGGCGCGTACCGCAACCCGCAGCACTTACCGCCCTCCCGGGTCGACCGCAGGCGGCGGGCGCGCGGCTCGGGGGTCGGAGGGCGGCGGCGCGGCGATCGGCGCGGGCGCGGCCGGCTGACGGCGGTGATCACATTTCTCGTGCTCTTCTCGGTGGCCACCGCATATGTGCTGATCTACCACCGGCCGGACCAGAACAAGACGCCGGAGAATGCCGCTGCCGCCAATCCGTGCGCACGACAGCCGAAGCCCGTGAAGGTGGTCACCGCACCGGAGTTCGCCCCGGTGGCCGCCGGCATCGCGAAAAGCATCAACGACAGCAGGGGATGCGCGTCCGTGGAGGTGTCGGGGCGTTCCGCCGCCGAGCTTCTGGGTGCGTTGCGCGCCGGGGCGGAGCAGCCCCCGGATTTGTGGATAGCGGATTCGTCGATGCGCCTCCAGGAAGCCGCGGCGGCATTGGGCGACCGGAATCCTTATCCGCTCACCGGCGCGCCCGTCGCCTTCACACCGCTGGTCGTGGCCGCCCCCGAGCCGGTCGCGGCACAGCAGAAGTGGTCGGAGCGGCCGCCGGATTGGCTCACGCTGCTCAACCGCATCGACGACCGGACGCTGCCGAAGTTCACCGTCAGCAATACCCGGACGACCGAGGGCCTGCTGGGCGTCGTCGCGGTGAGCGCGGCGATGGCCCGGGTGAACCCGGACCCGACCGTGGCGGCGATGAAGACGTTCGCCTTCCGCAGCAACATCAGCGACGCCGAGACACCGGCCGCCACGCTGCTGTCCAACTCGTCGCGCATGCCCAACGGGCAGCAGGCGCTCGCCGACGTCGGGGCGTTCGTGGTGACCGAGCAGGCGTTGTGGGCGTACGACAACGCCCGCCCGGCGGTGCCGTACGTACCGCTCTACCCGTCCGGCACCCTCGTCCAGGCCGACTATCCCGCCGTGCTCTCGCAGGCGGCCGCCGCCGACAGGCAACTGGCCGAGCGGGCGAACGAGGTTCTGGCGGCGCTTCGTTCGCCAGACGGTGTGAAGGCGGTGGCCGAGGCCGGTTTCCGCGGCCCCGAGCAGCAGCCGCCGGTGAGCGTGCTGCCGAACGTGCGGTTCGCGCCCCCGACACCGATGGCCGCACCGCAGCAGGGCGACCTGTCGCAGGTGGCCAAGATGGTGCAGGCGTGGTCGGACTACAAGCCGATGCCTTTCCGGGTGCTGATCCTGGTCGACGGCTCCGGGTCGATGAACGAGCCGGTGCAGGGCACGGGCGGCAAGACCAAGGCCGACATCATGCGCGCGTCGAGCGTGGAGACGACGCAGTTGCTCGGGAAGACGACCGAGGTCGGCGTACGCGATTTCGCCGTCTCGCCCACGCAGAAGGGCCCGTGGGTCGAGCGGGTGCAACTGGGCGCGCTGGAGGCCAAGGTCGGCGACCTGTCGCGCAAGGAGGTCGTGGTCAAGACGCTGACCGGCTTCCAGGCGCAGAACGGCGCCGGGACGCCGCTCTACCGCACGGTGCTGGACGCGGTCGCGGACGCGCAGAAGCAGTACAACCCGGCGGCGTTCAACCAGATCTTCCTGCTGACGGACGGCAAGGACGAGGACACGCCGTTCAGCATGTCGAAGCAGACGTTCCTGACGCAGCTTCAGAAACTCCAGAACCCGCAGAAGCCGCTGCCGATCTTCGCGGTCGGGTACGGCGCCAACGCCGACATGGCCACGCTCGCCGACATCGCCAAGACGACCGGCGGGCTCGCGGTGCCGTCGCTCGACCCCGGAGATCTGATCAAGGCGATCGCCCAGATCCTGGTGTTCGTGCGCCCGACCGGCTGACGGAGGCCGGGGGAGTCGGCGGCAGCCACCGTCGGCTCCTCCGCCGTTTCCTCCGGGCCGTCGCGGGGGGCAGTGGTGCCGGGCACCTTCCTACTCATCGGTAACATTTGCCTGCTACTGTCAGTTGCACCAATGAACTGAGCAGGTCGGTGCCGATGGGACGGCGGCGCACACGGCGCGCACGGCACGACACGAGCGGCAAGCACGGCAAGGAGGCGATGGGTTGTGGCAGGCTTCGCGACCGCGACCGCGGTGACCCCGGCGGCGGGCACCGCGACGGCGGCGGACGATTCCCTCGGGACCGTCGGCGGGACGTACACGGTGGACCTCGACCCGGTCTGGACCATCGGCGGCAAGCCCAACGGGGGCTACCTGCTCGCCGCGATGGGCCGCGCCGCGCTCGCTGCGGCCGCCGCGTCCGGTGCCGCGCACGTCCACCCGCTGACCGCGAGCGCGAGCTATGTCGGAGCCCCTGAACCGGGCAAGGCCGAGGTGCACGTCGAACTGCTGCGCGCCGGGCGCACGGTCACGCAGGCCCGCGCGCGCCTCGTGCAGAACGGGCGCATATGCATCGAGGCCGCGTTCACCCTCGGGACGCTCGCCGCGGACACCGAGCCGTGGTGGGGCGTCAACCCGCCGGCCCCGCTCCCCGCGCGCGAGCACCTGATGCGCATCCCCCCGCACGAGCCGGCCAGCGGCATGACGCTGCCGATCATGGACGAGGTCGTGCTGGAACTCGACCCCGCGGGCCTCGGGTTCGCGGTCGGGGCGCCGGGCGGTACCGGAGAGTTCAGCGGCCTGGTGGAGTTCGCCGACGGCCACCCTGCCGACCCGCTCTCGCTGCTGTTCATCGCGGACGTGCTGCCGCCGGTCACCATGGACCTGGGCGTGACGGGCTGGATGCCGACGCTGCAACTGACGGTATACGTAAGGGCCCTGCCGTCCCCGGGCCCGTTGACCGTACGCCACCACGCCCGCCTCATCGAGGCCGGCCTGATGGACGAGGTCTGCGAAATCTGGGACGCGAGCGGGAGGTTGGTCGCCCAGTCGACGCAACTGGCCTCCGCCCGCCTGCCGGAGAGCGGCCCGGCCGGACGCGTCGAACAGGCGGCCGCCGAGCGCTGAGCGGGGGAGCACAGACCCCGACACCCCTACGCAGCAACGCCGAAGGGCCGCACCCGGATCATTCCCGGTGCGGCCCTTCGGCGTTCGTGCTGTTCTGGTCGGGCGTTGGCCTTGGCTCAAGCCGGACTCAGGTGGGGCTCACGTCCGTTGCCCCTGCCGCGCGGAAGGCTCAGCTCTTCCACCGCGGCTTGCGGTCGCCCTCGCGGCGCGGGGGGCCGTCGTGGCGGTCGTGGCGCGGGCCGCGGTCGTACGAGCGCTCGCCATAGGACGGCCGGTCGCTGTACGACGGGCGGTCGCCGTAGGACGGGCGGTCGCCGTACGACGGACGCTCACCGCGCGGACGGTCGTTGTACGGGCGGTCCGAGTACGGCCGGTCGCCACGCGGACGGTCCCCGTACGAGGGCCGGTCGCTCCGGTCCGCACGCGGGCCCCGGTGCGCGCCGCCGTCGTGCCGGTCGCGGTAGCCGCCCCCGGAACGGGCGCCGTCCCGGAAGCCGCCGTCCCGACGCGGTCCGCCGTACGAGCGCTCGCCGTAGGACGGCCGGTCGTCGCGGCGCGGGCCGCGGTCGCCGCGGTCGTAGGAGCGGTCGCCCCGGTCGCCCCGGTCGCTCCGGTCGAACGAGCGCTCGCCGCGCGGGCGGTCGTCACGACGCGGGCGGTCGCCGTACGAGCGCTCGCCCCGGTCACCACGCTCGCCGCGGTCCCCGCGGTCACCACGTTCGAAGGAGCGCTCGCCGCGCGGCGGGCGCGACTTCTCCTCGGTCTCCTGCCGCTTCGCGGCCTCGGCCAGCTCGGCGGCCTTGCGGCGCAGCTCCGCAGCCTTCGCCTTGAGCTCGACGATGCGCCCCGCCAGCCGCTCGGCCTCTTCCTCGGCGGCCACCGCCGCGTCGGCGACCGACTGTGCCTTGACCTCGGACAGCGTCCGCGCACCGGTGACGCGGCGCATCTCCGGGTCGCTGCTGCCGCTCACCCGCAGGCGCTCCGGCTCCACGCCGGCCTGCTCCATGAGGCGGTCGACGCTGCGGCGCTGGTGCGGGAGGGCCAGCGTGACGACGGTGCCCGCCTCGCCCGCGCGCGCCGTCCGGCCCGCGCGGTGCAGGTAGTCCTTCGGGTCGCCGGCCGGGTCGACGTGCAGGACCAGGTCGATGCCGTCCACGTGGATGCCGCGCGCGGCGACGTCCGTGCAGACCAGGACGGGCGTCTGCCCCTCCTTGAACTCGGCCAGGGTCCGGGTGCGCGCGCCCTGCGTCATGCCGCCGTGCAGCGCCTCGGCGCGGACCCCGGCCTCGCGGAGCTGCGCCGCGACGCGGTCGGCGCCGAACTTGGTGCGTACGAAGATCATCGTGCGGCCGCGGCGCGCCGCGATGGCGGCCGTGACGTACACCTTGTCCTTCGGCTGAACCGTGAGGACGTGGTGGGTCATGGTGGTGACGGACGACGCGTGCGGGTCGACCGAGTGCGTGACGGGGTCGGTCAGGTAGCGCTTGACGATCGCGTCGACGCCGTTGTCCAGCGTCGCGGAGAACAGCATGCGCTGCCCGCCCGCCGGGACCAGGTCGAGGAGTGCCGAGACCTCGGGCAGGAAGCCCATGTCGGCCATCTGGTCGGCCTCGTCCAGCACCGCGATCTTGATCGAGTCGAGCGAGCAGGCGCCGCGGTCGACCAGGTCCTGGAGGCGGCCGGGGGTGGCGACCAGGATCTCGACGCCGCGCTCCAGCGCCATGATCTGACGGGGCATCGACATGCCGCCGCAGACGACCTTCATGCGCAGGTCGAGGACGCGGCCGTAAGGCTCCAGCGCGTCGTGCACCTGCATGGCCAGCTCGCGGGTCGGTACCAGCACGAGCGCCAGCGGGCGCTTCGCACGGGCCTTCTGGCCGCGCAGGCGGGTCAGCGTGGGGAGGCCGAAGCCGAGGGTCTTGCCGGAACCGGTACGCCCGCGGCCGAGGATGTCGCGGCCGGCGATGGCGTCCGGCAGGGTCGCGGCCTGGATCGGGAACGCGTGGCGCACGCCACGGCGGTCGAGGGCCTCGACGAGGACGTCGGCAATACCGAGCTCGGCGAAGGTCGGGCCGGGGGCCTCGGTCTCCTCGTCGGATCCCTCGGTGACTCCGGCCGCTTCGACGACGTCTTCGGTCTCGTCCTCGGTCTCGTCGACGGCGTTGTCGTCGGCGTTGTTGTCGTTGTCGTCGGTGTTGTCGGCGGCGTCGGTCCGGGCCTCGGGGGCCTCGTCGGTGTCGACGTCGGCCTGGTCGGCGGTCGCGTCGGTCTCGATGTCGGCCGCGACGGGCCCGGTTGCGGCCACGACCGCGGTGTCGGCGTCGGCCGCGGCCTCGGCGGCGGCATCGAGGGCCGTCACGGTGACGGTCTCGTCGGTGACGTCGGCGTCCACGGGCATGGGCGTGACAGAGTCATGGGACAGCGGGGGCATGCAGAACCTTCCGAATACGGCACGTCGGAGGTCCGCAGCCCGGAACCGGTCGCAATTGCCGCGACCTTCTGCTGAGCACCTGAACGAGCCTGTGAGACGCCGCGCTTTCTAGCCGGCGTCTGGAGATGAACACGAGTCGATCTACCAGCCTACAGGACGTCACCGCCCCGATTGGCCCAAAGCACCGCCGGGACGGTGCCCCGACCCGGTCAGCACCCGTGCTGACCTGGCCTTCTTCTGTTCCGGACGATCACGTTCCGGATAGTACGGGCCCGAACGATCTCCGAACCCCTCGCGCGGACCCTTCACACCTGCGGGACGTTCGCGCCTACCGGGACCGCAGATACTCGACGCGGACCCCGGAGTCCTCACGCACCACGATCAGCCGGGGACGGTCCCAGGCCCACCGGTCGGGCAGCAGGAACAGCCGCCCTTCGGCACGTCGCAGCAGACGAAGCCCCGCGTACCGGAACCGGTACGGCGACTCCCGGCCGGACAGCGCCTCGGCCGTCACGCCCTGCTCGGCCGCCACCCGCAGGTCCTGGGCCGAGTAGACGACGACAGCCGTGCGCGCCGGCAGCGTCTTGACCACGCGGAGTGCGGCGGCCTGGCCGTCCGCCTGGGCGTACGCCCCGAGCGTCCAGAACAGGCACAGCACCACTGCTGCCGACGTGAGTACCACCGACAACGACCACGGGCGCACGCCCATTCCCGTAGCGCGCCGGTGGGTTCCGAGTTGCCGCGAGAGAAGGACGCCGTAAGCCGACACCAACACGCCCGCGGTCAACGCGCAGGGCAGGAGCAGCGGCCAGAACAGCGGCCATTTGCCGGGCCACTTGAACAACGCCGTCCACGTCGCCGCCGGAACCGCGAACCACGCGCAGCGCAACACCCACGAGAGGCGGGCGGCGGCGCGGCGGTGGCGGCGCAGGCGTACCAGGACGTGAGGGTGCACCATGCGTGCGGCGAGCAGGACGCCGACCACCGCCAAGATCGGTCGGTAGAGCGTGTCGACGCTGCGCAGCAGGTACTCGCGCGTCGTGTAGCCGAGGACATCGGCGTCGATGCCGAGGAAGTCGGCCATCGCGGCGCTGCGGGCCCAGCCGAAGTAATAGAGCAGGGCGGTGAGCGCGAGCGCGGGTGCGCCGAGCAGGACGGCTACCTCGAACGGCGTTCTGGCAGGGCGTACTTCGCTGTCGTTGACCAGGTCGAGCGCGAGGGGTTCGGCGGCCGATCCGTCGCCCGCTGTGTGCCGCCCTCGGCGCAACTCCAGTTGTCCGGAGGCGGGTTCGGTCTGCACGGCGATCGGCGCCATGGCGGCCGACGGCGTCGGGTCTGAGGCTGCGGCGAAACCTGGGTAGGCGTACGAGTACGCGCTCACCTGCGGCATCGGCTCCTGGTGTGTGGCGTACGACAGGTACTCGGCACTGCCGGCGGCGGCGTGCGCGTGGCCGGAGTTGCGCCACGGGTCGGTCGAATCGGGGTGGCCCGCCGGCTCGGGGGATTCCTTGGCGAAGAAGTCCCCGACGTCGCCGCCGCTGTCGCCCTCCTCCTCATCCTCCTCTTCCTCCACCTCGGGGACGTCCTGCTCGTCTTCCTCCTCCGGCCAGTGGTCCGACACCCTGGGCGCGGCCTCCTCGACCCGCCCCGCGATGACCTCCGGCGCGCCTACCGTGGTGCGGACCGAACGGGCGGGGCGTACGCGAACCGTCGTCTCGTCGTCCTCCGTATGCCCGTTCCGGTCCTCGCCCCCGTCGCCGGGATCCGGCTCACCCGGCAGCACACGCCGCGCTCCGCGCGCCCGCGGGACGGCGGCCTCGACCATGTGCTCGGGGCCCGACTCCGGCGCCGATTCCTCTGACGCCCCGTCACCATCGTTGTCCCCGTAGTCCGTCCACCTGCCCACCCGCAGCGGCGGCTCGGCGCGGACGCGGCCTCTCGGCCCGCGCGGAAAAGCCGGTTCCTCGAAGTCCCGTGCCCGCCCGGCGTCGTCGCCCATGGTCGCCCCTCCACGCCCGAATCCTGTCCGGATCCTTGGCGGGGCCGGAGGGCCCGAATCCTCCGGCCGTACGGCATCACCCATATGGGCGAGCGCGGTCCCATGCACGCCGACGGCACCCAATTTCGGACCGCGGTGCTGCCCCCGAAGCACGGGCCCGCATCCCGCCCGCGCGGTGTCGCCGCCCGGCCGTCAGGCCCACCACAGGTCGGCCAGCGCTGCCCCCGCGAACGCCGCAGCGATCCCCGCCGCCAGACTCAGCGCCACGTTCACCGCCGCCTGCCCCCGATGCCCGGTCTCGGCCAGCCGCAGGGTCTCGTACGAGAACGTCGAGTACGTCGTCAGCGCGCCGCACAGCCCCGTCCCGACCAGCAGCTCGACGTCCGAGGACGCCGCGCCCACCGCCGCCGCACCGGCCAGGCAGCCCAGCACCGCGCTCCCGGCGATGTTGACCGCCACCGTCCCCCACGGGAACACCGATGTGTGCCGGGCCTGGACGATCCGATCCGTCAGGTACCGCAGCGGTGCCCCGACCGCCGCGCCGACCACGACGAACACCCAGTTCACGAGGACGCCTCCCGCCCCGGCGCGCCCGCCCGCGGACCGGGCCGCTCCCCGGGCCCCTGGCCCGGCCGTACCCCCGCCACTCTTCGCGTGACCGCCGTCGCCCCCCAGACACACGCAAGCGCACACACCACCATGGCCGCGAGGTAGGCCATCCCCACCCCCAGGCGCCCGTGGTCCGAGAGACGCTGAATGTCGACCGCGTAAGTCGAGAACGTGGTGAAGCCGCCCAGGATCCCGGTGCCCACGAAGGGCCGTACGAGCCGGTGGGCGGTCCGCGCCTCGGTCGCCAGCACCATGAACACGCCCATCAGCGCGCACCCGAGGGCGTTCACGCCGAAGATCGTCCAGGGGAACGCGTCGGTCGGTGTCGGCCAGAGCAGCGCGGCCCCGTAGCGCGCCGAGGCACCCAGGACCCCGCCCGCCGACACCACCGCGAGCACCCGCCAGTCCCCGAGCGGCGGCGGTGGGGCCGGCCGGAAGTCCACATCCGGGTCCACGACCTCGTCGGCCCCGTTCACCGGCACCGCGTCACGCGCCGCGCCGCCACCCGTCCAGGGGCCCTCGTGCGCGCCCACTCACCCGTACCCAAGCTCGTGCAACCGCTCGTCATCGATCCCGAAGTGGTGCGCGACCTCGTGCACCACCGTGATCTCGACCTCCTCCACGACATGCTCGTACGTCTCGCAGATCCGGAGCGTCGGGTTCCGGTAGATCGTGATGCGGTCCGGCAGCACCCCCGCGTACCAGTCGCCGCGCTCGGTGAGCGGGATCCCCTCGTACAACCCCAGCAGCTCCGGCCCGGCCGGATCGGGGTCGTCCTCGACGAAGATCGCCACGTTGTCCATCAACGTCGTCAGCTCGGGCGGGATGCGGTCCAGAGCCTCGGCGACCAGCTCTTCGAACTCCTCACGCGACATTTCCAGCACCACCCCATTCTGCGCTCCACCCCCCGCCCCGGAGCGGGATGCTCCCCCTCCCGTTAACCGTTTTGCTCATCCGGCCGAGCACCCCGTATAGTTCTGACCGTCCCCGACGGCACCAAGACGCCGGACCGGCCACCCAGCCCCCATCGTCTAGTGGCCTAGGACGTCGCCCTTTCAAGGCGGTAGCACGGGTTCGAATCCCGTTGGGGGCACGCACAAAGCCGCACGGCCAGTACGGTAGAGTGAAGCAGCACCGAGCAGGGCAGGAACAACCCGGCTCGACAACTCAATGCAAGGTCCTGTGGAGCAGTTTGGAGTGCTCGTCACCCTGTCAAGGTGAAGGCCGCGGGTTCAAATCCCGTCAGGACCGCTGGAAGATCCGCCGCAAGGCGGATTTCTCCACTCCCAGGCCAGGTAGCTCAGTTGGTACGAGCGTCCGACTGAAAATCGGAAGGTCGGCGGTTCGACCCCGCCCCTGGCCACCAGCTCGAAGTACGCCGCCCACAAGCGGATCAGCCCCGAAGTCGATCATTTCGACCGCGGGGCTTTTTTTGTTGAGCGGACGGGGTGCCCGGTTGAGGCGTCCGGCGCCGTTTCGGCGGGGTTGCCGGCCAGGCGGCGGGCCGGGGGACGGCCCCTATGATCCTGCGCATGGACTGGCTGGAGCGAGTCGCGACCCTGAGACAGTGGACCGGTAACGGGGTCCGCGCTCCCCACAAGCCGCTGCTGCTCCTCTACGCGCTTGGCCGTTACCAGCAGGATGCCGACACCGAACTGGCCTACAGCGCCGTCGAAGAAGACCTCAAACGCCTACTCGCGGAGTACGGGCCGGGCAATCGGACCACCCCGGCCTACCCGTTCCACCACCTCGTCAGCGACGGGGTGTGGGAGGTACGCACGAACCGCGGCGCGGGCAGTCCGGGGAGCGGGGTGCGGGAGCTGCGGGACTCCGGCGCCGTCGGGCCGCCTCGCGCCGGACCTGCGGGCGGCCCTTCGCCGTGACCCGTCGCTGCTCGGCCGGATGGCGCGCACGTTGCTCGATCTGCACTTCCCGCCCTCGCTCCACCAGGAGCTGTGCGAGGCCGCCGGCCTGGAGATCGAGTACGCCGAGACGCAGCCCGTGGTCCCGGGGCGGCGGCAGCGACGCGCGGGGCTGCGTGAACTCGTGCTGACCGCCTACGAGTACCAGTGCGCGTTCTGCGGTTACGACGGGCGCATCGGAGCCGTCCCGGTCGGGCTGGAGGCCGCGCACGTGTACTGGTGGGCGCTGGGCGGACCCGACGAGGTGGACAACGCCCTGTGCCTGTGCTCGCTGCACCACAAGCTCTTCGACAAGGGTGTCCTCGGCGTGGACGAGGAGAACCGCGTCATGGTCGCGCAGCGTTTCGTCGGCCGCAGTACGGCGGCCCACGACCAGGTCATCGCCCTTGGCGGCCGCCCACTCCTAGGCCCTCAGCCGGGGACGTCGCCGATAGCCGCGGTCCACCGGTCCTGGCACGCGGCACAGGTGTTCCACGGACCGGCACGGCCGGCGCTTGCTGCGTGACTCGGACGTGGCATCGGGGCCTGGCCGATGCCGGGTGACGTGTACGCGTGCGTGCCGGGCCGTCGGGTGACGTGGTCGAGTTGGATGTGGCGGCGCGCGTGGCGGGGGAGGTCGGGGCGTTTGGGGGTGAAGGGGAAGCGCGGGGGGTGCGACGCCGACGGGGGCGGGGCGGTCGTCGGTTTCGTAGGCGGGGAAGGTCAGGGGCGGTCATCGGGCCGGGTCGCGATCGGCAACTGCCGCCTCCCGCACGGTTCTTCGGCGGGCGGCTACGCAAACGATCCCTTTCGGACCGCGAGTTCGCCGGGCGGGTGCGAGGTGAAGCGCCAGCCGCGCGGGCCGTCCAGCGTCCAGGCGTCGTACGCCGGGCTCGGACCGCAGGTGAGGTGGGTGCCGCAGCCGAACACGACGGATAACGCGCCGGACTTGACGGCCACGGCGGACGCGATCGGCGTGCCGAACAGCGCGAGCGCGGCGGCGACGTCCTGCGTCTCGGGATCGAGCGTCACCGAGGCGGTCTTACGGCCCGGGCCGCGTGCCAGCCGCACCCGGTCCTCCAGCGCGAGCACCCAGTCCGAGCCCAGCCGCAGCGTGAGCCGGAAGTCGACGCCGATGCCCGTCACGACGACGCCGCGCAGGTTGAGGAGCCAGCGGTCGTCGTGCTCCATGGGATCGGCATGCATGCTCATGGCTCGGGATCCTGCTGCCCGGCGGCCGGTTCGGGCTATCCCTTTCCGGTAGCCGCGTCGGCGCGAAACGCGAACACGGCGCACGGATCACGAATTACCGCGCACGGATCACGGCGCACGGATCACGGCGTACCAATTGCGACTCACCACATGCGGAACGCCCCGCGCGGGCGTCGCGCGGGGCGTTCCGGGCCCGGGGCCGCCGGACCGGGAGACGAGCGGGGGCGGGCTCAGCCCTCCAGGGCGGCCGGGTCCATGTACGCCAGCTCCCAGTGGTGGCCGTCCGGGTCGAGGTACGAGCGGCCGTACATGAAGCCCATGTCCTGCGGGTCCTTGGCCTTGCTGCCACCGGACGACAGGGCGATCTCGGTGATCCGGTCCACGTCCTCGCGGCTGTCGGCGCTGAGGCACAGCAGGGCCTCGGTGACCGCGCCCGAGTCGGCGATCGGCTTGGTGCTGAACTCGCGGAACTTGTCCTCCTTGAGCAGCATGACCACGATCGTGTCGCTGATCACGAAGCTCGCGGTGTTGTCGTCGCTGAACTGCTCGTTGAGCGTGTAGCCCAGCGCCGAGTAGAACTTCTTCGACTTGTCCAGGTCCTTGACCGGCAGGTTCACGAAGATCATCGTGGCCATGTCTGCGCCTCTTCTCGCTGGTGCGTCCCGTGTGACCGGTACGTCGGCTGCGGTGTCCGCGGGTGTGCGGACGGTGGCTTTTCGGCCATGTTGTCCGCCCCGCGCCGTGCTTTCAAAGAGGTGGACCGGCGGGTCCGCGGAAACTCATCGGTCCGCCCCGAAGTTTTTTTCCGGACGGGCTCACGCGGCGGCGGGGGATCGGGACGACGTCGCCGTCAGCAGGGCGTCCAGCGTGGACCGCGTCGCTTCGAGCTGCGCGATGCGCGCCTCCACGCCGGCGAGGTGCGTACGCAGGTGGTCCGCCGCGCACGCGTCCAGATCCGTGCCCTCGGTGAAGCACGCCATCAGGTCGCGGATCACGTTGGTCGGCAGGCCCGCCGCGAGCAGGGCCCGGACGCGGGCCACCTCGCCGACCGCGGCATCCCCGTACCTCCGGTGTCCGCTGGGGGCCCGACGGGCCTCGATCAGCCCCTGCTCCTCGTAGTAGCGCAGCAGGCGAGGGCTGACCCCCGTGGCGCGGGCCAGGTCCCCGATCTTCATGTGATGCCCCTCACATCTCCTTGAATCTCACACCGGTGTCAAAAACTAGCGTTGCGGTCATGACGAACCCGAGGAAAACCGCGGTTGTTCCCCCGTCCACCTTCGCCCTCGGCGGCGATCTGACGATCCGTCGCATCGGCTTCGGCGCCATGCGCCTGGCCGACGGTCCCGAGCGTCCACCGGACCCGGCCGCCGCGCCGATCTGGCGCCCGCCGGCCGACCGGGCCGCGGCGGTTGCGGTGCTGCGCAAGGCTGTCGAGCTCGGCGTGAACCTGGTCGACACCGCGGACGCCTACGCGCTCGGCGGCAACGAGGAACTGGTCGCCGAGGCGTTGCATCCCTACGGCGACTCCGTCTCGATCGCCACCAAGGTCGGCGTCGTACGCCCCGCCCCCGACGCGTGGATCCCGCTCGGCCACCCCGCCTACCTGCGCCAGCAGGCCGAACTCGCCCTGCGGCGGCTGCGTGTGGAGCGGCTCGACCTCCTCTACCTGCACCGCCTCGACCCCGCCTACCCGGTCGCCGAACAGGTGGGCGCGTTGGGGCAGTTGCGGGAGGAGGGCAAGGTCCGGCACATCGGACTGTCCGAGGTGGCGGTGGATCAGTTGCGCGAGGCGGCGGAGACCGCGCCGATCGCGGCCGTCCAGAATCTCTACAACCTGGCGACCCGCGGACACGACGACGTCGTCGACTACGCGGCCGGGCACGGCATCGCGTTCGTGCCGTTCTTCCCGATTGCGATGGGTGCCCACGCCGGGCCGGACGGGCCGGTGGCGGAGGTGGCGCGCGAGATCGGTGCGACCCCGGCGCAGACCGCGCTCGCGTGGCTGCTGCGGCGCACCGACACGGTCGTGCCCATTCCCGGCACCTCGTCGGAGGGGCATCTGCGCGAGAACATCGCGGCGCTCGAAGTGGCGCTCGACGACGACCAGTTCGCCCGGCTGTCCGCTCTGGAGGAGGCGAACTCCGGGAGCTGGGAAGAGCATTGATCAACCAGAGGGTGCCGCTGGGGAGTTCGTCGGTGCAGAGGACGCGCACTCGGAGGTGGCCCGCGCCGAGAGCGTTCGTGCCGAGGCCGTCCGCCCCGAGGCCGCCCGGGGTCGGCCCGTCCCGAGGCCGCCCGGAGTCCGCCCGCTCAGAGGTCGTACGCGTAACAGAGCAGCTCGATCGGTCCGTGGTCGTCGCGGTACGGCCCGATCTGCCGGTAACCGAGCCGCTTGTAGAGGTTGATCGCGCCGGTGCGCTGCGGCAGCACGTCCAGTACGCAGCGCGGCGCACCGGCCGCGCGGGCCCGCTCGTGCAGCACGGCCATGAGCGCCCGCGCGACACCCGCGCCCCGCGCCTCGGGGGCCACGTACAACCGCTTGACCTCGATGTCCGGCCCGTGGAAGTGGTAGCCGACGCCGCCCGCGAGGCGGCCGTCGAGCCGGGCGGAGAGGTAGCCGCCGGGCGGGCCGTAGTAGGCGGCCGGGTCGTCGTAGTCGACGCGGAAGTAGTCCGGCAGGGCGGCGGGGGTGTCCCAGGTCCGCCGGCCCAGCTCCGCCGCCGTGGCGTTGTAGTACGCGAACAGCAATTCGGGGGCGGCGGCCAGGTCGTCGGCGACGGTCGGCGCGGCGCGTCCCGGCCCGGTGGTCGGCCCGCCGGTGGCGGGATCCGGCGGTGGCGTGGTCATGGGGACGACTCTACGAAGCCCGCGAACTCCAGCGCAGCCGGGGCCAGCGCGTCCCACTGCCGGGCGGCCCAGCCGACCGTCAGCGGTGGCAGCCCGGATATCGGGATCAGTCGCAGCGGCCCCTCGGGCGCCCGGGACAGGTTGGGCAGGTCCGGCACGACCGCGTGTCCGAGACCCAGCTCGGCCAGCAGCATCGCGGTGTCCCAGTCCGCGACGCCGGTGGTGGCGGGCGGGTGGATGTCGTGGGCCGCCAGGTGCGCGTCCAGCCGCAGGCGGGAAGTCGACGTCTCCGGCAGGCGGATGTGGTGGATCCCGGCCAGGTCGTCCGGCTCCAGCGCGTCGTGCCCGGCGAGCGGGTCGTCGCGGCGTACCGCGAGCATCCAGCGCAGCTTCGCCACCGGACGCTGCTCGATGCCGCGGACCGGCTCGCCGATGGTGATCCACGCGAGGTCGGCGCGTCCGGCCGCCACCGCCTCCATGCAGGTGCGGCTCGAACTCTCGGTCTGGAACTCCAGGGAGGTCGTGGGGTGGCGGCGGCGGAACTCGACGATCGCGGCGGTCATGAAATGGCGCACGGTCGTCGCCCCGGTCGCGACGCGGACCGCGCCGCCGTGGCCCTGCCGCAGGTCGCGCAGCCGCCGCAGGGCCAGGTCGAGGCCCGCCAGGCCGTCGCTCGCGGCGCCGAACAGGATCCGCCCGGCCTCGGTGGGGGCGACTCCGCGAGGGAGGCGTTCCAGCAGGTCGAGGCCCAGTTCCTGTTCGAGGCGCTTGATGTGCTGGCTGACCGCCGACTGGGTGCGGCCGAGCTCGCGCGCCACCAGGGTCAGATTGCCGTGGCGGCAGGCGGCCACGAACGTCCGCAGGTCGTCGAGAGTCATGAGGAGCAAGATATCTCTTGGGTCAAGCCCAGGAAATCCTAGGATTGACTTGGGTATTGCCGAGGCGGGACGCTTTCGTCAGGGCCCGGGGCGGCAACCCGCCGTGTGACCGTCGACAGCGCGCGGCGGTGCCGACCCCACCCCGCAGCACTTTCTGACGTTCCATCACCTTGCCTGGCCCCGACAGGAATTGGCGGTGCACCAGTGGTCACGACGGACGCCGTCGCAGTACTGCGCGAGCTCGGCGCGGAGGGGATCGGCCATCCCGGCGGGACGTTGTTCGACCACCTGGTGCGCGTCCACGACATGCTCACCGAGTGGGGCGCCGACCGCGAGGTGCGGCTGGCGGGCCTGTGCCACGCCTTCTACGGCACCGACGGGTTCCCGGTGGCGCTGTACGGCCTCGACCGCCGCGCCGAGCTCGCGGGCCTCGTCGGGGACGAGGCCGAGGAGTTGGTGTACTTCTACGCGAGCTGCGACCGCAAGGCGTCGTACCCCGAACTTTCCGACGCCCACGGCACGTTCACCGACCGCTTCACCGGCGCGAGGTATGTCCCCGGGCCGCGTCTGCGCCGCGCGTTCGCGGAGATCACGGTGGCCAACGAGCTGGACATCGCGGCCATCAGCCCGGTGTTCGATGCGATCGAGCGGTCGCAGTTGCACGCGCTGTTCGAGCGGTGGCAGGGCCTGCTGAGCCCGGCGGCCAACGCGGAGGTCGAGCGCGTCCTGAGCTGACACCCGCTCAGCTCGCAGGCTCAACCCGCGAGTTCAGCCCACCGGCTCAATCCACCGCTCAGCCCGCCGGATCGGCCCGCTAGTTCAGCCGCGAGGTTCAGCCGGACCGTTCACCCCAGCGGTAGGCCCAGCCCGTCCAGCACCTCGGCCCCCGGCAGCGATGCCAGCGCCGCCCCCGGCAACCGTAGCTTGGCGCGGCGGTTCCCCGATCCGATCACCGCACTCGGTAGCGCCGCGGCCGCCGCGTCGACCAGGATCGGCCAGCCCGCGGGCAGGCCGACCGGGGTGATGCCGCCGTACTCCATCCCGGACATCGCGGCCACCTCTGCGAGCGGCGCGAACGACGCCTTCCGCGCACCCAGATGCCGGCGGACCAGCCCGTTCACGTCGGCGCGTGTCGTGGCGGCAACCATGCAGGCCGCGTACGTCACCTCCGACCCGCGCTTGGCCGCGACGACCACGCAGTTGACGGACTCCTCCAGGGTGACGCCGTAGTGCGCGCAGAAGGCGGCCGTGTCCGCGAGGTCCGGGTCGATCTCGGCGACCTCGACGGCGTCGACCGGCACGGGGCCGCTCCACTGCTTGAGAGCGTCGGCGACCGGGTCGGCGAGCAGGTCGAGGCGGGTCAGGGCGGGGTGCAGGTCGAGGCTTTCTCCCATGCCCCCCATCCAAGCGGAACACCGACCGAAAATGCATAAGACAAGGCCGTGCACGGGCGCCGGGGTAGACCCTGGGCACGGTCCTGCACGGCATGTTCGAAGATCAACAGATTGCAGCGGAACTTTGCATCGGAATGCGTCGGCAGAACGCAGAAACAGGCAAATCTGATCGACGCCGAACACATCGGCGTGACATGTGCGCGGGCTACACGTGTCGCCTCGGCAAGGCAGTAACCCTGCGTGTTGTTACCACCGCGTCCAGAGACAGTTAGCAGGTCGGGGGCCTTCTGTGAACCCCCTTGCCAGCAGCGGTTTCTGACGTGACGTTAGACACCTCTCACCACAAGTGTGCACCGGCCGCGCGTACATTGCCGCTGTACGGGCGCAGCCGCCAGACGCGACATTGTTGAACCAGCACTTTTGGGAGGCTCCACGTGGAGTTCGGCATCTTCCTGAACGGTTACATCCCGGGACCGGCTGCGCACGATCGCGCTTCCGAGCACCTGATGCTTCAGCGTGAGCTGGAGTTGGCGATCAAGGCGGACAAGCACAATTGGAAGTACGTCTGGTTCGGTGAGCACCACGCCCTGACCGAGTACTCGCACATGTCGGCCCCCGAGGTCGCGATGGGCTACGTCGCCGCGAAGACCGAGCGCATCCACCTCGGCACCGGCATCAACTCGCTGTCGCCGCGCAAGGAGCACCCGGTCCGGTTCGCGGAGCGCGCCGCGATGCTCGACCACATCACCGAGGGCCGCTTCGAGTGGGGCACCGGCCGCGGCGCCGGCTCCCACGAGGTCGCGTCGTTCAACATCATGGACACCAACTCGACCAAGGCCGAGTGGGACGAGGTCTCGCGCGAGATCGTGCGCATGTGGGAGCAGTACGACTACTCCTTCCAGGGCGAGCACTTCACCGTGCCGACCCCGCACAACATCCTGCCCAAGCCGTACGGCCACTCGCACCCGCCGATCTGGATGGCCTGCGGCAACCCGGGCTCGTTCGCCAAGGCCGGCTCGCTGGGCATCGGCGCGATCGCGTTCAACTTCGAGCCGATCTTCAACCTGAAGGGCCGCATCGAGGCCTACAAGGAAGCCGCCGAGAACCCGGTCGAGATCCTGGGCGACTACCAGAACAACAACGTCATGATGACGAACGCGGTCATCTGCCTGAACGACCGCAAGCGCGCCCGCGAGATCGCCATCTCCAAGGGCCGCGGCTACCTGGTCACCATGGTGAACCTGTACCACGACACCATGCCGAAGTCGGCCGACGCGGTGACCTGGCCCGAGCCGCCGTTCGACCTCTCGCAGGGCGGCGACGAGTTCCTGGACTTCGTGATCGAGTCCGGCCTGATGCTCGTCGGCACGCCGGAGGAGGTCTGCGAGCAGATCGAGGCGTACCAGGCGGTCGGCACCGACCAGCTCGTGTTCGGCATCAACGACGGGATGACGCACGAGGAGAACCTCGAGATGATCGAGCTCTTCGGCGAGAAGGTCATCCCGGAGTTCGACAAGACCGCGGAGCACTCCACCTCGGTCTACCGCCGCAACGCGCAGGGCCCGAAGTACCCGCCGTTCAACGGCCCGGTCAACCCGGACCTGGTGCACACGGTCCTGCCCGAGAACGCCATCATCGGCATCGACGGCAAGTGACGCCCGGTATCACCCGCTAGGCGCATCGAAGGGCCCGGCCACTCGGCCGGGCCCTTCTGC
>NZ_JBPKBH010000003.1:0-49238 GCF_051388915.1 Yinghuangia sp. YIM S09857 | reverse complement strand
TCGGCCCCCCCCTTCTGCATCGGCGGCGCGTGCCCCAGTCTGTGAGGGTGCCGTAGGACATCCTGTACGGGGGTGCGCACGGTGCGTACGCGTCTGGACGTTTGAAGAAGCAGGGGAACGTATGGCCACGGTCACGGAGGGACTCGAAGGAGTCCGGCGCGAGCTGGACAGACTTGAGCGCAAAGTCGTGCGGCTCTTCGAGCCCGGGCTCGCGCCCGAGGCGGTGCGGGCCAAGCTCGACGGCGCCCCCGAGGAACTGGTCGCGTGGTTCGGCTGGGCCGACGGCACGCGGGCCGAAGAGGATCAGACGGTGGACGACGCCTCGTTCATCCCGGGCTACGTGCTGGTCAGCCTGGACGAGGCGCTGGAGTTCCGCGACGAGGTCGAGGTGGAGTCCGACGGCGACGAGGAGTGGCTGCCGCTGCTCGTCTCGCCCGCCGGGGACTTCTACGCGGTCGCCTGGACCGCCGACGAGGGCATCGTGCAGGTGTGGAGCTATGTGGACGGCGCCCCGGTCCAGACCGACTACCCCGACATGGAGCGCATGCTGCGGACCTTCGTGGAGAGCTTCCGGACGGGGGCGTTCGAGGTCGACGAGGAGGGTTACCTGGACATGCACCCGGAGCTCGCGGACCGCGTCTACGAAGCGGTCACCCGGGCCTGAGGGCACGGCGGCCGTCGGCCGGGCGTGGCCGGGCCGAGACTCCTGGAGCCAGGGATTCCCAGGCCGGAACCATGGTTGTGCTACGATATGACTGCCTTCGGCGCGCTCAAGCGTAGGATCCATGACTGAGCCCGGAGGACCAGACTTCCGACGAGCCCCGGCCCCCACGGCCGGGGCTCGTCGCTTTCCGGCGCCGGCAGCCCCGGCGCAACCCAGCCTCCGGTCGGCCGCCGGGACCCGGCAGACACGGCAGACACGGCAGGCGCGGCCTAGCCTTCGGCCGCGGCGTTCATCCCGGCCGACCCCGGCTCCGCCGCCCGTACCTCGACCACGTCGTCGACGCCGAAGACCCCGGGCCGCACGACCGACGCGTACATCCCCACGTTGTGGCCGGTCCTGGCGTGCACGGTACGCAGCAGTGCCCGGTCCGCGGCGAGGTCCGCGTGCGGCAGCGGGTGGCTGATCATCACGCACCGCGGGCACTCGCCCTCGACGCGCAGGACGGCAGTGCCGATGTGCAGGTCGAGCCCGGTCCACGCGCGCTCCGGGAAGTCTCCCTCGATCCCGTCCGGCACCGCGACGAAGACGTTGGGGCGGAACCGCCGGACGTCCACGTCGCTGCCGGGGGAGAGCTTGCGCAGCGACTCCAGCGAGCGGTCGGTGAGCACGTGCACCGGGAACGCGTCGTAGTGCGTGCCGGGCATCGTCTGGTTGGTCCACAGCGCGTCCGGGAAGAGGTTCAGGTCCGGCACCTCGGCGCCCTTGTCGACGCCGAACAGCTCCTCCAGGAAGCGCACCCAGTCGCCGTCCTCGGGCGGGAGCCGCCGATAGTACGCCTCGTCCGAGGCGGGCCGCCGGGACCGCAGCGAGGCGGGGCGGCCCAGCACCCGGCTCAGCTCGCCGTGCACGGCGGCGTCCGTCGAGCTGATCACGCTGCCGTCCGGCAGCGTGATCTCGACCGGCGGCACCGGGTCGGCGGCGCTCACCGGGCGCAGGTAGCGCGGGTGCAGGCCGAGCAGGACCGGGTTGCGGCGGGCGTCCGCGATGAAGTCGCCGTCCTCGTCGCGGACCGCCCATATGCGGTCGCCGCGTACGCCGTCGGGGTCCAGCCGGGCCAGTTCGAGCGGTTCGCCGATCATGCTCTTGACCGGGTAGCGCCACAGCGCCGAGACACGAAGTGCGTTGGGGTTTCCGGCCGTTCCGGAGCTCTGCGGGGACACGGGCCACTCCCTTCCCGGCACGTCGGCCAAGACCTCGGTGCCCGGGTCGTCATCGTGGTGGGAGCGGCCGTACGTTATCCCGACCTCCCCCAACAGGTAAGGGTAGTCGGGCAGTTGGGCGGTACGGGAGGTGCCGCGGGACTCAGGCGAAGCCCTTCGCGATGTGCTCCAGCCACCACGCGGGGGCCGCGTTCATGAGCGTGTTGAAGTCCCAATAGTCGTGCCAGCGCACGAGTTTGCCGTCCGGGCCGATTTCGTGGACCGACACGAACGGCAGCAGCACGCTCTCGCCTGATTCCCAGAACCATTTCTCCGCGTGCTCGGTGATGACGACGTCGCCGTCGGCCACGATGTGCTTCAGGTGGTGCTCGTAGCCGGACAGCATCTCCAGACCGAGCCGGAGGCGGGCCGCTATCTGCTCGGGACCGTAGGCTCCGGCTCCCGGCGCCGGCACGTCGGTGTAGTGGCCGTCGGCGGCGAAGTAGGCGCCGACCTTGTCGAAGTCCCGCTCGTACAGGTCCTGCCAGAACTGCTCGATGAGCCGCTTGTTGTCGACTGCGCCGGTCATGCGGTGCCCTTTCGGAACGCGGATGCAGGGTGCCCGCGCAAGCAGGCGTAGCGGAGCCTAGGCACATCTCCGATCAGAAGACAGCATCGAATGGTCCGGTTCCGAACGGCACCGTGATCGGGTGGGTTAGCGTGTGCCGGTGCACATACCCTCCGCCCGGCGATTCCGGGTCGTCGTCGGCGCCTGCGCCCTGGCACTGCTCACCGGATGCTCCCTGGTCGGAGGGTCCGACGGGGGATCGGACGACGACGTCGCGCCGGTCGCCTCCGCGGGTGCCACCGCCCCCGCCGCACCCCAGGCCCCCGGCTCGCCGGCCGCCCCGACCGGCTCGGGCGCGCCGAACGGGGGTTCGCCCGGCACGGTGACCATCGCCTTCGGCGGCGACGTGCACTTCACCGGCCGGACGGTGTCCAGGCTCGGTACCGGGGCCGACACGCTCGGCCCGATCGGCAAGACGCTGGGGCAGGCCGACATCGCCATGGTGAACCTCGAGTCGGCGATCACGGAGCGCGGGGCGCCGGAGGCCAAGACCTACACCTTCCGGGCGCCGAAGTCCGCGCTGGACGACCTCAAGGCGACCGGCGTGGACGTGGTCAGCATGGCCAACAACCACGCGGTGGACTTCGGTCAGCCGGGGCTGACCGACTCCCTCGCGGCGGCCGACGGCGGCGCGCTGCCCGTGGTCGGTTTCGGCCGGAACGCCGAGGACGCGTACACGCCGTGGACGACCGAGGTCAACGGCGTCCGGGTGGCGGTTCTCGCGGCGAGCCAGGTCAACGACCTGACCAGCCAGCGGTATCCGGCGGGGGCCACCAAGCCCGGGATCGCCACCGCGCTCACGTCCACCCGCCTGGTCAAGGCGGTGCGCGACGCGAAGGCGGCGGCCGACGTCGTGGTGGTCTACGTGCACTGGGGCATCGAGGGCGACAAGTGCCCGTCGGCCACGCAGAAGGACCTCGCGAAGGACCTCGCAGAGGCGGGCGCGACCGCGGTGGTCGGCACCCACGCGCACGTGATGCAGGGCGCGGGCATGCTCGGCGACACGTACGTCGGCTACGGCTTCGGCAACTTCCTCTGGTACGGCACCTCGCCCTACCCGAACTCCAACGACACCGGTGTCACCACGCTGACCGTCACCGGCGGCAAGGTGGTCAAGGAGGTCTTCACGCCGGCGCTGATCGACTCGCGCGGCGTGCCGGTGCCGCAGAAGGCCGGCGAGGCCAAGCGCATCACCGACCGGCGGGCGTCGCTGCGGCCGTGCACGGGGCTCGCGGCGGCGCCCAGGTAACGGGCGCGGACGGCGCGGACATGCGAGGGGCTGGCGTACGGGGTCCCGTACGCCCGCCCCTCGTATGTCCGCCTGACGGCGGTCAGCCCATCCCGGGGGTGGGCGGGGCTATGTACATGTAGCCCTTCTCCTCCACCCGGGACTTGATGCGCCACTGCCCGTCCACGCGCACGAACGTGTCGAGGTACCACAGGCCGCAGAGCATCAGGCTCTGCTGCCCGTCCTCGCCGGGCATGACCATCGGGTTGTGGCACATCGTGCGGCCGGTCGCGGTGTCGCCGTCGAGGGTGACCGCCGAGTTGCCGACCATGTGCTGGAACGCCGGGAAGTTCGGCATCACGTCGGCGAGGAACTTCTTCGTCGACGCCAGATCGCCCGTCGAACCGCCCATCGCCGAGTAGTCGATGTGCGCGTCCGCCGTGAAGACGTCGTCGAGCAGGTCCCACTGGCGGGTGTCGACCGCGTGCGAGTAACGGACCATCAGGTCCTGGATCTCGAACCGGTCCGAGATCTCTTGCAGCGACAGCATGGTGCCTCCGGGTTGCGCTGGTCCATGAGCCCGGCGGGCACGGAGCGGCCCGCCGCGTCGCAATGTCACCCGGGTTCGCCCCAGGAAGCAAGGGGGCGGCCTCGGTGGACAGGGCCGGGCGGGTGATTCCCCGGCGTTTCTTTTTCCGGCATTTCGGGCATTCGTGAGCGGATCCGGAAGAGGTTCGGACGGGATCCGGGCGGGGCCGGGTCCGGGTATGCGAGGGAGTCTGCGGTGTCTGCACGGACTTGGGCGGGACTGGGACGGCGGCGCCGTGCGGCCGCGGCGCTGGCCGCCGCGACGGTGCTCGCGGTCGGTGCGGCCGGCTGCTCGGACGACGGCGACGACAAGGGCAGCGCCGCCAAGAACGCCCCCGCGCGGGCGTCGGCCGACGCGGCGCAGTCGCCCGGGCAACCCGCCGCGGACGGCGGCACGGACGGCCTCCAGAACGCGTACCGCAAGGTCGTCACCGACGTCCTTCCGTCGGTCGTGCAGATCACCACCTCGGACGGCCTCGGCTCCGGAATCGTCTACGACGACAAGGGCAACATCGTCACCAACGCGCACGTGGTCGGGAACGCCACCGCGTTCCAGGTCACGCTGGCCACCGGGGCGCAGCCGCTGACCGCGAAGCTGGTGGCCTCGTACCCGCCCAACGACGTCGCGGTGATCCGCCTCGACAATCCGCCGGGCGACCTCAAGCCCGCGCAGTGGGGCGACTCGTCGCAGATCGACGTGGGCACCATCGTGCTGGCGATGGGCAATCCGCTCGGCCTGTCCGGCAGCGTGAGCCAGGGCATCGTGTCGGCCCTGAACCGCACCCAGAGCGAGTCCGCGGAGCAGGGCTCGCCCGGCGCGACCATCCCCAACCTCATCCAGACCACCGCGGCCATCAATCCCGGCAACAGCGGCGGCGCGCTGGTCGACCTGGAGGGCAAGGTCGTCGGCATCCCGACGCTCGCGGCGGCCAGCGGGGCCGGCAACAGCCTCGCCCCGGGCATCGGGTTCGCGATCCCGTCCAACACCGCAAAGAACCTGGCCGACCAGATGATCAGGGACGGCAAGGTCACCGACTCCGACCGGGCCGCGCTCGGCATCACCGCGACCACGGTCGTGGGACGCGGCGGCAACGCGGCCGGGGTCGGCGTCGTCACCGTCGACCCGGCCGGCGCGGCCGCCAAGGCCGGGCTCCAGGCCGGCGACGTCATCACCGCGGTCAACGACACCGAGACGCCCAACCAGGCGGCGCTGGCCGAGGTGTTGGCGGGCCTCAAACCGGGCGACACCGCGAAGGTGAGCCTGGTACGAGCGGGCGGCGGGGACGCGACCGTGGACGTGACACTCGGCGAACTGTCCTGAGAGCGGCGTGGCGTGGCTTGACGCCCCGGGCGACATCGCGGGACCGTCCGGGGCATGACGTTCCCTCAGCAGCCGGGGCCGAATCGGGGGCAGTACCCCGGAGGCGACCCGGGAGCCGATCCCGGGGCAGCCCCCGGACCGCAGCCCGGGCAGTCGCCGGGGCCGTATCCGGGGCAGTACCCCGGCCAATATCCGAGCCCGCCGCCCGGCGGCCAGTACCCGGGGCAGCCGCCCGGTCAAGTCCCGAGCCAGCCGCCCGGTCAAGTCCCCGGCTATCCCGGCCAGTCCGGCCCGGTGCCGGGCCCCTACCCCGGTCAGCCGGCGGCGTGGGACCCGCAGGCGCCGACCGCGACTGCCTGGCAGCCGCCGCCCGGGCAGCCGTACGACGGTCCGCCCGGTGCGCCGGGCGCCGCCGAGCCGCCCGCCGATCTCCCGCCCGCGTCACGGCTGTTGCGGCTCCTCGCGCGCACCGTCGACTACCTGCTGATGACCGCGCTCGTCGTGCCGCTGTGGTTCGTCGCCTACAACTACCTTCAGGGCAAGGCCGCAGAACTCCAGAACACGACGTTCGAGAAGACCTTCCGCGCGCTCCTGCTCGGTGACGCCGACAAGGCGCAGCGCGCGCCGCTCGACGCCGTCGACGGCCTGTGGGACAAGACGAAGCTGATACTGCTCCTGCTCGTGCTCGCGCACCTGCTGGTGCCGACGATCTACGACTGGCTCATGCACGCCAGGTTCGGACGCACCCTCGGCAAGATCGCGTTCGGCATGAAGGTCGTTCCCGCACAAGGCGGTTCGAGCCGCCTGGGCGTCCTGCGCTCGGCCCGCCGCACCTTCGTCGCGGTGCTGCTCCCCTGGGGCGCGCTCATGCTGATGTGGTATCAGATCATCCTGCGCGACGGGCAGTTGGCGCTCGTCTTCGGGCTGGTCAGCCTCGTCGGGTTCTTCGACCCGCTGACGGTCCTCGGCCCGCGCCGCCGCACCTGGCACGACCGCACGGCCGGGACCGTCGTCGTCAACGTCAAGCCGCTGGCCCGGGCCGCGGCGCTCGGCCGCGGCGCCGGGGGCGCGGTGCGGCAGGCGTACCAGGGCTCGTCGATCCCCGGGCAGGCGTCCCGTATCGGCTCCGGCGCCGCGCAGCAGACGCGCGACATCCGCGACCGGATCCGCCGCCGGCGCTCCTGAACAGGGCCGGTCGGCGTCCGGCCGACCGTGCTCAGTCCGTCAGGGTGATGGCCCGGGTCGGGCAGACCCGGGCCGCCTCCTCGACGTCGGCGCGCAGTTCCTCCGGCGGGTTCTCCTGGAGGATGTAGAGGAAGTTGTCCTCGCGCACCTCGAATACGTCGGGCGCCTCCGCCATGCACAAGGCGTTGCTCTTGCACTTGTCGAAGTCGACGCTGATCTTCATCCGGCCCTCCGGTACTCGACGGCGGCCCGTCGTGGCGGGCCCCTGCACACCTATCACGCACCGCCGTTGGTAAGGCCAGACTTCCTACGCCGCCGAGCCCCTGCGACCCGCCCCGGCGGCGGGGGTGGGGACAACCCCACCGAGAACCCGGGCGGTCGCCGGATCGAGACGTGATCACGGAACAGACAGGCTGGTCACACGGTCGGAAAGCCCGGCCGCGGACAGGAGGACCGGCCATGGGCAGGCGTGCCACATCCGTCATCGAGGCCCGTGCGGCCGCCGCCACCTCGGCGGTCAGCCTCACCGGGGTCACCAAGGTGTACGGGCGCGGTGCCGAGGCGGTGCACGCGCTGCGCGGCGTCGACGCCGACATACGCAGGGGCAGCTTCACCGCCGTGATGGGCCCGTCCGGTTCGGGCAAGAGCACGTTCCTGCACTGCGCGGCGGGGCTCGACCGGCCCACCGACGGCCGCGTCGAACTGGCCGGCACCGACATCGCGACGCTGTCCGAGACCAAGCTGACGAAGCTGCGCCGCACCCGCGTCGGGTTCGTCTTCCAGGCCTTCAACCTGGTCGGCTCGCTCACCGCCGAGCAGAACGTCACGCTGCCGCTGCGTCTCGCGGGCGAGCGCCCCGACAAGAAGTGGGTGCGCGAAGTCCTCGGCCGCGTCGGCCTGGCCGATCGCGCCCGGCACCGCCCCGCGCAGCTCTCCGGCGGCCAGCAGCAGCGCGTCGCCATCGCCCGCGCCCTGGTCACCCGCCCCGACGTGCTGTTCGCGGACGAGCCGACCGGCGCCCTCGACACCCGCACCGGACGCGAAGTCCTCGCGCTGCTGCGCCAGGTGGTCGACGGTTACGGGCACACCGTCGTCATGGTCACCCACGACCCGGTCGCCGCGTCGTACGCCGACCGCGTGGTCTTCCTCGCCGACGGCCGCCTGGTCGACACGCTGGAGGCGCCGACCGCCGAGGCCGTCGCCGACCGCATGATCCACATGGAGGGCTGACCCGTGCTCCGCCTCGCCCTCGGCACCCTGCGTACCCGGCTGGCCGGGTTCACCGGTGCCTTCCTCGCGGTCGCGCTCGCCACGGTCCTGGTGACCGGCGCGGGCATCATGCTGGAGTCCGCGCTGCGCACCGACTCGCCCGTGGAGCGGTTGCAGGGCACCGACCTCGCGGTCGCCGCGTCCGACCACCTCGCGCGCACGCCGCAGATGGACAAGCCCTCCGGGGAGGACGAGGCGGAGTCGGACCCGCTGCGGCAGACCTCGCGCATCCCCGCCGAGCTGGCGGAGCGGATCGCGGCCGTGCCCGGGGTGCAAACCGCGGTCCCCGACCGCAGCGTGCCGGTCGGGCTGCCGGGTGGGCTCGGGGCGGACGTGCACGGTTGGGGCAGCGCCCAGTTGACGCCGTACCGGCTCACCGACGGCCACGAGCCACGCGCCGCCGACGAGGCCGTGGTCGACACCGCGACCGCCGCCGCGCTCGGTCTGCGGCCCGGGGCACGACTCGACCTCGGCACACCGCTCGGCCCGCGCACCGTCACGGTCGTCGGCATCGCGCAAGGGCAGGGCGCCCCCTCGGTGTTCCTGCCCGACGTGCAGGCCGCCGGGCTGAGCACGGTGCCGGCGCTCGCCGACTTCATCGGTGTGACGCTCGACCCCGGCGCGGACAAGAAGCAGGTCCGCTCCGCCGTCCGCGACATCCTCGCCGCGGCCGGACCGCAGTTCGGCGACCCGACGCGGGCGCAGCCCGAGGTCAAGGTGCTCGGCGGCGGCGCGCTCGCCCGGCTTGAGGCGCCCGCCGCCACGTCGATGCAGGACGCCACGATCCCGGTGGTCTCCGTCTTCGCCGGTAGCGCCGCATTCGCCGCGGTGTTCGTCATCGCCGGGACGTTCGGCTTCTCGGTCCGCCAGCGCGTCCGGGAGATCGGCCTGCTGCGCGCGGTCGGCGCCACGCCGGGGCAGATCCGCCGCATGGTGGCTGCCGAGGCGCTGCTGGTCGCGGCCATCGCGTCCGCGGTCGCGGTGCCGCTCGGGTACGCGTTCTCGCACGTGCTCGCCGACCTGTTCGACCGCGCCGACGCGCTGCCCACCGGATTCTCGGTGGTGCAGTCCTGGCTCCCCGGCGTCGTCGGATTCGGCAGCGCGGTCCTGGTGACCCAGGTCGCCGCGCTGGCCGCCGCGGGGCGCGCCGCGAAGGTGCGGCCCACCGAGGTCTTCGGGTCGACGGCCAAACGCCGCATCCTCGTTCCGCTGCTGCGGTACACGCTCGGCCTCGCCGCGCTGGCGGGCGGCGTCGCGCTGGTCTTCGTCTCGACGAACCTCGGCGGCGACGAAGGGGCGGGCGCCTCGGTCGGCATCGTGTTCACCTTCATGGTCGCGGTGGCGCTGCTCGGACTGCCCCTCGCCCGCGCCTCCGTCGCGGTCGTCGGCCGCCTGCTGGCACCGACCGGGGACGCGGCGGGTCGCCTCGCGCGCGCCAACGGCGCCGCCGAGCCCGGGCGGGTCGCGTCCATCGCGGTACCGATCGCGCTCACCATCGCCTTCTCCTGCTCGATCCTGTTCATCGGCACGACCGTCGCGGACGAGACGATCTCGCAGAGCAAGGCGCGCACAACGGCGGAGTTCATCGTGGACGGCGCGGACCGGGCCGGCATCCCGCAGTCCGCGGTCGAGCGCATCCGTGCGCTGCCGGGCGTCCAGGCCGCGTCCGGCACCGTCGAGACCACCGTGATGGACGGGTCGATGAACGACGCCGTCGAGATGGACGCGCGCGGCATCGGGCCGGAGACCGCGCAGGTGATGGAACTCGGCGTCCGCGAAGGCGATCTGTCCGATCTGCGCGGCGCGGACACCGTCGCGCTCGGCAGCCGGCACGCCGACGCCAAGAACAAGCACGTCGGCGACAGCATCAAGTACTGGCTCGGCGACGGAACTCCCATGAACGCGCGCGTGGTCGCGGTCTATGACAACGCGTTCGGCTTCGGCGACTTCCTGATGCCGCGCGACGTGGCCGCCGCGCACAGTACGGTCGGCACGTTCGACAAGGTGTACGTGACGACCGGGCCGGGCGCCGACAAGGCCGCGCTCGCCGCCGCGCTGGAGCGCGAGGGGCACGTCCTCGACCGCGGCGCGTACCTCGACGAGGTGTCCGACGACGCCAACGAGAGCGCGTGGGCCAACGCCCTGATCCTGGGCGCCATCGCGGTGTTCACCGCCCTCGGAGTGGTCAACACCATCGTCATGGCGACGCGCGCCCGGGCCCGCGAACTGGCGGTGCTGCGCCTCGCCGGCACCACGCGTAGCCAGGTCATGGCGATGCTGCGCCGCGAACTCGCGGTCGCCGCAATCGTCGGCGTGGCGGTGGGAACGGGCATCGCGTGGCTCACGCTCGGCGCGTTCGCGAACGGGATCACCGGCTCGTTCGACCCGTCGATGCCGCCGGAGATCTACGTGCCGCTCGTGGCGGTGGCGGTGGCCCTGGTGTTCGGTTCTGGCATGCTGTCCGGCCGGTCCGCCCTGCGGATGGACCCGGTGGACGCGGTCGGTGCGCGCGACTGACAACCCTCTCAGGGTGGTTCATCGGCATCTGATGGAATTCGGTACTGTTTGGCGGAGTTCGAGGGGTCTCTTCCGTCCGGAGGGATCCCTCGAACCCGTATGTCCGGGAACCGCGGGCGTTCTGACGGCGTGTCATCGCCAGTGGGCAGGGTGAGAGGATGCCCCGGACGAGGAGGCGGGCGCTCGGGGCCGCCTCCGGCGAGTGAGTGCGCGGAGGCGGTATGGCAGCCGAAGCCGGTGCGGGGATACGGCCGCTCGGAGACGCGGATCCGCGGACGGTCGGGCCGTACCGGCTGATAGGCCGGCTCGGATCGGGCGGCATGGGCTCGGTGTTCGCCGGGCTCGACCACTTCGAGCGGCGCGTCGCCATCAAGATCGTGCACGCGCAGTTCTCCGACGACCGCGAGTTCCGCGCCCGGTTCAGCCGCGAGGTGGCGCTGCTCCGCCGCGTGCAGGGCACCTGCACCACACCGGTGCTGGACGCCGATGTGGACGCCCCGCAGCCGTGGTTCGCCTGCGAGTACGTGCCCGGGCCCACCCTCCAGGAGCGCGTCGAGCGCCATGGGCCGATGACCGGCGACGACCTCTTCGCGCTGGCCGCCGGGCTCGCCGAGGCCCTGGTCGCGCTGCACGGCGTCGGCATCGTGCACCGCGACCTCAAGCCGCAGAACGTCGTGTGCTCGCCCGCCGGTCCGCGCGTGCTCGACCTGGGCATCGCCCGGTCGATGGAGGACAGCAACCTGACCCGCACGGGCATGATGATCGGTTCCCCGGCGTGGATGAGCCCCGAGCGGTTCCGCGGCCAGACCAGCACCCCGGCGGCGGACGTCTACGCGTGGGCGATGATGGTCGCGTACGCCTCCACCGGAGTCATTCCCTTCGGCACCGGCGCGCCCGAGGTGGTCGCGCTGCGCGTGCTCCAGGAGGACGCCGACACCGGCGGTGTCCCGCAGGCGCTCCGCGGCATCGTCGACTGGAGCGCGGACAAGGACCCGCTGCGCAGACCGTCCGCCCACCAGGTTCTCGAGACGGTCACGGGCACCTGGCGCGGTGCGCTGGGCGCGGGCGCCCCGGCGGCCGACCTCGTCTCGGACGCCACGTCGCTGATCCATCTGCACTGGAAGGCCCCGGTCATGGACGGGGGCTGGGGCGCCGAGGGGGCGGCCGCACCTCCCGCACCCGGCACGGGCAGGCGCCGGGCCGGACGCCACGCGGCGGCGCCCGCGGCGGAGTTCGGGTCGGCGGCCGGGGACGGCCAGGCCGGACCGGCTGCGGCGCACGGCTTCGGGCAGCCGGGCGGGGCGGCGGACGGCGCCACGGTCCCCGCGCCGCTCCCGGCGCCGCCGGGCGTCCCGCAGCCGCGCGGCCCGGTCGGCTCGGTGCCGCCCCCACCGCCGCTTCCGCCCACTCCGCCGCCGATGCCGCCGCCCGCGTCACCGCCGGGCGCCGCGATGCCGGGGGGCGGCGCGACGGGCTACCCGCCGTACAGGAACGACGCGTTCCCCACCGCGACCGCCCCCGGCTTCCCGCCCGGCCAGGCGCCCGGAATGCCGCACATGTCCACGGCCGACGACGGGGACACGATCGTCGGCGACTCGCTGGCCGGGCTGTTCGCCGACGGTGGCCTGGGCGGACCGGGTGGACCGGGCGGCGCCGCCGGTCGCCGTCGCGGGCGCGGCCCGGGTGACGGCTCGGGCGACGGCTCGGGCCCCGCGGGCGGCGCGTTCGGGCGGCACCGCAAGCCGCTGATCGCCGCGGCGGCCGTCGTGGCCGCCATCGTCGGCGTGGTCGCGGCCGTGGCGGCGCTGGGCGACGACAAGAAGGAGAAGCCCGTCGCACCGCCCGTCGCCAAGCCGGACACCCCGCCGCCGGGCACCCTCGTCGGACCGGGCGTGTTCGAACTGGCCGGTCTCAAACTGACCATCCCCGCAGGCTGGGACGCGCGGCCCAACGGCCCCGCGACGGTCTGCGTGGCCCCGATGGAACTGCCCGCCGACGTGCGCACCGACTGCCTGCACGGCGGACTGCGCGTGTGGGTCGGCAGCGACCCGAACCGCAAGGTGGACCTGGACGACGCGGACGGCTGGACGCTGGGCACCCCCGCGCCGTGGTGCCAGCCGCTCGCCCCGGGGGCCTCGCCGAAGCCGAAGACCACGGGACGGACGTTCCAGAAGCTCGGGTCGCTCACGTACGAGTACGCCCGCTACAACATCACCTGCGGCGACGGCACCGAGATCGAGCCGCAGGTGTGGTGGCTGCCGCAGTCGAAGATCTCGTTCAGCACCGGCGGACTGGCGAAGAAGTACGACGACGTCGTCAAGGACCTGGTGGCGACGATGGACAAGAAGTCCTACAAGGCTCCCAAGGCCAAGTAGCCGCGGGGACCCCGGCCGGAGCCCGGCCGGGGCGGGAGCGCCGCGGGGTCAGAAGACCGCGACATCGGTCGTGGCGACGAACGGGTTGTCGGGCCCGGCGGGGAAGGAACTCCAGCCCTGCGCCTCGTAGACGTCCATGAGCTCGTGCTCGGACTTCTCCTCGTCGGGCCACTCCGCGCGCACCACGACGTGCACGGACGGGTGCGGGTACTGCTCCCACCACTCCACGATGTGGCCGTCCAGGTCGACGGGCACCGGGTGGTGCTCGACGCGGTGCACGAGCATGTAGGGGCCGCCGGTCCACGGGCCGACGTACGCCCCGCCCAGCGGTATCGCGGAGATCGAGTCGCCGCCGCGCGGCAGCGCGGGGCCCGCGAAGTCGCCGGACAGCAGCGACCCCACGTACCCCGTGGGGGCCCGGTCCTCCGGGACGTCCTGATAGAAGTCCACCCGGAGTCGGTACCGGATCACGCGCTGCCCCTCTGGTTGCCGAGTCAGGAACCGGCGCCCAGACGGCCGGTTCCGTGAGTCTCATACGTATACCAGCCAATAGCGCTTACGCCGAAGGGCTAGGGCATTTCTCCGTTTTCGCCCTTGTTCGCACCGCCGTTGGTGCCTTCGTCGGCACTCTCGGGCGCGTCCTCGGGGGCGGTGAAGTCGTGCCAGGTTTTCCACAGGCTGGGGACGGTGCCCCACCCGTACGACCGCTCGGGCCAGTTCGCGGGCGGCAGTCCGGCCGGGTTCGCGCCGGCGTTGGCGCCGTACCAGAGATCGTGGCGGCGGCGCACGAAGAACCAGCGGCCGCCCCGCCGCTCGTACACGTCGCGGTACAGGATCGCCTGGTGGATCCAGCGCGGCCCCTCCTGGATCTCGCCCTTGCAGTAGACGTGCCCGGTCGCGTGGTCCTCGTCCAGCAGGTCGATGACGTGTGTGCCGACGTTCAGGATCGTGACCCCGAGCGGCCGCAACTGCTCGGCGAAGGACGCCCGCAGGGCCTCGCGCCCGGAGGCCTCGCGGGTGACGCGCACGTCGTCGACGAACAGCCCGCACAGCGCGTCGAGGTCCCTGCTGTCGAGCGCGAGCGCGTAGCGCGCGGCCAACTGGCGGATCTCCTCGTACGCGAGGAGCCTGCCCACGTCCCGCACCGCGCCCTCGTCCATGCCGTCTCCGCTCCGTGTCCCGATGGACCGATCTTGATGATCCGTCAGTTCCTTGATACCCGATAAGGGCAGGGAAAGGATCCGCGGGTATGCGTGGGGGCACGCGCGGGAGATTGCGCGGACACGCGCGCGGAAGTTGGTGACGTCGATGAGCGGGAGCCTGGACGGACGGGTCGCGGTGGTGGCCGGGGCGGGCGAGGGGATCGGCCTGTCGACCGCACTCGCGCTCGCGGGCGAGGGCGCCGACCTGGTGCTTGGGGCCCGGCGGGCCGAGCCGCTGCGCGAACTCGCCGACCGGGTCGCGGCGCGGACCGGCCGCAAGGTGCTCGCGGTGCCGACCGACATCGCCGACCGCGACGCGTGCCACGCGCTGGTCGACGCCGCCGCGGACGGGCTCGGGCGGGTGGACGCCGTGGTTAACGTCGCCACGTACAACCCATCCGGACGCGTCGAGGACCTGGACCGGGACGAGTACCGGCGGGCGTTCGACGTGAACGTGCTGGGCGTCCTGGAGGTCAGCCGGGCCGCGCTGCCGCACATGCGGGCGGTGGGCGGCGGATCGATCGTGCAGATCAGCACCGAGGCGCCGCGCATGAAGCTGCCCTACATGGCGGCGTACGCGTCGACCAAGATGGCGATGGAGATCGCGTCGGCGACCATGGCGCGCGAGGTGGGCCGCGACAACATCCGGGTCAACGTCGTCGTGGCCGGCTACACCGACAATGCGAAGCTCGCCAAGTACCTGGAGGAGGTCGCGGAACGCCGGGGGCTGACCGCGGAGGAGGTCCGCGCCGAGTTCGCGGCGAGCGCCGCGCTGCGGCGCGTCACGCAGCCCGAGGACATCGCCGAGGCCGTGCTGTTCCTCGCCTCGCCGCGCTCACGCGGGATGACCGGCACCGTGACGCACGTGACCTCGGGAGTCGTCCTGGAGCCGTGACGCTCCCCATGACCGTGACGCTCCTGGTAGCCGTGACGCGCGAACGCGGGCGTGCCGCGGGTCGTGTCCTCACATTCCCGCCGGGCCCGTGGGCCGTCCGACGGAAACGTGAAGACACTCCCTTGCGGCATGCCCGCGCGCGTTCCGGGCATCTACCCCGAAAGGGTGTGGGTGCAAGGTGGGAGGGGGCGGCCGGTGGGGCGGAACCGACTCTCGGAACGGGCGGGCGACGCCGCGGCGCTGACCTTCGTGTTCTTCGCCATGACGATCGTCTCCGGCATGGTCGCGGCGTTCGGGGTGATCGCGCACTCGTGGCTGTGGGTCGTCGCGCTGATGTTCGCCGCGTTCTTCCTGCTCGCCTGCGGGTGGAGCGCGCTGGAGGTCGTCATCGCGCGGCAGATGGACCGCGAACGGCGGGCCCGGGCGCGCGGGGACTACGCGGTGCGGCCGATGGACCGGCGCTGAACGGGCGGCTTGTCGGCCCGCGGCTCAGCTCCGCGACAGGCCGCGCTCGCGCAGGAAGCCGCCGATCTCGGCGTTCTGCTCGGCGCTGAAGATCCGGTGCGGCACCATGATCGCCTGCGCCGGGTTGAACTCGAAGATCCACTGGTCGTCCACCGACCGCAGCTTGCGGAAGGTGCTCCACGGGATCTCGGCGCGGTTGGCCCCTATCGCCGACCGGTACACCTCGTCGGTCAGCGTGACCTCGCACACGTCGCCGTGCATGTGCCGGTTCTGCCGGGCCGCCTGGAGCGGGGCCCACAGCCGCAGCCCCAGCATCGCGGCGCCGAAGGCCAGGAAGATGAACGGCCAGAACGCGACGCCGCCGTCCAGCGCGCCGATCAGCAGCACCACGAGACCCGCCGCCAGCAGGATCGCGCCTCCCGCGGTCAGCCCGCGGAACAGGCCGCGGCGGAACGCGATGACACCGTCGGCGATGTCGCGCTCGGTCGGGATGTAGTTGACGCTGATGTGCACGGGCAGTCTCCAGTCGGGCCCACGGGCGGGCAGCGGGCGGGGACCATAGTCCCACGTGCCCGGACCTGCGGCGGACGCACCCGCGCTCGGCGTCCGGTACGGCTCGCCGGGTGCTTCCGCGGCGGTTTCAGCCCGCCGCCTCACCCGCGGGGGTCGTCGTGTGGGGGCGCGGGGAGTGCGGCTGCGGCGTGTACGCGGCATAGGGGTGCGCCGCGAACGGTTGCGGGGCGTACGGCTGCGCGGCATATGGCTGTGGGGCGTACGGGTGCGCGACATATGGCTGCGGCGCGAACACGGGTACGGGCGCGGGGGCCGCGTAGGGGTTCGTCGAGTACGGAGCCGATTGCGGCATCCAGGCCGGCCCGTACGGCGGCCAAGCCACAGCCTGCGGCGGCCACCCGTACGCGGGCGTCGGCCCCCAGCGCGGCGTCGGCATCGTGCGCTCCGGCACCTCGCCGAGCGCGCGGCGCAGCGCCCAGAGCCGGTCGAGGAACACCCGCTCCTGCGGTGTGAACTCCTGCGCGGTGACGCCGCCGCGGACCGCGCGCTGCCGCAGCTCGGCCAGCCCGGTGGCGTTCCAGTGGTACTCCCGTGCGGCGCGTTCGCCCGGCTTGCCGTACAGCGCGAGCGCCGCGCGGCGCTGGCGGCCGCGGTCGGCGATCGAACCCAGCACGTGCGGCTCGTTCCAGGTGAACCACCCGGCGGCGACGTACTGCGGCAGATGCGTGCGAACCGCGGCGAGCTGCGCGCCGCGAAGCTTGCGGCCGGTCACGAACACCCCCGCCAGCAGCGGCGCCATGACGAGGAAGTAGACCGCGAGCATGATCGCCGGGTTGTCGTC
This sequence comes from Yinghuangia sp. YIM S09857, assembly GCF_051388915.1. NCBI lineage: Bacteria > Bacillati > Actinomycetota > Actinomycetes > Kitasatosporales > Streptomycetaceae > Yinghuangia > Yinghuangia sp. YIM S09857. The sequence goes on along the minus strand of NZ_JBPKBH010000003.1, from coordinate 32,348 downwards.
GGCCGTGGTCTTCCACGCCGAGCCGTTCCACGCCGAGTGCAGACCGACGGCCACCAGGTAGCCGCCGAGCGACACCAGGACTGCCCGCGAACGCCGCCGCAGCAGCACCGCGACGCCGAGCGCGAGGCCCGTCGCGGCGGTGAACAGCGGGTGGGCGAACGGCGTGAGGATCGCCCGGCCGAGGAAGATCGCCGCGGTCTGCGCGGCGGCGTCGCCCTCGTCGCTGCCCTCCCCGAACGCCCGTCCGAAATACAGCACGTTCTCGGTGAAGGCGAACCCGGCGGCGGTGGTGGCGGCGAGCACGAGGCCGTCCAGCGGGCCGCGGAACCACGGGCGGCGGAACACCAGCAGGAGCAGGACCGCGGCGCCCTTGGCCAGTTCCTCGACGAACGGCGCGACCACGGTCAGCCCGAGCAACTCGCCCTGGTGCTCGCCGGAGCGGTCGACGATCGCGTCGATCGACCACGAGTTGGCGTACAGCGCGGCGAGCGCCCCCGCACCGGCGCCCCACGACAGTGCGAAGGCCAGGTGCTGCCACGGCTGCGGCCGGGCCCGGGCGAGCAGCAGGAACGCGCCGACCACCAGGGGCACCGGGGCCGCCGCGAGCGGTATGCCGACCGCGAGCCCGTCGAGGCCGGTCACCTCGCTCATCTTGACCGCGGCGGTGATCCAGCACGCCGCGAACAGCAGGCCGAAAACCACCACCCGGTTGCGGGGCCTGGCGAAGAACGCCCGCAGCGCCCGCGCCTCGGCACCGCCGGACGGGCCGGCGGCGCTCAGCGCGTGATCGGGCGTGTCCATATGGTGTGACGATAGCCGGGCGCGGCGACCGGTTCGTTTCCTTGGCCCAAAATGCGTCGTCCTGTGTCTCGCGGACCGGACGGTCCGAGGCGTCGAACCCCGCGGTCCGGGAAGGCCCGCGGCGCGGTCGGAACGCGTCGTCCCGTGCCCGCCGGACCGGTCCACGGCAGGGGGCGGATTCCCGCCGGAAGCCCGCGTGGACGGCGGGGGCAGCAGCGGGTTGACCGTCGCGCGAAATGCCCGCGCCGCGGTCAGACGCGCCGGAAGACGAGGTCGGCGACCTCGTGGCCCTTGGCGAGCCCCTGCCGCTCGAAGCGCGTCATGGGCCGCCAGTCCGGGCGCGGTACGCGGCCCCCGCCCGGCCCTGCCGTGTTGGCGAGCGCGGGTTCCGCCTCCAGGACCTCCAGCATCCAGGCCGCGTACGGGGCCCAGTCCGTGGCGCAGTGCAGTGTGCCGTCCGGCGCGAGGCGCGACGCGGCCAGCGCCGCGAAGCCGGGCCGGATCAGCCGTCGCTTGTGGTGGCGCGACTTGGGCCACGGGTCCGGGAAGTACACCCGGATCCCGGCTAGCGACTCGGCCGCGACCATGTCGGTCAGCAGGACGACGGCGTCGCCCTCGGCGATGCGCACGTTGGCCAGGCCGCGGTCCTCGACCAGGTGCAGCAGATTGCCGATGCCGGGGGTGTGGATGTCGGTGGCGAGGATGTTGACGCCGGGCTCGGCCGCGGCCATCGCCGCGGTCGCCTCGCCCATCCCGAACCCGATCTCCAGGACGACCGGATTCCCGTTGCCGAAGAGCGCCGCGAGGTCGCGAGGCTTGCCGTCGACGGGCACGCCGTACGCCGGCCACAGCCGCTCGATCGCGTCCTGCTGCTGCGGGCTGAGCCGCCCTCGGCGCGGGTGGAACGTCCGCACCACCCCGACCGGCGGCCCGCCGAAGGGATCGGGCGTCAGCGTCGACTCGGTCCCGGGAGGCGGCGACGCGGGCCTGCGCGCGGCGGCCGGGCGCTCGCCGGGCGACGCGGCGCCGGACTCTGCGGAGGACGGGGCGGAGGACCAGGCGGAGGGCAAGGCGGAGGACATGGAGGGGAGGCCGTCGGTTCGGGGGCACGGCACGCGGAGGCCGTGCCGGGAGACTCTTCGATGCTACGGGAGACGCGGTGCGCGCCGGTCAGCCCTGTTCGGAGTGGTTGGGGTGCGGCTCGGCGGTCCGGTGCGCGTCGCGCGCGTCGCCGGTGCGGGCCTCGGTCCGGCGTCCGCGGGCGAGGAAGTCGAGCGCGACCAACTGGACGGCGTCCTGGGGGCTCTTGGTGCCGGTCATCAGCATGAGCTCGATCGCGAGGTCGGCGTCGAGGGAGATGGAGACCTGGGCCATTGCCGCTCCTCGGGTGTCAGTTGAGTAGGTCGGGCACGAGACGTCGGGCACGCGACGCCGGGGACGCATGCGGGGCACGCATGCCGAGCTCATCACGTGCCCGCCGCGAGGCGTTCGCATACGCGGTCGGCGATCTCCTCGCCGATCGGGAGGGACGCGGTGGCCGCGGGCGACGGCGCGTTGAGCACGTTCACGATCCGCTCGCCGCCGGTGAAGAGGAAGTCGTCGACGAGTTCGCCGTCCGGCCGTACCGCCTGCGCGCGCACGCCCGCCGGGGCGCGGACCAGGTCGGCCGCGGTGACGGCCGGGAGCATGCGCTGCACGGCGCGGGTGAACGCGGGCTTGGCGAGGGAGCGCAGCATCTCGCCCGCGCCGTACCGCCAGTGCCGTCGGGCGATGTGCCACATGCCGGAGTAGCGGAGTGTCGCGGCGAGTTCGAGGGGGCTGGCCTGCGTCCACGCGTACCCCTCGCGCCGCAGTGCCAGGACCGCGTTCGGGCCCACGTGCACGTCTCCGTGGATGCCGCGCGTCAGGTGCACGCCGAGGAACGGGAACGCCGGGTCGGGCACCGGGTAGACCAGCCCCCGGACCAGGCCGCGCCGGTGCGGCGCCAGCTCGTGGTACTCGCCGCGGAACGGCACGATGCGGACCGGCGGCGGGGGACCGCCCTCGGCCCGGGCCGCCATCGCGGCGATGCGGTCGCTGTAGAGGCCCGCGCAGTTGACCACGACCTGGCCGCGCACCTCGCCGAGGCGCGTCTGCACGACGACCTCGCCCGGGTGCACCGCGAGCGAGGTGACCGCGGCGCCGGTGCGCAGCGACACGCCCTCGGCGTGCAGCAGGCCGACGAGCGTGCGGCAGACCTCGGTGTAGTCGACGATCCCGGTCGTGCCCACGTGCAGCCCGGCGATCGCGCGCACGTTCGGCTCGTACTCGCGGATCTGATCGGACGTCAGCTCGCGTACGGGCACGCCGTTGGCCTCGCCGCGCTGGTACAGCGTCTTCATCCGCCCGAGCTCGGACGGATCGGTGGCGACGACAAGTTTGCCGGTGACCTCGTGCGCGATGCCGTGCTCGGCGCAGAACCCGACCATGCGGCGGGCGCCCTCGACGGCGAACCGGGCCTTGAGGCTGCCGGGCTTGTAGTAGAGGCCGGAGTGGATCACGCCGCTGTTGCGCCCGGTCTGGTGGGCGGCCCAGGAGGTCTCCTTCTCCAGGACCGCGACGGTGGTGCCGGGGGCGCGGCGGAGCAGGGCGTACGCCGTCGACAACCCCACGATGCCGCCGCCGATGACGATCACGTCGTACCTGAGCATGCGCCCTCCGCGTTCCCGGCCCGCCCCCGGCCGACCTCCGATCGGCCCCGGCCGACGCCCAGTATCGCGCGGACACGCGCGGGCGCGGCGTCAGGCGGTGACGCCGATGGAGCCGCGGACCTGCTCGGTGAACTCCCGGACGACCGGCTCGCGGCCGTGCGCGGCCTGGAGCCCGGAGACGAGGTCGCGTATGTAGGCGCTGTTGCGCGCCGAGTGCACCCGCTGGGCGACCGCGAGCGCGCGCATGCCGCCGCCGCACGCCGCGTCGATGTCCCCGGCCGCGAGGTCGGCCTGCGCCCCGACGGCCAGGCGCAGGCCGTGCGAGCGGATGTACGCGTCGCTCCGGCCGGCCAGCGCTGTCGCGGTGAACCGCCTTGTCTGCTCGGGCAGTCGGAGGTCGCGGTAGCACTCGGCGCCGTCCGCGCAGAGGCGGTCGTACGAGAAGAAGTCGATCCACTCGGGGTCCTCGTCGCCGGGCCGGGCGCGTTCGAGGTGCGCCTCGGCGGCGTTGAGCGACCGCGCGCAGGCGCCCGGGTCGCCCGCTCGGGCGTGCGCGCGCGCCTCGACGAGGTGGAGGAATCCGGTGACCTTGGCGGTCGCGACCCCGCGGTTGCGCTCCACGGCCGCCTGCGCGAGGTCGACGGCGGTGTGCGGGTGGCCTCGGTAGGTGGCCTGGAGGCTCATCGTCGCGAGGACGTACCCGCCGAGCGGCACGTCGGCGGCCGCGCGGGCCAGCCGCAGGGCCTGGATGTAGTAGCGCTGGGCCATCTCGTGCTGCCCGGTGTCGAACGCCATCCACCCGGCCAGCCGGGACAGTTCGGCGGTCGCGCCGAACAACTGGCGTCCCACCGAGTCCTGGTAGGTGCCGCGCAGCAGCGGTGTGGCCTCGGCGCGCAGGCACTCCGGCACCATCGACGCGCGCCAGTCACCACCGCCGTACTTGCTGTCCCAGCGCCTCGCCTCGGCCGCCGCCTCCCGGAGTTTGGCCACGTCCGTCTGGCCGACCCGGCGGTCCGAGCCGCGGTGTTCGGCCAGTGCGTCCGCCGGGGCGATGAGCCAGCGTGCCAGCGGGGTCGCGAAGGCGGTGACGGCGAAAGTGCCGGTCAGGAACTCGCGGCGGTTCACGTGGTCGTGCCTCCACAAGTCGGTGGCCTTGACGACGGCTTCGGCAAGGTCGCGCGGGAAGGAGAGGCCCAGGTCGGGATCGGTCGGGCCGCTCTCGTCGAGGCCGATCTCCGCCAACGGCACGGGGCGTCCGAGCCGTTCTGCGAGGACCGCGGCGATGAGGTGGGGGACGGGACCCTGCGGGGTCATGCCCTTGCCGACCCAGCGGGCCACGGACGTCTTGTCGTAGCGCAGGGTGAGGCCGCTGGCGGCGCCGAGGTCGTTGACCCGGCGCGCGAGACCGGCGTTGCTCACCCCGGCGCGTGCGAGGAGCGCGCCGAGGAGCCCGTTCGGTCCGCGGGTCGGCTGGTCGCGGCCGGGCGGTGCGGCCTTGGAACGCTCGGGGCCCGATTGTCCGGCGCCTTGCCCGGCGTCGGGCTGCCCCGCCGCGGACTGCCCGGTGTCCGAGGGCTCGCGGCCGGATCGCCGGCGGGCGGACCGGCGTGCCGGTGACGCGCGTACGGGCGTCTCGCGTAAGGACTGCTCCGCGGATACCGGTGCGGCGTCCGGGGGTTCGTGGGCGCGCAGCTCGCGCGGACGGGGCAGCGGTCGCGGGAGGCGGGAAGCCGTCACCGCGGGTCGGAGTGCGGCTTGCCCCGACCCGTCGCTCTTAGGACCACTGCGCATGGCTTGCCCCCAAAGGCGACTTCCGTCTACCTCAGAGTAACCGGCGGGGGTGGCGCGGGTAAGGGGAATGACGCATTCGTACGCGTGCCGGTCAACGTGTGTACGAGAGGCGTCAGGACGGTACGCATCAGGTAGCTGATAGGCCGTCAAAATCCACCATCAAATGGTGAAAAACCCAACAAAAGAGCGTCTCTCGGGCGCGATGATGTGCCGTGCGCCGGTACCGTGTGCCTGTGCGCCCGCCCGTGCGCTCTGCACAGGGTTGCCTAACCTTGCTTCACTGGTAAGGGTTTGGTGCCGGCAGTGGGTGGCCGGTGCCGTGGAGGACCGCGGTACAGGGGGATCTGACATGCGCTGGTTCGCTGGGACGAGCGGCAGCCACTCGGCGCCGCGACCCGACCACTCGACGGTCGTCTGGGACGGCCCCGACCCCCTGTGGCTGGTGGGTGACTGGCCGCGGGACGAGGTGCGCACCGTCACCCGGGGCCGGGACAGGATGGCCGTCCTCGGCGACTGCCGGGCGACGGACGCCGAGCTGGAGGTCGGCCTCGCCGTGGCGCGCGGCGGCGGCCTGCGGCATCTCACGTGCTGGCCGGGCAGCTACCACGTGGTCCTGCGGCTGGGGCGCCGCACTCTCGTGCTCGGCGATCTCGCGGGGCTGCGGCAGGTGTACCACGCGCCCTTCGAGGACGGCGTCGTGTACGCCTCGCTGGCCCTCCCGCTCGCCGACCTCATCAGCGCGCGCCTGGACCGCGACCTGCTGGCGGCCCGCGTGCTGTGCCCCGACGTCCCCGAACTGACCGCCGGGCGCTCGCTGTTCGCGGGCGTCGACTGTCTGGGACCGGGCCACACGCTGGAGTTGACCGGCTCCAAGATCCGGCTGCGCCTGCACGAACAGGGCGCCGCCCCCCTCGACTTCCCGGCCGCCGCGGCGGCGCTGCGCGAGGCGCTGACCGCCGCCGTGGACCGCCGCGTCGGCGCCGCCGCCAAGGCCGGGACGGACCTGTCCGGCGGGCGCGACTCGACCGTCCTGTCGCTGCTGGCCGCGCGCGCAGCGCAGCACGAAGTCGTCGCGGTGACCTGGGCGGACCCGAGCGCGGGCGACGACGTCGAATACGCGTCGCAGGTCGCCACCAAGTCCGCGCGCCTGCGGCACCTGCTCGTGCCCGCCGACGCGGACTGCCTGCCGTACACCCGGCTCATCGACGCGTTCGACGCCCCGCCGGTCCCGGACGACCCGGCGTCGCCGCTGGTCACCGTGGCCCGCACGCAGCGGCACCTGGCGGTGGCGCAGGAGGCGGGCATCGACGTGCACCTCACCGGGTACGGGGGCGACGCGGTGCTCGGCACGCCGCTCGCGTACCTCGCCGACCTCGCGATGGACCGCCACCCGGTGGCCGCGATGCGGCACGCCCGCGCGTGGGCGCGGGTCGCCGGAGTGCGGCCGGGGGACCTGGCCGCGGCGGCCCGGCGCGTCGGGCGCACCGGGTTCGACCAGGCGCTCCTCGGGCTGGCCGAGGTCCTGGAGGCCGGCGAACCCGCCGTGTCGGCCGGGGGGATGGACGCCCTCGTCAACTGGGTCGCCCCCGGCCCCACGCTGGTGTGGGCCGAAGCGGACGCCCGGCGCGGGGTGGCGTCGGCTCTGCGGGCGTACGCCGCAGAAGCCGCCGAGGACCCCGCGTCCCGCCGCGCCGACCCGTCCGTGCACCGCAGGCCGGGCGACCGCGCGTCGTGGGTCTCGGTGCGGCGGGCGGCGGACCGGTACCGGGTGATGCAGCAGGTCGCGGACGGCAGCGGGGTCCGGATGCGGGCGCCGTACCTGGACAACGCCGTGGTCCGGGCCGGGCTCGCGCTGCCCGCGTGGGCGCGCGGCCGCGGCGACGGGCCGCGCACGCTCCTGCACACCGCCGTCGAGGGCCTCGTGCCGCGGTCGGCGCTGTCGCGAACCGGGAAGGGCGACTACACGCGCTCGGAGATCCGCGGTTTGCGCCGCAACGCCGCCGACCTGCGGGACCTGTTCGCGGCGCCGCTGCTCGCCGAGGTCGGCATCCTCGACACCGCGGCGCTGCGCGCCGCACTCGACCGGGCCACGCGGCCGGTGCTCGGCAAGGGCGGCAGCGGCGGGGACCCGGGCGAACTCCTGGGCGGCTTCGCCGACGTCGTCGGCGCCGAACTGTGGCTGCGCGGCGTCGCCGCGGGCCGGGCCACCCGCTGGGGAACCGCCGCGACGGCAGGCAGCGTGATCGCCGCGGTCGCCTGAGCGGGACGAGTTGCGACCGCCCTCACCCCGCCTTCAACCGCCTTGGCCGCGAGGCCAGACAGCGCTGCTCGGCCATGATCGCGGTGGCCCGGGCCGCGCGGCGGAGATGTCGTACGCCTCCGCCGCGTCCCCGGTGCGCTCCAGCAGGTGCGCGCGTACGGAGAGCCGGTGGTGCCCGGCCACCCGGGTGTCCTCGGTGTGTCGTTCTGTCACGCCTCCAAAGGTCCGTCGGAGAAGATGACCTGCCGAATCTCGACCCCCAGCCCGTCGACCGCGGCGTCCGGAATCCGGGCGGCGAGCTCGATCGCGCGCGCCTTGTCCTCGACGTCGACCAGGTAGAAGCCGCCCAGAAACTCCCTGGACTCCAGGAACGGGCCGTCCGTCACCACCGGCTTCCCGCTGCGGACCGTGACGACGGCGGCCTGCGAGGGGTCGACGAGCGCCTGGGTGGTCAGCAGCTCGCCGGACTCCTTCAGGTCCGCGAGCAACCTGCCGTGGCCCTCGCCGATGGCCGCCTTCTCCTCGTCGGTGAGCGCGTCCAGCACCGCCGGGTCGATGTGCATGCTGATCAGGAACTGCATCTCGGGGCTCCTCGTGGCTCGCGGGCCCCGGCCGGGGCCCTTCGCGAGGTGGTCGGAGCCGGCGGCGTCGTCTCGACATCCTCGCGGCACCGATCTCCCGAAAGCCTCCGACTCATGTGGCGCGGCACCGTTCCGCGCCCATCTCTTGATCCAGTCTTGCTCCGGACCCCGTGCGCGCCTAGCATCCGACCGGAGAGTCGGAATTCCTACCCATGGGTTGACGATGGCACCACGCAACAAGCTGATGCGCGACGAGATCCGCGGCACCGCGACGCGGCTGTTCGGCGTGCGCGGCATCGGGGCCGTCACGCTCCAGGAGATCGCGGACGAGCTCGGGGTCTCCAAGGCCGCGCTGTACCACTACTTCCCGAACAAGGAGGCGCTGGTCCGGGCGATCTTCGAGGACTGGGCGCGGGTCGGGACCGACCGCATCTCGGCGGTCGTCGTCCTCGACGAGCCCGCGTCCGTACGCCTGCGCCGCATGATCGAGCTCCACGTGCTCGGCCTCACCCGCGACCTCGACCTGTACCGGCTCGGCTTCCGGGACGAGGACCAACTGCCGGACAGCGCACGCGAGGTCTTCGACAAGTTCAAGCGCGACGTGGACACCGCGGTGCGCACCGTCATCCGCGAGGGCGTCGCGGACGGCGAGTTCATGGCGGTCGACCCGAAGATCGCCGGGTTCGCCGCCATCGGCATGTGCAACTGGATGTTCAAGTGGTACCGCCCGGACGGCGAGTACACCGCCGAAGAACTCGCCGCCATGCTCGCCCGGTTCGCCCTCGGCGGGCTGCTGCGCCGGGACCCCGCGCGGGCCGCCGACCCGGGCGCCGCGGTGGACCGCGCGGCGCTCATCGCGGAGATGGCCGCCGATCTCCAGCGCGAGGTCGACACGCTGCGCGCGGCCGCGCACCCGCCCGCGCCGCTCCCTTCGACCGCACAACCTGCGTCCATCGCACAATCTGTGTCCACCGCCCAACCTGCGTCCACCGCGTCGCCCGCGTCCGCCGTGCCTTCCGGGCCGCCCGCGCCGGCCCGGTCATCCGAGCCCAGACAGGGGGATCAGCCATGAGGGACCGTCATCTCGACCCCGAGCACATCGCGTTCCGGGAGAGCGTGCGGGAGTTCGTCCGCCGCGAGGTCACGCCGTACCACGAGGAGTGGGAGAAGGCCGGGATCGTCGACCGCGAGCTGTGGCGCAAGGCCGGCAAGCAGGGCCTGCTGGGCATCGACGTGGACGAGGAGTACGGGGGCGGCGGCGTCCGCGACTTCCGCTACCTGGCCGCCATCTCCGAGGAGATCGTGCGCGCCGGGGCCAGCGGCGTCGGGTTCGGTCTGCACAACGAGGTCGTCGCGCCGTACCTCAACGACCTGGCGACCGAGGAGCAGAAGGCCCGCTGGATGCCGGGCTTCTGCTCCGGCGACATCATCACCGCCATCGCGATGACCGAGCCCGGTGCGGGCAGCGACCTCCAGGGCATCCGGACCACCGCGGTCCGCGACGGTGAGGACTGGATCCTCAACGGCGCCAAGACGTTCATCACCAACGGCATCAACTCCGACCTGGTGATCGTGGTCGCCAGGACCGACACCGAAGCCAAGGCCAGCAAGGGCACCAGCCTGCTGGTGGTGGAGCGCGGCATGCCCGGCTTCGAGCGCGGCCGCAACCTGGACAAGATCGGCCTCAAGGCCCAGGACACCGCCGAGCTGTTCTTCAACGACGTACGCGTGCCGGGCGTCAACCTCCTCGGCGAGCTCAACCAGGGCTTCTACCACCTGATGCACAACCTGCCGCAGGAGCGCCTGGGCATCGCGGTGGCCGCGGTGACGGGCGCGGAGGCGGTGTTCGAGGGCACCGTGGAGTACTGCAAGTCGCGCACCGCGTTCGGGCAGGCCATCGGCAGCTTCCAGAACACCCGCTTCGAACTCGCCGAGATGGCCACGGAACTCGACATCGCCCGCACGTACCTCGACGACTGCATCATGCGGCACGTCGACGGCGAACTGGACGCCGTGCAGGCCTCCAAGGCGAAGTGGTGGACGACCGACCTCCAGAAGCGCGTGGTCGACCGCTGCCTGCAACTGCACGGCGGCTACGGCTACATGATGGAGTACCCGGTCGCCAAGGCCTTCATCGACAGCCGCGTGCAGGCCATCTACGGCGGCACCAACGAGATCATGAAGGAGATCATCGGGCGCTCGCTCGGCGTGTGAGCCGGATGGTCCGGGCGAGGTGTGCGGCCGTGGGGCTTCAAGGTTCGGGGCGCGTCGAGGACGATGCTTACCGTTGGTTGGTATCCGGCGGCACGAGTACGGCGCGCCGACGTCCGCGCCCCGTCCCCGTGGTTTCCGGCCGGGCTGGGAGGTGCCGGCGTGGAGCACGCGCGCAACCTGCTGGCGGCGCTGTGGCGGGCCGCCGACCACTGGCCCGAACGCCGGGCCGCGCACTGGCGCGACCCCGCAGGCCGCACCGAACGTTCGCTCACCTGGCGGGAGTTGGAGGACCGGGTGGTCGCGGTGGCGGCCGGACTCATGGCGGGGGGAGTGCTGCCGGGGGACCGCATCGGGGTCATGGTCCGGCCGTGTGTCGAGTGGACCGTGCTCGATCTCGCGGTGCTGGCCGCCGGGGCCGCGACGGTGCCCATGCCGCCCGGCCAGGGCGTCGCGGCGTGCCACCGCGCGCTGCGGGGTACGGCACCGCGCATGGTCTTCGTGGAGAGCGACGGCGACGCCATGACGGTAGCCAGGGCGACCGGCGGCGCGGCGGACCCGCCGCAGGAGATGTTCGTGCTGAGGGAAGGCGGGCTGCGCGTGCTCACCTCGTGGGCGGAGCCGCGCGACCGCGACGCGGTGCGGCCGTACGCCGAACGCGTCACCACCTCCACGGTCGCCCTGTTCGACCGCGGCGCCGCGGCGGAGACGCACGGCCCCGCCCGGCCCATGACGCACGGCGAGGTGGGTCGCGCCGCGGTCCGCCTCGGCGCGCTCCTCGGCATATCGGGACCGGGGCGCAGCCCCGGGCCCGCGGTGACGGTCGGCCCGCTGCACCGGCTGCTCCCGCACCTCGTGCAGTTCGCCGCGCTGGAGGCGGGCCGCTCGCTGGCCTTCTCCGGGCGCGCGGCTCGCCCCTACGCCGCGGCCGGCTAGCCGCCGTGTCCGGACGGCCCCGCGACCGGGGTCCGTCCACCTGTTCCGACCGCGGCGCCGCACCGCCCGACCCCGCCGCGGGCACCCGACCCACCGGCACCGACCGGCACCGACCACGCGAGAGGATGGGCACGATGGCCTGGGACTTCTCCACAGAGCCGGAGTTCGAGGAGCAGTTGGAGTGGATGCGCGGATTCGTCCGCGACGAGATCTACCCGCTCGAAACGCTCGAACTCGACGACGCCACACTGCGCGCGGTGCTGGCACCGCTGAAGGAGGAGGTCAAGGCCCGCGGCCTGTGGGCCGCCCACCTGCCGCCGGAGCTCGGCGGGCAGGGCTTCGGCCAGGTCCGCCTGGGACTCATGCACGAGATCCTCGGCCGCACGCCGTACGGCCCGGTCGTGTTCGGCAACAACGCGCCGGACTCCGGCAACGCCGAACTGCTCGCGCACGGCATCGCCGCCTCGGGTCGCGACTGGCACCGCGAGAAATGGCTCGAACCGCTCCTCGACGGCCGCATCCGCAGCGCCTTCTCGATGACCGAGCGGGACACCGCCGGCTCCGACCCGACGCTGCTGGCCACCCGAGCCGTGCGGCACGGCGACGAATGGGTCGTCGACGGCCACAAGTGGTTCACGTCGAACGGCTCCGTCGCCGACATCCTCCTGGTGATGGTCGTCACCGACCCCGAGGCCAACCCGCACAGCCGCGCCTCGATGATCGTGGTGCCCGCCGACACCCCCGGCGTCGAGATCGTGCGCGACGTGGCGACGCTGGAGGACCCGGGCCGCACCGAGCGGTTCCACGGGTTCGGCGGCCACGCGGAGATCCGCTACGACGCGGTGCGGGTGCCGTACGAGAACCTGATCGGCAACGAGGGGGACGGCTTCAAACTGGCCCAACTCCGGCTCGGCCCCGGCCGCATCCACCACTGCATGCGCTGGCTCGGGCAGGCGGAGCGCGCGATGGACATGCTGTGCGAGCGGGCGCTGTCGCGGTACGCGCACGGCTCGCTGCTCGCCGAGAAGCAGACCGTGCAGAACTGGATCGCGGACTCGTACGCGGGCATCCAGGCCGCCCGCCTGATGACCCTGCACGCCGCCTGGCGCATGGACCGCGAGGGAGCCGCCGCGGCCCGCACGGACATCTCCGCGATCAAGTTCTTCGGCGCGCAGGTCCTCTACGACGTCATCGACCGCGCCGTGCAGATCCACGGCTCTCTCGGCTTCTCCACCGACCTGCCGCTGGAGCAGATGTACCGGTACGCGCGCGCCGCCCGCATCTACGACGGCCCCGACGAGGTGCACCGCGTCAGCGTCGCCCGGCAGGTGCTGCGCAACCACCGCCCCGCGGAGGTGCCGACCGAGCACGTGCCCACGCGCCGCGAGGAAGCCCGCAAGAAGTTCGCCGCCCTGCTCGACGCACCGGAGGCCCAGGCGTGACGGAACCAGGCACCGCGGCCCCGGCCGGGGTCGACCCCGACGAGGTCACCGCATGGCTGTCCGAGCGCGTGCCCTCGCTCGTACCGCCGCTGGCCTTCACCCCCGTCGTGGGCGGCCACTCCAACCTCACGTACGTGGTCGAGGACCGCGCGGGCACCCGCTGGGTCCTGCGCAGGCCGCCGCTCGGGCACGTCCTGGCGACGGCCCACGACATGGGCCGCGAGCACCGCATCCTGGCCGCGCTCGGCGACGGCCGCACACCGGTGCCGGTGCCGCCGGTCGTGGGCCTGAGCCCGGACGCCTCGGTCAACGGCGCGCCGTTCTACGTCATGGAGTTCGTGGCGGGCGAGGTGCTGCGCAGCGCCGAGGCCGCCACCCGCGCACTGGACCCCGCCGGGCGGCGCCGCGCGGGCGAGCAGCTCGCGGACACGCTCGCCGCGATCCACGCGGTCGACGTGGACGCGGTCGGGCTCGGCGACCTCGGCCGCCGCGAGGACTACATCGGACGGCAGTTGCGGCGCTGGCACCGGCAGTGGGACGCGACGCGGCTGGACGGCGTACCGGAGATAGACGAGGTGCACGCCGCGCTCACCGCGTCGGTGCCGGAGCAGCAGGGCGCCACGATCGTGCACGGCGACTTCCGCCTCGACAACTGCATCATCGGCCCGGACGGCAGCGTGCAAGCGGTTCTGGACTGGGAGCTGTGCACCCTCGGTGACCCGCTCGCCGACGTCGGCACCACCCTCGTCTACTGGGTCGAGCGCGGCGAGACCGGGGACCTTCTGCCGTCCGACGGGACGGCTTCGGAGGGCTTCATCGACCGCACGGCCTTCTGCGCGCGGTACGCCGGGGCCACCGGGCGGGACCTGTCCGGCATCGCGTGGTACGCCGCCTTCGCCTACTGGCGCCTGGCCTGCATCCTCGCCGGGGTCCTCGACCGCTACACCGCGGGTGCGATGGGCGACCAGGCCGGGGACGGCGGGGCGTCCCGGTTCAGCAGGGAGAAACTCTCCGGTCTCGCGGCCAAGGCCCGGACCGTCCTCGAAGAAGGGAAGTTCGTGGCATGACGCTCGACTTGACGGGCCAACTGGCGGGCAAGGCGGCGCTGGTCACCGGGGCCAGCCGCGGCATCGGGCTCGGCATCGCGGCGGAGCTGGCGGCGCGCGGCGCGAAGGTGTGCCTCACCGCCCGCAAGAAGGAGGACCTGGACGCCGCGGTCGAGGAACTCGGCGGCCCTGACGTGGCCGTCGCGGTCGCGGGCCGGGCGGACGACGCGGCGCACCGCGACGAGGCGGTCGCGGCGGTGCTGGAGCGCTTCGGCTCGCTCGACATGCTGGTCAACAACGCCGGGATCAACCCGCACTTCGGACCGCTGATCGACGCGGACCTCGGGGCGGTCCGCAAGATCATGGAGGTCAACCTCGTCTCGGCGCTGGGCTGGACGCAGGCGGCGTACGGCGCGTGGATGCGCGAGCACGGCGGCTCGGTGCTGAACGTCGCCTCGGTCGGCGGCATCGTCGCGGGCCCGTTCATCGGCGCCTACAACGTCAGCAAGGCCGCGCTCATCCACCTGACCCGGCAGCTCGGCGCCGAACTCGGCCCCGGCGTACGGGTGAACGCGGTCGCCCCCGCGGTCGTCAAGACCCGCTTCGCGGAGGCGCTGTACGAGGGCCGCGAGGACGAGGCGGCCGCGGCCTACCCCATGAAGCGGCTCGGTATTCCGGAGGACGTCGCCAAGGCCGCCGCCTATCTCCTCTCCGACGACGCCGCGTGGATCACCGGCGAAACCCTGGTCGTGGACGGCGGCGTCTCCCTCTCGGGCAGCGTGGGCTGACCCGCTCTCGCACCGCCAGAACTCCGGCGGCCGGGGAAGGACTTGCGCCACCACCCCGGCCGCCGCACACGCGTCATGTTGCCGTCATCTGTTCCTAACACCCGCTCGATAGCCTGCGACCCTCCGAACCCGGCGGATGCAATCCCCGCCCCGGAGCCGAGTCCGGTCGTGGGAAGGTCCGCCGGGGGGCGCCTTCCCATGACCCCTCGCCCTGTGCCCGGATGAAGGCCCGCCACGGCCGCCTTCCGAGCCAACGCGAGCCCACGGCGCGCCACACCCTCGCCGAAAGCCGAGGCAGGTCGTGGGGGAGGTCCACCGGGCACCGACCTGGCCCCGTTGCTGCGTCGGCGCCGCGGCCGTGCATGTACCGGACCTGCGGCAGCTCGCGTGCCGGGGCGACCACACGTTCGGGAGCGGACTGCGCCCTGCCGCCGCGTCATGTCCCGTCGCCCCCGGGCCCGGGCTTCACCCTGCGGCGGCTGCACGGCGCCTGGGCGTGGCGGCCGCTCTCGCCCTCGGCCGCCGCGCCGCGAGCGCGTGCCGCGCGGCCACGCCTCCGATCGCGCCCCCTTGCCCCGCCGCCTCGCATTCGGCAGGGTCTCGCGTCCGGTTGTCGCGTTTGGTCGTCGGGGGTGTCGGCTTTGTGGGTGATCTGGCGAGTCCAATCCTCAGAAAATGTGATGAATTGTCGGTTTTGCGGTACCAGGTCTCCCAGCCTCGCGGAGACGCCGGAGGCGTGCGTACCGGGAGGACCGGCGATGGCAGAGGACGAACCGCGCGGGGTCGTGGTCGGTGTCGACGGGTCGGAGCCCGCGCGACGGGCGCTCGACTGGGCGATGACCGAGGCCCAACTGCGCGGCCTGCCGCTGTACGTGGTCAGCGCCGCACCGCCCGCCGGTGCGTACGCCGCGATGGCCCCCGGTGCGGTCTACGTCGAGGACATGCACGCGGCCCTGGAGGCGGTGCGCGGCGAGACCGACGCCCTCGTGGCCGACGTGAACCGGGCGCGCGACACCCCTTTCGAGGGGGACCTGCGCGTCCAGGTCTTCGCCGGGACGGCGACCGAGGTGCTGCTCGGCATGTCGGAGCGGCACGTGATGGTCGTCGTCGGATCCCGCGGCACCGGCGGATTCTCGCGGCTGCTGCTCGGCTCCGTCAGCACCGCCGTCGTGCACCACGCCGCCTGCCCGGTGCTCGTCGTCCGCGAATAGCCCCGTCACCGGCACGGCACGGCGTGCGGTCCGTCCCGCGCGCCACCGGCTCCCAGGTCGTGCCCGGCCCCGTGAGATCCCGCGCGTGCTCGTCCGCACGAGCATGATCATGCCCGGGGCCGCACCCGCGGCCGACCGGGTCACGCAACCCACAGCCCGCCCCGCCGGCCCGTGCCCTCGGTCGGCCACGGTTCCACGCGCACGACCGACGGGCGCAGCGTGGGCACGGCGTTCCGGCCGGTCGCGGCGAGTACCGGGTCGTACGGCGCCAGTTCGGCCAGCGGCAGAAGCGAGGGCAGCACGTCGTGGCGCGTCGTGGCCACCGCGAGACGCCCGTCGCCGAGCAGGTGCGCGGGCGCGCCGAAGATCTCCATGACGTGCTGCGCGACCAGCAGCGTCAGCCGCAGCCGCTCGTGCAGCGGGTACGCGCCGATCTGCGGCTCGATCGCGACCACCGCCGGTCGCTCGTGCGGCGCCAGCGAGGTGTCCGCGGCGATGCGCATCAGGTGGCGGCGCAGCAGCACCTCGGTCGGCAGCTCGGACACCGGGTCGTAGCCCTCGACGACGGGGCTGCGGGCGTGCCGGGCGGCGGCGTACCCGGACACCAGCGAGTCGGACGCGCCACGGCCCACCGCGGTGAGGAAGAGCAGGTCCAGGTCGGACAACGCGGTCAGCAGTGGGACGTCCGCGTCCGCCCGGTCCCGCGCCAACTGCTCGCACGCGCCGCGGACCCGGCCGGGTTGGAAGAACGCCCCGACGGCCGCCTCGGCCCCCGGGGTCAGCCACACCGCGTGTCCCGGCCACCCGGCCGCGTAACTGCGCCGCCGCCACTCGGCGAGCAGCCAGGCCAGGTGCCGGTCGGTGGCGCAGCGCGGCTCGTCGGCGGAGAGGTACGGGTTCTCGCGGCGGGCGTTCTGAGGGTTCGTCATACCCATGGAGAGCGGGCAGGCCCGGAATCGTGACGCGGGCATCGCGGTGACTTGGTGTGATCTACGTCACTCTCACGGGGCGTCGGTCGCGCACGAACCAGTCCCGGCACACCGCGGCGAACGCGGCCGCCCGCCGGGTGGGCCGGATCCCGTGCGCCTGCGCGAGGACCAGCGGCAGCGGCGGCAGGTCGTCGGTCAGCTCCAGCACCACCACGCGCCCGCCGTCGTACGTGGTGTCCGTGGCCGGACGCTGGTTCAGGATCGCGAACCCCTGCCCGCCCGCCACCAGCGCCCGCACCAGCTCGGGACTCCGGCTGCGGAACCGCACCCGCGGGCTGATCCCGGCCCGGCGGGCCAGCACCGCGAAGTAGTCGCGGTTGTGCGGCAGGTCCAGCAACACCATCGGCTCGGCGGCGAAGGCGCGCAGCGACACCGCCTTCTCCCCGGCCAGCGGGTGGCCGGGCGGCACGATCACGTGCGGGGGTATGCGGGTGAGGAGTTCGCCGTCCAGCGTCTCGCCGCCGCCGTTGCCGTTCGCGTTGTTGCCGAGGTCGTACATCAGCGCCAGCTCGCAGCCGCCTTCGAGCAGCGTCTCGCGCAGGCCGTGGTCCTCGCCCTCGGTCATGCGCACCTCGACCTCGGGGTGCCGCTCGGCGAACTCCGCGAGCAGCGGCGGCAGGTAGAACGGCGCGATGCTGTCCGCGCAGCCGAGCGTCAGTACGCCGCGCAGCGCCCCGCCGAACGCCTTGGCCGTCGCGGCCATCTCGTCCGCGTGCCCGAGCAGTCCGCGCGCCTCCGCCAGAAACCTTTCGCCCGACGTCGTCAGGGACAGCCCCTTCGCGTGGTGGCGTACCAGCAGTTGGACGCCGAACTCCCGCTCCAGGTGCGCGATCGCGGCGGAGATCGCGGACTGCGACACCATGAGCTCGCGGGAGGCCCCGGTCATGCTGCGGTGCCTCGCGGCGGCCACGAAATAGCGCAGTTGGACCAGGGTGAAGTTCATGCGGAATGCCGCTCTGCGCAGGGCTTCCCGGGTACGGACTCCATGCCGACGATGCTAAGTCGGGGCCGCGCCGACCGCCTGCGGAAGGCGGTCCGGCGCGGCCCGTTCGCTCGGTGACGTCCGGTGTGTCGTCCGGCCCGGCCGTCGCGCGTGGTGCGCGGCCGGTGCGTCCGGGGCGGGAGGGAGTCGGTGGTCGGCTGACGGCCGAGGCGGCTGACCGGTCGGTGCGGGCCGGGCCGGGCTGGTTCGGTGCTGGTTCGGTCGGTGCGGGCCGTCAGGCCGAACGGACGGGTGGGACTGCCGGGGTCGGTCCGCCGCGGTCGCGGCGCCGGGTCAGCGCGGTCCGCCGCGCAGGAACAGCATGTCCAGTTCATCCTGGGTGAAGGGCTTGCCCGGCAGCGGCGACGGCCGCTCCGCCCGCAGCCCGTCGAGGACGACCTCCAGGTACCGCGCGGCGACCGTGAGCCGCTGCGCCTTGGGCAGCCCGGGCGGCGGCAGGAGGCACGACAGCAGCAGCGAGATGTCGGCGTCCGACACGTCCTCGCGCAGGTAGCCCTCGTCCTTCGCCCGGTCGACCAGGAGGCACACCGCGTCGTTCAGCGCCGCGCGGCCGGTGCGCATCTCGTCGGTCACCGGGACGCGCCCGCTGAGCGCCGGGAAGAGGCGCCCCGCGCCGGAGGCGACCGCGCGCCGCAGGTAGCGGTTGAGCGCGGACCACGCGTCCGCCTCCTCGGCCAGTGCGGACACCGCCTCGCCGGTCAGCCGCGCCGTCTCGGTGATCATGATGCGCTGGACGAGCGACTCCTTGCCGGAGAACCGCCGGTAGATGGTGCCGACGCCGACACCCGCGCGCCGGGCTATCTCCTCCATCGGCGCGTCGTAGCCGAGCTCGCCGAAGACCTCGCGCGCGGCGCGCAGCACCTGTTCCAGGTTGCGGCGCGCGTCGGTGCGCAGCTGTGTGGTGGATTCCGGATCGGCGGCGCCGGGCGGCGCGGTGACCGCGCTCCGTCCGCGCTGTGGCCGGCGGGCCGAGGGGATCACGGCGGCGTGCGCCCCCGCCGGCCTCCCCACGGTCTCCCGATCCCGTGTCAGATCGTTGGTGAACGTACGTGAAGCGCCCATGTGCTTCCCCCGAAGGCAAGTGTTCGTGTCCCAGCCCGGACCGCTCAGTCATTGCCAGTTCGCCGAGCGTACCGGACGGAATCTCGCGTCAGAAGCGGAATCCGACGTAACGGTTGTGGAGGAACGGTGCGGTGTTGACGCTGAGTCAGCGATGACAGGCTCTCGGCGTCCCCGCGTGGACACTGCGTCGACATGCGCCGCCGGTTCACCGGCGGCCGCGACCGCCGTGTGACCGGGGTCACTCCGCGGGCCAAATGCGCACTCCGGCCCTCGCGGACAATGCGGGCGCGCGGCCGAAGAGTCCCCCGAACGGGGGGTCGGGCGCGGGGTCGCGATTCCCCTGTGGCCGAGTTTCGCCCACACTGGTGACGTCACTTGAGGTAAACCTCACGGCACATAGTGTGAATAACTCATCCATCAGGAAGCAGGCGGTTGAACATCACTCGGTGGGGCGCCCGGCTGTCCGGCGACCGGCGGCGATCCGTGCCCGCGGCGCGGATGCAGGACCGCATCGACACCTTCTCGCTGCGGGAGGTGCTGGCGCACGCGCCCGCGCTCATCGCGGTCACCCGGGGGCCCGCCCACGAACTCGCGTACGTCAACGAGGCCTACCGCGAGGTCTTCGGACCCCGCCGCATCGGCCTGCCCGCGCGCGACATCCTGCCCGAACTGGCCGACCACGGGCTGCTGGCGCTCATGGACCAGGTCTACCGGACCGGGCGCGGGCGCACCGTGCGGGCCCGCCGCGTGGACCACCACACCGCCGCGTACCCCGGGATGCCGGAGAGCGAGCGGCGGCACGGCTACTACACGTTCGTCTGCACGCCGGTGCGCGCGGAGGGCACCCAGGGCGGCGGCCGTTCGGTGCGCGGCGTCCTGGTCTTCGCGGTCGACGTCACCGACCAGGTGCAGGCCACCGACCGGCTCCGGGAGAGCGAGCGTCGGCACCGGCAGGCCGCGGTCACGCTCCAGCGCAGCCTGCTGCCGCAGCGCCTGGAGAACCCGGACGACCTGCGCGTCGCGGTGCGCTACCTGCCCGGCGGCGCGGACGCGGCGGTCGGCGGCGACTGGTACGACGTCATCACCCTCGGTGCCGGACGCACCGCACTGGTCATCGGCGACGTCATGGGCCGCGGCGTGCGCGCGGCCGCGGTCATGGGCCAACTGCGCACCGCGGTACGGGCGTACGCGCGCCTCGACCTGCCGCCGCACGAGGTCCTGCAACTGCTCGACGGCCTCGCCATGGAGATCGACGCGACACAGATCGCGACCTGCGTCTATGCCGTGCACGACCCGAGCGAGGGCGTGCTGACCTACTCCACCGCGGGCCACCTCCCGCCGCTCGTCCGCGACCCCGAGGGCCGCGTGCAGCGGCTGGACGACGCGCTCGGCCCGCCGCTGGGCACCGGCGGGAGCTGGCCGCACACGTCCGGCAGTGTGCCGCTGGAGCCCGGCTCCACGGTGGTCTTCTACACCGACGGCCTCGTGGAGCGGCGCGGCGAGGACATCGACCGCGGCATCGACGACCTCGCGGGCGCGCTGGACGTGGCGACAGGTCCCCCCGAGGCGGTCCGCGACCGCCTCGTCGAGCACATGCGGCTGCCTGTCGAGCACGACGACGACGTGGCCCTGCTGGTCCTGCAACTGCCCAAGCACGAGGGGCGCGAGGCGACGCTGTTCCGCACCGCGTCGCTGGACCTGCTGGGCGGCCATGAGGTCGCGGCCCGGGCCCGCGCGTTCACCAGCGGGGTGCTGGCGAGCTGGCAGGTCGGCGAGGAGCTGCGGGAGTCGGGGGTGCTCGCGGTCAGCGAGTTCGTCGCCAACGCGCTGACGCACGGGGCCGCCCCGATGCGCCTGCGGCTGCGCCGCACCGACCGGCGGCTGATCGTCGAGGTATCGGACGCCGACGACCACGTGCCGCGCAGGCGACGCGCGGCCGCCGACGACGAGAACGGGCGCGGCGTCGCCATCGTGGCGACCATCGCCAGCTCCTGGGGATCGCGGCTGACCTCGACCGGCAAGACGGTGTGGTGCGAGTTCCTGCTGTGAGGGCGGCGGGAGGCGCAGGACCTCCCGCCGCGTTCGGCATCAGACCGCGGCCGGGACGGGGGCGGCGGCATGCGGCCGGTCCGCCGCCGGGGCGACCGGGACGGGGATCGGGGCGGCGTCCGGCTCGACGGACCCGTCCGGGTTTGCGGCCGGGGACGTGCCGGGGCTAGGCGCCGGCTTCCCGACCGGGCTGCCGGCCGGGTTCGCCGCCGGGGTCGCGACCGGGCTGTCGACCGGCACGGACGCCGCGACCAGCACGCCGTTCTGCACCGGGCTGAGCTTGCGCCCCATCCGGACGGCCAGCACCGTGATCAGCACCGAGCAGGCCATCAGCGAGACCACGTACGGCCCGTAGGCCCCCGAGCCGACCATCAGCCCCGCGTACGCCGGGCCCGCGGCCATCGCCAACTGCTTCACCAGCGACTGCGCCGCGTTGTACTGCCCGAGCAGGTGCGCCGGCGCGAGGTCGGCGACCATCGGGCCCAGGGTCGGGGCGAGCAGGCTCTCGCCGACGCCGAGCAGCGCGTACGTCGTGATGATGGTGACCGCCGCAAGCACCGCGTTGCTGTGCACCAGGCCGGACACCGCCGTCACGATCCAGGCGAGCAGCCACACCAGGCCGGTCGCCGCGATCACCATGCTGCGGCGGCGCCGCGAGGTGATCTTCAGGACGGTGAGCTGCCCCAGCACGATGACCGCGGTGTTGGCGGCCAGCGCGACCCCGAGCATGCTCGGCGAGATGTGGCTGACCTCGGTCGCGAACGCGGCGAGGCCGGACTCGAACTGCCCGTAGCAGGTGAAGAAGACCAGCGCGCTGACCACGCTCAGGCGGACCATCGCCTTGTTGTGCAGCAGGTGCCGCCAGCCGGCACCCGACCCGGCGGCGGCCGTCCCGCCCGCTGCGCGCGGCGCGGCGGGCACCCGCGCGGTGCCGACCACCGCGCCGAGCACCAGGAACATCGCCGTTTCCATCGCAAACAGCACGGTGAAGCTCGCCGGGCGCGACGGGTCGACGATGAGGCCGCCGATCAGACCGCCGATGCCCAGACCCAGGTTGTTGAAGGTGAACTGGAGCGCGAACGCCCGGGCGCGCGTCATCGCGGTGGTGCAGCGCACGATCATCGTGGCGAGCGCCGGCTGGATCGCCGCGATGCCCGCCCCGAGCAGGGCGGCGCCGGCCATCACGAGCGTGGCGTCGACCGCGAGCCCGAGGGTCAACGAGCCCGCCGCGGCAACGACCGCACCGGCCACCGCGACCGGGCGCGGCCCGCGCCGGTCGATCGCGGGGCCGATGAACGGCAGGGCGGCGAGGGCGGCGACCGCGAGGACGCTGAACATGAGCCCGGCCTGACCGGCGGTCATGTCACGCACCCGCGTCACGTAGACGAAGAGGAAAGGAACGGTGAACCCGCTGCCGAACGCGCTGAGCGCGTTCCCGAGCTGGATCCGACGGAGCGCCGTGTTGGTCGCCACCACACACCTCCTGACTGTCGTGTGCGCGGGCCCGGCCGTTCCGGCCCCGCTCGGGGAAGCCCGCAGACGCGACCGGGCGCAACCCGACGAAACCGCCGCACCCGCCGGAAGGGCAGGGGCGACGGCTCTCGTGGGTGGTTCGGAGGCTTGAGTCTGAAGACTTCAGAACTAAACTATACGTACCTGAAGTGTTCATGTCTAATGACTTAAGCCGATGTGGGTATGCTGCACGCCATGGAGTCGGACACAGAGTCGGGCCCGGGGTCGAGCGCGGATTCGCGCGCAGATTCGGGCGGGGACGAGCCGGCGACCGCGGAGTCGTCCCGGGAGTCGTCCCCAGAGTCGTCCGCAGAGCGGTCCGAGCCGGCGGCCCTGCCGGAATCCGACCTGGAGGCCCACCTCGCGGTCTTCCAGCGCGAGTTTCCCGAGGTCGACCCGCAGGTCGAGATCATCGTCGCGGCGCTGTTCCGGCTGCACCGGCGCATGTCGGTCGCGTACAGCCGCCAGTTGACGGCGCTCGGCATCACCAACGCCGAGTGGGAGGTCCTGCGCGCGCTGGTGCTCGTGGGCGCGCCGTACCGGCTCAGTCCCGGCGAGCTGGCCCGCAGTCTCGGGCTCACGCCCGCGGCCATGACGCACCGCATCGACCGCATGGTCACCGACGAGCTGGTGACCCGGACGCGGGACGAGAACAACCGGGTGCGCGTCATCATCGAGCTGACCGACACGGGCCGGGACATGTGGGTGCGCGTCGTCCGCGAGGCGGCCGGCTTCGAGGCCGCGTTGTTGCAGGACCTCGGGTCACGGCAGCGGGACGCCCTCGCGGAGGGCCTGCGGCGCATGCTCGCCCGGATCGAGGAGACGCAGCCGGACGGGACCGGGCGTACCGAAGGCTGAGGCCGCCGGCGTTCCACGGGTGCCCGGGATCGACACGGCCGGAGACGGGCACGGCCCGGATCCAGGGCGGAGGTTGGTGGGTCGAGTCGACCGGCGGGTCACCTTACGGCCACGCGGCGGCCGACTCGGCCACGGTACGTAGAGCGTTCCCCGTCGGTGAACCCGCGATTCCGCCTGGGCGGTGCGGTTCACCCGAAGGTGTGCTTCAGCGGCGTATTCGGCGTGTCACAGGGCCTTTTCGGGAGGTCCGCCCTCCCCGGGCGGGCGCCGCGCGGTCTCCCGCCGGACCGCCTGACGCAACGTCAGACGCAGCCATATCCACAGCGCGAACCCCGCGAGGAACACCACGAGAAGCAGCATCGCGCCGAACACGATCCAGAACGTGGTCGCGGGCGGCAGCGCCTCCGGCGGCGTGTCCGGCCACGCGGCGGCCACATCGCCCGGCTCCGCGGTCAGCTCGCGGATCGCCGTACCCGAGCTGGAGAACCGCACGTTGTCCGGCCACTCCTGATGCGACACCAGGCCCGCGAGCCCGGTGGACAGCCACGTCGTCGCGGTCGCCCCCACGAGCAGCACCAGCACGCCGATCAGCGCGCCGTCGGGTATGCCGCGCTGCGGCGGCCGCCGCGGCCCCTGCTCCGCCATACGCCTCCCCTCGACCGCCGCCGGGCGGCGGCCGTCACACCGCCGGGTCGCCCGCCAGCGCCGCCTCCGCGCGCACCCGCTCCTCCAACGCGTCCTCGGTCATCGCGCGGTCCGTGTAGACCATCGGCCGCTCGGTGTCGGTGATCAGGTGCTTGACCACCTGCACGTTGCCGTTGACGTCCCACACCGCGATGCCCGGGGTCAGCGTCGGGATGATCTCCACCGCCCAACGCGGCAGCCCCAGCACCTTGCCGGTCGCGCGCGCCTCCTCGGCCTTCTGCATGTAGATGGTCCGCGTCGAGGCCATCTTCAGGATCGCGGCGGCCTCCTTCGCCGCCGCGCCGTCGACCACGTCGGACAGGTGGTGCACCACCGCGACGAACGAAAGGCCCAGCCGCCGGCCGAACTTCAGCAACCGCTGGAACAACTGCGCGACGAACGGGCTGTTGATGATGTGCCACGCCTCCTCCACCAGGAAGATGCGCTTGACCCGGTCCGGCCGGATCCACGTGTGCTCCAGCCACACCCCGACGATCGCCATCAGGATCGGCATCGCGATCGAGTTCCGGTCGATGTGCGACAGGTCGAAGATGATGAGCGGCGCGTCCAGGTCGATGCCCG
This sequence comes from Yinghuangia sp. YIM S09857, assembly GCF_051388915.1. NCBI lineage: Bacteria > Bacillati > Actinomycetota > Actinomycetes > Kitasatosporales > Streptomycetaceae > Yinghuangia > Yinghuangia sp. YIM S09857. The sequence goes on along the minus strand of NZ_JBPKBH010000003.1, from coordinate 7,852 downwards.
TGGTGGTCGGGCCCTCGAACATGTTCTTCAGGTCGCCGTCGACCAGGCGGTCGAGCACCAGCGCGACGTCCAGGCCCCAGATGCGCACATCCGCGAGGTCCAGGCTCAGCAGGTCCGCCGACTCCTTGGTCGGGTTGCGCAGCGCGTCGACGACGTCCGGGAGTATCGGCTGACGATCGGTCACCGTCCGCACGACGTGCACGTGCGCGGCCTTCAGGGCGTACCCGGCCCGCTCCTCCAGCGGGCGGCCCATCGCCACCTCGATGATCGTGCGCAGCAGCGCGAGTTGGCCGGTCGAGGTGATCGCGGGGTCGAGCGGATTGAGGCGTACGCCGTCGCTGCCCGCGTCCGTCGGGTCCAGCCGCACCGGCTTGATGCCCAGCGCCTCCGCGATGTGGTTCCATTCGCCGACGCCGTCCTCGCCCTGTGCGTCCAGGACCACCACCTGGCGGTCCCGGAAGCGCAGTTGACGCAGCACGTACGTCTTCTCCAGCGCCGACTTGCCGTTGCCCGACTCGCCGAGCACCAGCCAGTGCGGGGCGGGCAGTTGCTGGCCGTAGAGCTGGAACGGGTCGTAGACGTAGCCCTTGCCGGAGTACACCTCGCGTCCGATGATCACCCCGGAGTCGCCCAGCCCGGGCGCCGCGGTCGGCAGGTAGACCGCCTGCGCCTGCCCCGTCGAGGTGCGCACCGGGAGCCGCTGCGTCTCCGGCCTGCCGAACAGGAAGCTGGAGAACCCCTCGGTCAGTAGCGACATGATGCCGGTCATGGCGTCACCTCTTGATGCCGGTGGCGAACGGGAGCGTGTTCACGAACGCCCGGTGTTGCTCGCGGTCGCACCACTCCAGTTTGAGGAAGCACTTGCCCGCCGACGCGCGGATCGTGCGCTTGTCGCGCGCCAGTTGCTCGGGATCGCGCGAGGACACCGTGATGTAGCCGACCAGGTTCACCCCGGCCGCGCCGCCCGCGAGGTCCTCGCCGCGCTGGTCCACCCGGCCGGTGTGGGCCAGGTCGCGGGGGTCGACCGTGCGGTTCATCTTCGCCGCCCGGGCCGCGTCCGCGTCGTCGTTGGTCTTCTCGGTCAGCATGCGCTCGATCGCGATGTCGGTCGGCTCCAGGTCCATCGTGACGGCCACCGTCCGGATCACGTCCGGCGTGTGCACCAGCAGCGGCGCCAGGAAGTTGACGCCGACGGGGGTCAGCGGCCACTCCTTGACCCACGCCGTCGCGTGGCACCAGGGGCGGGACGTCTCCGACTCGCGCGTCTTGGCCTGGAGGTAGTTGGGGTGCGTCGCGTCCAGCTCGGCCGGCCACGCGTACCGCGCGCGCATGCCGTCGAACTGGTCGATCTGGTGCTCCGGGTCGTACATCGAATGGATCAGCGAGGCCAGCCGCGCCTCGTTCATCGGCTGCCGCACCCGGATGTCCGCCTCCGCCAACCGCGCGCACACGTCCGTGAGTTCACGTGCCATGACCACGCCGAGGCCCTTGTCGCCCTTGCCCATCACCGAGGACTCGGCGGCCAGGTCGCGGTTGTAGTGCATGCAGGCGACCAGGTACGCGCGGTGCTGTTCGCTCGACGTGGACACCATCGACTGGAGCTGGTCGTACGAATCCTTCACCCAGCGCGGGGCGTTCGCGTCTCCGCGCCGCGCGACGTCCTTCGCGTGCGCGTCGGGGTCGGCCGGCATCGTCCGCGCCAGGATCTGAAGCCGCGTCACGAAGCCGTCCCCGTTGGCCACATGCTTCAGCAGCGTGCCGAACCGCTCGACCAGCGCCTCCTGGTCCTCCGAGTCGCGCAGCCCCACGCCGGGGCCCTCGATCTCGATGGCGGCGGTGACCGTACGCCGCTCCAGGTGCATCAGTACCGCGAGCTCGTCCGGCCCGAACGGCACGCTCAGCCATGTCAGCCGCCCGATCCCGGGCGGCGAGCCGACCGCGACCCCGGCCCCGTCCAGGCGCGTCCCGGCCTCCATCACCGCCGAGCGGTAGCGGGCCCCGCGCTTGAGCGTGCGCTTGTAGTTCCGGTTGATCTCGAACCACTTGTAGAACGTGCGCTGCTTGTACGGCATGTAGACCGCGGAGAACGCGATCAGTGGGAACCCGGCGAGGCCGACGATGCGCACGACCAACACCGGGACCAGAAGGCCCCACAGCAGTCCGAGGCCGCCGCCCGCGATGATCAGGAAGATCTCGCCCGGCTCGCGGTTCTTGCCGATGACGGCCGTCGGCTTGGCCTTGCCGATGAGGAACGTGCGGCGTCGGTGGATGGGCTGTGTGGTCATGGTCAAGCCTCGTTCCCGGTCCTGGCGTGCGGCGTGTTGCCCGGGCTTGCCGGGGGTGGTGCCGCGGTGCCGGCCCCCGTACCGCCGCCACCGCGCTGGCCGTGCGCCGCGATGCCCGAGGACACCGCGGCTCCCGCCGCGGCCGGAGCCGGCCGGCCCCCGCCGTCTTGACCGCGCCCCGCGTGCGCGCGGATCCCCTGCTTCATGAAGTTCGCGGGTCCGCTCACCATCCCCGCCACGCCCGAACCGGTCAACGCACGGCGGCTGTTGTGCAACTGCGCCATGTCGTCGCCCAGGTTCGGCACGAAGCGGTAGATCAGCACACTCGCGAAGATCGACAACACCATGATGGCCAACCCGCTCAACACCGCCGAAAACGCATCCTGCCGACCACCGTTCGGTCCGCCGTTCGACGATACGGCGGTGGCCAGGCCCAACACGATGACGACGACCGGTTTCGCGAGCAGTACGGCCGCCATGATTCCCGCCCAACGCCGGACATGGTGCCACATCGCCTTGTCGACCAAGCCGGAATACACGGCGGTTCCGAGCATCGCGCCCACGTACAGCATCGCCGCGCGGATCAGCAGCTCGATCCACAGCACCGCGGCGGCGGCCATCGACAACAACGACACGAAGATCAGCATCACCGGGCCGCCGCCCAGACCGGCGTTCGGATCAAGCGCCTTCGCGAACCCGCCGAGGAACCGGTCGGTGTCCTGCTGCGTGCCGGACGCGATCGCCGCGGTCAACCCGTCGGTGAGCGACACCGCCAGATACAGCGTCAGCGGCGTGAACGCGGAGGCGGTCACCGCCAGCCACAGGTACCCGACCGCCTCGGTGATTGCCGTCGTGATGGACGCCCCGCGCACGGCCCGCTTGGCCACGGCGAGCATCCAGAGGAGGAGGGTCAGGAACGTCGACGCCGCGAAGACCACCGCGTACTGCCGCAGGAACCCCGCGTTGGTGAAGTCCACTTGCGTCGTGTCGTTCACCGCGTGGGCCAACTGGTTGAGAATCCACGTCGCGGCGTCCGCACACCCCTTCGCGATCGACCCCAGCGGATCCGCCACAAACCCCGCCGTCTGCACCGGATTCCCCGGCACCCCGACCGGCGCCCCCGCATCGCCGCTCTGGCAGTACGTCTTCGCCGGGCCGGTGAGCATGTCGCAATACGCCTGGGCCTGGCCTCCTTGCGGGGGTGGGCTGACCGCGGGACTGGGCACGGCAGGCACCGCGGGCGCCCCGGGGCCTGGAGAAGGGACCGGCGCCCCGATCGCCGTGGCCCCACCGGCCAGCGCCAGCCCGGTCCCCACCGAAGCCACCCCAAAGACCTTGCCCCAGAAGAGCGGCGTGGAAGCGGACTTCCGCTCCGCGCCTCGGGAACGGTGTCGGGCCGGTCGGTGCTGGGAGGCGTTGTCCTTGTCGGGCATCGCCCAGTGCCGGCAGGGGAGTTCCGGGCGGTTGGTGGCGAGGGAGGGGGCTGGCCGTGATGCCGTCCCGACAGCGCTGCCACGTGGGATGACCGGAGTGGGAGACTGGAGACAGGGGCTAACGTGCATAGCGAAGTTCCTCGAAGTCCCTGACCGCTTGCGCGATCTCCTCCGCACCCGATGCGCCCTGTAGGCCGCTGACCGGGGTCGGCCCCTCCTTCTGGCTGAAGTCGACGAGCTTCCAGTCGCCGTCCGCCCAGGACAGCCGCATCGTCGTGGTGGTCCACGCCTCGGTGACCGGCTTCGTCGAGCCCGTCCCGGCGAGGCCGATCAGACCCGCGCCCCACACCTCGACGGTGGCGGTATCGGGTGTGTACGCCGCCACCTTGGTGCCGACCGGAAGCGCCCGGCAGACGAAGGTGAGGCCCTTCGGCGGGTTCCCCTCCGCGTCCAGGCCGAACAGGGTGTTCTGCGCCGCGAACGCGCTGTCCGCGCGCGTCTGGAGGCCGTCCTTCGCGGTGGGCGCGGCGAGCGCGGCGATCACCGCGCGGCGGGACGCGGGCTTGAACATCGCGGAAGAGCCGTACGCGGTCGAGTAGTTGGCGGCGGCAGACTGCGCGCCGTCGCGGGTGCGCGCGTACCCGACCGGGACGCCGGCAACGGCTGCGGCCGGGGGAGCCGCCGCGGTCGTGGGCGCGTTGTCCTGCGAGGTGCCGGCGTTCTCCGCTCCGGGGGGCGTCTCGCCGCCACCGCGCCGACTCGCGTATGCGAGCGTCAGGACGACCACCATGATCACGACGACCACGCCGATCCCGGACAGCACGGGATTGCGCCGCCGCTCCGGGGCACCGGCGCTGTCGTTGCGCGGCGGCAGCAGCGTGCGCGTCCGCGGCAACTCGTCACTCATGGGCGGACCCCTCCCCGGGCGGGAGCGGAATCCGCGGGTAATTCATTCCGTTCTGATGAGTAAGACCCGGTGTTCCCGATTTTCACCGAAAGAGACTGCGATCTTCGGGCATACGTCGCAATTTGGGAGTTCTGCGGGCAGGCGTACGCCACGTGAGCCACCTCGGGTCGGCAAATTCGGGAGGGCCCGGTCTAGATCGCCATCCCGTAGATGATCGTGAAGAGGGTGCCCAGTGATCCGATGATGAACACGCCGGTGAGCCCGGCGATGATCAGTCCCTTGCCCTGCTCGGCACTGAACGTGTCGCGCAAGGCCGTTGCCCCTATCCGCTGCTTGGCCGCGCCCCAGATGGCGATGGCGAGGCAGATCAGGATCGCGGCGGCCATGACCACCTGGACCATGGTGCGGGCCTCAGCGCCAAGCGAGGCGAAAGGGCCCCATTCCGGGGCAATCCCGCCGATAATCTCATCAATGTTGCCGTCTGCTGCTAGGAACATGCCGTTCACCGCCCCCGACTGGGCTTCTCGAATTACCCCCGCCGGGTGGAGCGGGGGCTGTGTGCCACTCGATTATTCTGTCCTGACGACACCGTTCGGGCCACCACCCCCGAGAGACAGTCCGCTCACTCTGTGTATCACGGGTGATTGCGCAGAGCAATCATGGCGCGCACAATGGCGGGAGCACGACGCGTGCGCGGTCCCTGCCCGTCGCCGCACCCCGCAGGTTCCGACCGAATTACCGGCCGGTCCCGTGTTGTCCCGGATGGTGTCCCGTTCCATGAGGTCTTTCCCCGTGCGGCCCCCGACCGCGCATGCGTAAGGCACGTATTGCCGTCGGGATGGGCGTCGCCGTCCCGTTCGGCTTCGTCGGCCTGCTCGCCGTCGCGGTCAGCGGCATGTCCGGAACGCCCGCGCCCTCCGGCGGAGGCGACCACGTACCGCTCGCGCCCGGAACGGTGCCCGCCGCCTACCAGGGCGCGATCGAACGCTGGGGCCGCCTCTGCCCGGAGATCTCCCCGGCACTCCTCGCCGCCCAGCTCTACCAGGAGAGCGGCTTCGACCCGAAGGTCGTCAGCCCCGTCGGCGCCCAGGGCATCGCCCAGTTCATGCCCGGCACTTGGCCCCAGTGGTCCACGGACGGCGACGGCGACGGCCGCCGCGACCCCTTCGACGCCGACGACGCGATCCCCTCCGCCGCGAAGTACGACTGCGCCCTCTCCAAGTCGATCGCCTCCGTACCGGGGGACCGCACCGACAACATGCTCGCGGCCTACAACGCGGGCGCCTACCGCGTCATCCAGTACAAGGGGATCCCGCCATACAAGGAGACCCGCAACTACGTCAAGAACATCCGCTCGCTGGAGCAGAGCTTCGGCGCGGTGAAGGCCCCGCTGCCGCCGTCTGTCCTCGCCGTCGGGGCCATCGAGTTCGCACAGTCCAAGCTCGGTACGCCCTACCTCTGGGGCGGCGAGGGCACCGCCGCCCACCGCGGGCGCTTCGACTGCTCGGGCCTCACCCAGGCGGCGTACCAGAAGGTCGGTATCAAGCTCCCGCGCGTCGCCAACGACCAGTGGAACGCCGGCCGGCACCCCGGCCGCGCCGAACTGCTGCCCGGTGACCTGGTGTTCTTCGCGTACGACCTCAAGGATCCCCGCAGCATCCACCACGTGGGCATCTACGTCGGCGGCGGCATGATGATCCACGCGCCTTACACCGGCGAGGTCATCCGCTTCGGCAAGATCGACAAGCCCGACTACATCGGTGCCACGCGTGTCACCCCCGAGGGGGCCGAGGCGCTGCCGGTACGCGGCGGTCCCGCCGTCGCCAACGTCGCCGGTACGGCCGGCGCGGGCGCGCCCCGCACGTCCTTCACCGACACGGCCGCCGAGCCCGCCGCAACCAGCGCGCCGAGCTCACCCCCGGTCCCGACTCCCGCCCCGAGCAGGCCAACAGGGCAGGCGACCTCGCCCCCACCCCCGCGTGCCGACGTCGCAAAGACCACGCGTCCCACCCCCGGCAAATCCCAGCCGTAGACCGAGGTTACCCACCCGCAAACGCGGCAGGCCCCGGACCAAAGGGCCCGGGGCCTGCCGCGTACTGCTTCACATCTCTACCGCACGCCTTCGCGCGACGGCGAGCTCACCTCGACCGATCCGTGCAGCGGGATCAGACGTTCACGCCGTGGGCGCGGAGGTAGGCGAGGGGGTTGATGTCCGAGCCGTAGTTCGGGCCGGTGCGCACCTCGAAGTGCAGGTGCGGGCCGGTCGAGTTGCCGGTCGAGCCGACGAGGCCGACCTGCTGGCCGGTCGACACCTTCTGGCCGACCGAAACGGAGATCTTCGACATGTGGCCGTACTGCGTGTAGCGGCCGTCGGCGTGCTTGATGACGACCTCGTTGCCGTACGCCCCGCCCCAGCCCGCGGAGACCACGGTGCCGGAGGTGACGGCGCTGACCTTGGTGCCGGCCGACGCGCGGAAGTCCTCACCGGTGTGGCCGTTCGACCACATGGAGCCCGAGCGGCCGTACGACCCGCTCGCCGCACCCGGGACCGGACGGACGTAGCCGGACGACGACGCCTCGCTCGACGACGAGTTGCCGCTCGACGGCTTGGCCGCGTTCGAGCTCGTGCTCGGCTTGGCGCTGTCGCTCTTGGCCGTCGGGGCCTTGTCCTCGGTCAGCTTCGCGCCCGAGGGCTTCGTGGACGACGAGGAGGTGGACGGCTTGGGAGCCGGCTTCGCCGGGGTGTCCTCGGTCAGCTTGGCCGGGGCGGGCTTCTCGGCCGGCGCCGCGGTGGACTGGCCGCCCAGGGCGAGCTTCTGACCCGGGAAGATCAGGTTCGGGTTGCCGCCGACGACGCCGCGGTTGAGGTCGTACAGCTTCTGCCAGCCGCCGGTGACGTCGTGCGCCCGGGCGATCTTGAACAGGGTGTCGCCGACGACGACCGTGTAATCGGCCTTGGCGGTGCTCGCGGACGGCGCGGGCTTGGCCGGCTTGGCCGGCGCCTGCTGCGTCTTCGCCTCGGGCTGCGCGGCCGGCTTGGGGGCGGCCGGCTTGGTGTCCTCGGTGAGCTTCGCACCCGAGGACGGCTGCGAGGACGTCTTCGGCGCGGTCTGCGTGGTGGTCTTGCCCGAGCTCTGCGACCCGCCGGTGTTGATGGACGGGGTGCCGCTGTTCTTGGTCAGGCCCGCCTTGACGGAGCAGACCGGCCAGGCGCCGGGGCCCTGGCC
>NZ_JBPKBH010000002.1:622113-629655 GCF_051388915.1 Yinghuangia sp. YIM S09857 | reverse complement strand
ACACGTACTTGAACCCGGCCTTGTCGGCGGCGATCGCGTACGCCATGTCGTTCATCAACGCCTCGTGCTCGGCGTTCGGATTGCCCTCGCGTCGGAAGCCCGGGTTGTAACCCTGTAGGAAGACGCCGAACTCCATGGGAACTCCTGTTGGTTGGTGTGGTCGTCGGGTGAGCTGAGGGCGGATGCTACTGCGGGTCGAGCTTGAGGATGCGGCGGGCGTTGCCGCCGAGGAACTGCGGCCACACCTCGTCCTTGAAGCCCACGCCCGGGAGTTCGCCGAAGATGCGGTCGAGGGTGAGGCCCATCGGGAAGTAGCCCGCGTACAGGATCTTGTGCGCGCCACGGGTGTTGGCGTAGTCGACGATCGCCTGCGGGTAGTAGCGCGGCGCGAACGCGGACGTCGAGTAGTACAGGTTGGGCCACTTGAGCATCAGTTTGACCGCGAGGTCGACCCACGGCTCGCAACCGTGCCGGGTCACCATGACCAACTCCGGGAAGTCGTACATGACCTCGTCGATGAGCTCGACGTGCTGCGCCGCGAACTTCAGGCGCGGGCCCGGAACTCCGGCGCAGATGAAGACGGGTATGTCGAGCTCCACGCACTTGGCGTAGAACGGGTACATCTTCTTGTCGTTGATCGGTACCTGCGGGAACGTCCCGGACGGGAAGCAACCCACCGCCCGGACGCCGAACTCCCGGTACTCACTGACGAGTTGCCTGATGCCCTCCATGCCCGTATTGGGGTCGATGTTGGAGGCCGGCACGAACCGGTCCGGATGCCGCCGCAACGCCTCGCGCGAGGTCTCGTCGCCGACCCCGATCAGGCCGTGGCTGATGCCGAAGCGGTCCATCTCGTGCACGGTGAACCCGACGGGGTCGTCGGTGGGCAGGTCCTTCGGCACACCCTTGAACATGTACTCGGCGGGGAAGTCGAAGGACTCGCGCGACTCGCGGTCCTTGGTCTGGCGGCGGATGAACTCGTACTGGTCCCAGCCTTCGTGCGGGAAGCCGATCATCGTGTCGACGATCGGCACATCCGTGGGGAACACCATCGTGCCGAATCTCCTCGGGGCAGAGTGGCGGAGCTGGTCGGAGAGCTGATCTGGGCTGAGCGGGCGTCAGGGCAGGCGCCGCACCAGGGACTCGGCGTTCGTCCGCATCACCCGCACCTGCTCGTCGGCGTCGAAGCCCGCCGCGTCCAGGTCCTTCGCGAAGTCCAGCGGTCGCGCGATGCCCTCGGTGTGCGGCCAGTCCGAGCCCAGCATGATGCGGTCCACGCCGATCACCTCGCGCAGCGCGGTGAGGTCGTTCTCGTGGAACGGCGAGACCCACAGCCGCTCGCGCAGCGTCTCGCGCGGGTCCTCGGCCCAGGCGTGCGGCAGTTGCGAGTACGACTTCTTCAGGCGCTGGAACAGCGGCGGGATCCAGTCCGCCCCGGTCTCGATCGCCGCGATCCGCAGCCGCGGGTGCCGGGCGAGGACGCCGTACGAGAGGAGCGCCGCGATGGTGTCCGCGATCGGCTCGGGGCTGATCAGGCCGCGCATCGGCGTCGCGCGGAACGCCTCCATCTCGTGCGACTCGCCCCACCACGACACGAGTTGGGCGTACGCGCTGTTGCCGCCGTGGTAGACGACGGTGATCCCGGCCTCGGCGGCGAGCGCCCAGAACGGTTCCAGTGCCGGGTCGCCGGGGGACGTCCAGCCGCGGTCGGTGCGGATCGGGCCGTACTGCATGACGATCACCCGGGCGTCCCGGTCGAGCGCCCACTGGAGTTCGCGCACCGCGTTGTCCGGGTCGGCGAGGGTGAAGTACGGGGCCGCGAAGATCCTTTCCCGGTAGGCGAATCCCCAGTCCTCGTCCAGCCAGCGGTTGAACGCGCGGAACGCGGCGCACAACGCCGGGATGTCGTGGATCAGCGCCTGCTCCATGCCGACGCCGAGCGTGGGGAAGAACATCGCGCCGTCCAGGCCGAGTTCGTCCATTGCGGCGAGCCGCGCGTCGCGCTCGCGGTACTCGGGGCGGGTCGGCTCCAGTTCGCCGAACTGCTCGATGAGCGAGCCGGTGGCGGTGCCGCGGAACCAGTTCTCCAGGACGCCGGGCCGGGCCAGCCGCGAGAACGTCGGGTCCGGGATGAACTTGTTGACCTTGCCGCCGACCAGGAGCCGGGTCTTGCCGTCCACTTGCGCCCACTGCATGCAGCGCTTGCGGAACTCCGGCTCCAGGTGCCGGGTGAAGGCGTCGAGCGCCTCGTAGTAGTGGTTGTCCGCGTCGAATGCTCGGAAGTCCTCGGGCAGCATGCGCGCCCCCTCATCTCCGTGTGCGCAGTTGGTCCGGGTACGCCGCTCGACAGCCGCCGTTCCCCGCTGCGGGATTGGTGCCGGGCGGTGCCGCGTGCGGCCGGGCGTACGCGGACGCGCCGATGGCCCGGGCGGCTCACGACGCGACGAAACTAGAACACGATTCCTGTTTGGTCAACGGTTGGCGGTCCCCTGGGGGCGTGCAGGGGTGCCGCGCAGAGTGGGGTGGGGCCGGGACGGATCCAGGTGTCGGATCCTGGTCGGCCGGGCCCAGTGCGCAGGGCTTTGCCGACAGGGCGCCGCAGGCAGTGCCGAGTCGGCAGCGCCGTTTGTCGGCGGGCGGTTGTCAGATCCCCGCGAAGACGCGGTGCGTGACGCGTTCGAGGTCGGAGAGGACGTCCGGCCACGTCTTGCGGTCGGTCACCCAGGCCACGAGCCCGGTCAGGACGACCGCCTGCACCGCCACCTGGATGGTCCGCGCCTGCTCGGCCGGGACGTCGTGCATCAGCGCGGCCATGGCCTCGTCCGACGAGACGTGCATGCGCGCGATCATCTCGCTGGCGTACGGGTCGGCCGACGAGACCATCGCCACCGTCAGGCGGGCGAAGTGCGGGTGCCGCTGGAACGCGCGCAGCTCGCGGCGCGCGTAGCGCAGCACGCGTTCCTCCGGGCCCGAGTCGGCCAGGCGGTTCGCCCGGCTCGACCCCATCTCGGCCAGGACCTGGTGGGTCAGGCGCTCCTGCCAGTCGGCGACGGCCGCCGCAAGCAGGTGTTCCTTGGAGGAGAAGTACCGGTAGATGGTGCCGAGCGAGATGCCGGAGCGAGCCGCGACGTCCCGCATCTGGAGGACGTCGGGGCCCGACTCGGCGACCAGCTCGATCACCGCGTCGGTGATGCGCGCCCGCCGCGCGAGCTGGGCCCGCGTCATGCCCTCCAGGGCGCGCGGGGGGAGTTCACTCGTCGACACGCAGCGCAGTCTAGCGTCGCGTGCCCGCTCGCGGCCGCCGGCGGCGCGGCAACGAGGTCAAAAAATGAAAACGAGGTTCTCGCTGGGGCGGGAATCAGCCGCGTGCCGCGAGCCGGGCGCGGACCGCCTTCACGTGCTCGGCGAATCCCTCGCGCGACAGCGACCACAGTTGCGCGGCGCGCTCCAGTTCGTGTGCCTCGGCGGGGCCGGAGACCGAGTCGTTCGCGGCCAGCGTGGCCTTGGTCCGCCATACCAGCTCCGGATCGCGCCTCGCCGCCCGCCCGGCCAGCGCCGCGGCCTCGCGCATCAGGTCGTCGGAGGCGACGCAGGCGAACGCGAGTCCGCGGGCGACCGCCTGCTCGCCCTTCAACGTCGCGCCGAACAGGACCATGGCGGCGGCGGTCTGCCGCCCCACGCGCTGTTCGAGCCGCCACAGGTGCGCGCCGCCGGGGTGGATGCCGACGTCCAGCCAGCGCGTATCGAACACCGCGCGCGGTGTCGCCAGGATGACGTCGCAGGCCAGCGGGAGGTTCACGCCGGCGCCCAGGCACGGGCCGTCGACCGCGGCGAGGGTGGGGACGGGCGCGGCGGCGAGTGCGGCCGGGCCGGCGTACGCGGCGTCGAGGTCGAGAGCCGGGCCCTTCTCCAACTCGTCGAGGCTGCCCCCGGCGCAGAACACCGGTGGGGCGGCGGTCAGCACGAGGGCGCGGGCGCCGCGGCCGAGGAGGTCGCCGACGCCGTCCGCGAGGGCCAGGCTCAGCGCGGGGGTGAGGGCGTTGCGGTGGGCCGCGTCGTCCAGGGTGATGACGCCGACTCCGTCGTCTATGCGCGCTTGTATCATATATACAATCGTAGTGCAGGTCGGCCAGTATGTATTGAATACAATATCAACTCATGCTGAAGTGGCCGCGACGCGGCGCCGGACTCCGCCGGACGCCGGGGACTGCCGGGGAGCGACGACGCACGATGGCCAACGACAAGATCTACATCCACGAGTTCATCGACATCATCGGCCACAATCGCGCCAACTACATGCACCACATGACCGCCAACTGGAGCCCGATCGCCCAGGAGGAACGTCACCAACTCTGCTACGGCGTCTGGGGCGTGGTCGGGACGACGCGCGACTGGCCGTCGGTCGTCAACCTCTGGGAGGAAGACGGCTTCGATGGCATGGCCGCGTCGTTCCGCCAGGAGTTCACCGGCGCGGGCCTCCAGGACCCGGCGCTCGCCAAGTGGTGGTCCGAGGCCGCGAAGTTCCGGTCCCACGGCGAGGACCGCCTGCTGGTCCCGGCGCCGTGGACGCGCACGATCGAGGAGCTGTGCGCGGACGGGGTGCGCGGTGAGACGTACGCCCACGAGCAGTTGCGCACCACTCCGGGCAAGGCCCGCGAGCTGCTCGAACGCGTCGCCGAGCGCGGCGAGCCGCTGCTGTCCAAGCACGGCTGGGTGCTCGCCGGCGCATGGGAGACGGCGATGACCGGCGATTCCGAGGCGTTCCTGCTGTGGGCGATTCCGACCTGGGAGCAGTGGGCCGAAGCCGAGAAGGCCGAACGCGCGGATACCGAACTGGGGCGTTGGCGCCGGGACTTCTACTCGGGGCTCACCTCCGTCCACCGGTTCCTGATGGCGGACGCCGAGCTGTCGCCCTTCCGGACCGGCCGCCAGCCCACGCGCGCGGACCGCAAGACGGACTGGACGGAGTAATGGGGGAGAGTGCGGACGGGGGCGAGCGTGCGGGCGGGCGCGAGGCGAGGCGGGAGCGCGGGGGCGTGCAGGACGGGGCGCGTTATGGGCGGGGCGGGGATGCAGAGGGGACTGGGGGTGGAGGTGTGAGCGGGGACGAGGGCCCGGGATGCGGCGAAGACGCGCGGGAATCCTCGCTGCCGTTGGCCGGGCTGCGGGTTGTCGAGTTCGCCGGGGGAGTGGCCGCCGCCTACTGCGCCAAGCTGCTGGGCGACGCGGGCGCCGACGTCGTCCAGGTCGAGACCGACGCCGCCGCGCTGGCCCGGGGGCGCGAACCGATGTGGCACTACCTCGACGAGGGGAAGCGCTCCGTCGCGGCCGCCGCCGACACCGGGCCGATCGACCGACTGGTCGAGTGGGCGGACGTCATCGTCGGCGCGGTACGTCCGGACGGCACGCTTCCGGGCGGCGCCGACGTCGCCAAGCTCCGTGCGGCCAACCCGTGTTGCGTGGTGGTCACGGTCAGTCCCTTCGGAACCACCGGACCCTGGGCGGGACTTCCCGGCAACGACTTCACCCTCCAGGCGTGGGGCGGCTCGTCCGGGCGCCGCGGCGACGCGGAGAGCGGCCCGCTCGCGGTCGGCGGCGAAACCACCGACTGGGCCTCGGGCGTCGTCGCCGCGGTCGGCGCACTCGGCGTCCTCCTGACGGCCGACGCCTCCGGACGCGGCGATCACGTCGACGTGTCCATGCTCGAAGTCGCGACCCTGGTCTTCAACAGCTTCATGGCGGTCGCCGACCAGTTGGCGCCGGAACCGGTCCCGCCCGGCCCACCGCGCCTCTACACCGAACTCCCGTCGGTCGTACGGACCTCGGACGGCTGGGTCGGCTTCGCCACCAACTCGGCACCGCAGTTCCGCGCGTTCGCCGACATGGTCGGGCACCCGGAGTGGGCCGACCACCCGGAGTACTCGCGCGCCAACCGGCGCGGCCTGCACGCCGCCGAACTCGGGCCCGAGATCGACGCCTGGGCGCGGACGCGTACGACGGCGGAGGTCGCCGCGGAGGCGCGGCGCCGCAAGATCCCCGTCGCGCCGGTCGGAAACGGCCGCGACACCCCGGAGTTCGACCACATGCGTGCCCGGGGGAGCTTCGTGCCGCACCCGGGTCTGGGGTTCCTGCGACCCGTCGTGCCGTACCGCATCGCGGGCCTGGCCCCGCGACCGCCTCGCGAGGCACCCGAACGCGGAGCACACACCGAGGAGTTCCGGACCGTCGGAGACAGCCTGCCTTCGGTCGCGCCGGTCGCCGCCGATACGGACGCGGTGCCGGGGGACGGCCCGGCCCCGCCGCTGCCGCTCGACGGGCTCCGCGTCTTCGACTTCACCTCGTACTGGGCGGGTCCCTGCGTCACGCAGATACTGGCCTGGCTCGGCGCCGACGTCGTCAAACTGGAGTCGACTCAGCGCCCGGACGGCACGCGGCTGAGTTCGGCGTACGCGACCTCCGACGACCGGCCCTGGGAGCGCGCCCCGCTCTTCCACAGCGTCAACACCGGAAAGCGCGGCATCACCCTCGACCTGACCCGGCCCGAGGGCGTGTCGCTCGCGCGCCGACTGCTCGACGTGTGCGACATCTTCATCGAGAACTACTCGCCGCGCGTCGTCGAGCGGTTCGGCCTGCTCCCGGAGCCGGGCGAACGCCAGGACCTGATCGTCGCGCGCATGCCCGCGTGGGGGCTCACCGGACCGTGGCGCGACCAGCCGGGTTTCGCGCAGAACATGGAGCAGGCAGCCGGCCTCGCCTACATCACCGGTCACCCGGACGGACCTCCGATGGTCCCGCGCGGGGTCTGCGACCCCCTCGGGGGCCTGCACGCCGCGTTCGCGGTCCTCGCGGCAATCCGTCTGCGACGCACGACCGGTCGCGGTCTGCGCATCGAAGCGCCGCTGATGGACGCGGCGTTGAGCGTCACCGCACAGCAGGTCGCGGAGTGGAGCGCGAACGGCGTACTCACCGAACGACGCGGCAACCGCTCGGCGTCGGCGGCCCCGCAGGGCGCGTACCGCTGCGGCGCGGACGGCGGCTACCTCGCGCTCTCGGTCGAGGACGACGGGCAGTGGCAGCAACTGGTCGCACTGCTGGGCCACCCGGCCTGGGCCGTGCCCGACGAACTCGCGTACGCGGAGGCCCGGCACACGGCGCACGACCGCCTCGACGCCTGGCTGGCGGAGGTCCTGCGAACCCGGGAGCGGGCAGCCACGGTCGGTGAACTGCTCCGGCTCGGCGTCCCCGCAGCCGAGGTCGTCCCGGCCGAACGCTCGGGCGACAACCCGCAGTTGCGGGCCCGCGGATTCTTCCGGGAGGTCGACCACGAGGTCGCCGGACGCCTGGAACTGCCGCTGTTCCCGGCCCGCTGGGCGAACGGCGACGAGCCGCGCCACCGCAGTCCAGCCCCGCAACTCGGAGAGCACAACGCCGATGTGCTCGGCGGCCTGCTCGGACTGACGGACGCCGAGTTGGCGGCTCTGGAGGAAGCCGGGATCATCGGGACGCGGCCCGACGGCCGGTGACGCGGGAGTCGCCGGCGCC
>NZ_JBPKBH010000002.1:598563-621971 GCF_051388915.1 Yinghuangia sp. YIM S09857 | reverse complement strand
CCCCCCGCCACCGGCGACTCCCGTCACTGGGCCAACAGCCCCCGGCTCTTGAGCAGTTGCACCACGTTGTCCGCCTGCCCGCCGATGATGTCGGCGAGTTGCTGCTGCGCCTTCATCCCGTCGCGGTTCTTCACCGCCTTCATCACCACGCGCAGCCCGCGCATCTGGACCGCCATCACGCCGGGCACCTCGGCGAAGAAGTTGCCCGGCACCAGGTTCGTGGTGAACACCCGTGCCATCGCCGTCATCCGGCGCGACCGGGCCATGGTGAGGAGCGTACGCAGGAACGCGTTGTTCAGGTCGAAGAACTCGTCGACGTCGGTGGCTGCCTGGAGGGCCTGGTGCCGCTCCTCCAGGGCCGCGATGTCCTCGTCGGTGCCGCGCTCGGCGGCGCGGCGTGCGGCGTACCCGTACAGCAGCCCGAGCATGCCGTAGTGGTCGCGGGTGGAGTTCTCGTCCAGCCCGTTGACGAACGCCCCGCGGTGCGGCTCGCTGGTGACCCAGCCCTCGCGGTCGAGGGCGATCACCGCCTCGCGCACCGGGACGCGGCTGACCCGCAGTTCGGCGGCGATCTCGTCCTGCGGCACACGGTCGCCGGTGTGCAGGTGGTTGTCGAAGATGAGCTGCCGGATGTATTCGGCGACCTGGTGCGCGCTGGTGGGGCGGGAGAGGCCGTCCGGCCCCACGGAGCCGCGCCCGGTTCGCGGCCTGCCCGGACGAGTAGTGATCACGACCTCCTGGATGTGCGTTGCGTATCCGGTCGGCGACATCCAACCCTGGAAATCCCGCGCCGGAAAACCCGGCGCCGGAAACCCGCGCCGGAAACCCAACACTCCGGTTCTGTGGACATGCCTCGCTACTTCCTATTGTATACATGAGGTTTTCTCAAACTGTGCGGTCGACTAGGAGTGTGCAGTGCACCTTCGGACCACCAAGAGACTCGGCCTCGTCCTTGCCGCCGTCGCGCTGGCTGTCGCCGCGTGCGGGGGTTCCTCGGACGACTCCGACGCCGCCCCCGGGGACGGCCTGACCTCCGCGAGCCCCCGTGCAGGCGGTTCGCTGACGATCAACATCGTGACCGAATCGCGCGGCCTCGACCCCTTCACCGGGGCGATGTCGAGCGTCACCGACTACTCGCGGCTCAACGCGCTCTACGACGTCCTCGTCTATGCGGACGGCAAGACCGGTGAGATCAAGCCGCAGCTCGCCGAAGCCCTCACCACGCCCGACGGGGGCAGTACCTGGCAGCTCGTCGTCCGGGACGGCGTGAAGTTCTCCGACGGAACGGCACTCGACGCCGCCGCGGTCAAGTTCACCTGGGACCGCATGGCCGACCCGGCCACCCGTTCCCTGTACGCCAGTTCGCTGCGCGGCGTGACGACGGAGGTCGCGGACGCGCGCACCCTGCGCATCACCCTCGCCGCGCCCAACGCGCGGTTCGACCAGATCGTCGCGGCCAACCTCGCGTACGTCGTGTCCCCGACCGCGTACCAGAAGGACCCCAAGGGCTTCTCCCGCCAGCCGGTCGGGGCGGGGCCGTTCGTGCTGAAGTCGTGGCAGCAGGGCGCCCAGCAGACGTACGCCCGCAACCCGGGCTACTGGCAGGCCGGGAAGCCGTACCTCGACGAACTGGTGTTCAAGACGGTGACCGACCAGACGCAGTCGTTCAACAGCGTCGACACCGGCACGTCGGACATGGCGATCACCCTCGACAGCCGCAACGCGGTCATGGCCAAGGGCGCCGGGATGGACGTCACCGAGTTGGCGCTGAACGGGCCCGGCGGGGTCCTGTTCAACATGACCAAGGCACCGCTGGACGACCCGCGGGCGCGCGAGGCGCTCACCCTCGCGATCGACCCGGTCGCGTTCAACAAGATCATGTACGACGGCAAGGTCGTCACGCCCAAGAGTCTGTTCGCGGTCACCTCGACGCAGATCGACCAGGCCGCGGTGCCGGAACCGCGGCAGGACACCGCCAGGGCCGCCGAGCTGGCCAAGCAACTCGCGGACGAGGGCAAGCCGTTGCACGTGACGCTGACGATGCCGCAGAGCACCAACAGCGGCAAGACCGGCGAATACCTGCAACAGCAGTGGAACTTGGTGCCGAACATCGACGTCAAGGTCGACTACGTCGACATCAACGCGATGATGGCGAAGGTGCTGGTCGGCAAGGACTACCAGGCCGCGTACTACAACCTCGCCACCCCGGCGGAACCGGTGCTGTGGAACGCGCTGCACAGCAAGTCGCCCGGCAACTGGCTGAACTACTCGTCGCCCGAGGCGGACGCGGCCCTGGAGGCGAGCCGTACGGCGACCACGCCGGAGCAGCTCAAGGCGGCGTACACCCGCCTGGCCCAGGCCACCGCGCGGGACTTCCTGATGATCCCGCTCCAGGAGTCGATCACGTACGTCTACGCCAAGGCGGGGAAGTTCGGCGGACTGGAACTGACCAGCGGCGGGGGGATCCTGATGGACCGTCTGGGACACAGCGGGGCCTGACGGGGGCAACGGGGCGGTAGGGAGCGGCCGTCACCGCCTACGGCGGGCGGCTGCTGCCGGCGCAGAGGGCGTCGCGTGCGTCGGTGTACGCGGCGCCCTCCGGCGTCTGCGGATGCGGGAGGCGAACGAACGGCGAACCCGGGTGCACCCGTGGTGAACCCGGTGAACTCGCCGAAGCCGGTGAACCCGGTGAACCCGGTCGGCCTGACTGCCGGTTGCCTCGGCCGCGCCGGGCGCGGGCTCAGAGGTCGAATTCGGCGGGGGCGATGCCGAGGGCGAAGCATGCCTCGCGGACCACGGCGCGCTCCTGCGCGTCGAAGTCGCCGTCCGCGCCGCCGATGACGATGCCGATCTGGATGACCGCGCGGGCTTCGTCCGGCTTCTTCTTGGCCTTGCCGATCACCTGCATGACCTGGACCTTGCCGAGCTGGAAGTCCGACTGGAGCTCGTTGGCGTGCGCGTAGAAGCGGCGGTGCAGGTCGTCCTTGTCGAAGTTGCGCAGCACCTCGTTGCTCGCGATGAGCTGCGCGACCTTGGCCGTCTCCGCCTGGTCGACCGAGCCGTCCGCGGCCGCGACCAGCGCGCACATCGCCATGCTGGCGTCGCGGAAGGCGCCGGACTTCAGATCGTTCTTCTTCGCGACGAGCTGGGTCTGCATGTTCTGCGCGGACTGCTTGAACTTGTCCCAGAGGGCCATGTGGGTCTCCCGGTCGGCGGCGGCGTGCATCGTGCTCGGCATGGCATTGCATGGCATGGCATGGCATGGCTCCGGGCGGAGGCCGGCCGAGCGCGTTTAAATCTACAGTGTTGTAGAAGTGTAGGCCACGTCGCTCCGGCCTCGTCGCGGATCCCGGCCGAGGGGGTCGCGGCACTCCCGTAGTTCTACTGATGCGGCTCCGGGGGTGCGCTGCCTAGCGTGATGATCACGCCGCACCGGCCGAAGACCGCATCAACCGGAGGACACCGATGAACGCCGAGCCGAACACCGCCGCACCTGTTGTCTCCGCTGCCGCGACCGCCGTCCCCTCCGCCTCCGACGCCGAGCTGGCCGCGCAACCGGTCGGTTACTGGACGGGGCTGGCGCACCGCGAGGTCATCGCGTACATCCGCAGCCGCCAGGCGGAGCTGGGGGTCACGCAGCCGCAGTTCTGGCTGCTGCGCAATCTGTCGCCGGACGACCTGTCGCCGGACGGCGGGCCGCAGTCGCTGGACGAACTGGCCGACGCGATGAGCACGTACCTGCTGCCCGAGGACGATCTCGGGCCGGAGTCCGCCGCGCTGGTCGCGCGCGGCTGGCTGGCGGAGGAGGCCGATGGGCGGGTGCGGATCGCGCCGGAGGGCGAGGCCGCGCGCCTGCGCGTGAAGGAGATCGGCCCGTCCGTGCGGGCGCACCTCCACGAGGGCATCGACGACGCCGACTACGCGACGACGGTCCGGGTGCTCCAGCGCATGATCGCCAACGCCACGGGCGGCGACGCCGACGCGCGATAGCAGTACGGGGGCGGGCGCGCACTGAGCTCTGGCCACGCGGGCGTCGCCCGCCCGCGCTCCGCGCCTGCGCGCTGTGTGTGCCCGCTCTGTGCCGGCCCGCGCTGTGTGTGCCCGCTCTGTGCCGGCCCGCGCTGTGTGTGCCCGCTCTGTGCCCGCCCGCTCTGCGCGTGCCCGCCCGCTCTGCGCGTGCCCGCTCCGCGCCCGCGCGTGCCCGCTCCGCGCCCGCCTGCTCTGCGTGGTCCTCTTCGGGTCCGCTGGCCCTGCGTCTGCCCGCTCTGCGTCCGCCCGCTGGTTCCGTCCTCCTGGCCGTGTCCCTTCCCCTGTCCCTCCTCCCCGTCCTTCCTCCCCGAGCCCCGTCCCGCGGCGGGGTTTCGGCATTTCTGCAATGCCTCCTTGATGGGTTAACGCAACTGCGTTAACCTCCGATTTATGGAGAGGACCACCGTCGCAGCCACTCGGCTCCAATTGATCGCCGCCGCCGAGCGGCTGTTCGCGGAGCGCGGCATCAACGGGGTGTCGGTGCGGGAGATCGCCGTGGAGGCCGGGCAACGCAACACCAACGCGGTCCGGTACCACTTCGGCGCGAAGGAGGACCTGGTCGACGCGATCTTCGAGCACCGCATGGCGCCGATCAACGCGCGTCGTATGGCCCTCATCGAGAGCCACGACCGCGACGGGCGCGAGTTCGACCCGTACGCCGTCGCCGAGGCGTTCACCCTCCCGATGGCCGAACTGCTGCGCGAGAGCGGCGCGCCGAGCTGGTACCTGCGGTTCTGCGTCCAGGCGACCTACACGGTCAGCCCTGACGCGGCCGTCATCCAGCCGGCCGAACTGGGCGAACGTCCGCACACGCAAGGGCTCCTCGTCCTGTTCCGGCGCGCCGGGCACCTGACGGCCGACGTGCCCGAGCTGCTCCGCGCGCAACGCTGGCACCACTTCTGCTCGTTCGTCGTGCACGCGCTCGCCGACCGCGAGCTCCGCACCGCGGGCGGGCTCGCAAGGCACTTGGAAGGCACGCCCGCCGACGGTCAACCGGGCAGCCGAACAATGCCGTTCGACCTCTTCGTCGCCGATCTCGTCGACTCCGCGACCGCGCTGCTCACCGCACCGGTCCGCGCCGCGACGCGGAGCGCGGCGGCGCGCACCGCCCCACAACGGAGGACCACGTCACCATGACAAACGCCAAGACCCTGCCGCGTCCGGTCTTCGACAACGGCCTGTCCGCCGTCCCGGTCCGCGAGCTGAGCCCTACGGGAACGTACGAACCGACCGCCCCGTACCGGCTGTTCGGCCTCACCCCCTGCACTCCGGTGATCGGCGCCGAGATCTCCGGCGTCGACCTCGCCGCGCCGCTCACCGCCGAACTGCACGCCGAACTCCACCGTGCGCTGCTGGAGTGGAAGGTGCTGTTCTTCCGCGACCAGGAGCTGACCGCCCCTCAGCACCGCGATCTGGCCCGCTGGTGGGGGACGCCCGAGGTGCATCCCTTCCTGCCCAAGGCCGACGTCCCCGAGGTCGTGCGCCTCAGCCGCGGCGCGGACTCCCCGGCGGTCGAGAACGTCTGGCACTCCGACGCGTCGTTCGAGACGACGCCGCCGATGGGCTCGATCCTCCGTGCGGTGCTCGTGCCCGACGTCGGCGGCGACACGCTGTGGACGGACATGGGTGCGGCGTACGACGGCCTCCCGGCCGAGACGCGCGAACGCCTGGACACACTCGACGCGGTCCACGACTTCACCCGCACCTTCGGCTCGCGGCTACCGGCCGACGAACTCGCGCGCCAGCAGCGCAAATACCCGGCAGTCACGCACCCGGTGGTGCGCACGCACCCGGAGACCGGCCGCAAACTCCTCTACGTGAACCGCATCTTCACCAGCCACATCGTCGGGCTGCCGGAGGCGGAGAGCACCGAACTGCTGGCGTACCTGTACGACCAGGCCCGCCACCCCGAGTACCAGGTCCGGCTGCACTGGCGCCCCGGCACCGTCGCGTTCTGGGACAACCGCGCCACGCAGCACTACGCCAGTGCCGACTACTACCCCCACCCGCGCGTCATGGAGCGCGTGACCATCGTCGGGGACCGGCCGATCTGAGTCGCGTCGCGATTCGCGGCCGGGACGTGGTCGCGCCTGCGGCACGCCGCGGGCGCGGCCGGGTCATGATCGTCGGCGGCGCCGCGCTGTGCGACAGTGGGAGCCCCCGGCGAACGGATGTTCTTCGATGCTGCTTGGACTGCGGACCGTCGTATACCCCGCGACCGACCTCGGCGCCGCCACGGCCTGGTACACCCAGGTGTTGGGGTTCGAGCCCTACTTCGCGGAGCCGTACTACGTCGGGTTCGACGTCGGAGGCTACGAACTCGCCTTGCAGCCGGTCGAGTTGCTGGGTGAGCTGCCGGTGACGTACTGGGGTGTCGAGGACGCCGACGCGGCACTGGCGCACCTTCTGGAGCGTGGCGCCGAGCCGCATTCCGCGGTCCGCGAGGTCGGCGGCGGCATCCGCGTGGCGACCGTGCTGGACCCGCAGGGGAGTGTGCTCGGCGTGATGGAGAACCCCCACTTCGCGCCGAGCACGAGGGCGGGGGCGTACCGCACGGCCGACGAAACGAACGCCCCCTGAAGGAAGGCGAATTCGGGACCTGACCGGTGCGGGGGAGGGTGGACGCACCCACCCCTGCGGGGGAGGGGTGGGACGCCCGATTCCACCCCTCCCTCCGGAACCCGGCGGTCAGTCGCTGTGCAGGGCCGTGCGCAGGGCCGTGTCCAGATCCGGCTCCGGGACGGCGGCGGTGTCGATCTCGACCTTGTGGAGGGTGCCCGTCCAGCGGTTCGGGGGGCTGTAGGCGCGGTCCACCGGGAGGCCGTGGTCCTTGCCGACGGACAGCCCGGCCCCACCGTGCTGGAACGCCACGGGCCACGGTCCGCCGAGCGGTGCCGAGGCGATCTCCGTACCGTCGTCCAACAGTGAGAGGGTGCCCGGGGTTTCGGTGCCGGGGCGGTAGCGTACGCCGACCACGCGGCGGCCCGGGGCCAGCGGTGCGTCGGCGGTGACCCGGTCCACCTCGCCCGCCCGCGAACAGGTGAAGCTCAGCCGCCCGTCCGCCGCCCGCAGCACGAACCCGCCGGTGAGGTCGCCGAACGCGCACAGCACGCCCTCCGCGCCCTCGTCCGGAACCTCGACGTCGGCGGTGAGTGTGAAGCCGCCGAACAGCGGCGGCAGCGACTCCTCGTGCACCGGCCCGCCGCCGGGCAGGTAGGTCCCGCGCGGTTGCAGGCCGTACATCGGGAAGATCAGCGCCGCGAGGCGCTCCTGCATCGTGTCGTCGAGCGGCAGCACGTGGTTGCGCTCCGCCTCGTCGAACCACAGGTCTTCCAACTTCTCGACCAGCTCCGGGTGTTCGTCGGCGAGGTCGCGCGCCTCCGCGAAGTCCTCGGCGAGGTTGAACAGCGACCAGCGGTCGGTTGCGAAGTCCCGGCTGCCGAGCAGCAGCCGCTCCTCGTCCAGGACGCCGCGGGACACGTGGTCGGTGGTCGCCTTCCACTCCCCGTGGATGATCGACCGCGAGCCCAGCATCTCGAAGTACTGCGTCTCACGAGGCGATTCGGCGTCAGGGTTGCTGAACGTGCCGATGAGCGAACGGCCGTCGACCTCCTGCTGCGCCACCCCGTCCACGACGTCCGGCATTCCGAGTCCGCAGGCTTCCAGGATCGTCGGCATCAGGTCGACGGCGTGGGTGAGTTGGTTGCGGATCTCGCCGCGGGCGGCGATGCCGTCCGGCCAGTGCACGATCAGCGGGGCGCGGGTGCCGCCCAGCCAGGTGTAGCGCTTCCACAGCCGCAGCGGGGTGTTGCCCGCCCACGCCCAGCCCCACGCGTAGTGCGGGTACGTGTCCGGGCCGCCCCAGTTCTCCAGGTCCGCGATGTTGCGCTCGGTCGAGTCGCCCATGCGGGACGAGAAGCGGTGCTCGTTGACCGTGCCCAGTTGGCCGCCCTCCGCGCTGGCGCCGTTGTCGGACATCAGCATCACGAGGGTGTTGTCGAGGCGTCCGGTCCGCTCCAGGAAGTCGAGCAGGCGGCCGATCTGCGCGTCGGTGTGGGTGAGGAACCCCGCGTACACCTCCTGCATACGGGCGAACATGCGCCGGTCGTCGGCATCGAGGGCGTCCCACTCCTGGATCCACGGCGGCCGCTCGGGGAGTTCGGTGCCCTCCGGCACGATCCCGGCGGCCACCTGGCGGGCGAACGTCTCCTCGCGCCAGCGCTCCCAGCCCCCGTCGAACTTGCCGCGGTACGGCTCGACCCACTCGGGCGCCACGTGGTGCGGCGAGTGCATCGCACCGAACGGCAGGTACATGAAGTACGGCTTGCCCGGGGCCGCTTGCTTCTGGTCGAGGATCATCCGCTGCGCGGTGTCGACCAGGTCCTCGCTCAGGTGGTACCCGTCCTCCGGCCCGGCCGGCGGCTCGGTGTAGTGGTTGTCGCACACCAGCTCCGGCGCCCAGTGGTTCGCGTCCCCCTGGAGGAACCCGTAGAAGCGCTCGAAGCCGTAGCCGAGCGGCCACCGGTCGAACGGCCCCGCCGCGGACCGCTCCCAACGCGGGGTCATATGCCACTTGCCGACCGCGAGTGTCGAGTAACCGGCGTCCTTGAGAACGCGTGGCAGCGGTGCGGCCGACTTCGGCAGACGGCAGTTGTAGCCCGGGTAGGCGAGCGGCATGTCGACCAGGAAGCCCAGGCCCACGGCGTGGTGGTTGCGTCCGGTCAGCAGGCTCGCCCGGGTCGGCGAGCACATTGCGGTGACGTGGAAGCGGTTGTAGCGCAGTCCGCCGGCCGCGAGACGGTCCATGTTCGGCGTCGCGATGTCCGACCCGAACGCGCCGATCTGCGCGAAGCCGAGGTCGTCGAGCACGATGACCAGCACGTCGGGCGCGCCTTCGCGCGGGCGGGGGTCCTGCGGGTAGACGCGGTCCTCGGCGGAGGCGGCGAGCGTACGCCCCCGGCGGTTGCCGTTCGGTGTGGGCGGGGTCGACATGGGCGCACCTTTCCTCGGGCGACGGTTCGGGCAAGTGGCAGGGCAGCGCGGGTGGTTCAGGCGTCCAGGCGCCGTCCGACCGACGACGGGGCGGTGAGGACCGCCAAGACCGCGTCAACGAGACCGGCGGCGTACACCTCGGCGTCGGCGGACGGGCCGTCCGCACCGAGTTGGTGTTCGAGGTCGGCGAGGCCCGCGATGATCAGGCGTCCCGCCAGGCTGTTCCGCTGAGCGGTCCGCGGGTCGGGCGCGGGTCCGAGCGCGTCGATGATCAGGTGCCCGACCTCCACGGCGCTGTTCACCGGCCCGACGTCCGACAACGGCACGACGGCACGCCCCTGGTGGTCGCACATGCGGTTGAGGAACCGCAGGTAGTGGCTACCGGGCTGGGCGGCCTGCTCGGCGAGCGGTACGACCAGCACCTCGACCAGCGCACGCACATCGTCCGTCCGGTCCTCGGCCCGAACCCGGTCCAACAACGCCCGCCTGCGCGCGTCCACGTGCGCGAGCCGGTAGTCGAAGATCGCCTGGATCAACGCCTCTTTGTCGCCGAAGTGATACTGCGCGGCGGCAACATTCCGCTGCCCCGTCGACGCGCTGATGCGCCGCAGGGACACCCCGTCGACCCCGTGCACGGCAAACAGCCGCTCGGCGGCCAGCACCAATTCCGCACGCGTATTCACGCCGACGAAGTTAAATCACGCGAATTAACGAGTCAAGACCGGGCGACCCGGGCCGTCCGAACCCGGGCCCGCAGCCGCGCCCCACCGGCCCGCGCTCGGCCACTTCCGCCGCCTGGGCCCCACCCCACACGCCCCGCTCTCGCCCACCGTCGCGTGGGACGGCGGTCCCGGGCCCCGCCATGTGAGCCTGCCGGTGTGGCGGTGGAAGGCTGAGGTATGCGGGTCGCCCAATCTCGGCCGGGCAGTAGCGGCAGAATGCCTCGCCTGTCAGGGTTTTCGTTGTTCCGGGTCGTGTGGGCGGCCTTCCTCTGATCCTGTACTTCGGCCAAGAGGCACGAGGGATCGGGGCGAAGGCCGTGCAGTCAAGTGGGCCTCGTTGTCACTCAATCGCACGTGCCGACGCTTTGGGCTTCCGCGAACACCCGCGAGCGCTCGTCCCGGAACGCCGATTGTGTCGGGGGTGTCATTTGCTGCATGGTGAGGCAGACGGCATTGCCGCCGTCCTTGTCGGCAACCGTGAAGCGGAACGTGTACAGGATGTTGCCCGCAGTGTCGACCCCGGTTTCCGTGACTGCCGCCGGAGTCAGGTACGGCACAGGCAAGTTCCGCCGTCCTGCCGCCAGGTCCACGGCACGTTCGACTTCCCGCGGGGCGAGCTTCTCGTCGGAGTAGGCAATGGCATCCAGGTCTTGGATGGCATCGGCGGTGATGTGGCGGATGTCCTTCAGGTCCAATGAGTGGGCATCTTCATACTTCTGATGCTTTTCATATATGTCCCGGACGAACCAACCGGCACCCGCACTGATGATCAGAGCGACACCGCCGATGATCACCGGCATCAGTCGCGCATGAGCTGCCATTCCGTGCCTCGCTTCCGTCGCCGCCACCACCCGGTGCGGGTTCCTGTCGTCCGTGATGCACAGAGTGGTGTCGACAGCGAGTCGATGGCATTGCCGACTCCTGGCAGTCTTCACGGCCTTGACACGGCGACACGCCGACGCCCAGGACCATCCCCAACGGCCTGGGTCGGTCCGTCGGTTCAAAGAACAACCCGGGGTCGGCGGTGCGTCGACGGACGGGTGCCCCACCGCGTTTCGGTGGGGCACCCGTCCGTTGCGTTGCGTGGGGGGGTCAGCGGGTCAGGAGGCGGGCGCGGAGGTGGGGGATTGTGTTGGGGGACAGACCCAGGCCGTGGCGGATGTAGCGGTCCACGGAGCGGTATTCGGTGCGCATGGTGTCCAGGGCGGCCTTGATGTACTCGGGGCGCTGCTCCATGAGGGGGCGGACCAGTTCGACGTCGATGCCGCGGGAGCGGAGGAAGGCGTACGTCGCCTCGTTCGACGCGCGGCGGTGCTCGTTCGAGAGCATGTAGTCGGCGACGATCGTGTCGTCGGGGACGTCGAGGGCGGTCAGCAGCAGCGCGCTCATCCACCCGGTGCGGTCCTTGCCCGCCGTGCAGTGGTAGAGCAGCGGGGTCTCGCGCTCGGCGATGCGGCGCAGCGTGTCGCCGAACCCGGCGCGCGACGCATCGGACGTGACGGACGAGCGGTGGCCCTCCATCATGAGCGCGGCGCCCTTGCCGTCGCCCAGGAGTTGCTGGAGGACGGTGGGGTCCCCGGTCGCCAGGGCCTGGATGATGGCCTCGGTCATCGCGTCGCCGGCGGAGTCGAGCACCGGGTTGTTGACGAGCGTTGCACCGGGCGGCAGCCGGTCGGCGCCGTCCTTGGCTATCTCCTTCGGCCCGCGGAAGTCCACGACCGTACGCAGCCCCAGGCGGTGGAGGAGGACGAGGTCGCCGTCGGTGAGCTTGCCGAGCGCGTCACCGCGGTAGACCTGCCCCCAGCGCAGCCGGCGCCCGTGGTACGTGCGATAGCCGCCCAGGTCACGGGTGTTGACGGCACCGGCGAGCGGCACGAGGCGCGTGCGCGGCCGGGTGTCCCCGTGGGCGTACGCCGCAGAGCCGGGCAGCAGCGCGGCCGCGACGGCGCCCCCGACGCCGATCGTGAAGGCGCGGCGGCCGACCACCGCACCGCGCCGGGGCATGCCAGGGTTGTCCGAGCCCATGATTCCTCCGTGTCCTGGGCGACAAGAGGAACTTGGTTTACCAGTTGTGTCCCCAATGGGGAACAGCGCTCGCGGGTGCCTAGCGGACGCGGGCCTTGGTCGCACCGATGAACGTCGCCCAGTCGGTGGCGGCGAAGCCGAGGATTGGGCCGCCGGCGGCCTTCGAGTCGCGGACGCGGGTCGTGGGGGAGGCGGAGGAGGTCGCCACCTCGACGCATTCGCCGCCGCTGGTACCACTGTGGCTGCTCTTCGTCCACGTGATTCGGGCCGGAGTCTGGCTGTCGCCGCTCATAGTTCTCCCGCAAGACGCTCGATCAGACGCGCGGACTCCACCTCGTTCAGAGCCTGCGTGCGCAGCTTCCCACATCGGAGCGCAAGTGTGCTTACGCGCACGGGGTCGGTGACGATCATGCTCTGGTCCTGCGACTCGAAATAGGCCACCCGTCGCCGGTCCGCGGTTTCGAGCATGACCACGGGACCGTTGAGACCCACGTGGTTCCCATACGAGTTCGGCATGATCTGGACGCTCACGTTGGGAAGCGCACCGAGCTTGAGCAGCTGATGCAGCTGTTCCCGCAACACGTCGCGACCGCCGACCGGGCATGTGAGGACGGACTCACCGATGATGAAAGACAGTTCGACGGTCGGCTTGCGGGTGAGGATGGCCTGCCGTGCCAAGCGGGCTTCGATGCGCTGCTCGACTTGATCGTCGTCCAACCCCGGGCAGTTGCAGGCGAGCAGGGCGCGGGCGTAAGCCTCGGTCTGGAGAAGCCCCGGCATCACGTGGTTGCCGTACCAGAAGAAGCTGATGGCGTCGCCCTCGATCTGGGCGAAGTCCTGGAAGAATGCGGGCAGTCGAGCGAGGTCGACGTCCTCCTGCATGGTGTCGAGAACCCCGCGCGCGTCGAGTGCCTGTTCGGCCGCAACGGTGAACTCGTGCTTCGCCGGGCGGCGTCCCTGCTCGATCGAGGCGACCTGCTCGTGCGAGTAACCGACGAGGTCCGCGAGCTGATCCTGCGTGAGGCCCGCATGTTCGCGCAGAAGTTTGAGGACTTTGCCGTACGCCTTCCAGACCCCGGGCCGTTTGTCCTCCGCTCCGCGGTCCCGCTTGGCCGTCGCTCGCACCATTTGCCATCACACCCTTGGCCGAATTCGCATCCCCCGCCGGTCATCCTACGAGCGTGACCGGCCGACTACGGTGCGAATGCGGGATCTTCTGATGTCCTTGCCGCGCGCCGGTGTTCGCGGGGCACGGGCGCGCGGCGGGTGGGACGACCGGGGTCAGCGGCGGCCGGGTGGGCGGCGCCAGATTGCCGGGGCGAAGGGGTCCGCGGGGGGATCGCCCATGTGGTGCCAGAAGCGGTCGACGGCGCCGTCCGGCAGCGGCGGCGTCACGCCGTCCTCCAACTTCTCGCCGCGGGCCGGGAATTCGGCGGCCAGGCCTTCGAGGGCCTGGGCGACGCGGCGGCGTCGGGCGCCGAGTATTTCGGTGATCGCGCCGAGATGCGCCTGCCAGCGCCCGTCGTTGGTGCCGAGGGCCAGCAGCGCCGCGAGTTCGTCGCCGCCGCCCGAGATCTCGACGAGGCGCCGGTGCGAGAGGCCGCCGAGGATGCGGACGAGGGCCTCCGTACGCCGCTCGTCCGCGCGCCAGCGGTTCGCGTTCTCCATGCGCGCCCATGTCGCCTCGGACATCCCGACGGCCTTTCCGGCCGCGGCCTGCGTCAGTCCGACGGACAGGCGGCACGCTTGGAGGGTGGCCGGGGCGGGCCCCATGAGGCGGGTGACGGGCACGGCCAGCGCCTGGGCCAAGCCGATGAGTTCGGGCTCGCTCGGGGCGTGCGTGCCGTCCTCCCACGCGCGTACGTCCTTGGGCATCACGTTGACGCCGTACGACGCGAGGGACGCGGCCACGCGCTCTGGCGTGAGGGCCATGACTTCCCGGGCCGCGCGGGCCGCCGCGGGGTCGAAGGGCGGTGGTGTGTCGAGTTCTTGGGGGTGGGTCACGGCGTACCAGGGTACGACCTGGCCGTCGCGGGGCGAAGCGGAGTGCCGTATCCACGCGGACGGGCGTACCGGGGACGGGAGTTGGCGAGCAGGTCGGTCAGCCGTGATCGTTCCCGTACCGCTCCGCGGTCACGTACGGCGCGCCGATCCCGTAGTGGTCCCCGACGCCGTACCGGCCGTCCGTCCCGTAGCGCCCGTCCGTCCCGTGCCGGTCACCGTCGATCCGCCACCACGTCTCGGTCGGCGTCGGCGACGGTTCGGTGCACTTCCGGAACTTTCCCACCATCCGGCAGTTCTCCGGCAGCTCTGCCGGTTCGACCACCGCGAACAGGATCGCGGTGATGCCCAGCGCCACCACGAGTGCGAGGACGAAGCGCCCGCCCGCCGTGTCGATCACCCGCTGCGGCTGTTCCGTCATCGCACCTCCCGAGTGGCGTACTCCCTCGTTCAGGGGTGATACTCCCGGCGCCCGGCGCCGCGCACATTTCCCGCTTCCGGCAGTCTTCGCGCCCCTTCTCCGGGATCCCGCCCGGCGAAATGGTACAAATGGCACATGTCACGGCGACCGCGTCGGTCCCCGGCCGCGCCGTCCCGGCCGGACCGCCCCAGGGCCGCACCGCGGCGGCCGTGGGGCCCGCTGAGCCTGCGCAGCGTCGCGGGCCAGGTCTTCTGGCTCCAGGTCGTCGTGGTCCTGCTGCTGGTCGTCGCCGCAACGGTGGCTCTCGTGGTCCAGGCCCGGAGCGACGGCTCACGCGACGCCAGGCACCGCACGACGGCGGTCGCCGCCACGTTCGCCCAGGGGCCGGGGGTCGCCGAGGCCATGGAGGGCCCCGACCCGGCCGCAGTCCTGCAACCGCGGATCGTCGCCGCCCGGGACCAGTCCGGCGTGGCGTTCATCGCGGTGCTGAACGTCGCGGGTATCCGTGTCGCGCACACCGATCCGACGCAGATCGGCCTCCCCGTCGAGCGACCGGACCTCTTCGAGCGCCTGGGCGGCCTCCCCGGCAGTGACACCCGGCAGACGTCGGCCGGACGCTCCGTCGTCTCCGCCGCACCCGTCATCAGCGCCGACGGGCGCACCATCGGCGTGGTCGCCGCCGGCATCACCACCGGGCGGGTCGGCGACACCGTGGACCGCCAGATGCCCATGGTCCTCGGCGGGGCCGCCGCCGCACTCGCGCTCACCTCGATCGGCACGGCCCTGGTCAGCCGCCGCCTGCAACGCCAGACGCGCGGCCTCGGGCCGGACGAGATGACGCGCATGTACGAGCACCACGACGCCGTTCTGCACGCGGTCCGCGAAGGCGTCCTCATCGTCGGCGCCGACGGCCGCCTGGTGCTCGCCAACGACGAGGCCCGCCGCCTGCTCGACCTGCCCCCCGACGCGGGCGGCCGTCCGGTCGCCGACCTCGGCCTGGACGCCGGCCTCGCCAACCTCCTCGCCTCCGAACGCCCCGCCACCGACGAAGTGCACCTGGCCGGGCACCGCCTCCTCGCGGTCAACAAGCGCCCCACCGAGCCGTTCGGCGGCCCGCCGGGCTGCGTCGCCACCCTGCGCGACACCACCGAGCTCCGCGCGCTCGCCGGCCGTGCCGAGGTGGCCAGCGAGCGTCTGGAACTCCTCTACGACGCCGGGCTCCGCATCGGCACCACGTTGGACGTCACCCGCACCGCCGAGGAACTGGCCGAAGCCGCCGTCCCCCGGTTCGCCGACTTCGCCACCGTCGAGCTCCTGGAGCCGGTGCTGCGCGGCGAGGAGCCCGGCGGCAACCGGATGTGCCGCGCGGCGGTGCGGGGCGTACGCGACGACCAGCCCCTGCACCCGGTCGGCGCGGTCATCACCGCGGGCCCGAACGCCCCCGTCGCGGCCGCCGTGGCGGGCGGCCGGGCCGTCCTGCACGCCGAGCTCGCCGACGCCGACAACTGGGCCCTCGACCCCGCGCGCGGTCGGCGCATCCTCGACTACGGCATCCACTCGCTGGTCACCGTGCCGCTCCGGGCGCGCGGGATCGTGCTGGGCATGGCGAACTTCTGGCGCCGCGACATGCCGGAGCCCTTCGACGAGGAGGACCGCGCGTTCGCCGAGGAACTGGGCGCCCGCGCGGCCGTGTCCATCGACAACGCCCGGCGCTACACCCGCGAGCACACCCTGTCCGTCACCCTCCAGCGCAGCCTGCTGCCGCACGCGCTGCCCGAGCAGAACGCGCTGGAGGTCGCGTACCGCTACCTGCCCGCGCAGGCCGGGGTCGGCGGCGACTGGTTCGACGTGATCCCGCTGTCCGGCGCCCGCGTCGCGCTCGTCGTCGGCGACGTCGTCGGGCACGGTCTGCACGCGGCCGCGACCATGGGACGCCTGCGCACCGCCGCACACAACTTCTCCGCACTCGACCTGCCGCCGGACGAACTCCTCGGCCGCCTGGACGAACTGGTCACCCGCATCGACCAGGAGCAGTCCGACGAGGGCGACGCCTCGCAGATCACCGGCGCCACCTGCCTGTACGCCGTCTACGACCCCGTCTCCGGCAACGTCACCCTCGCCCGCGCCGGGCACCCGGGACCCGCCGTCATGTGGCCCGACGGCGACGTCGACTTCCCCGACGTACCCGTCTCCCCGCCCCTCGGCCTCGCCGGCAGCCTCCCCTTCGAGACCGCCGAACTGCACCTGCCGGAAGGCTCCCGCCTGGTCCTGTACACCGACGGCCTGGTCGAGCAGCGCGGCCGCGACCTGGACGACGGACTGCGCCGCCTGGGCGAGGCCCTGGCCGCCGGAGGCACCGCCGCCACCCCGGAGGAGACCTGCGCGACGGTCCTCGACGCGCTGCTGCCCGAGCGGCAGAGCGACGACATCGCCCTCCTCGTGGCCCGCACGCGGCTGCTGGCACCGGACCACGTGGCGGCGTGGGACGTACGCCCGCACCCCGAGGCCGTGGCACCGCTGCGCGCCGCCTGCGCCCGGCAGCTGGCCGTGTGGGGGTTGGACGACTTCGCCTACCCGACCGAGCTGATCCTGAGCGAACTGGCCACCAACGCCATCCGCTACGGCTCGCAGCCCATCCGGGTGCGGCTGCTCCACGACCGCTCGCTCACCTGCGAGGTGTCCGACGGCAGCAGCACCTCACCGCACCTTCGCCGCGCCGCCACCACCGACGAGGGCGGCCGCGGGCTGTTCCTGGTCGCGCAGTTCGCCGAACGCTGGGGCACCCGCTACACCTCCCGCGGCAAGGTCATCTGGGCGGAGCAGCCCCTGCACGGCGGCGGTTCCGGCGGCCTCGTCGCCGGAACCCCGGCCGACGAGGAACAGCTCGCCGACGCGATCCTGGAGCAGTGGGACGACGCGGGCTGACCTCGTCCGGCCGCCGCATCAGGCGCAGCGCCGTCGGCACGACCAACACCGCGAAGAGCGCCGCCGAGCCGAGCAGCACGACGCCGGACGCCAGCGGCCCGTCCGACCACGCCTCGGCGGTGAACCGCGCGAGCAGGAACGACGCCCCGGCCGCGGCCCCCGCCGCCGCGGTGACCGCCATGTGCACCTTGAGCACCGGCGCCGCGTCCACCCCCTTCAGCGCGCGCCGGAACCGCGCGGCCGGGTGCCGCAGGCCGATCACCTGTGCCACCGAGTACGCCGCGGCCATCGCCGTCACCGCCCACGCCAACGGCACCAGCAGGTAGGCCGCCACGCACAGCACCGAACCCGCGACCGCCGTCGTGATCGTCGACCGCCGCGGCACCCGCGGGTCCCGCAGCGCGAAGTGCCCCTTCTGGATCAGGTATCCGGCCGAGTACGCGATCAGCCCCGGCGCGAGCGCGCACAGCATCAGGCCCATCGCCCGCGTGTCGGCCGCCGAGGTCGCACCGTGCTGGAACACCACCGCGGTCAACTGCGGGCCGAGCGCCAGGAAGAAGAACGCGCACGGCACGATCGCGAGCGCGTTGAAGCACAGTCCGCGCGCGACGTACGCCCACACCTGCTCGCGGTCGCCCTCGGCCGCCGCCCGGCTGATGCGCGGCATCAGCATCGTGGCGAGCGACACCGTGATGATGCCGTGCGGGACGATCCACAGCAGTTGCGCGTTCGCGTACGCCGTATAGCCGACACCGTGCTCGATCCCCGCCCGGTCGGCCCGCTCCGCGACCGTCGTGGCCAGCCGCGTCGTCAGCCAGTACGCCACCTGCGACACCGCCACCAGCGCGACCGCCCACCCGGCCATCCGCAGCGGCGCGCCGAGCCCGTGGCCGCGCCAGTCGAAGCGCGGGCGCAGCCGGACGCCGGCGGCGCGCAGGTACGGCCACAGCGTCACCGCCTGCACCGCGATGCCGAGGGTCGTGCCGACGCCGAGCAGCCGCAGTTGGTCGGCGCTGACCTCGCCCGCGTCGTTCGCGCCGTGCGCGACCGCGATGTACCCGGCGAACACCGCGATCACCACGACGTTGTTGAGGATCGGCGTCCACGCGCCCGGGCCTGGGCGCCCGCGCGCGTTCAGCACCTCCGAGAGCAGGGCGAACAGGCCGTAGAAGAAGACCTGAGGGAGGCAGTAGCGGGCCAGGGTGACGGTCAGTTCGCGCTGGGGGCCCTCGAAGTGGGCGTAGGCCGACACGATCCACGGCGCCCCGACCACCGTCGCCGCGGTCAGCGCGAGCAGCAGGCAGCATACGGACGTCACGAGCCGGTCGGTGTACGCCGCGCCGCCGTCCCCGTCACGCCGTGCCGCGCGGACCAGTTCCGGTACCAGCACGGAGTTGAGGGCGCCGCCGACGAGCAGGATGTAGAGGATGTTGGGCACCGTGTTGGCGACGTTGTAGCCGTCCGCGAACAACCCGGTGCCGAGCGCCGCCACGATGATCGCGCTGCGCACGAAGCCGGTGAGGCGCGACACGACCGAGCCGGCGGCGAGGTTGGCGCCCCCGCGTACGGCGGACATTCCGGCGGCGGAGGGGGAGAGGTCTTTGCCGGGGGCTGGGGTGGGCGCGGCCGTCGTGGGCCCGGCCGTCGCGGGTGGGGAGGTCGCGGAGTCCGGATGCGGGGACGCTCCGCGCTCCGGCGTACGGCGCCCGGCGGCCCGCGTCGCGGCACGTGGCACGGCCAGCTCCCTTCCGCCACCGCGCGTCGCCCGACAGCACCGGCCGGGCGACGTCCGCCCGGTCCCCACACCCGGATGACTCCCTCACCCTGCGGTCGTGTTGCGCGGAAGCGGGATCCGGGTGTGTGGCCCTGCTCACGCGCCGGGCGGTCGCCGTGGTGAGCGACGGAAAGCCTCCTTCCTCCTCCGCGCGGGTGGGGTCGGCGGTAGGTCCAGTGGGGGTGGGCCGATGCGCCGCCCTCCTGTGCCCGGGTGGGGGCGGCGGCGGTCCACTGGGATCGGGCCGTTCCGCCGTTCCGCTGATCCGGTGTGGGACCGGCAGCCGAGCCGCCCGCGCAACGCATGCGCGGTGCCCGGTGCGGCGGATTGCGGAGATGAGGGTGCGGCGCGATAGGGATGGGGGGACATGTCTCTCCTTTCCCCGGAGGTCTGCCGATGCCCGTCCGTGCCCCGCGCCGGTTCGGAGAACTGCCGTACGCCCACCGGCTGGAGCCGTACGAAGGAGAGGTGGACCGGGACGGGTCGTACGACTCCGCGCACTTCGACGGCGCCGAGTGGGAGGACGTGGACGGCGGCGGCTCCGGCTTCACCGAGTGCGCGTTCACGGCCGCGGCACTGACGCGTGGGCGGTACCGGCGCACGCGGTTCGACGACGTGTGGCTGGAGGGGGTGCGCATCGTCGGCGCGGACCTCGCGGAGAGCAGTTGGCTCGACTGCGAGTTCACGTCCGGGTTGCTCGCCGGGTTGCAGTTGCACGGGTCGCAGCTCCGCCGCGTGGTCTTCCACAACTGCAAGTTCGATTCCGTCAACCTGCGCGCGGCGGCGCTGCGGGACGTGGCGTTCGCCAACTGTCTGCTGCGCGACGTCGACTTCGGCGGCGCCACGCTGACCGGCGTGTCGTTCCCCGGCTCGACGCTGGACGGCGTGAGCCTGGAGAAGGCGACGCTCGCCAAGGTCGACCTGCGCGAGGCGGCCGGCCTGCGGCTCACCGCGGGGCTGGACGCGCTGCGCGGCGCCACCATCAGCAGCCTGCAACTGCTCGAACTGGCCCCCGGATTGGCCGGGGTGCTGGGAATTACCGTGGACGACCGCTAGCGGCGGTACCGCCGTGGTGCTGCCGACGCCGGGCCGCTGCCGCTGGACCGCCGTCGGGGTTCCGGCGGGTGGTTACGGGCGTTCGGTGCCGGGGTCGACCGTCATGTCGGCGGCCGTGTCGGCCCCGGTCGCGGCGTCCGGCGCGCGGTTGGGGCAGCCGGGGGAACGGCTCCGGGCCTGGTCGTGGGGTCGGGGGCCCGGGACCGGGTCGGGGGCGGTCGCGGCGGCCGCGACGACCGAGGCGCCGGGTGCGCGGACGTCCGGTGACCGGCCGCCCGCGATCGCGAGGGCCCGTTCCAGCGGACCCTTGCCGAGGAAGCGTGCCCACAGCCACGCGCCGGCGAGCGCGACGACCGTGTACGCGAGCAGCCGTACCCAGGACCCCGCGCCCGGGGTCATCGGCGACCACCCGGCGAACAGGTGGACCGTGTACACGCTCAGCGACATCGCGCCGACGGCGGCCGGGGCGGCGACGTACCACGGCGCGGGACGCCGGTCGCCGTCCAGGAAGCGCATGCAGGCCAGGCAGCACAGCGCCAGCACCGCGCACGCCACGCCCGTCGCGCCGACGATCTCGAACGGCGTGCCGCTGTGCCCCTGCGCGACGACCAGCCACGTCGGGTCGTTGGGGGGCGTCGACCCGGTGTACCAGCCGAGGTTCTCCAGCACGGAAACGCTGCCCGGCGGGCCGTCGAACATGCGGTCCGTGGCGTTCTGGAGCTGAGTCTTGGCGCCGCCGACCTCGATGATGAGCCGGGAGCAGCCGTACCCGAGCAGCGCGAGCGCGGTGCCGAGGCCGGTCAGCCGCCACAGCACGGGGATGCGGCGCAGGTCGAGGCGTCCCACGACCATGCCGGCGAGCACGAAGGGCATCCATGTGATGACCGGGTACGTCCCCGTCACGAACAGCGTGGCGAACGCTTCGCCCGGATCGGCCAGCGCCGCGAAGTCGGGCACCCGGTAGCCCGGGGTCTGCTGCCCCCAACTGTTGCGCAGGATGAACGACACCATAGGCCCCGCGAAGGCCCAGTACGCCGCGATGATTGCGATCGTGCGCGTCGGCAGGTAGAGCGCCGGCAGGGCGACGAGGAAATAGAGCGCGAAGAACGGCAGGATGACGAGGACGCCCGTCTCCGGGCCCGCCAGCCACAGTCCGAGCAGCAGCAGAAGGAACGATTTCTCGGCGGTGCGCCGCACGACCGCGAGGGAGGTCGCCGTCGCCTCGGAGCCGCGCCACGGCATGCGCAGCCGCTCGCCGTGCACGAGGGTGAGCGAGACGCCGGCGAGGAACGCGAACAGCGCCGCCTCGCGGCCGTCGCCCAGCCACAGGAGCCGGTTCGGCCAACCGTCGTTGCGGTCCGGCCCGATGTGCGCGACGAACATCCAGAAGATCGCCAGGAACCGCGCGATGTCGACACCGGTGATCCGCCCGACGGGCGGCTTCGCCGCGGTGCCGGGCCGGGATGGGCAGGGGCTCGTCCGGTCGGTGATGCGCCACTCACCTCGACTCGTGGTGCCCGGCACGCGGTGCGCGGCCGGGTGGTTCGACCCTGCCGGGAACGGTGGCGCACGGCCGACCCGGGCCGGACGCCCGAACCGGCCGACCGCCGGAGTCCTTGGCCGGGGGTGCGGCCGGGGGACCGTACGTCTGGCCTTGTTTCCCGACTCATATTGTCGCGCGGCGGGGGCGGGGCACCAGGTTTTCCGTCCGACATGCGCGGACGCGTCGCGTTTCGCGCGTCGGTGGCGTCGGTGGCGTCGGGTGCGGTGGGTGCGGCGCTCGGCGTGTGCGTTGACGTTGCAGGCCGTCATTGCTTGACTGCAACAAGAATCCGAGCGAGCGGCCCCGTCCGGTGCGGGGCGGGGAACGGAGGCCCGGTATGCGCGCGGTCGTCGGTATCGAAGGACGCCTGGAGGTCCGGGACATCCCGGAGTTGGCAAAGCCGAGCGGGTCGCAGATCCTCGTCGAGACGCTGGCCTGCGGGATCTGCGGCAGCGACGTGCACCTGATGGACCACACCGAGGCGTACCTCGGCTGCGCCCGCGACTCGGGCTCGACCGCGATGATCTTCGACCCGGCGCGGGGCGTGATGCTCGGGCACTGCTTCGTCTTCCGCGTCCTGGAAGCCGGGCCGGACGCGGTCGGTTTCGCGCCGGGCGATCTCGGGGCGGGGCTCGGCACCGTCACCGGCACGGACGGGCACACCAGCGTCGTCGGATTCTCCGACACCTATCCGGGCGGCTACGCGGAGCGCATGCTGCTGTCCACCCCCGGCCTGATCGCCCGGCTCCCCGAGGGCATGGACCCGCTGCACGCGGTGTTCGTCGAACCGCTGATCGTGGGGGAGATGAGCGTACGCACGGCCGCGATCCCGGACGGCGCACCCGCGGTGGTGCTCGGCACCGGGCAGGTCGGCCTCGGCATCGTCGCCGCCCTGCGGCGGCACGGGCGCGGCCCGGTGATCGCCGCCGAGCCCACCGAACTCCGGCGCGCCGCGGCCCGGGCGGCGGGGGCGGACATCGTGGTGGACGTGCACAACCGCACCTGGCTCGACGGCCTCGCCGAGTCCGGCGCGACCCGGCCGCCGACCGTCTTCGACACCACCGGCATCGCCGGCATGCTGGCCCGACTGTTCACCGAAGTCCCGCGCCACAGCCACATCGTGGAGGTCAGCGGCCAGTACGACCCCGACCCGATTCGCACCGGTCTCGCGGTCAAGAAGAACCTCCGCCTGACCTTCTCTGCCTCCGCCGATCCGGCGGCCCTGCGCACCGTCCTCGCCGCACTGGCCGCTCGCGAGGTGGACGTCGAGCCGTGGATCACCCGCCGTATCACCCTGGACGAAGTCCCCACCGCCTTCGACGACTTGCGCGCCCCCGACAAGACGATCGGTATCGTGGTGGAACCCCACAAGGCATGACCCCGGAGCCGGAACCCGTCGCGCCGGCGATCCGCGAAGCCGCCCCAGATGACCTGCTCCGCATCCTGGCCGTCCACGCACGCGGCACGCCGGGCGGCCAACCCCCGTCCGCCGCGTCCGAGTTGCAGCAGCGGACCTGGGACCGCATGTTGCGCTGCGACGAACTGACGGTCTATTTGGCGGACTTGGGCGGCGCCGAACCGGTGGGCACGGCAACCGTGTTGGTGATGCCCAATGTGACGTACGACTGCGCCCCCAGCGCGTTCATCGAGGCGGTGGTCGTCGCGGAGGAGTACCGGCGGCGCGGCATCGCGACTGCCATCCTGCGGCGCGTGCTGGAGGACCTGCGCGCGGCCGGGTGCCACAAGGTCCAACTCCTCTCCCACAAGCGTCACATGGACGACGGGGCGCACGCGCTCTACACCTCGCTCGGCTTCACCGCGGAGGCGGAGGGGTTCCGGCGGTACCTGCGGCGTTCGGGCTGACACGGGGCGTGCCAGGCGTGGTGGGCGTGCGTCGGCCCGGCCGGGATGGTCCCGGCC
>NZ_JBPKBH010000002.1:563081-598438 GCF_051388915.1 Yinghuangia sp. YIM S09857 | reverse complement strand
GCCCGGCCGGGATGGTCCCGGCCGGGCCGACGTGTGGTGCTGCTTGCGGTGTCACGGCTGCTTGGCTACCGCCGGTTCACCTGGGGTGCCCGGTCAGGCGGGGGTGGCGCCGTTGTTGCGGCGGCGGCTCCACAGGAGGGCGCCTGCGCCGCCGACGAGCAGGACGCCGGCGGAAACGCCGATCACGACCGGGGCGTTGCTGTCACCGCCGGTGTCCGCGAGGGCGGGCGGGGCGGTCTCGGTCGTCGGCGGCACCTCGGGCTGTCCGACCGGGGCCTGGGTGTCGGTCGACGTCGGGACCGGGGCGGACGAGGTCGGCGGCTTGCTGGTCGACGCGCTCGGCGAAGCACTCGTGGACGTCGGCGGCTTGCTCGTCGCGGGCGCCGTCGTCGCGGACGTGGGCGGCGCCGTGGTGGCGGGCGCGGTGGTCGCCGGCGGGGTGGTCGCGGGCGGAGTCGTCGGCGGCGTCTCGCACTTCTCGCCGCCGTTCCACGCCGTGATCAGGTCCTTCGGGAACGGCGCGTCCGGGTAGTGCGGCAGCGGCTTCTCGACGCCGTCGTACTTCTTGCCGTTGCCGTACAGGTCGATCTGGCCGTAGCACTTGGGCGCGAACTCGGAGACGTCGAGGGTCGCCAGCTTTGTCTGCTTGTTCAGCTTGGTGGTGTCCCAGCCGAGGAAGGCCTGCTTGCCCGAGCTGGACCAGGTGGGGCCTTCGGCGGAGTACGACGCCAGCGAAACCGCGTACTCGCAGGAGTTCTTGACCTCGTTCTTCAGGCGGACCTGGATCTTGGCGACCTTGTCGGCCTTGGGGCCGTCCATGCGGCCGCCGCTCGTCCAGGTCTGCCCGCCGTCGAGCGAGTACTCCACGGCGGCCTTCTCGCAACGGTCGGCCGCGTAGGCGGGGGCGGTCGCGACGACCGGCAGGCCGATGGCGACGGCTCCGATGCCGGCCGCGCTCGCTATGTACTTTTTGGTGCTGCGTCGCACAGGACACTCCGGGAATCGGCGGGAGCTGAAGGCAGAGTGAACGCCGCACCCGGCGCGGGAGTCCGGCGCGTGGCAACGTGGCCGGAAACGGCCGTCCGCTCAGCCAACCGGATTATTCCGTGTCACACGAGTACCGCAAGCCCCGGGGGGTGCAATACGGAAAATGGACGAAGAGCCGCGTGGTTCACGGGGATTCGTCCCCCCGCCGCCCCGTCGGATCGCGAACGGACGGGGCGGGAGCGCGTACCCCCTACTGCCCGGTGTCGTTGTTGTCGCGACCTCGCGGATCTAAGGTGGTCGCCATGCCCGGCACACCCTTCCTGTCCGTCCTCTCCGAGGACGAGCTCGCGGCGGTGGCGCATGCGGCCGTCGCCGATCTGGCACACCGCATGACCCGGTCGGCGTTCCGGGATCCCCGGGACCCGGACGCCCCGCGTGACGAGGCGGTCCGCCGCGACGCCCTCGCCGAACTCCGCGTCCTGACACACATTCAGCGCGCCGTCGAGCAGCACATGCAGGACGCCGCCGCGCTCGCCGCCGACGCGGGCGCGGGCTACCCGCAGTTGGGGAACGCCTGCCGCATCACCAGACAGGGCGCCCGGCGGCGCTGGCCGGGGATTCTCTCCGCGGACGCGGGGCACCACCTGTCGCCGCACTTGTCCCCGCATCCGTCACCCCACGCACCACCGGGGCAGCGCCCGCAGTAGGCGCGGCGCAGCAGCGCTCTAGAGTCGGTCCCGCGGGGCGGGCGGTGCGAGGAGAGGGGCGGTTGCGGTGATACCCGAAGCGGCACACGTGGGCGTGGAGGATGTTCCCTGGGTGGAGAACCACGCGTACCCGGGGACGATGATGCGGCTGCTGCGCGCGGACCTCGCGGAGGGGACGTACG
The DNA here is from genome assembly GCF_051388915.1 of Yinghuangia sp. YIM S09857. Lineage (NCBI taxonomy): Bacteria > Bacillati > Actinomycetota > Actinomycetes > Kitasatosporales > Streptomycetaceae > Yinghuangia > Yinghuangia sp. YIM S09857. The sequence continues at coordinate 596,562 of NZ_JBPKBH010000002.1, read as the reverse complement.
TCATGGCCGGACGCCTGCCGGCGGGCCTGGAGGTGGGCACGCACCGCCACATCGGCGCGGTGCACATGTTCACCCTCGCCGGGGCGTGGGGCTACCGCGAGCACGGCTTCGTCAACCGCGCGGGCTCCTACCTCTACGAGCCGCCGGGCTCGACCCACACGCTGTTCGTCCCGGCCGACAACACCGAGGTCACGGAGACACTGACGATCGTGCACGGCGTCACGGAGTACCTGGACGCCGACGGCAACGTCGTCGCGGTCTCCGATGCCGCGGCGAACCTGCGCGGGTACTACGAGAGTTGCGAGGCGGCGGGGTTGCCGCGTCCGAGCGGGATCCTGCTGTAGGCGGGTGCGCCCGACGCCACCGCCCGGGCCCGGCGGGCCTCAGCCGGTCGCGACCGGGCGCAGCTCGTCCTCGATCTGCCGGTTGCGGCCCGCGCGGATGCCGAACAGGATCTGAGGGATCATCAGGGCGGCCATCAGCGCGATCGGCAGGTCCCACGCGTCGGTGTGCTGGTAGAGCACGCCGACCAGCAGCGGGCCGGGGATCGAGATGAGGTAGCCGACGCTCTGCGCGAACGCGGAGAGCCCGACCATGCCCGCCGCCGACCGCGCGCGGAGGCCGATCATCGTGATCGCCAGCGGGAACGCGCAGTTCGATATGCCGAGCAGGATCGCCCACGCCCAGGCGCCGCCGGCGGGGGCGAGGTAGAGCCCGGCGTACCCGGCGAGGCCGAAGGCGCCCAGACCGGCGACCAGAACTCCCTGGTGAGGCAGGCGGCTTGCCAGGCGCGGGATGACGAAGGCGAGCGGTACGCCCATGACCATCGTGACCGCCAGGAGCAGCCCGGCCTGGCCCGCCGAGACCCCGGCGTCCCGGAAGATCTGCGGCATCCAGCCCATGGTGATGTAGGCGGCCGTGGCCTGGAAGCCGAAGTAGCAGGCGAGTGCCCGGGCGGTGCGGCTGCGGACGACGCCGGGTGCCTGCTCGGCGGGCGGGGGCGCGGCCTCGGGTGCGGTTGCGTTCGTGCCCCCGGTCGCGTTCCGGGTCGCGTGCGCGGATTCGCGGGGGTCCCGGCGGGACGCGCGTACCACCGGCACCCAGGGCACCACCGCGACCGCGGCCAGCACCGCCCATACGCCCAGGCCCGCGCGCCAACTGCCGCCCAGGGCATCGGTCATGGGCACCGTCGCGGCGGCGGCGACCGAGGTCCCGATGGCCAGCGCCATCGAGTAGAGGCCCGTCATGCTGCCGACCCGGTCCGGGAACCAGCGCTTGACGATCACCGGGAGCAGGACGTTCGTGAGGGCGATGCCCGCCAGCGACAGCGCGCTCGCGGCCACGAAGACGGCCGTGCCGCCCGCGAACGGCCGGATCAGCACGCCCGCGGTGACGGCCACCATGCCCGCGCACACCACGGCGGTCGGGCCGAAGCGACGGGCCAGGCGCGGCGCGGTGATGCCGAACACCGCGAAGCACAGCGGCGGCACGGAGGTCAGTACGCCCGCGACCGTCCCGCTCATGCCGAGCCCGTCGCGGGTCTCCTCCAGGAGCGCGCCGAGGCTGGTGATCGCGGGCCGCAGGTTGAGGGCGGCGAGCACGATGCCGACGGTGAGCACGGGGGCGAACCAGCGGGGGAGCGGGGACGCCTGCGTCGCGCCGTCGGGGGCGCCCGGTGCCTCGGACGCCGCGGACACCCCGGAGGCGCCCGGCGGCGTGCCCGGGCTCGTGGTGCGGTGCGGGGCGGGGTGCGCGGTGGGCGTGCCCGCCGGGTGCGGCAGGCTGGGGGCGGCCGCCGCGGAACCGTGCTCGCCGTCCCGGCGGTCCCTCGGAGCGCGCTCGGTGCACGTGCTCTCGGGCCGACGCGACGGCGCGTCCGGCTCCTGGGCGCGGCGCGGCGGCGGGCTCTCGTGGTGGGACATGACGTCCATCATAGAATCATAGGATGATTGGTTGTCCAGTTGACCCGGGCCTGCTCCGGTGTCACACCGAAGGAGTGGCATGCCCCTGACCTCCCCGCGACGTGCGGCCCTCGCCGACCAGGTCGCCGCGCAACTGCGGGCCCAGATCACCTCGGGCGAGTGGCCGGTCGGGTCGCGCATCCCCACCGAACCGGAGCTCGTCGAGCAGTTGGGAGTCGCGCGCAACACCGTCCGCGAGGCGGTCCGCGCCCTCGCACACACCGGGCTGCTGGACATCCGGCAGGGCTCGGGCACCTACGTGGTCGCCACGAGCGAACTGTCCGGCGTGATGCACCGGCGGTTCGCGGACGCCGACCCCGGCCACGTCGCCGAGGTGCGCGCCACGCTGGAGTCGGCGGCGGCCCGGCTGGCCGCGACCCGGCGCACCGGCAAGGACCTCCGGCAACTGGACACCTGGCTGGCCCGCCGGGCCGAGGCGTGGGCGTCGGGCGACGCCGAGGCCTTCATCACCGCCGACGCGAGCCTGCACATGGCCGTCGTGGCCGCCGCGCACAACGACGTCCTCACCGAGCTGTACGCCGACCTCGGCGCCCTCATGCGCGACTGGCTGCGCGACGACGTGGGCACCGAGCTGGCCCCCGAGGAGCCGATGGACCACACGCGCCTGGTCGAGGCCATCCGGACGGGCGACGCCGACCGCGCCGCGGCCGAGGCGGCGTCGTACCCCTACCACTGCTGACGACGCGGCCGGGCCGCCGGGCCGCCGGGACCTTCCTACGTCGGTGTGGGCTGGATGACGGGGGAGTCCAGGTCGTCGTCGGTGAGGGGGCGGGAGCGGGACTCGATGACCTGGTAGAGGTTGCGCATGCAGGAGTACAGGGCGCCGGTGCGGTCGTCGAAGAAGAGCGCGCCGTGGCGGCGGAGCCGGCGGCGCTCGCGCTGGTAGCTGAGGATCGGGATGATCAGGTAGCGCCGGTCGATGATGATGAAGTGCATCTGGATGAGCGCCGGGGCCATCCGGATGCGGCAGCTCACCGGGTGCAGCGCCTGGTGCGCGGTCGCGAAGGCCAGGTAGTCGTGGAACTGCGGGTCCGCCGAGAACGGGATCGGCTCCCGGCCCAGCGGCTCCGGCACCTGGATGACACGGCGGTGGAACGGCGACCGGTTGTCGGTGTGCGCGACCGTGGCCTCGCGGATCGCCCGGTAGTAGTCCTCCCGGGCCGGACGCGTCTCGTCACCCGAAGCCGGGTCGCCCGCCTGGTAGTTCTCCACCACCTCGAACAGGTCCACGAACGTGATGCTGTCGTTCGCGTTGCGGATCAGCTCGGCCGCGCGGCGGTACGACGCGCCGATCCCCGCGTCGTCGACGTAGTCGACCGCGAGCCCCGACGAGATCGCCAACTGGCCCAGCGTCGCGGCGTTCTGCTGCGTCTGCGTGGTCAGGGCGTCCTGGAGCGCCGCCAACTCCCTGGCGTGCGAGCGGCTTTGCAGGCCGATGAGGACCGCCGTACACCCGCTCACCAGTGTGATCACCAGGAGTGCCAGCAGCACGGTGTCGCTGTGGTCCAACCACTCCTGGAGCAGTTGCTGCGCGATCACCCCGAGGACGAACGTCGCCAGCGGCCCGTAGTACAGGACCGCCGGGCGCACGCGAGGCGTCGACCCCGGCCCCGGCGGGACGGCCGGCTGCGATTGCGGTATCCCGCCGGACGCTGCGCTGTTCACCACGAGGTCCTCCCCCGGTCGACGTGGCAATGGAGCTCGGAGCCCGGCGGCGCGGACGCCCCAAGTCGCGTCCCCCGGAAGGGCGTCCGACACCCAGTCTGCGCCAACACCCGCGCCGGATCACGGAAAAGGACGGTTCTCGACGACAAATTCCCCGTCGTCGGCGGCGCTACTCCTTGGCGGGCTCGTCGGCCGGGGCGGCGGCGGGGATTTCGGCGGCGGGGTCGGTGTCGTCGGGTTCCGTGTCGTCGGGGGCGGGGCGGGGGGCCACGAGGGAACGATTCTCCGGAACCCGGGCGGCGAACCTGGTGCCGACGACCTCGCTGTAGCGGGCCGTGAGGGGACCGATGACGACGAGGATCAGCACGTACGCGGTGGCCAGCGGGCCGAGTTTCGGTTCGATGCCGGAGGTGACCGCGAGGCCCGCGATCACGATCGAGAACTCGCCCCGGGCCACGAGTGTGCCGCCCGCGCGCCAGCGTCCCTTGACGCCGACACCCGCGCGTTTCGCGGCCCAGTAGCCGGTCGCGATCTTGGTTCCCGCGGTGACCAGCGCCAGGGCGAGGGCGGGCGCCAGAACCGGGGGGATGCTCGCCGGGTCGGTGTGCAGGCCGAAGAAGACGAAGAAGACCGCCGCGAACAGGTCCCGTAGCGGGCTCAACAGGGTGTGCGTGCCCTCGGCCACCTCGCCCGACAGCGCGATGCCGACGAGGAACGCGCCGACCGCCGCCGACACCTGGAGCTCCTGCGCGATACCCGCCACCAGCAGAGTCAGGCCGAGGACCACCAGCAGCAGCTTCTCGGGATCGTCGCTGGAGACGAAGCGCGAGATGAGCCGCCCGTACCGGACCGCCACGAACAGCACCAGCGCCGCCACCCCGAGCGCGATCGCCAGGGTCAGACTGCCCTGCGCGATGCCGACCCCGGCGACCAGCGCCGTGACGATCGGCAGGTAGACCGCCATCGCCAGGTCCTCCAGGACCAGGATGCTCAGAATGACCGGCGTCTCCCGGTTGCCGACCCAACCGAGGTCACCCAGCACCTTGGCGATGACGCCGGACGACGAGATCCACGTGACCCCGGCGAGCACCACCGCCGCGACCGGGCCCCAGCCCATCAGCAGTGCGGCGATCGCGCCCGGGACCGCGTTGAGCCCGAAGTCCACCAGGCCGGCCGGATATTGCGTGCGGAGATTGGAAACCAGGTCGCTTGCGGTGTACTCCAGACCGAGCATGAGCAGCAGCAGGATGACGCCGATCTCGGCGCCGATGGCCACGAACTCCTCGCTGGCGCCCAGCGGGAGCAGGCCGCCCTCGCCGAACGCCAGTCCGGCGAGGAGGTACAGCGGGATGGGGGAGAACTTGAGACGACCCGCGACCCGGCCCAACAGGCCCAGCGCGAGGATGATGGCTCCGAACTCGATCAGGAAGACCGCGGAATGCACCCGGTCACTCCCGTCCGAGGATCGAGGCCGCCGTGTCCACACCCTCGCGGGTGCCGATCACGATCAACGTGTCACCGCCGGCCAGCCGGAAGTCCGGGGTCGGGGACGGCACGGCCCCCGAACGCCGGAGCACCGCCACTATCGACGCTCCTGTCTCGGTCCGCATGCGGGTGTCCCCGAGCGTCCGGCCGTTCCAGTGGCTGTGCGCCGACAGCTCGATCCGCTCGGCCACCAGCCCGAGGTCGGTGGTGTGCAGCATGTTGGGGCTGTGGTGGGCCGGCATCAGCGCGTCGATCAGCGACGCCGCCTCGGCGGCGGTCAGACGCAGCGACTGCGCACAGGCGTCCGGGTCGTCGGCTCGGTAGACGCTGACCGTCCGGGCACCGTCCCGGTGGGCGACCACCGAGAGGTGCCGGTGTTCGCGCGTGGTGAGGTCGTACTGCACGCCGATGCCGGGCAACGGCGTCGTGCTCATCCGCGGGGCAGGCACGGATGGTCTCCTTACTCTCCGGGTTACTGTCCAGGTGGACGACGCGTCATGCTGCCATTTGCCGAGGGCCCGAGGACATGGGTGCCGGCACGGATGGACACATCTTCGGTCCATCCGAAAAAATGCCCCGGGAGGTATGGCCGCGCACCGGGTCCCACCCGGACCCGACCGGCGCACCGGACCCCGCCTCCCGCTCCCCGGGCACCCCGGGCCGCCGACCCGGCCCGTCCGCGCGTCCGGGCGCACGTCCGGCCACGGCCCTCCGAGAACCACCGGGAAAGGCGAGACCTTGTCGCTGTTCTGGCGGATCTTCCTGCTCAACGCCGTGGTCCTGGTCACCGCGGCCCTGCTGCTCCTCGGCCCGGTCACCGTGTCCAGCCCGGTGCACCTGGCCGAGGCCCTGGTCATCGGCACCGGACTGTTCGCCATGCTGGTGGCCAACGCCCTGAGCCTGCGCTTCGGGCTCTCCCCGCTGCGCCGCCTCATCCGCGCCATGACGGCCGCCGACCTGCTGCACCCGGGCGCCCGGGCCACCGTCACCGGCCCCGCCGAAATGGCCGAGCTGACCAACACCTTCAACAGCATGCTCGACCGCCTGGAGGCGGAGCGGGCCGGCAGCAGCGCACGTGTACTGTCCGCCCTGGAGGACGAGCGCCGCAGGATCGCACGCGAACTGCACGACGAGGTCGGCCAGACTCTTACCGCCGTGCTGCTCCAGCTGAAGCACACCGCCGACCACGCCCCCGAAAGCACCCGGCGCGACCTGCTGCTCGCCCAGGAGACCTGCCGGGACGGCCTCGACGAGGTCCGGCGGATCGCCCGGCGGCTGCGCCCGGGAGTGCTGGAGGAACTGGGGCTGCCCAGCGCGCTGCGGGCGCTGGCCGCCGACTTCACCACCAAGGACCTCGTCATCCGGCACGAGATAGGCGCGGAGATCCCCCCGTTGGGGGAGGACGCCGAACTCGTGCTGTACCGCGTGGCACAGGAAGGACTGACGAACGTGGCACGGCACTCCGGGGCGGACGAGGCGGTGCTCGCACTGACGCGCACCGCATCCGGCGGCGTGGAACTGATCCTGCGCGACAACGGGCGGGGACTGGGCGACGCGGACGAGGGCGCGGGGCTGCGCGGCATGCACGAGCGGGCGCTGCTCATCGGCGCCCGCCTCGCGGTCGGCACGCGGCCGTCGGGAGGTACGTCGCTGCGCCTGGCGGTGCCGGTGCGGCGGGCGTTCGGGGACGGGACGGAGCCGTCCGGGGGGAACGGGGAGTCTGGGGGGAACGGGGAGGCCAGGGGGTCTGGCGGCTCTCACGGGGGATCCGAGGCGGCGGGCGGAACCGGCATAACGGGTGGCAGGGGTGGGACGGGCGGAAGTGGCATAACCGGCGGAACGCGCGGACCTGGAGCGCCGGGAGCGCCGGGCGGAACGGGGGCATCGGGGGCGTCGGGTGGACCCGGGGTGCCGGGCGGACCGGGCGCGCCGGGGGTTTCGACCGGGGCGGCGCGCACCTCTCGCGGGGGTGCGGCGTGACGAACCGGCCCACGCGGATTCTCCTCGCGGACGACCACGCGCTGGTGCGCCGCGGCGTCCGGCTGATCCTCGACAACGAGCCCGATCTGACGGTCGTCGCGGAGGCCGCGGACGGCGCGGAGGCGGTCGCTGCGGTGCGGAGCGTCGGGCGGGATGCGGGCGGGGCCAGGGGCGACGGGGGCGGCGCGGGCGACGGCATCGACCTGGCCGTCCTCGACATCGCGATGCCGCGCAAGACCGGCCTCCAGGCCGCCCGTGAGCTGGCGCGGCTGCGACCCGCGCCGCGTGTGCTCTTCCTCACCATGTATGACAACGAGCAGTACTTCTTCGAGGCACTCAAGGTGGGGGCGAGCGGGTACGTGCTCAAGTCCGTCGCCGACCGCGACCTCGTCCAGGCATGCCGCGCCGCCATGCGCGACGAGCCGTTCGTGTACCCCGGCGCGCTGGGCACCCTCGTCCGGCACTACCTCGACCGGGTCCGCAACGGCGGCGCCCTGCCCGAGCGGGCGATCACCGACCGCGAGGAGGAGGTGCTGAAGCTCGTCGCCGAGGGCCACACGTCCCGCGAGATCGCCGAGCTGCTCGTCATCAGCGCCAAGACCGTCGAGCGCCACCGCTCCAACATGCTTCAGAAGCTCGGCCTCAAGGACCGGCTCGAACTGACCCGCTACGCGATCCGTGTCGGGCTCATCGAGCCTTGAGCCGTACGCCGCCCGCGCGGGAACGGCACCGCCCCGACGCGGGAGCACCCGAGCGGGTGGAGTGCGGCCATCCGATCGAGGGCGCGTCCGCTGCCCGGTCACGTCCCCCCGCTGGGACTCGTGCAGCATGAGGGCGTCTGACAGGTTGGTGGGGTGGGTGGGGTGTACGACCGAGCACGGATGCGCGTACTGCTCGCCGTGGACGATCTCCGGATCGGCGGCGCGCAGGACCAAGTGGTGGGGCTGGCGGTGGCGTTGGCGGAACGCGGCCACCGCGTCGTACTCGCCTGCACGGAGGGCGGCGGCCGGTCCGCGGCCCGGCTGGCGCGGGCCGGAGTACCGGTGGTGGTGCTCGGACGGCGGCACGTCGCCAAGCGGCTGAGCCTGTCGTTCGCGGTACGCATCGCCCGCATGGCCAGAGCGGGCGGCTTCGACGTGGTGCACGCCCACGTGCACGCCGCGTCGATGGCCGCCGCACTCGGCGGACCGCTGGTCGGCGTGCCGGTGGTGGTGACGGAGCACAGCATGGCGTCGTGGCGGGGGCGGGTGGCGTGCGCGTACAGCCGCCTGCTGTACCGCCGGTGCGCACTGGTGCTGGCGGTGTCGCCGCAGATCCGCAATCGGCTGTGTACGAGCGATCGTGTGTCGGATGGGCGGGTGCGCGTGGTCGGGACGGCGTTGTTCGGGGCGGGGGGCGGTGGGGAGGGGCGGGTCCGCACGGGCGGATCGGTCGTCCGGGGTCGATGTACGGCCGCCTCCGGGGACTCCCCGGTGTTCAGCGACCCGTCCGAACTGGTGGAGCCGTCCGGACTGGTCGACCCGTCCGGGCTGGTGGACCCGTCCGGGCTCGTCGACGCTTCCGAACCGGTGGACGCCGCTTGGCCGGGCGATGCCTCCGGACCGGTCGATGCCCCTGAACCGGTTGAACCCTCTGGGCCGGTTGTGGGCGTAGTCGCGCGGTTGCGGCCGGAGAAGGGCGTGGAGTTCTTCGTACGAGCCGCCTCGCTCGTCGCCGAGGCGCACCCCGACGTGACCTTCAGCATCGTCGGCGACGGCGACCAGCGCAGCCGACTCGAAGGACTCGCCGCCGGACTGGGCCTCGCCGGGCGCATGCGCTTCCACGGCGAACACGCCGACGGGGCGCGGGCTGTGGCCGCCGCCGACGTCCTGTGCGTACCGTCGCTGACCGAAGGCGCGCCGCTCGTGGTCCTGGAGGCGATGGCCGCCGGAGTGCCGGTCATCGCGAGCGCGGTGGGCGCCGTACCGGAGCAACTGGACGGCGGCCGGGCGGGGATCCTCGTACCGCCGGGCGACGTCGACGCCCTGGCCAAGGCACTGGACGGCCTGCTCGCCGACGCCTACGAACGCGCCCGCCTTGGCCGTTCCGGCCGCCGCCGCCTCCGCGAACTCGGCTCCGCCGACGAGGTCACCCGCAAAGTCGAGGCCGCCTACCGCGCCGTGCTCCGCACCGCTGGAACCCCCGCCCCCATCCGGCGGCCAACCCCCAAGCCGACCCTCCGGACGAGCCCCGTCACGACCCCGCCCACAACCCTGACCACCAGCCTCCGAACCACCGTGACCCCGACGTCGGCTGTGAGTACCCCGGTTGCCCCGAAACCAACCGTGCAGACGACTCCGTGAGGGTTGCCGCGGGAGGCAGGTCGGGCCTTGGTCGGCCGGAGCTCGGCGCGACTCAGCCTGCGGGTGCCTCGCGAGGGTTGGCGGGAGGGGCAGGCGCCCCGGCACCAGTCCCTCGACGAAGTCCTTTGGCGGGCAGTACGCGTGCCCAACGACGTGGTGAACGACCTGTCCTCCGTGCGCGGCCACTGGAAGTGCGCGGAGGGCGGACCGAACTCCGATGGGGGGGGTTCGGGCCGTTCAGGTCGTGGACATTTCACTTGTCGGTGACGGCGAGCATTACCGAGGCGAGGACGGCGGGGACGTTGCCTGCGGGGCGCCAGCGGTGACGGGTGCCGCGTTGGATCACCGCGTCGCCGGTGTGGAGGACGACTGTGGACGTCTCGTCGGAGTCCTCGGCGGCGAGGGAGAGTTCGAGGGATCCGGAGACCACGACGCCGATGTCGACGGTGTCGGTGGTATGCCAGCCGGCGGTGCCCGGGTCGTGTCCGGCCGCCATGTCCACGCGGCGGAACGCCGCGCCGTGGCCGAGGGGTTCGAGCGTCCAGGGCGCGGTGGCGGGGACGCCGGTGAAGCCTTGGGCGGGGTGGGCGAGCGGGCCGCCGGTTTGCCACAGGTCGTAGATGGCGACCTCGCCGGGCGGGAAGGCGGGCGGAGCGGCGGCGGCGACGGCGGCGAAGGAGTGCCCGTCGGAGGGGTCGTCGGAGTGTGTTTCGGTGATGAGGAGTTGGAGGCCGCTGGAGTCGGGGTGGGGTGTTTGGGGCTTGGTGGCGGGGGTGTCGGGGACAGTGGCTTCGGGATCGGGGGAGAGGAGGACCGACAGGAAGGTGCAGGGGTGCTCGCCGGTGACGCGCCAGCGGTGGCGGGTGCCGCGTTGGACGACGGCGTCGCCGGGGCCGAGTTGGTGTTCGCCGTCGTCGAGGCCGAGCACGATGTGGCCGTCGAGGACGACCATGAAGTCGAGCGTCTCGGTGCGGTGCATGCCGGGCTGGTCGGGATCGTCGCCCGGTACGCGCAGCCATGTGGCGTCGACAGGCGTTCCGGGGGCGGCTGCCGGGAAGCGGATGAGGCGGCCGACGATGGCGCCCTTTGCGGGGAACGACCCGCGCAGTGCCGGGTCGGGGTCGCCGCCGTCGTCGGCTGTGGTGGGCGGGCCGTTGAGCCACAGCAGTTCGGACAGGCCGTGGCCGGTCGGGGAGGCGACGGTGACGGGTGGGGCGCCGTCGGCGACGACGACGGGGACGCCGTCGCGATGGCCGGTGACCACGCGGCGGACCGGGAACGGGAAGGGCACCGACACGTCGGCCTCGGGCACGGGACGTCCTCTTTCATTTGCTTTCATGGGATCTCGTCGGCGGATCTCGTTGGCGCTCTGGCGATGGTGGGTTCTTCCGTTCACACTCAGCCGCCGTCGAGGGTGATCAGTTCGCCGTTCAGGTACGAGGACGCGTCGCTCGCCAGGTAGAGCGCGGTGCCCACGATCTCGTCCGGCGCGGCGATGCGTCCGAGACTGATCCGCGCCGCCATGTCCGCCTGCATGGGCTCCGTCGGCAGGGACTTGTGCAGGCTGTCGGTGTGGAACATCCCGCACACGATGCTGTTGACGCGGATGCCGCGCGGGCCGAACTCCTGGGCGGCGGCCTTGGTGAGCGCGTTCTGACCGGCCTTTGCCGCCGCGTACACGACGGTGAACGGGGACGGGTGCAGCGACGCCTTGGAGCTGATGTTGACGACCGAACCGCCGCGCGGCATGTGCGCGGCGGCCAGTGCGGTGAGCCGCAGCGGGCCCTTGAGGTTGACGGCCATCGTCTTGTCGAACAGGTCCTCGGTGACCGCGTCGAGCGACGGCGGGACGGGCGCGATGCCGGCATTGTTGACGAGGACGTCGATGTGTCCGAACTCGGCGACGGTTGCCGCGACCAGGGCCTCACACTGCGCCCAGTCGCCGACGTGGCAGGCGACGGCGAGGGCCTTGCGTCCCATGGCCCGCACCTCGTCGGCGACGGCCTCGCACGCGTCGAGCTTGCGGCTGGCCACAACGACGTGTGCGCCCGCCGCCGCGAAGCCGAGCGCCATCGCCCGCCCGAGACCCTTGCTGCCCCCGGTGACCACGACGACCTTGTCGTCCGCGCGGAGGGTGGGGATGTCCATCAGTGAGCTCCTGTTGTTCGGGCCATGCGTTTGTCAGGCCATGTGACGGCCCTGATGTCAGGCCGTGCGAAGTCGGTGGGTGCACGCCGTGCGAGACGTGCGATGTCGGTGAGTGTTTGGCGAGTGTCGGGCGAGTTATTGCCTGAGCGACGAGCGATCGGCGGAGGAATCGGCGGGAGTGTTTCGGGGGGTGTGGAGGCGGCGGGTGCCTGGTGATCAGTCGTCCCGAACAGCAGGGTCGGACCCGGCCTGAACAGCAACGCCCTGAACAGCAGCGCCCTGAACAGCAATGTCGGACCCGACCTGAACAGCAGCGTCCTGAACAGCAGCGTCGGGCAACCATGTTGACCACTCGCGACGACCAGCCGCGTGCGCTCGCCGTGGTGGACAGCCCCACCAGCCTCCCGCTCACGGCAACACCTCGGGGCAACGCCTCACGTCAACCGCCCGTCCGCCTCCGCGTCCCGTGCGATCCCCTCGACCAAATACCGGATGTGCAGGTCGAACAACGTGTCCGCGTCCTCCGCCGACACCCCGGACGGGTCGCTGCCCGGTCGGCCGGCGGTGCGCCGGGGACGGTCCTCCGGCGGCGGTGAGGCACCCGATTCCAGTGCCACGAACCCGACCGTCGCCCACATGATCAGGCGGCACGCGCGGACCGCCGTGTCCCCCGGCAGCCCGTCCCGCCGCATCGCCTCCACCAGCGGGCGCGAGGCCTCGACGTACGCCTGCCGCCGCGGTGCCACGATCAGTCGGCTGTCGCGCACCCGCCGCAGACGCGACCGCAGTTCGGCGGCCCAGCGGGCGGCGTACGCGGTCCACGGCTCGTCGGCCCCCGCCCCCGGCGCCAGGTCGGCCAGCAGCCGGTCGGCGATCGCCTCGACCAGGGCCTCCTTGTTCCCCACCCTGCTGTAGAGCGGTACGGGCGACACCCCCAGCCGCGCCGCGACGCTCCGCATGCTGACCGCGTCGAGGCCCTGCTCGCCGAGGATTTCGATCGCCGCCGCGACGATCCGGTCCGCGTCGAGGTCGAGGTCGGACGGTTTTGCCATGGCTCAGGTGCCTCCGAGAACGAGTTTGCCGACGACGCCCCGGTCCGCGACGCGCTGGAGCCCGCCCGGGAGTTCGTCGAACGGTACGGTGCCGGTCACCGCGCTCCGCAGCCTTCCGGACCCGAGCAGCTCGGACAACTCGCCGTGTACCTCGTCCAGTTCGGCGCGCGTGTAGCCCCCGGCGAACACGCCCACGAGTGAGGTGTTGGCCACGACAAGCTGGTGGGCCGGGATTTGCGGCCACGAGCCGCTCGCGAACCCGACCGCGAGGAGGCGTCCGCCGCGCGCGAGCGCGGTCGACGCTTCGGCGGCCATCGCACCGCCGACCGGGTCGTACACCACGTCGACGCCGTGCCCGCCGGTGAGTTCGCGCAGCGCCGGGGCCAGCGGCCCGCTCCGGTGGTCGAACGTCGCCTCCGCGCCCAACCCCCGGCAGTATTCCGCCCGTTCGCCGTCACCGACGACGGCGATCACCCGGGCGCCGAGAGCCGCACCCAGTTGTACGGCGGCGATCCCGCTCCCGCCCGCCGCGCCGAGCACCGCGAGCCATTCACCGGCCGCGACGCGCCCCCGGTGCACGAGCCCGGCCCAGCCGGTGAGGTACGGGATCCAGAATCCGGCCGCCGCCGCGTCGTCCAGCCCGTCCGGCACCGGGAACACCGAGCCGACCGGAGCCAGGCACTCCTCGGCGAACGACCCGTACCCTTCCGTGAACGACGTCACCGCCATCACCCGGCTGCCGAGCGCCACTTCGACGCCCTCGCCGACCGCGGTGACCGTCCCGGCGACCTCCTGGCCCGGGGTGAACGGCAGCGTCGGCGTCAGCGGATACGTGCCCCGGCACATCAGCACGTCCGGCAGCCCGATCCCGGCCGCCGCGACCCGGATCCGCACCTGGCCGGGCCCCGGCCGAGGCGCGTCGAGGGACACCTGCCGCAGTACGTCGACCGGCTCGCCCTGCGCCACGACCTGCCACGCGCGCATCACAACCCCCTCGTCTCGTCGGTGCCGGCGGCGGTACGAACTGCCTCCGCAGCACCGGTCCCCTCAGCACCGGTGTCCTCAGCCGTACGCGCACCCGACGACGCCCCGGAGACCTCGGAACCCCCGGGGACCTCGGAACCCCCGGACCCCGCAGCGCCCGCAGCGCCCGCAGGCTCCGCCGAACCGTCGGACCCGTCCGCCGCGCCGAAGTCGCGGTCCATCTCCTCGGCGAACAGGAACCGGGCCGCGTGCGCGAAGTCCCCCGACGGCGGCGGCAGCGAAGACCCGCCGCACACGCCGATCAACTGGCCGGTGATCCAGGACGCGTGGTCGGACGCCAGGAACACCACCGCCCGGGCGACGTCGGCCGGGTCCCCGAGCGGGCTGTCGGCGCCGTCGCCCGCGAGAGGGGTACCGGCGCGCATGATGGCCAGGTTGTCCGGCGTGGTGGCCGCCGCCGCGGACTCGGTGGACATCCAGCCGGGACGTACGCCGTTGACCCTGATCCCGAAGCGCCCGAACTCGGCGGCCGCGCAGCGGGTGAGTTCGTCCACCGCGGCCTTGGATACCGAATAGCCGTTCATGAACGCGGCCGGCCGCGCGGCGGCGATGGACGACACGGTGACGATCGCGCCGCCGCGGTCGCGCATCAGCCGGGCGGCGTGCTTGACGGTGTGCGCGGTGCCGAGGACGTTCACGCCCAACGGCACCATCCAGTGCGCGGTGGTGAGGTGCAGCAGCGAACCCGGCATCGCGGTACCGGCGTTCGCCACGGCGATGTCCAGGCGCCCCTCGTCGGCCGCGGCCTCCACGGCGGCCGCGACACTGGCCTCGTCGGTGACGTCCGCCTCGAACGCCCGTACACCGGGCAACCCGGACGCGGCCAACTCCGCGCACGCGGCGTCCAGGACACCGGCGTCCGGGCCGCAGATCGTGACCCGCGCCCCGGCCGTGGCGAGCTCGGCGGCGATCGCCTTCCCGATCCCGGTACCGCCGCCGGTGACAAGAGCGGTACGTCCGGCCAACGACAACACCATCGGCTCCGGACGCACACCCGCAAACGGTTCGGCCCCGGGCGCATCACCCATCCTCGAACCGCCCCCAACCGACGCGGCCGACTCCGAGCCCGCCCCCGCGCCGGTACCAAACGAATCAACCGAGCCATCCCCGGCCGACCCCGTGGCCGACCCCGCGGCCGAGCCCCCGGCCGATTCTGTGGCCGAGCCCGCGACCGACCTTGCGACCGAGCCCTTGACCGAAGCACCCACCAACATCCCAGCCACCCCCTCCCCATCCTCCGAAGCCCGCCCCTGCCGTTCCCTGTCCTCGCTCATCGGACGCCTCCGTCGTCTGTCTCCGTCGACCGCCTCCACGCCCCCTGGACCTGCGACCTCATCCGACCCCCGCCGCCGCCCGCAGCTCCGCCCACTTCCGCTCCGCCGCCGGTCGGCGCGACGGGATGTGTTCCGACGGCCACCCCTCGACCGGCGTGTACCGGGCCAGCAGCGTCCGTGCCAGCACCGACTTGTGGAGTTCGTCCGGGCCGTCGCCGATCGGGCCGAAGCGGGTCGACCGGTACCACGCCTCGACCGGCAGGTCCGCCGAGTAGCCCAGGGCGCCGCAGACCTGGATCGTGCGGTCCAGCACCCCGAGCACGACCTTCGACACGTGCGCCTTCACCATGCCGAGTTCGGCCCGCACCTGCCCCGGCCCGTGCCGGTCCATGCGCCACGCCGTCTGGAACGTCAGGAGCCGCGCCGCCTGGATCTCCATGTGCGACAAGGCGATGTAGTCCTGCACCATCTGGTGGCGGCCCAGCAGTTGGCCGTGCGACGTACGCGAGACCGCCCGCTCGCACATGATGTCCAGCGCCCGCTGCGCCTGCCCGAGCCACCGCATCGCGTGGTGGATCCGTCCGCCGCCGAGCCGCTGCTGCGCCAGCACGAAGCCGTCGCCGGGCGCACCGATCAGGTGGTCCCCGGGGACCCGGCAGTCCCGGAAGACGATCTCCGCGTGGTTGCCCGGACGGCCGTACTCGGCCTTCGGATGGGCCATCGTGCCGATGTCGCGCACGATCTCCATGCCCGGCGTGCCGGCCGGGACGACGAAGACCGACGCGTGCCGGTGCGGGCGGCCCTCCGGCGTCGTCTCGGCGAACACCAGCACGATGTCCGCCACCGACGCGTTGGTGATGAACCACTTGCGGCCGTTGATCACCCAGTCCTCGCCGTCGCGCACCGCAGTGGTGCCGATGACGGTCGGGTCCGCGCCCGCCAGGAACGGTTCGGTGAGGGCGAACGCGCTGGATATCTCGCCGCGCAGGTTGGGCCAGAGCCAGCGTTCCTTCTGCGCGTCCGTCGCGCCGTGCGCCAGCAGTTCCATGTTGCCGCTGTCCGGAGCCTGGACGCCGAACACCGTCATCGACATCATGCAACGCCCGATGATCTCCGACATGAGGGCGAGCTTGAGCTGGCCGAAGCCGGCCCCGCCCAGGCGGGGGTCGAGGAACGCGCCCCACAGGCCTCGCGCCTTGACCCGGTCGCGCAGGTGCTCGCGTACGACACGCCACTCGTCCGCCGGAAGGGTGTCGAACACCGGTTCCAGCGGGATCAGCTCGTCGTCGACGAACTCGCGCATCCAGGACAGGTGTTCCTCGAACTCCGGGTCGGTCTCGAAGTCCCACGCCATGCGTACCCCCTCCGGTCCGCGGCTCGCGCCGGAGAGAAATAACAGCGTAATCACAGCGTCATTGCAAGACTCGCCTGCCGTGAATGTATAGATTCATCCTGTTTGTCCAATACGAAGCCGACGACGCACCCCACACCAGGCACGACGCACGACGCACGACGACCCGAGGAGCACGGTGGCAACCGACGCGCTGCGCCAGGAGGACATCACCGTCGTCGACACCAAGACCGTGGACACCGCCGTCCGGGCCACGATGCTCGGCAACGCGATGGAGTGGTACGACTTCGGCATCTACGCCTACATGGCGGTCACCATCGGGCACGTCTTCTTCCCGTCCGGCAACGACACCGCGCAAGTGCTGTCGTCCTTCGCGACGTTCGCCGCCGCGTTCGTGGTACGCCCGCTCGGCGGCTTCTTCTTCGGCCCCCTCGGCGACCGCATCGGCCGCAAGAAGGTCCTCGCCACCACCATGCTCATGATGGCCGGCGGCACGCTCAGCATCGGCCTCATCCCGAGCTACGACACCATCGGCTTCGCCGCGCCCACGCTGCTGGTGCTGTTCCGCATGGTCCAGGGCTTCTCGGCGGGCGGCGAGTACGGCGGTGCCAGCACGTTCATCGCGGAGTACGCCCCCGACCGTCGCCGCGGCTTCTACGGCAGCTACCTGGAATTCGGCACGCTCATCGGCTACATCAGCGCGGCGGGCCTGGTCACCGTGCTCACCGCGCTGCTCGACGACGACCAGATGGAGGGCTGGGCCTGGCGCATCCCGTTCCTGCTCGCCGCGCCGATCGGCATCGTCGGGCTCTACCTGCGCCTGAAGCTGGAGGAGTCCCCGGCGTTCACCAAGGTCCTGGAGGCCCAGGCGGAGGCCGGCACCAAGGCCGACCCCGGCCCCGGTGACAAGAGCGACGCAAAACCCGAGCCCGGCGAGTCCACGACCCCCGACAAGAACCCCGACGCCGGATCCTTGCGCGAATTCCGCCGCATCTTCACCGAGCAGCGCAGGCCCATGATCCTGTGCATCGCGCTCGTCGCGGCGTACAACATCAACGACTACATGCTGCTGTCCTACATGCCGACCTACCTGTCGGACACGCTCGACTACGACGAGACCCACGGCCTCCTGCAAATCGTCGTCGTGATGGTCGTGCTGCTCGCCCTGATCCATCCGCTCGGCGGACTCACCGACCGCATCGGACGGCGGCCCGTCATCATCGCCGGGTGCGCCGGGTTCATCGTGCTGCCGCTGCCGTGCTTCGCGCTGCTCCAGGCCGGCGGTCTGGTGAGCATCTTCCTCGGCCTGATGATCCTCGGCCTGCTGCTGACCTGCTTCCTGGCCACCATGTCGGCCTCGCTGCCCGCGCTGTTCCCCACCGAGGTCCGCGCGGGCGCGCTGTCCGTGTCGTTCAACATCTCGGTGTCGGCCTTCGGCGGTACGACGCCGTTCGTCGCCGAGGCGCTGGTCAGTGTCACCGGCAACGACTACATGCCGGCGTTCTACATGATGCTCGCGGCGAGCGTCGGCATCGTGGCCGCCTGGAAGATGGACGAGACCGCGAGCAAACCGCTCATGGGCTCACCGCCGTCCGTGGCCACCCGGGAAGAGGCCAGGCAACTGGTCACGGCGGCGAAAGGCTAGGCGATGTTCGCGGCGATCGGTCGACTCGTGGTGCGGCGCGCGTGGTGGGTGGTGGCGGTGTGGGTGGTCGCGGGCACGCTCGTCGCGGTGTTCTCGCCCGGCCTCAAGACCACCACCGACCAGGCCGACTTCCTGCCCGGCTCGTACCAGTCCGTGCAGGCGCAGCGCCTCCAGAACTCCGCGTTCCCCGGCCACCACGGCGGCGCCGTCGCGGTCTTCCAGCGCGCCGACGGCACGGCGCTCACGGACGCCGACCACGCGACCGTCGCGCGCATCTCGTCCGACCTCACCGCCGCCCGCATCCCCGGCGTCGCCTCGGTGACACCCGGACCGACCTCGCCCGACCGGCTCGTGCAGGTCGCCCAGGTCGTCATCCCCAGCGCCGGGAACCCCGGGGCGGAGAGCAGCAAGGACGCGATCAGGGGGCTCCGCACGGCCCTGGCCGACGCCACCCGCGGCACCGGGCTGACCGCGGGCGTCGCGGGCCCGTCCGCGACCTCCGTCGACGAGGACGAAGCCGACGAGGACGCCGCCCGCACGGTGGCCTTCGCGACCGTCGCCATCATTCTCGCGCTGCTCCTCCTGGTGTTCCGCAGTCCCGTCGCCGCGCTGCTCCCGGTGGTGGTGATCGGCGGCGTCTACCCGGTCGTGCGGGGCCTGATCGCCTCCGTGGACGCGGCGTTCGACCTCACCACCGGCACCATCACCACGGAACTCCTCACCGTCGTGCTCTTCGGTGTCGGCACCGACTACACCGTCTTCCTGCTCTTCCGCTACCGCGAGGCGCTGCGCTCGGGCGCCGACCCGGACACCGCCGTACGCCACGCCGTCACCCGCGTGGGCGAGGCCATCGCCTCCGCCGCCGGGGTCGTCATCGTGGCCTTCGCCGCGCTGACGCTCTCCTCACTCGGCCTGCTGCGCTCCCTCGGACCCGCCCTCGCCCTCGCGGTCCTCGTCATGCTCCTCGCCGGTCTCACCCTCATCCCGGCGATCGTGTCGCTGCTCGGCACCGCGGTGTTCTGGCCGTCGCGCGCCTGGCGGCACCGGCCCGCCGGGGGAGGGGCGTTCGTCCGCCTGGGGGACGCCGTCGCCCGCCGCCCGGCCCGCTGGGCGGCGGGGTCCGCGCTGCTCATGGCCCTGCTCGCGCTGGGATCCCTGGGCTACAAACCGGACTTCGACCTCGCCGGGATGGCGACGCCTTCGGACGCCCCCTCCCAGGTCGCGACCCGCGACCTCGAAAAGGGCTTCCCGCCCGGCGTTCTCGCGCCGACCGAGGTCTACCTGACGGCGACCGGGGCGGCGGTCCCGACGCCGGCGCAGTTGGCCGCGTACGGCGAGGCGCTGCGCGTGCCCGGCGTCGTCGCGGTCGAGAAGCCGCGGATGAGCACGGACGGGCGTACCGCCGAATTCACCGTCGTGCAGGCCGACGTGCCCTCGTCCGCCGCCGCGATGTCCGTGCTGCGCGACGAACTGCGGCCCGCCGCCCGGGAGTCCGCCCCACCCGGAACGAAGGCCCTGGTCGGCGGCGCCACCGCGGTCAGCGTGGACACCAGCTCGGCGGTCGACCACGATTACGCGGTCGTCTTCCCGGTCGCCGCCGCGTGCATCCTGCTCATCCTCGGGCTCCTGCTGCGCAGCCTCGTCGCCCCCTGGCTGCTCATGCTGTCCGTCGCACTCGGATTCGGCGCGACGCTCGGCGCGAGCACCATCGTCTTCCGCCAACTCGCCGACCAGGCCGGGCTGGTCTTCGTGCTGCCGATCGTCATGTACCTGTTCGTCGTCGCGCTGGGCACCGACTACAACATCCTCATGGTGTCGCGGCTGCGCGAGGAGAGCCGGGCCGGCCGCGCACCCCGCGAGGCGACCGCGGGCGCGGTGGCCGCGAGCGGACCGGCGATCGCCTCGGCCGGGATGATCCTCACCGGCACCTTCGCGACGCTGCTCCTCGGCGGCAACGTCACCCTCGTGCAACTCGGGTTCACCCTGGCCTTCGGCATCGCCGTCACGGCGTTCGTGATGGCGCTGCTGTTCACCCCGAGCCTGACCGCGCTCGTCGGCCGCCGCGTGTGGTGGCCTGGCCGCGGCGGTCAGGCCATGTCCCACAACAGGCGGTAGTACGCCAGGCGCTCGGCATCCGGCGCGACGCCGTACGCGTCGTACAGCACACCCTCGTATCCCGGCCCGAAGTCCTCCTCAAGACTCCACGCCGCGACCGCGAGGTCCGCCCACCGGTCGGCCGTCCCGAGCGATCCGAGGTCGACGTGCGCGGTGAACGAACCGTCGCCGCCGAGCAGCGTGTTGGGGACGCACGCGTCGCCGTGGCACACCACGAGCCGGTCCACCTGCGGCGGTTCCGCGAGCCGGGCGCGCGCCTCGGCGGTGGTGAGGTGCCGGTGCCCGGCGAAGCGCTCCTCGGGCCCCTCGCCCTCGGCGATGCGCTCGTCGGCGCGCACGAGGCGGCGCGCGACGCTCCAGTCGAACGGGCAGTCCGCGACCGGCAGCGTGTCGTGCAGCCGCCGCAGCCCCGCGCCGACGGCCGCGGCCGGGACGGCCGGGTCCGCGGCCCACCGCGGGTCGACGGCGGACACCCCGGGCACCTCCCGGGTCACCAGCCAGTCCCCGTCGGCGTCCGAGCCGTGGTCGACGACGGGCGGCACGGCGGCCCAGCGCTGCGCCCAGGCCAGGCGGACGGCCTCGCCCGGCAGGTCGATCTCGGGGGTGCCGGCGGCGACCCACTTCACGTAGCGCACGCCGTCCGGCCCGCCGGCCAGGCGGAACGTCAGGCCGCCGAGCGCGTTGCGCCACACCGGGACGATCTCCGCGGCGTCGGCGGCGGTGGCGACCGCCGCGACGACCGCGGGCACTTCGACGGGACCTTCGGGGATTTCGGGTGCGGCCATGCGCCCAAGATCAACAGACGCCGCCCCGTTCGCGCAAATGCGTTTCGGGAACGGGGCGGCGTCGTGCGGATGTTCGTGCGAACTTTCGAGTAGTACGTCAGTCGGCGGCGGACTCCACCAGGGCGCGCATGAGCGGCGTCGCGTCGATCCAGGCCAGCGCGTCGGTACGGCGCTGCGGCGCGGCGTACCGGCGGATCAGCGCGGCGTGGCGCTGGAGCCAGGCCGCCGCGTTGCCGCAGTACGCCGGCGGCATCTCGGCGATCGCGATGGTGCTGCCGTCGGCGGCGACCCACACACGGTCCTGGTCGAGCAGCCACCGCCACGCGGCGGTGCCGGCGGGGCCACGGGCGATGAGCGCCCGAGCGCCCGCGCTGGTCGGACGGATCGGGCGGCCGAGCCCCGGCACGGCGTCGCCGTACCGGACGAGGTTGCGGGCGTCGAGGGTGTGCAGGGTTCGCGCGGAAATGCCGGGAGCGCCGCCGCGCTCGCCGACGTGGGTGCGGACCGCACCGGTCGAGATGCGTCCCAGCGCCCGGCGGGCGGTAGTCATGCGGACGGGAGCGGGATTCCGAGTCAGGGTCATATCGAACTCCGCTTCTGGCTACGCCGATTTGCCCTGTTCCAGTGGGCAACAGGGGCTCATGACAACCATTGTTCCAGTGAGCACCGACATCCGCCGACTTGAACTCCCAGCCCCGGCACCCGACTTGGAGCCGCGGCGGGGGAGCGGCCAGGCGCGGGCACGGAGCCGCGCGCCGACGGGGACGGGCGGGAGACGCGGGCCGTAGTGGACCTGAGGGTCGGGGGCGGCACGCACCTCGGCAGTGACCCATCCCGCCGGGGTCGGGGGCCGCGCCGACGGGGACGGGCGGGGGCCGGGAGCCGAAGTGGGCCCGAGGGTCGGGGGCGGTGCACGCCTCGGCGCGGGCGCACGGGGCCGACGGGGCGTGGTCGGCGGTGGACGCGGACCTGGGTGTCGCCGGCGATGTGTGGGATGGGGTGAGCCGGGCCCCGCGCTTCGTCGTGGACGCTCGTGGGCGGGACAGGCGCGTGCGGGGCCCGGGCGCCGGCAGAGCGGGCGGGGGCGACGCGGGCTCGGCGGCGCCCCACCTGCCGACGGCGGTGGGGTGGGAGTCCGAGGCGTTCGCGACCTTGGCGCGCGTCGCGAGGTGCGGACCGATCCCGCGCTCGACCAGAATCCGGCGCCCGTGCGCGGTCGGCCGGGCGTTACGGTGAGACACGAAGACCTCCGTTGTGCGGTGAAGCCAAGGCACCTCCACCGCCCCGGAGGTCTTCGTCGTGATCAAGACCAGCCACCGTTGGCAACGCTCGTGATCAATCCGCGCTGTCGGCCCACGTGCTCCCCGAGCGCCCAACCGTGTGACACCCCTGGGCCGCGTGAGCTTCGACGAGGTACGCGATCACGGCGTCACCTGGGCCGTGTCAGTTCACTTCCACGACTGTGGTGCCGTCGGGGGTGATGCGTACCTTCACGGTGGCGTTGGCGACCTGGGACTCCAGCGCGGTCGCTTCGGGGGTGTCTCGGCGGGTGACCGTGCCTCGGGCGGACAGGTAGCTTTCGGTCAGGGCCGTGGCCACTGCGGTTCGGCGGGGGGCCGGAAGCAGGCGCGCGGCTACTTCGGAGGCGCCGCGTACTGCCTGGGCCACGGCGTCCGGCGAGGTCGCTCGGGGGACCACCGGATCGTCGACGCATACGTAGGCGTTGTGGCCGCGCTCGTCGGCGAAGTCGACCACGCAGCCGCCGCCGAGGAGGCCCGCGGCGCCGTGGCTGAGAAGGGTGAGTACGGCGTCCGTGTCCTCGCATGCGCTGAGGTCGACCTCGCGCTCCGCCTCCGGCGCCTGGGCCAGGCCGGGCAGTGCGGACAGGCGCGCGTGCGTGTCGGCGTCCCACGTCCAGCGGTTGCTCGCGGGGTCGACGGTGCCCAGCACGCGCACCCGTACCTCGTGCGGCCCGCACGTCAGCACACGGCGCGTCAGATCGTGGCCCTCGTACGGGAATTCCGTGATGAACCCGGTGAACTCGCCGTCCTGCTCCAGCGCTTGCGCGACCCCCGGCCCCGCGACGTGCCACCACGCGCCGGACGGCACCGACCGCGGCGCCGCCGACACCCGCACCTGGCTGATGCGCCCGTGCTCGTCGAAGTCCACGTGCACCGGGTCGCCGCTGTCCAGTGTCGCCTGGACGCCGTCCCCGACCCGCCGCGTTGCCAGGCCGTGGTGCGTGAAGTAGCCCGCCACCACCGCCTCGTGCGGCACCGGCAGGAACCCGGCGCCGGTCACCAGCATGCGCGGCAGGGTGATCGCGTCGGGCTTTGCCCGCGGAACCTGCTTGTCGTCGACGACCATATACAGGCGGCCGGTCGCGTTGGCGGTGACGCCGATGTAGCCGTCCGACCCGAGCAGGCCCATCGCGGCGAACGCGATGGTCTCCGCGGCCATGCGCGGGTCGGCGAAGCCGGAGAGGTGCACGAGGTCGGTGGTGAACTCGGGGATCCCGTCGCGCTCCCCGATCGCCCGCAGGGCGCGCGCCGCCGACGTGACCTCGGGATCGCCCCAGGAGGGGTTCGCCCAGCCCCACAGCCAGGAGTCGTCACCGGTGGAGAAGCTGCCGAGGACCGAGACGGCCACCTCGCGGCCGCTCTGCCGGTACACCCGGTCGTTGAGGTTGACGCTCCACTCGCCCATGGGCATGAAGGCGTTGAACGCCTCCAGTTGCTCGCCGACCCAGGCTCCATGCGGTCCCGCGGCCCGTACGAATGCGTCCGAGAAGAAGTCGTGTCCCGTGGTCATGCGCGGTCACGTTACCGATCGGCGCCGACGAGCGCGCGGGTCGCCGTCCGACCGCGGGCACGACGCGGGCACGGCGCCGGTGCGAAGCGGGTCGAGCGGGTCCAGGCGGACCCGGGTGGAGTGCGAAGCGGTCCGACGCGGTGCCGGGAGGGCCGGCACCGCATCGGGGGTCACTGGGCGGTCAGGCGGGGTGGAGGCGGACCCGCGCTGCCCGGCCCGGCCGCACGGGTCAGCCGTTCTCCGACAGAACGCTGGACAGGACGTGCGCCAGCGGGTCGTCGCCGGTCTGCTGCATCGCGTTGGGGCTGCAAACCTGGTTGACCTGGTCGGTCAGGATGTCCTGGAGGCCGACGCCCACGCCGATGGCACCGCCGACCACGCCCTGGAGCGGGATCTTGTTCATGCCGAAGCAGTTGATGACGCCGCCCTGGATGAGCGCCATGTTCGGGCTCATGTAGCCGCTGCTGCTGCTGTTGGCGATGGACTGCTTCGACTCGTTGCCCGCCTGGAGCGCGACGTTGCCGTCGTCGTTGTTGCCCGCGAGGGCCTGCGGCGCGGCGACCGCGCTGATGCCGACGAGGGAGGTGGCGATCGCGGCAGTGGCCGACGCGCGCTTGAGGAGGTTCGCCATCAGAGGTTCTGTTCCTTACGTGTTGGGGCTGGAGGGGTACGTGCCGCCGCGGCACCCTGCCCAACACGTCGGGATACGGAATGGTTGCGGCCTTTCACCCTCGTGGTGCAGGGATCGAAGCGCCGTTCGAGCGCACAGGGGGCGCACGGGTGGCTCCGGAACACCCGATCCGGGGATACCGATTCGGGCACACCGACCCGGGCACACCAGCCGGGAACAGCGACCCCGCCCACCGATCCGGCCCCACCGATCCGATTCGGCCGGTCCGCGCGCACCGCGCACCCCCGCCCCGGCGAGCCGAAGGGGTCGGGAGCACCCGCTCCCGACCCCTTCCCGCACGAACCG
The DNA here is from genome assembly GCF_051388915.1 of Yinghuangia sp. YIM S09857. Taxonomy (NCBI): domain Bacteria; kingdom Bacillati; phylum Actinomycetota; class Actinomycetes; order Kitasatosporales; family Streptomycetaceae; genus Yinghuangia; species Yinghuangia sp. YIM S09857. Next base: position 571,907 of record NZ_JBPKBH010000002.1, on the reverse strand, counting down.
GCCGCCTACGCGCCCTTCTCGTACGCCGCCACGACCTCCGCCGTCGGACCGTCCTGGAGGATCACCCCGTCGTGCAGCCAGATGACCCGCTCGCACGTGTCGCGGATCGACTTCATGCTGTGGCTCACCAGGAACACCGTGCCGGCCTCCTGCCGCAGCTCGCGGATCCGTGCCTCGCTGCGCTGCTGGAACTCGCGGTCGCCGGTGGCCAGCGCCTCGTCGATCATCAGCACGTCGTGGCTGCGCGCCGCCGCGATGGCGAACCGCAGCCGCGCCCCCTGCCCCGAGGAGTACGTGCGCATGGGCCGGTTCAGGATGCCCTTGCTCATCTTCTCCAGGCCGGAGAACTCCGCGATCGACTCGTAGCTCGCCCGCGCCTCGGCCTGCGTCATGCCCATCGCCAGACAGCCCAGGATGATGTTCCGCTCACCCGTCAGCTCGCTCATCATCGCGGCGTTGACGCCGAGCAGCGACGGCTGGCCGTGCGTGTAGATCTTGCCGCTGGTCGGCGGCAGCAGGCCCGCGACGCAGCGCAGCAGGGTGCTCTTGCCGGACCCGTTGCGCCCGATCAGGCCGATGGCCTCGCCCTTGTACGCGACGAAGCTGACGCCCTTGACCGCGTGCACCTCGGTGACGCCCGCGGCGCCCTTGCGGGTGAGGATGCGCGACAGCGCCGAGGTGGCGCTGCCCTTGCCCGCCCCCGCGCCGTGCACGCGGTAGGTGAGCTTGACGTTGTCGACGACGACGGTCGGCTCCCGCGAGGGGTCCGTCGCGGTGCTGCCGGACGGCGCCGTGCCGTCCTGTACCGCGCCGCCCTGTGCCGGGATGGTGTCAGCCACGGCCGTACCTCTCTTCCGCGCGCCAGAAGTACACGAAGCCGCCGATGCCGACGACCAGGGCCCAGCCCACGCCGAGCAGCCAGGTGTGCGCGGGGATCGTCACGTGGCTCTCGATCAGCGAGTCCCGGACCAGCTCGATGTAGACGGAGGCGGGGTTCGACTCCAGGGCGTGCCGCACCCAGCTCGGCGCGTCCTCGGTGAAGGTCGCGATGCTGTAGAACACCCCGGACACGTACAACCACGTGCGCATCAGGAACGGGATCAACTGGTTGATGTCGGTGACCGTGGCGCCGAACCGCGCGACGATCATGCTCAGCCCGATGTTGAAGACGAACTGGCAGGCCAGCGCGGGGACGACGAGCAGCCACTTGAGCGTCAGCGGCTCGCCCTTGCCGAGCACGATCGCGAACAGCACCACCATCGAGATCAGGAGCTGCTGGAGCTGCACGATGGTGAACGAGATCGGCAGGCTGGCGCGTGGGAAGTGCAGGGCGCGGATGAGGTTGAGCTGGCTGCTGATCGACCGCGCGCCCGCGAGCACCGCGGTCTGCGTGAAGCCGAACACGAAGATGCCGGTGACCAGGAACGCCACGAAGTTGTCGATGCCGCGGTCGGTCTTCAGCATCATGCCGAAGATCAGGTAGTAGATCGCGGCGTTGAGCAGCGGCGTGAGGACCTGCCACACCTGGCCGAGCCGTGCCGTGCTGTACGAGGCGCGGGTCTTGGCGTTGGCGAACGCCATGATGAAGTGGCGGCGGCCCCACAACTGGCGCATGTACTCGCGCAGGCCGGGACGGGCACCGCTGACGGTGAGGCGGTGCCGGGCGGCGTATTCGGCGAGCGTTTCGCTCGTGCCGGGGGGTGCCGGAGCGGCTGCGGGCGAGCCGGTTCCGGCAGTTGCGCTGTGAACCACGGGGAGACTTTCCGTCGAGGTTGACAAGGGTGCGAATACTGGACGAACAGGACTAAGAGGACTGGACGTACGGGACGGGGTGAGCAGGGGCCGGACGCGCGGGTCCGGCCGCCGAGGGCGTCAGATCAGCGGGGGCCGTCTGAGCCTTGTCATATGCCAGACGGTGCGCCACGAGATCGGGTTCCGCGGACCGCAGGATTCGTGCCAGCCCTCGCGGAAGCCGAGCGTCCACGCCTGGAGGCCCTCCCGGTCCGGGCGCCGCGCCGCGGTGATCACGATCCACGACGCGAGGTACGCCGGGAGGATCGGCCACGGCAGGTTCCGGCGGGCGAGCCACACGCGGTTGCGGGCGTTCATCCGGTGGTAGTGCGGGTGCCGGGCCGGGCTGGTGGCCGGGTGCTCCAGCACGACGTCCGCGCGGTAGTCGACGCTCCACCCGGCGTCGAGCGCGCGCCACGCGAGGTCGGTCTCCTCGTGGGCGTAGAAGAACTGGTCCGGCAGCCCGCCGACCTCGCGCAGCACCCGCGCGCGGATCGCGCAGGCCCCGCCGAGGAAGGTGGTGACCGCGCCGGACCGCATCGGCGCGCCGCTGCCCAGCCGCGGCACGTGCCGCCGCTGGGTGGTCTTGGTCACCGGGTCGACGATCCGGAACGTCACGATCCCGAGGTCGGGGTCGTGGGCGAACGCGGTGCGCAGGCGGTTGGCGATGCCCGGGTCGCGGATCAGCCCGTCGTCGTCCAGGAACATCACGACGTCGCAGTCCAGCGCCTCCGCGCCGACGTTGCGGCCCGCGGGGATGCCGACGTTCTCGTCCAACTCGATGACCCGCACGAAGTCCGGCAGCCCGGTCGGGGTCTTGCCGCCGTTCACCACCAGCACGACTTCGATGGGCGGGCCGTACTGGTCGGCCACCGAGTCCAGCAGCGCGGCAAGCTCCGCCGGGCGGTCGCCCATGGTCAGCACCACCGCGCCGACCCGGACGTCCGCGGGGACGGGCCCCTCGGTGCTCGGCCGCGGCGGAGGCACGGGCCGGGGTATCGCGCTCATCGCAGCCGACTCGACAGCAGGACGCTCACCAGGTGGAGCACCGTCTGGAGCAGCGCGATCGCGGCCAGCACCGCCACCGCCGCCCGGCTGAACGCGAGCCCTTCGCCGCGCACCGCGTCGGCGACGCCCGCGAGCAGCAGGACAAGAGAGGCCTCGACCGCACCGATGAGCCGGTGGAACTTGACGGACGCGGCGATCCGGCGCAGCGAGGCCGCACCCGCGGACCGCGGCACCGCGGCGCCGTCGTTGACGATCGGCAGCCCCGCGCGGGCCCGGGCACCGTCCACGAGGTCGGTCTCGGACTTGATGAGGATCGCCCCGAGCGCCGCGACCACGCCGAGGTACGCCCAGCCGTCCAGGCGCCCGCCGTCCAGGATTCCCGCGGCGTGCAGGCCCGCGCCGGTCAGCAGCGCGGCCTCGCTCAGGTAGTGGCCCACCCGGTCCAGGTAGACCCCGGTCACCGAGGTCTGCCGGCGCCAGCGCGCCACCTCGCCGTCGACGCAGTCCAGCAGCAGGTACACCTGCACGAGCACGGCCGCCACCAGCGGTCCGGCGAGGCCCGGCAGCATCAGGGACGCGCCGGCCGCGATGCCCGCCAGGATCATCAGGTACGTGAGCTGGTTGGGCGTGATGCGCGTGCCCACCAGGACCCGGGTGATCCGCACGGATATCCGCCGCATGTACAGCCGGCCCGCCCAGTGCTCGCCGCTGCGACGGTCCAGCAGCCCGGCCGGGTGAACGACCGTCCGCAGCTCAGCCACCGAAGGTATGGACATATTTCTCCACCGCGTCTGTGAGTCGGTCCGGGGGGAACGCGAGGTGTTCGAGGATCGTGTAGCGGCCGGGCCGGGTGCTCGGCGCGTACTCGACGGCTGCCGTGAACTGCCGCGCGGTGAGGCCGAGTTCCGTGGGCACCACGGGCAGCCCGTGGCGGCGCAGGGCGGCCGCCAGGGCCTCCGCCAGCGCCAGGTCGTCGCGCAGAAAGGACGCGAAGACCGCGCCCACGCCGACCTGTTCGCCGTGCAGGCCGCGCAGGTCGGGGTACAGCAGGTCCAGCGCGTGCGAGATCTCGTGGCAGGCCCCACTGCACGGGTGCGACGTGCCGGCCACCGTCATGGCCAGGCCGGACATCACCAGGCTGTCGACCAGGGCCACCAGGAAGCCGTCGTCGGCGATGCCGCCGGGCCGGTGCAGCAGCGATTCGGCGGCGGTCCTCGCGAACGCCGCCGACAACCCGTCCACCGTCTGGCCCGCGACCGCCCCGGCCAACTCCCAGTCGGCGAGTGCGGACAGGTTCGACAGGACCTCGCCGATCCCGGCGCGCACGTGGCGGGGCGGCGCGGCGCGGACCACGTCGAGGTCGACCACCAGGGCGACCGGGGCGGGCACGCCGTACGAGCCGCGTCCGGCGTCGTTGTCGAGGATGCTCACCGGGGACGCGATGCCGTCGTGCGCCAGGTTGGTCGCCACCGCGACCATCGGCAGGCCGACCCGCGCCGCCGCGTACTTCGTGGTGTCGAGGGTGCGCCCGCCGCCGATGCCCACGACGGCGTCGAACGTGCCCGTGCGCAGCCGGTCGGCCAGGTCCACCGCGGCGTTGAGGCTGCCGCCCTCGACCGGGAACCACCGCGCGCCCGGGAGTTGCGGGGCGACCCGTTCGCGCAGGCGCTCGTCCGTCCCGGCGCTGACCACCAGGGCCAGCCCGCCGTTGGCGGAGATGCGGCGTTCGGCCAGCAGGTCGGTGAGGTGTTCCAGGGCGCCCGCGCGGACGTCCACGCTGAGCGGCGCGGGCACCAGCCGTGTCAGTACCGGCACGCTATGTCCCTCGCCTTGAGCAGGTCCTCTGTGGTGTCGATCTCGGTCCACTCGGCGCCGCCGATCGACCGCACGCCGACGCGCCCGCCGCGCTCGGCGAACAATTGGAACGCGTCCTCGTAGTACTGCTGCGGGTCGGCCTCCCAGGTCGCGGCGAGCGCCGCGGTCAGCCGAGCCCCGGCGCCGGGCGCGACGAGGGTCACACCGATGTACTCGCCGACCGCCTCGGCCGGGTTCATGAGCTTGGTGATGCGTGCGAGGAGGCCGTCCGCGTCGAGGCGGACCTTCATCTCCTCCTCGGCCAGCGGCTTCGCGTCGTCCAGCGCGAGCACCAGGTCCAGGCCGCCCGTGCCGCCGTCGAGCATGGCCTGCTGCACGCCCAGCGGGTGCAGAGTGTCGCCGTTGGCCAGCAGCGCGCCCTCGTCGAGGTAGTCGCGGGCGCACCACAGCGAGTAGGCGTTGTTCCACTCCTCGGCCTTGTCGTTGTCGACCAGGTGGAGTTTGACGCCGTACGCCCGCTCCAGCGCGCCGCGCCGCTCGCGCACCGCGTCCGCGGCGTACCCGATCACCACGACCGCGTCGGTCAGGCCCGCCTTCGCGTAGTTCTCCAGCGTGAAGTCGAGCACCGACCGCTCGTCCCGGACCGGGACCAGGGCCTTGGGCAGGGTGTCGGTCCAGGGCCGCAGCCGGCGTCCCGCTCCGGCGGCCAACACGAGCCCGATCATGGTTGTTCTCCGTTCGACGGCACGCCGACGGGCGGCTGCCCGGCGTGCACGGGGGTGGACGCCGCGGGCATCCGTGCTGCGGGGTCGGCGCCGGGTGAGGGCGCCGCTGGGGGGTGGACGACCGTGTCCGACTCCAGGTCGTCGCCGACCCGGGCGCCGCGTGCCCAGAAGGCGACGCTCTCGGCCAGTGCGACGGCGGCGACGGCGCCGGCGAGGACCGCGGTGCCGGTCGCGAGCGCGGCGGAGCCCGCGGCCGCGAGGGCCGCCAAGACCAGCACGCGTCCTTCGTGGCCGCCGAGCGACCAGGTGAGCCACCGCGGCGGCGCCGCGTGCCCGCCGCGCAGCCGGTACACGATGTCGTAGTGATGGTACGCGGCCGCCGCGACCAGCCCGAACGCCGCCGGGAGCGCGTCCGCGTCCGTCCGCGCGACCAGCGCGATCACGGTGGTGTACTCGGCCGCGCGGAACAGCGGCGGCACGAGCCACATCAGCGGGCCCGCCCCGGCGATCCGCGCCGCCGCCCCGGCCGCCGCGACGTACGCCACCGCGCAGCCGACCAGCACCCCGGGCGCCGCGTCGACGGCCGCCGCGACCGGCAGCGCGAGCACGGCCAGCACCCACACCGCGCCGCGCGGGTAGTGCCGCCCGATCGCGTCGGCGAGCACCCCGCCGTCGCACAGCGAGCGCAGCCGGGCCGCGGCGCCGTCGCGGGCGCGGCCGCGGTGCGGCAGCGAGCGCAGCACGCGCCCGGCCAGCGAATAGCAGCCCGCGAAGCCGCCGGCCGCGAGCAGCACGATGAACGTGGTGCGCGGCGACGTGGTCGCGGCCAGCACCGCGATCAGCGCCCAGCGCTCGCCGATCGGCAGGATGATCATGCGGCGGGCCCATACGGTCCAGCCCACCGAGTCCAGGCGGTTCGACAGGCGGGCGCTCCCCGAGCCCTCGCCGCCCCGCTCCTCGTGGCACTCGTGGAACGCGAAGTCGAGCTGGTGCCGCACGATCTGGACGGCCATCGCGGTCGCGGCGAGCAGCCACACGTCGTCGCCCGAACGGGCCGCGCCGAGCGCGAGCCCGGCGTAGACGGCGTACTCCTTAGCCCGGTCGAACGTCGCGTCGAGCCAGGCGCCGATCTGCGAGTAGTTGACCGTGTAGCGGGCCACCTGGCCGTCCACGCAGTCCAGGACGAACGAGAAGTAGAGCGCCAGCGCGGCGGCGATGTACCCGGCCCGGGTGCCGGACGCCGCGGCCGCGGCCCCGGCGAGGGCGACGCACAGCGAGGCGACGGTGATCTGATTGGGCGTCAGGCCGCGCCGGGCGCACCAGCGGGCCAGGTACCGCGACCACGAGCTGACGAAGAAGGTGGTGAAGAAGCCGTCGCGCGCCTTGACCGCCGAGGTCAGGCGTATCGCTTCCTCGTCCACGGTGCCCAGCGCGGCCTCGGCCTCGGCACGGGCGGCGGGGGAGTCCGGCACGGCGGCGACCAGGTCGCCCAGGGGTATGCGGTGGACCTGTATGCCGGCGGCGGCCAGGCCGCCCGCGAGCTCGTCGGGCGTGGGGGCCGGAGCCCCGGGCTCCGCTTCGGCCGCGCGGGCGGCGAGCAGTGCGTCCAGCGCCCGGGCGGCGTCGCCGCGGACGCTCAGCACGCCGGGGATGTGCGCCGCGTCATAGCGGTCGTCCGCGAGGATGCGCCGCAGCGCGTGGCGGTGGGCCACCAGCCGGGCGTCGACGACCGCGACGCGCCGGTCGCCGCCCGACGCGATCCCGGACGTGGCCCCGGGCACGTCGCCGAGGCGGCCGGACACCGTGAGGCCGAGCGCGGTGAGATCGGCGGCCAACCGCGCCCCGGCTTCCGCCGGAAGCGGTGTGGCGAGGAATACCTTCGGTCTTCCGGACACCGCAGATCCTCCGGACAGAGGACACCACTCCCTAACGCGAAAGGCTCACCAAACGTGGCGCCTCAACTACGCGGCGCCTAAGACAAATCGGGCGCTTTCCGTGGCGTCCGCACTGCGTGTCGCCTGGCTTCCGGAATTGGCCATCCGTTGTTTACCATCTCTCGCAACCGAAGGACTAGTTGACGGCCGGCGGCGGCCCTCGCAAACCTGCGGAAACCCCCTTGAGACGACCGGAATCGTGCGTCCCCGCTGCGCGGTCCGGAGTCGGCAATTCCCCGATGCACGTGGCACACCGCACACGCGTGAACCAACGGCTCGGCCGGACCCGGATCCGGCCCGGCACGAGACCGGCGAGGACGACCAGGTGAGACCCCGGCACGCGCTGCGTGTGACACGAGAATCCGCCCGGATCGCCCTGGACGTACTCCCGGTCAGGTCACAGCAGTTCCTCGACCGGCGCATACGCCCCCACGTCGCCCAGGTCCGCACCACCGTCGTCGACAGCGTCGTACGCCCGGTCGCGCCCGGCGGACGGGCCCGCGCACGGCACGCCTCGCTGCTCGACGGCCACACGTTCAACCTGCACGCGGTGCTGCCCCTGGAGGAGGCCGACGGCGAGGCGGGATTCCTGTACTTCGTACGCGGCCGGGCGCACCACCGCGTACCGGTCCGCCTGCACCGCGCCGGCCGCACCGAACTCCACGCGGACACCACCGTGCCGCTCGGCCCGCTGCCCGGCGGCGTCGACCTGGAACCCGGCCGCTGGGGGCTGCGCGTGGTGGTCGCGGGGGCCGGAGGCACCGCACGCGCGTTCGACCTCGAAGGCCCGCTCGGCCCGACGACGGCCGGCGGGCCGACGCAGTCCCCGCCCGCGAGCCCGCTCACCGGTTACCGCTACCAGATACGCGTCACCCCGCTGGGACTGTGCCGCATCAGCGTCCGGCGCCCGCAGCCGCACGCCGAGATGGTGCGCCTCGAACTGCGCCCCGAGGGCGCGGTGGTGGCGTTCCGCATGGTCGGCATGACGCGGGCGCGCCCGGTGGCCGTCGAACTCGCCTGCGGCGCGGGCCTCGTCGAGGTCGTACCGACGGCGGGGGACGGGGACCTGCTGGCGTTCGCCGTGCCTTTCGACGCGATGCTGGGTGCGGCGACCGGAGGGTCCGCGCCGGGGTCTGTGGGCACGACCGGGGTCGGGACCACGACCGGGGCCGGGACCACGAGCGGGCCGGGGACCACGACCGGCCCCCCGACCGCGACGGGACCCGCGGCACCGGCCGAGCCCGGCGACGTGGCCGCGGTGGGTGCGGCCGGCGGCACGTTCGGCCCCGAACCGCCCGAAAGGGACTGGCAGATCGTCGTCCGCATGCGCGACGGCAGCCGCCTCCCGCTGGGCCGGGAGCTGGACGTCCCGCGCATGCCGCGCCGGGTGTTCCGGATGCGCACGCGCCTCGTGGCCACCGAAGGCGGCGCCCTGATCCGGGTCCGACCGCACTACAACGCCCGCCGGCAGTTCCGCCTCGCCTGCACCGCAATCCACCGCGCCCGTCCCGGAGTCACCGCGTGAAGATCCACTACCTGCTCGCCCGCGCCGA
>NZ_JBPKBH010000002.1:560017-562900 GCF_051388915.1 Yinghuangia sp. YIM S09857 | reverse complement strand
GCCTCGGCGGCGGCCCGCCACCAGGTCGAGGTCGTCAGCGTCTTCCGCACCCGCGCGGAGCCGTTCTTCCCGGTCCCCGAAGGCGTCGCGACGCGCTACCTGGTCGACGCCACCGACCCGGCCTCGCCCCGCCCCGCCGACCGGCGGCCGCTGGATCCCGCCGCCTACCGCGCGCTGGCGGCGCGGCCGAGCAGGTACGCCGATCCCGCCTGGGACGACGCGTACCACCGCCTTTCCGACATCGAGCTCGAACGGGCCCTGCGCGCCACGGACGCGGACATCGTGGTCACGTCCTCGCCCGCACTCGCCGCCATCGCCGTGCAGCTGCTGCCCGCAGGCGTGCTGACGGTGCATCAGGAGCACGCGGCGGACGAACGCCGCGGCCCGGGCGCCGAAGCGCTGCTGCGCCACGGCCCCGCCCTCGACGCCCTGGTGGTGGGCACCGAGGCCGCCCGCACCCGGTACGCCGACACGTTCGGCACCTCCGGCCCGCGCCTCGCCGTTGTCCCGCGCGGCGTCCCGACCGGCTTCCGGCCGCGTTCGGCGCAGCTCAATCCGGTGGCCGTGATCGCGGCGCGGCTGGTGCCGGACAAGCAGGTCGACCACGCGATCCGGGCGTTCGGCCGCCTGGTCGACGAGCACTCCGAATGGGTGCTGCGCGTTTACGGCGAAGGACCCGAACTGCCCCGGCTCAGGGCGCTCGTCGACGCGCTGGAGCTCAACGACAACGTGCACCTGCTGGGGGCCGCGCCTCGGATGGACGAGGAGTGGGCGCGTGCCTCCGTGTGCGTGCTGACCTCGCGCGCCGAGGCGTACCCGCTGGTGCTGGCCGAGGCGCGGGCCGCGGCGCTGCCGTGTGTCGCGTACGACTGCCCCGAGGGCCCGGCCGCGCTGGTCCGCGACGGCGTGGACGGCTTCCTCGTGCCGCCCGGCGACCTCGACGGACTGGCCGCGGCCCTCGGCAAGCTGTTCGAGGACGCGGAACTGCGCGCCCGCTTCGCCGACGCCGCCCGGGAGGCCGCGGGCCCGCCCGCCGCGGACCCGGCCGGTGCGGCGTGGGAGGAGTTGTTCGGCGAACTGCGCGCCACCGCCCGGCGGCCGGACGCGGCGGAGGCGAAGGCCGACCGCATCGCGGCCGCCGAAGCGCGGAACCATTTCGGCGACGTCGTCCTGACGCTGCCCCCGGTGCCCGGCAGACGGGTGGCCACCGACCTGGCGCACAAGGCCCACGAGGTCCGCGTCGAGGCGCTGCACGCCGATCTGCGGCGCGGCGGCGGGCAGGTCTGCCTGGTCGCGGACGACCTGACCCCGGCGGACGTCGCGGACCGCAACCTCGGCCTGGTCGTGGACGTGCTGGACCGCGCCGCGATTCCCTATATGTATGTCGACACCCCGCACGGCGCGGGCGACGCGGCACCCCGGCACACCGTCGCGGTCGCCGACGACCGGCGCGACGACTTCCTCGCCGCGCTCGCGGAGGCGTACGCCGACGAAGCCGTCTACGCCGGGGCGCTCTCGCCCGACGGCAACCTGGGGAAGACCGCCATCGCCGGGGTCCTCGGGGCCTGGAGCCTGGTCGCCGCACCCGACGTGGTCCGGGTCTTCCAGCCGGTCGTGACCCCTGGCGGCCTGCTGCGCCTCGCGGGCGCCTACGGCACGGACGTCGCGTTCTGGCGCGAGTCGGATCACGGCCGCGACCGCGAACTCCCCGTACCCACGACACTCGGCCGATTGCTGCCCGCCGACGCGCTGACCCCCGTGCGCAGGCGCGTGGCCGGGCGCGAGGTCACCACCGTGGAGCCGTTCGAGCGGGCACGGGCCGGCGCCTTCGACTTCCCGGTGGACGTCGTCTACGCCTGGCCGGGCCCGGGGGCCGACGCCGAGGCGCTGCGCTACTCGCTGCGGTCCCTCGACATGTACGCCCCCTGGGTACGCACCGTCCACCTCGTGACCGACCGGCCCGCCCCGGACTGGCTCGACACCGCCCGCGTCGCGGTCGTCCGGCACGAGGACCTGTTCCCCGCGCCCGAGTGGCCGGCGCCGCCGAGCGGCAATCCGCTCGCGGTCGAGGCCCGGCTGCACCACCTCGACGGCCTCGCGGAGCACTTCCTGCACCTCACCGGCGACGTGTTCCTCGGCCGCGAGACGCGCCCGGGGCTCTTCTTCCACGCCAACGGCATCACACGGCACTTCGCGGCGCCGGACCCGCTGCCGCCGACCGCCCTCGCCGCACCGGCGCACGGGGAAGCGTGCGAGGCGAGCGCGGCGGACAACGGGCGGGCGCTGCTGGAGGAGAGGTTCGGGCGTACCGCCTCCGACCTGTTCCGGCGCGCGCCGCATGCGCTGCGGCGGGGGGTACTCCAAGAGCTGGAACGCGAGTTCGCCGCAGTGACGCGGACCGCGCGGGCTGCGGAGCGGTCGCCCGCCGACGTGGCCGTCGCGTCGTGGCTGCACCACGCGTACGCGTACCTCACCGGCCAGGGCGTCCCGGGGGAGATCGCCTGCGCCTGGGTCGACCTCGGCGACCGCACACGGCACCGGATGCTGACGCGGCTGCTCGCGTCGCGGGCGTACGACGTCTTCTGCCTGGTCGGCGACACCGTGCCGGGGGCGGGGGACCCGGCGTCGGGCACCTCGGGCGGCGAGGTCGCGCCCGACGAACAGGGCCGCATCCGCCGTGCGTTCCTCGCCGAGTACTTTCCGGTGGCGTCGCGCTTCGAGAGGGGATCGGCGCGCAACCGGCGCGCCGGGTGAACGCCCGGCGATGCCCGAACGCGCCCGACGCGGCCCGACCGGGCCCGGCGGAATCCCATACAGCCCGAAAAGACCTCGAACAGGGCCTCGGACAACGACCTCCAACAAGGGTGCGGCCACGGCCCGAAG
>NZ_JBPKBH010000002.1:537703-559918 GCF_051388915.1 Yinghuangia sp. YIM S09857 | reverse complement strand
CCCCCCCCCCCCCCCCCCCCCCCCCCCCCCCCCCCCCCCACCGCAATTGCCGCCGTGGGTCAGCCGACGTGGACGAACGTCGCGGTCTCGTGGTCGACCTCGATCGGCCACACGCTCACCTGGCTCGACGTGTGGCGGTAGACGACCACGTCGGCCGAGGCGACCGGCGCGGCGATCGCGAGGCCGGCGACGGCGATCACGGCGGCGGCACAAATACGGCGGATCTTCACGGGGATCTCCTTTATGGCGCAGGGACATTGCCTGCACCAAGGAATATCCCGCCGGGAGTTCCGGACCGCCCAATTGCTCCGCGCGGGGGCGTGTCGGTGCTTTTCCCCCACACGGCTGCATGCCACCGAAATCCGGCGTCTCAATCCCGGGAATTCGCCGCGTCACACGACACCGCGACGCGCTTTTCCGCGGACGGCCCCGGCGCCTCGGCACGCGCCGCGTGAACCTCCGGAGGTTCCTGTGTTTGTGCCCGCGCTTTTTCTCGGGGCTGTTCCTGCGCCTGTTCCCCCGGCGCCCGCGCCCCGGTCCGGGTGGCCCCGACACCCGCGACCACGACGCACACCACGCCGAAGGCCGCCGCCGGGCCGGGGACCTGGCTGAGCACCACGAGCCCGATCAGCAGCGCGATCGCGGGCTCCAGGCTCATCAGCACCCCGAACGCCGTCGTCGTCAGCCTGCGCAGCGCCAGGAACTCCAGACTGAACGGCAGCACCGGGTGCAGCACCGCGAGCCCGAGCCCGACCAGCAGCAGCGGCCACGACAGGTTCCCGGCCTCGGTCGGAGCCGCGACCGCGGTCGCGACCAGCGCCGCCACCGGCATCGACACCGCGAGCCCCTTGAGGCCCGTCACCTGGTCGCCGACGTGCTGGGTCAGGACGATGTACGCCGCCCACCCCGCCGCCGCGGCCAGTGCGAAAGCGACCCCGAGCAGGTCCACGCCGCCGTGCCAGGGCTCGGTCAGCAGCAGGACGCCGACTCCGGCGGGCAGTGCCCAGAGCCTGCCGCGGCCCTTGGCGGCGTACATCGCGACGCCCAGAGGGCCGAGGAACTCCAGAGCGCTGGCGGTGCCGAGCGGGATGCGCGCGGCCGCGCTCATGAACAGCAGCATCATCCCGGCGGTCGCGACACCCAGGAGCGCGCACGCGAGCAGGTCGCGGCGGGTGAAGTCGGACCTGCGCGGCCGGACGAGCACCAGCAGGATCGCGGCCGCCCAGAACAGCCGCATCCAGGCCGCGCCGAGCGGCCCGAGCCGATCGAACATGTGAACGGAGACGGCGAGGCCGAGCTGCACGCAGAGCATCGCGGCGAGGGCCATCGCAGCACCGCTCTCGGCTGCGCCGAGCGTCCTGCGCGTGCCGCTGGTGCCGCTGGTGCCGCTGGTGCCGCTGGTGCCGGGCGTGCCGTGCGCCGACTGCGCGGTCTGGGCGTCCAAGGTCATGAGACCCAGTAGACGCCCGATCAATCGTTGGCGTCCACGTGCCAATACTGGATGATCCGTTCGGGAATCCTGAACAATGGGTGCATGGAGACACGGCGGCTGGAGATGCTGGCGGAGTTGTCGCGGCTCGGTTCGATGCGCGCGGTCGCGGAGGTCCTGGGCACCACGACGTCCACGGTCTCGCAGCAGATCGCCGCGCTGGCGCACGAGACGGGCACGCCGCTGATCGAGCCGGACGGGCGTCGAGTACGCCTGACCCCGGCCGGGCGGCGGCTCGCCGAGCACGCCACCGCCATCGTGGCCGCGGTCGAGGCGGCCCGGCTCGACGTCGGCCCGGACGCCGAGCCGAACGGCTCGGTGCGCGTCGCCGGGTTCGCGACCGCCGTCCGCACCTCGCTGCTGCCCGTGGTCGCGTCGCTGGCCGCGAGCCATCCGCGCGTGCGCGTCCTGGTCCGCGAGCACGAGCCCGCCGAGGTCCGCGCGCTGCTGGACGCGGACGAAGCCGACCTCGGCCTGGTCTACGACTACAACCTGGCACCCGCCGAGGAAGACCCCGTGCTGTGGTCGACTCCGATGTGGTCCTCGCGCTGGGGCCTCGGCGTGCCGGACGACGGCAGCCTGCCCGACAGCCCGCCCGACGGCGCGTCCCACCCCGCGACCGGTGCGAGCGCCGAGGTCTTCGCCCGCTACCGCTCCCACGCCTGGATCGGCAACTCCCGCAACACCGCCGACGAGACCGTCGTCGCCGTGCTCTCCTCCATCGCCGGGTTCCGGGCCCGCATCAGCCACCAGGCGGACAGCCTCGACCTGGTCCAGGACCTCATCGCGGCCGGCCTCGGCGTCGGCCTGCTGCCGGTGTCGCAGCCGACCCGGCCGGGGGTCCGGCTGCTCGCGCTGGACTCGCCGGCCGTCGAGCTGCGGGCGTACGTGGTGGCCCGGCACGGCCGCCGCGACTGGCCGCCGCTGGCCCTGGTGGCCGGCCTCCTGCTCACGGCGCCGGGGCCCGACTCGCCAGCGTCGTCGTGAGGGTGCGGATGTCGTTGCTGATGATCGCGTCGACCCCGAGGGACGCCAGCGCGGCCATCCTGCCGGGGCGGTCGACCGTCCAGGCGCAGACCCCGAGGCCCCGGGCATGGGCGGCGCGCACGCCGCGCCCGGTGACCCAGACGTGACGCTGGTTCAGGTACTGCGGGCGCACCAGGTCGAGCAAACCGTCGCCGGGCGGCCACGGCTTCTTCCAGGTCATCGCGATGCGGGCGGCCGGGAGCGCGGCCCTGATGTCGGCGAGGGCGGCCGTGTCGCCGGTGAACAGCACCTGGTCGGGGCGCTCGCACGCGCGTACCGCGTCCATGGCCGCGCGGCCCTCCGGGCGGCCCGGGAGGTCGATCATCAGCGCGACGCCGCGTCCGAGCACGAGGTCGAGGGCGTCCCGCAGCGTGGGGATGCGCCACTCGCCGCGCCCGACAAGCTGCTCCAACTCGTCCTCGCGCACCGAGGACAGCGGGCGCCGCACACCCCACAGCCGCCGCAGCGTGTCGTCGTGCAGCAGCACCGGGACGCCGTCGCGGGTGAGCCGGACGTCGATCTCCACGCAGTCCGCGCCGCCGCCGACGGACGATTCGAGCGACGGGAGGGTGTTCTCCCGCAGACGCAGCGGATCACCCCGATGCGCGATCTTCAGCACCACGGACGGGCTCCTCACGGCAGTTCGGCCCGGGCGCGCCCGATCCCGACCGCGCGCGCTCCGGCCCTACATGACACCACGCACCCGCCGCCGGTGCCCGGCCGCCTCGGGAGTGAACACCCCGGAACCCCGCCACCTCAGGGCGCGTCGACGTCGACGACCGTGGGAGTCGACCACAGCGACCAGTTGCCCGCGATGTCGCGGATGCCGTAGCGGACCGGGATGCCCCCGTAGCCCGCGGCGGCGACCGTCTCGTCGTCCACCCGGAAGACCAGGGCCCGGCCGACCTCGTCGGGCGCCAGCGTGCCGGTGAGCTCGCGGGAGCCCCAGGCGAGGGTGACGGTGTCGCCCCCGGCCATGTTGGCGTACGGCTCGATCCGCACCTCCACGCCGTCCCCCACCGCACGCCACCCGCCGCCGATCCCGGACGCCACGTGCGGGCCCGGCAACTCCGGGTTCAGCTCCGGCTCGTCGGACAGCGGCGGCGGCTCGCCGGGTACCGAGAACTTGGCGCGGACGTACGTCTCGGCCGACCGCACCCACTCACCGGTCCGGGCCGCGCGCAGGTCGTAGAACACCGTCAACTCGCCCTCGCCCGCCTCCACGACGGCCGGGCCCGGCACCGGGACGTGCAGGTCGTCGCGGTCCTCGACCAGCGCCTCGGCGACCGGCTGCGCCGACGTGCCCCAGAACAGCCTGACGAAGTCCCCGGGCTGACGCCCCGTCACGTACGGCACCACGACGTCGACCGTGCCGTGCGGATCGGCGACCGCGGCGGCGCCGATGCCGCCGTCCGCCACCGCGGCGGGGACGATCGGCGCGGGTACGGCGCTCGGCTGCGCTTCCGGCGGCTCCGGCGGCTCCGGTGGTGCCGGTGTTTCCGGGGGCTGTGGGCGTGCCTGTGACGGCGGCTGCCGCACCGGCGGTCCCGGCGTCGCCGACGCCGGACTTGTCGGCGCCGACGGCGTGTTCGCGGTCTCGGACATGGGCGCTCCCTCACATCTGTGGGGCCTCTGTGCGCGGCCACTGTGCGGCCCCTGCGCGGCCTCTGCGCCGCCCTCCTGCGGCCGGTGCGCGGCCGGTTCTCGGCTGGTGTCCGGTCGCGCGCCGGACCGTGACGCCGGGCGCGCTACCCGGCGATGGCCCTTGTAAGGCATCTTCGTGCGAAGTAGCTTGCGCGCGAGGAATGCGGACCGAACCGGCGCACCCTCCCGAGCGACGCCGACGCCGAAGCCCGCGACGAACTCCCCGTCCGCGCCACGCCGAGGTACCGCCGGTGCGGCGCCGGAGCGACCGAACCGGCCCGACTCCGGCACCGAGCACAGGAGGCAGCACCGTGACACAGGCGATTCCCGCAGGCCCGACCCCGGCCCTTGAGGACATGCCGCTGATCATCTCCGTGGACGACCACGTCCTCGAACCCCGCACCCTGTGGTGGGACGCGCTGCCCGCGGGCGTGCGCGAGCGCGGCCCGCGCGTCGTGCGCGAGAAGGTGAAGCTGGAGTTCCTGGGCGGCAACTACGGCTTCCAGCGCGACGTGCCGGACGGCCAGTGGTGCGACGTGTGGATCTACGACGACCTGGTCTGCCCGACCGGCCTGCTGCACGCCCCCGCCGGCTTCCCCGAGGACGAGGTCTCCAACCTCCCCGCCATCTACGAGGACTTCCGCCCCGGTGTCCACGACCAGGCCGCGCGGCTCGCCGACATGGACGTCAACCACGTCGAGGCCGCCGTCAACTTCCCCAACACGTTCCCGCGCTTCTGCGGCCAGGGGTTCGCCGAGCGCGGTGACAAGGACCTCGCGTACCGCTGCATCCGCATCTACAACGACTGGATGATCGACGACTGGTCCGGCGGCGCCGGTCGCGGTCGCCTGCTGCCGCTCACCCTGGTGCCCCTGTGGGACCCGGAGCTGGCCGCCGCGGAGGTGCGGCGGTGCGCGGCGAAGGGCTCGTACGCGATCGCCTTCTCCGAGAACCCGAGCCGCCTCGGCTTCGCGTCGATGCACTCGGGCGCCTGGGACCCGCTGTGGGAGGCCTGCCAGGAGACCGGCACCGTCGTCACGATGCACATCGGCTCGTCGTCGCACATGCCCAGCACGTCCCCGGACGCGCCCCTCGCGGTCAGCATGGCGCTCAGCTCGCAGAACGCGCAGGGCTCGCTGATGGACTGGATCTTCTCCGGCACGCTGGAACGGTTCCCGAACCTGACCATCGCCTACGCCGAGAGCCAGGTCGGCTGGATGCCGTACCTCCTGGAGCGAGCCGACCTGGTCTGGCGCGACGGTGTCGGCGGCGTGGACCTCGCCAACCCGCCCAGCTCGTACGTGCCCGGCCGCGTCTACGGCTGCGTGTTCGACGACCAGCACGGCCTGATCTCGCGGGACGCGGTCGGTCTGGGCAACATCGTCTTCGAGACGGACTACCCCCACTCGGACGGCACTTGGCCGCACTCGCGCGACGTCGCCCACCGGCTGTGCACGAACGCCGGGATGAACGCCGACGAGACGTACCAGTTCCTGCGCGGCAACGCGATCAAGGCATTCGGCCTGGAGCGCTTCGGCATCGCCAAGTAGCGCTGCCGCCACGAGCCACGAGCCACGAGCCGCGAGCCGCGCGCCTGCCCGGCGGTCCGGGACGCGCGCGGCTCGCGGATGCGTGGTGGGACCGCCCGAGCGGCGTGCGGCCGCGTCTCGGGCCGGGCCTCAGACCCAGGTCGGCGTGTTGCCGCCCGCGTACCTGGCGCCGAAGCCGCCGGTCGGGAGGATGTCGCGGAGCGCGGCCAGATCGGCGTCGGTCAGCGTGATGTCGGCGGCCGCGCAGTTCTCCTCGATCCGGGCGACGCTGCGCGTCCCGGGGATGGGCACGATGTGCCCGCCCTGGGCCAGCAGCCAGGCGAGGGCCAGTTGCGGGACGGTGATGCCCTTGGCCGCCGCGAACTCGCCCAGGCGGCCGACCGCCTCGACGTTCTTCTCGAAGTTGCCGGGCTGCCAGCGCGGATCGGTGTTGCGCATGTCGGTGGCGTCGTATTCGCCGGCGGGCTTGGCGGTACCGGTGATGAAGCCGCGCCCGAGCGGGGAATAGGCGACGAAGCCGACGCCCAGCTCGTCCAGCGTCGGGAACAGCTCTTCGGCGTCGCGCTCGAACAGCGAGTACTCGGTTTGCAGCACGGACACCGGTTGGACGGCGTGGGCGCGCCGGATCGTCTGCGGCCCCGCCTCGCTGAGGCCGAAGTAGCGCACCTTGCCGGCGTCGATCAGCTCCTTGACGGTCCCGGCGACGTCCTCGATCGGCACGTCCGGGTCGACGCGGTGCTGGTAGAGGACGTCGATGTGGTCCGTCCCGAGGTGGCGGAGGCTGTCGTCGGCGACCCGGCGGATGTTCTCGGGGCGGCTGTCGAGGCCGCGCAACTGGCCGCCCTCCAGTGCGAAGCCGAACTTGGTGGCGATGACCACGTCGTCGCGGAAGTCCTTGAGCGCACGGCCGATCAGGATCTCGTTCGAGCCCGTCCCCATGCCGTACAGCTCGGCGGTGTCGAAGAAGGTGACGCCCAGCTCGTACGCGCGCCGCACGGCCGCAAGGCCCGCGTCCTCGTCGCCGGGGCCGTACGCCATGGTCAGGCCCATCGCGCCGTAGCCGATCGCCGAGACTTCCAGGCCCTGGGCGCCGAGTGTCCTCTGCCGCATGACGTGTTCCTCCGTCGAGTCCGTCTGATCCGTCGAGTCCGTCAAGTCCATCGGGTACGACACTAGGCCGCGCACCCGACCGTCCCCGGGGAGGAAACGCGCGGAACCGGTCGCGGGAGTGCGCGGCCGCTGGCGCTGTCGAGTCCAGAGGCGTCAAACGTCAGGAACGGGGCAGCCGCGAGGCACGGCGTCAATCGTCCGCGACGCTGAACGCTGCCTGCACGCGGCCCCGAGGCCGCGCGGAGGCCGGAGGAAGGCAGGTGCCGCCATGACGATCCCGATCCCCGCCGAACCGGACACCCGGCCGCCCGTACCCTCGCCGCTGCCGGACCCCGACCCGGATCCGGTGAGCCCCGACCCGCAGCCGGAGCCGAAGCCGCCGCCGAAGCCCGGCCCGCTGCCGGGACCGGGCCCCGACCCGGACCCCGAGCCCTCCCCGGAGCCCGAGCCGCTGCCCTCCGGGGCCGCGACGCTGATGCTGCCGGCCGAGACGGACGCGGTCGTGCTGCCGTTCAGGCGTCCGCGGGGGCGGCGCCGTCCCCACCGGGGTCTGGGGCGGTAGCGGAGGCCGGGTGCGGGGTCGCGGTCGCGCCCGCGCGTACGACCGCGTCCATCACCGCGGCCCAGCGCTCCGGATCCGCCTCGGCGGCGCGCGTCTGGCCGCCCGCCGAGAGGAAGGCCGCCATCGGGGCCAGGTGCGCCCCCGCGCCCATCAGCGAGTCAAGGGCGAGTGACTCGGCCGCCAGCGCGCCGTCGGGGTCGCGCTCGGCAACCTCGACGACCTGCTTGACCGCGGCCACGGACGCGGGCGGCATCGCGGCGATGCGCCGGGCCACCGCCCGCACCCGCTCGGCCAGTTCGCCGGGCTCTACGACGTCCTGGAGCCAGCCGAGGGCGTACGCCTCCGGCGCCCGCACGTCCCGCGCGGTCAGCAGGATGTCGAGGGTCCGCGCGCGGCCCAGCACCCCCGGCAGGCGCGCGGTGGCCCCCGAGCCGGGCAGGATCCCCATCGCGACCTCGGGCCAGCCGATCACCGACCGTGCGGTGCCGTAGCGCAGGTCCAGCGCGGTCAGGAACTCCGCGCCGCCGCCCCGGGCGGCGCCGTCGAGGGCACCGACCGTGGCGTACCGGGCGCGGCGCAGCCGGTCCAGCGTCGTCGCGGCGATGTTCGGGCGCCCGGCCTCGGGCCGCCCGCCGGCCGGGACCCGGGCGAGTGCCGCGACGTCCCCGTGCATCAGGAAGAAGTCGGGGTCCGCGCTCTCCCAGACGACCGCGCGCACGTCCCGGTCCGCGTCCAGGCGGTCCAGGAGGCGTACCAGCGCACCGAAGAACACCGCGTCCACGAGCTGGTCCGGCGGATTGTCGACCGTCACCACCACGACGCCCGGCGTGGCGTCGGCCTGCACCCGCAATATGTCCCGGCCCATATGTCCCTCCTCGGCGTGGCTGCCCCGGCGTCGGTTCCGAGGACCCCGTCCCGGCGGCTCCCGGCGTCGGCTCCCGGCCCCGGTTTCGGACCGAAGTCGGACGAGGTCGGACCGAGGTCAGACCGGCGGCCGCTCGTCGGCCATCTCCCGGAGCCGCTTCTTGAGGATCTTGTCCAGCGTGCCCAGCGGGAACGCGTCGACGCAGTACACCGCGCGCGGCACCTTGAAGTCGGACAGGCGTGTGCGGCACAGCTCCAGGATGTTCTTCTCCAGCTCGTCCGGCGCCGGCGCGCCCGCCGCCGGGATAACGAAGGCGACGACGACCTCGTCGAGGAAGTCGTGCTTCTTCCCGACCACGGCCACCGACCCGACGCCCGAGACGGTGCCGACGACGTCCTCGACCTCGCGCGCCGAGACGTTCTCGCCGCCGACCTTGAGAAGGTCCTTGTCGCGCTCGCGGTAGAAGATGTTGCCGCCCGCGCCCAGCACGACCATGTCGCCGGTGCGGAACCAGTCGCCCACGAAGGCCTTCTCGGTGGCCTCGGGGTTGCCGTAGTACTCCAGGAACAACTGCACGCCGCGTTCGCCGCGCAGCCAGAGCTCGCCGACCTCGCCCTCGCCGCACTCGCGCCCGGTGTCGGGGTCGACGACGGCGAACCCGTAGCCCGGGGCCGGGCGTCCCATCGACCGCGCCGGCAGGTACTCGGACGGCTTGCCGGTGACCGCGTGCGTCACGGTCTCGGTCATGCCGAAGGCCGCGTACACCTTCAACCCCAGCATGCTGTCGAGCGCGGCGGCCACCTGGCCGAAGACGCCGACCCGCAGCTTGGACGCCGGGCGGTCCTTGGCGGCGAGCGTGCCCATGGTGAACGGCATGAGCGAGATGTGGGTGATGTCGTTGCGGACCACGACGTCCCAGAAGCGGCTGGTGGACCACTTCGGCATCAGCACCGCGGTGGCGCCCACGCCCAGGACCGAGAACAGCGACCAGCTCTGCGCGTTCACGTGGAAGAAGGGCAGATAGATCAGGTAGCGGTCGTCCGGGCCGAGGTCGATGCTCCGCGGCCCGGACCGGCTCGCCCAGACGGCGTTGGCGTGCGTGTGCACAACACCCTTGGGGCGGCTGGTGGTTCCGGAGGTGAACATGATGCCGAACGGCAGCATCGGCTCGATCGGGCGCTCGGGGAGCACGTCGGCGTCGCCGTACAGCGTGTCGAAGGGCACGCTGCGGCCGTCGTCGCTCTCGTCGCCGATGACCGCGGTCCACGCCAGCGCCGCGCCGGACTCGGCGAGCGCCTCGGTGAAGCGTGGCTGCGTCACCGCCGCGACGCTGCCGGTCTGCTCCGCGAAGTACGCGATCTCGCTCGGCGTCGCGCGGGTGTTGGTGGTCACCGCGACCGCGCCGACGGTCGCGCACGCCAGCCAGGCGAGGACCATCTCGGGGCAGTTCTCGGAGTGCACGAGGACCTTGTCGCCGCGCCCGATGCCGCGTCCGGCCAGTCCGGCGGCGACGCGCCGCGTGTCGCGCAGGAGTTCGGCGTACGTCCAGCTCCGCACCGCGCCCTCGGCGGGCTCCCACACCAGCGCGGGGTGCTCGGGGCGGTGCTCGGCCCAGTGCCGCAGCAGCCACGGGATGTCCTGGCCGTGCACCTGGTGCCCGTCGGGCGTCCCGGTCGTCCCGGCGTCGGCGATAGTCCCCACGGTCACGTGATCACGCCCTCCTCGGCAATCTCCCCGCCGATCCCCGGCCGGCGGATCGGCCGGCAGGCCGTGGGACCGGCCATCGGAACGATAGGCGCGGTCATTGACAGCGTCAAGGAATGCGCGCGGTGGCTATGGAACCTTGCGGCGATCTCCCTTTGGATGCGCATGACCGACCTCAGGAGGAAGCCATGACATCCACCGCAGCCGGAGCCCCCAGCACCCCCGAGCCCCAGGGCGGTGCCGCCGTGCCGCAGGACGCCTGGGACCGCACCGTCGACGTCGTCGTGCTGGGCACCGGGGCAGCCGGACTGTCCGCGGCCACCCTCGCGTCCGACGGCGGCGCGGAGGTCCTGGTGCTGGAGAAGGCCGCGATGATCGGCGGCACCACCGGGGTCTCCGGCGGCATGCCGTGGGTGCCGTGCAACCACCACCTGGCCGACGTCGACGAGACCGACTCTCGCGACGAGGCGCTGGCGTACATCCGCCGCCTCACGCTGGGGCGCGAGCCGGACCCGGCGCTCGTGGAGACGTACGTCGACACCGCCGCCGAGATGGTCGCCTACCTGGAGGCGCACACCCCCGTCCGCTTCGCCGCGCCGCCGACCTTCTCCGACTACTACGCCGACCAGGTCGGCGGCAAGCGCCGTGGGCGCTCGCTGGAGGTCGAGCCCTTCGACGCGCGCACCGAACTGGGGGAGTGGGCGCCGAAGTTGCGCACCAGTCCGTTCATGCCCCGGCTGACCATGGGCGAGGGGGCCAAGTTCGGCACGCCGGACGCGCCCGACATGTCCATCCTCGCCGAGCGCGAGGCCAAGGACATCCGCGTGCTCGGCCCCGGCCTGGTCGCCATGCTCTTCAAGGGCCTGCTCGACCGCGGCGTGACGGTGCTGAACGAGACGCCCGCCCGCGAACTCGTCGCCGCACCCGACGGATCCGTGCTCGGCGTCGTCGCCGAGACCGCCGACGGGCCGCTGCGCGTCCGGGCGCGCGGCGGTGTCGTGCTGGCGTGCGGCGGGTTCGAGTGGAACACCGACATGGTGCGCGCGTTCGTGGGGCGGGACGTGGTGCCGCTGAGCCCGCCGTACAACGAGGGCGACGGGCACCGCATGGCGATGGCGCTCGGCGCGCGCATGGCCAACATGAACCAGGTGTGGGGCCAGCCAGCGGTCACCGACCCCGGTGTCGTCTACGAGGGACGCCGGCTCTACCAGTACGAGACGCTGCGCAACCTCGCCGGGACGCTGATGGTGAACCGGCACGGACGGCGGTTCACCAACGAGGGCGTGACGTACAACGACATGACGAAGGCCTTCGCGGCCTACGACCCGGTCGCCATCGACTACCCGAACCAGGGCCCTGCGTGGCTCGTGTTCGACCAGACGCTGCGCGACCGCACCCCGATCCTGTCGGTGATGCCCGGTCAGGACGCACCGGACTGGCTCGCCAACTCCCCGACGCTGCGCGGGCTCGCGGAGGCCATCGGGGTGGACGCCGACGCGTTGGAGGAGACCGTCGAGCGGTTCAACGGTCACGCGACCGCCGGTGCGGACCCGGACTTCGCGCGCGGCACGGTGTGGTGGGAGAACTTCATGGGCAGCGGCGGCCACCCGCGCGTGAACCTCGGGCCGGTGGAGAAGGGGCCGTTCTACGCGCTGCCGATCCACGACGGAGTGCTCGGCACCAACGGCGGCCCGCTGGTCGACGCCGACGCGCGCGTGCGCCGCTGGGACGGCGGGGTCGTCGAGGGCCTGTACGCGGCGGGCAACGCGTCCGCGAACGTCTTCGGCCCGATGTACCCGGGCGGTGGTGCGACCATCGGACCCGCGCTGACCTTCGGATACCTCGCCGGACGCCACGCCGCGGCCCGAGCGGGCGGCACCGCCTGACCCGGCTCCGGCAGCCAATTTGGGCTCGCCTGCAACATAACCGGTAACCCCGCCGCGAACTGTCCCGAAGGAGCCGCCCGGACCACCCACCGGCCCTCGCCAACACCCCTGCGTTGCCTGATTGTTGCCGAATCGCACGCAGGACGGTGCGGCGAGGGCTGGTTTATCGCGCCCCGAGCCAATACGTTGTCGGCAGCAACATAAGGCGGACGGGCCGACTCTGCGGGCCCCTGTACGCAGTACGCCGCCACGCCTGCTTCGCACAGTCCGACGTTCCACCCTCACCCGTGCCGCGCCGAACCGGCACGTCCAGAAGGGACGTTGCATGATGCGCAAGAGACTCCTGGCCGCCGCGCTGCTGCTGACCGCCGCACCCGTGCTCACGGCGTGCGGCGACGACTCGGACTCCGGCGGCGACAAGCCCAAGATCGGCGTCATCCTGCCCGACAGCAAGTCGTCCGCCCGCTGGGAGACCGCCGACCGGCGCTACCTCACCGAGGCTTTCGAGGCCGCCGGCGTCGACTACGACATCCAGAACGCCCAGGACGACAAAGCCCAGTTCCAGACCATCGCCGACCAGATGATCACCAATGGCGTCGACGTCCTGGTCATCGTCAACCTGGACAGCGGCACCGGCAAGGCGGTGCTGGACAAGGCCAAGTCCCAGGGCGTCGCGACGATCGACTACGACCGCCTCACCCTCGGCGGCAGCGCGCAGTACTACGTGAGCTTCGACAACGTGAAGGTCGGCACCCTGCTCGGCGAGGGCCTGGTCAAGTGCCTCACCGACATGAACGCCGCCAAACCGGTCGTCGCCCAGTTGCACGGCGGCCCCACCGACAACAACGCCTCGCTCCTCAAGCAGGGCTACGACGCCGCTCTCAAGCCGAAGTTCGACGCCGGCGAGTATGTCAAGGGCCCGGACCAGTCGGTGCCCGGCTGGAGCAACACCGAGGCCGTCACCATCTTCGAGCAGATGCTCGTCCAGCGCCCCGACATCGGCGGCGTCGTCGCGGCCAACGACGGGCTCGCCAACTCCGCCATCTCCATCCTCAAGAAGCAGAAGCTCAACGGCCGCGTCCCCGTCACCGGACAGGACGCCACCACCCAGGGCCTCCAGAACGTCCTGCTCGGCGACCAGTGCATGACCGTCTACAAGCCGATCAAGCAGGAGGCGGACGCCGCCGCCCGGCTCGCGATCGCCCTCGCCAAGGGCGAGAAGCCCCCGGCCCCCGCCACCGTGCGCGACCCCGAGGGCAACCGGGACGTGCCGTCCGTGCTGCTCGAACCGCAGTCCATCTTCAAGGCCAACGTCAAGCACGTCGTGGACGACGGCTATGTGACCAAGCAGGAGCTTTGCACCGCAGGGGAGTTCGCCGCGAAGTGCGCCGAGGTCGGCATCACCTGAGGCGCCGCCGTCCACGAACCACCGTGAACGGCAAGACGGTTCCACGGCATCGGCCCGGTGCCGCAGGATGGTGCCCGCCCGCGGCACCGGGCCGACGGAAACCCGCGAGGAGGATCCGCTTGTGTCAGCACTGTCGTCAGGTCCGCCCGGTTCCCCGCTCCCGATCCTCGAACTCCGCGGCGTCAACAAGAGCTTCGGCCCGGTGCACGTGCTGCGCGACGTCGGCCTCACCGTCATGCCGGGAGAGGTGACCGCCCTCGTCGGCGACAACGGCGCCGGCAAGTCGACCCTCGTCAAATGCATCGGCGGGATCTACGGCACCGACTCGGGGACCTACCTCTTCGAGGGCTCCGAGGTGAAGATCGACGGCCCGCGGGACGCCGCGGCGCTCGGCGTCGAGATCGTCTACCAGGACCTCGCGCTGTGCGACAACCTCGACATCGTGCAGAACATGTTCCTGGGGCGCGAGATCACCCGGCGCATGGTGCTCGACGAGGCCACCATGGAGCAGATGGCGGCGGAGACGCTGGCCGGACTGTCGGTGCGCACCGTCGCCTCGGTCCGGCAGCGGGTCGCCAGCCTCTCCGGCGGGCAGCGCCAGACCGTGGCCATCGCCAAGGCCGTGCTGTGGAACAGCAAGGTCGTGGTGCTGGACGAACCCACCGCGGCGCTCGGCGTCGCGCAGACCGCCCAGGTCCTCGAACTGGTGCGCAGGCTCGCCGACAACGGGCTCGCCGTGCTTCTGGTGTCGCACAACATGAACGACGTGTTCGCGGTCGCGGACCGGATCGCCGTCCTCTACCTCGGCCGCATGACCGCCCAGGTCCGCACCTGCGACGTCACGCACTCGCAGGTCGTCGAACTGATCACCACGGGGCGCGGCGGCGCGCTGCACGAGGGAGCCGGTTCCGCGGTCGGCTCCGCGGCCGGGTCGTCCGCCGGTCCCGGGTCCGGAGCCGCGCTCGGCGGCGTCCCCGAACCCGGCGGCGATGACCCGGGGCACCCCGACCCGCCCCCGTCGAGAAAGCAGGGCCTCGCATGACGACCAGCACGCTGGCCACGGCCGCCGGTGCCGGGGCCGCACCGTCGTCGCCCGTCGCCGCACACGTGCGGGACTACCTCGCCCGTCTGCGCGGCGGCGACATGGGCGTACTGCCCGCGCTGTTCGGCCTGTTCGCACTGTGCACCGCGTTCTCGATCATGCGCCCGCGGTTCCTGACCGCCGGGAACTTCGCCAACCTCTTCACCCAGGGCGCCGCCGTGACGGTGATCGCCATGGGCCTCATCTTCGTGCTGGTGCTCGGCGAGATCGACCTGTCCGCGGGCTTCGCGAGCGGCGTGTGCGCGGCGGTCTGCGCGGTCCTGATGGACCGCCACGGCGCGCCGTGGTACCTCGCGGTCGGCGCGGCCCTGCTGACGGGCCTCGCCATCGGACTCACCATCGGCGTGCTGGTGGCGAAGCTCGGGATCCCGTCGTTCGTGGTCACCCTCGGCGGGTTCCTGGCCTTCCAGGGGGTCCTGCTGATGATCGTGCAGAACGGCAAGAACGTGCCGGTGCGCGACAGCACGATCCTCGCCATCGCCAACAAGAACGTCGCGCCCTGGCTGGGCTGGGTCATGGCGACCGTCGCGGTCGGCGCGTACGCGGCCGTGCAGTACGCCTGGGCGCGCGGCCGCGCGCACCGCGGGCTCGCCACCGTGCCGACCGCCGTCACGGCGTTCCGGATCGGCGTCCTCGCGTCGATCCTCTACGGCGGCGTGTACGTGCTCAACCTGGAGCGCAGCCGCAACGCCGCGGTCGTCTCGCTCAAGGGCGTGCCGATCGTCGTGCCGATCCTCGCGGTCCTGCTGGTCGCGGGCACCTTCGTGCTGCGGCGCACCGCGTACGGCCTCAGCCTGTACGCCGTCGGCGGCAACCGCGAGGCCGCCCGCCGCGCCGGGATCAACGTCGACCGGGTGCGCATCTCGGCGTTCGTCATCTGCTCCGCGCTGGCCGCAGTGGGAGGCATCGTCGCCGCGTCCCGCGCGAACTCCGTCGACCCCAACACCGGCGGCAGCAACGTGCTCCTCTACGCCGTGGGCGCCGCGGTGATCGGCGGCACCAGCCTCTTCGGCGGCAAGGGGCGCCTCGTCGACGCGGTGATCGGCGGAGCCGTCGTCGCGGTGATCGACAACGGGATGGGACTCATGGGATACAGCGCGGGGGTCAAGTACGTTGTCACCGGATCCGTGCTGCTCCTCGCGGCCGGCGTCGACGCGCTGTCCAGGAAGCGGGCGGAGGCCACGGGTCTGCGGTGACCCCGGGGGGAACGCCCGTGCGACGGGCAGGAAGAGACAGGACCGCAGCCGCATGCGCGCAGCACCGACCCAAGAAGACATCCGCAGACAGAACCTGGGCGCCCTGCTCCGGCGCGTCCACGTGTTCGGACCGGTATCCCGCGCGCAGCTCACCGCGGGCATGGGCCTCAACCGCAGCACCATCGGCGCCCTCACGACCGACCTGACCGAGGCCGGCCTCGTCCTGGAGGAGCAGCCGCGCGACACCGGCGGCCGGGGGCGTCCGTCCCTGGTGGTCCGGGCGCGGTCCCAGCGCGTGTACGTGCTGGCCTTCGGCGTCGGCGTCGACCGCCTCGTCGCGGCCCGCGTCGGCCTCGGCGGCGTCGTCCTGGACCGCCGCGAGATCGAGCGGCCGGACGGGCACTTCACGGTCGAGGACGCGGTGGACCGGCTCGCCGGGTTCGCCTCCCGGCTCACCGAGGCGGCGGGGGCGGGGGCCCGCTGCGTGGGGGCCGCGGCAGCCGTGCCGGCGATGGTCGACCGCGAGGCAGGGGTCCTGCACTACGGGCCCAACATCGGCTGGCGGGCGGTGCCGTTCGGCCCCATGCTCGCCGAGGCCATCGGCCGCCGCGTCATCCTCGGCAACGACGGCGAACTCGGCGCCCTCGGCGAACACACTCGCGGCGTCGCGGCCGGCTACGACGACGTCGTCTACATCCACGGCGACGTCGGCATCGGCGGCGGCGTCATCGCCGCGGGCCGACCCCTCGGCGGCGCGGACGGCTTCGCCGCCGAGATCGGCCACATGGTGGTCAACCCCGACGGCCGCGCCTGCCCCTGCGGCGCACACGGCTGCT
The DNA here is from genome assembly GCF_051388915.1 of Yinghuangia sp. YIM S09857. NCBI lineage: Bacteria > Bacillati > Actinomycetota > Actinomycetes > Kitasatosporales > Streptomycetaceae > Yinghuangia > Yinghuangia sp. YIM S09857. The sequence goes on along the minus strand of NZ_JBPKBH010000002.1, from coordinate 543,540 downwards.
GGGAGACCGAGATCGGCGAGGCCGCCCTGCTCCGCGCCGCCGGCCGCGCGGGCCCCCTCGGCCGCGACGCCGTCCACGCCGTCGTCGACGCCGCCGCCCGCGGCGACAAGGACGCCGAGGAGGGCCTGCGCCGCGTCGGCAACTGGATCGGCATCGGCGTCGCCAACCTCGTCAACCTGCTCAACCCCCGCATCGTCGTCTTCGGCGGCACCCTCCGCATGGTCTACCCCGCCACCGCCGCCCAGGTCCGCAGCCGCATCAACCGCACCGCCCTCCCCTCCCACCGGGAACACCTCCGCCTGCGAACCTCCGCCCTGGCCGACGACGCCCCCCTCCACGGCGCCGCCGAACTCGCCTTCGCGGCGCTGTTCGACAACCCCCTGGAGTTCACCGCGCCATGAGGGGCAGGCATGCGGGCGTTGCGCTCGCCCGTGCCGGAGTGGGCAACCTGGTGAGGGGTGGCATGCGGGCGTTGCGCTCACGTGTGTCGGGTGGTCGGTGTGGTGAGGGGAGGTGTGCGCGCGTTGCGCTCTGAAGCCGATGGCGTGGTGAGGGTGGCCAGCGGCGTCTTGTGGGTCATCGGGCCGTGCGGGCATGGCGCTGACGCGTTGATCTCAGCGCCACCCCGCGAGCGGCCCGCGCCCGCGAGCCGTGCCGGTTGTCGTGGACAGGGCCTGCCGCGCCTGCCCGGTCGCCGGACGTGTCACGGCCCCGGCGGCGGCGCGGACTTCACCCGGCCCACAACCTGCCGCAGGCAGCGGCCCGCGCCCGCGAGCCGTGCCGGTTGTCGTGGACAGGGCCTGCCGCGCCTGCCCGGTCGCCGGACCTGTCACGGCCCCGGCGGCGACGCGGACTTCACCCGGCCCACAACCTGCCGCGCGCGAGGGTGGTGGCGTCGTCAGTGGTCGTCGTCGAGGAGCATGGCGGCGGCGACGGTGTTGTTGGTGGCTTCGTCGACGAGGATGAAGCTGCCGGTGGTGCGGTTGCGGCGGTAGGGGTCGTGGAAGAGCGGTGCGGTGGTGCGGAGGGTTACGCGGCCAATGTCGTTGAGGGCGAGTGCGGTGCACTCGGTGTCGCGGTGGCCGGTGTTGACGTCGAGGCGGTAGCGCACCTCGCCGACGCGGGCGCGGACCGTGCGGGTGGTGTGCTTGAGGGCGTACGTCGCGCCGGGGCGCAGGTCGGTGTCGGCGGCCATCCAGCAGACCATGGCGCGCAGGTCCTGGCCGGCGCGGGGGCGGTTGTCGGGGCGGCAGATCATGTCGCCGCGTGAGACGTCGAGGTCGTCGGCGAGGCGTACGGCCACCGACATCGGCGGGAACGCTTCCGCGAGCGGCCCGTCCGGGCCGTCGATCGCGGCGACGCGCGTGGTGAAGCCCGAGGGCAGCACCACGACTTCGTCGCCCGTGCGGAGCACACCCGCCGCGACGGTGCCCGCGTAGCCGCGGTAGTCGCGGTGCTCCCCGTCGCGCGGGCGGAGCACGTACTGCACGGGGAAGCGTACGTCGACCAGGTTGCGGTCCGAGGCGACGTGCACCTCCTCCAAGTGGTGCATCAGAGAACTGCCCTCGTACCACGGCATGTTCGTGCCACGTGTCACGATGTTGTCGCCGTTGAGCGCGGAAATCGGGATGAACGTGAGGTCGCGGATGTCCAGGCGCGCCGCGAACTCGGTGAACTCCGCGCGGATCGACTCGAACACGTCCTGGCGGTAGTCGACGAGGTCCATCTTGTTGACGCACAGCACCAGGTGCGGAATCCCGAGCAGCGAGGCCAGGAACGCGTGCCGCCGCGACTGTTCGAGGAGCCCCTTGCGGGCGTCCACGAGCACCATCGCCACGTCGGCCGTCGAGGCGCCGGTGACCATGTTGCGGGTGTACTGGATGTGCCCTGGGGTGTCGGCGATGATGAACTTCCGGCGGGGCGTGGCGAAGTAGCGGTACGCGACGTCGATGGTGATGCCCTGTTCGCGTTCCGCGCGCAGGCCGTCGGTGAGCAGCGACAGGTCGGTGTGGGCGTTGCCGCGGCGCCGCGACGTGTCCTCGACCGAGGCGAGCTGGTCCTCGAAGATGGCCTTGGAGTCGTACAGCAGGCGCCCGATCAGGGTCGACTTGCCGTCGTCGACGGAACCGGCGGTGGCCACGCGCAGCATCTCGACCGCGGCGGGGGAGTCGGTGTGCGGCTGGGCGATCTCTCGCGGCGTCATCTCTAGAAGTACCCTTCGCGCTTGCGGTCTTCCATGCCTGCCTCGGATATGCGGTCGTCGGCGCGGGTCGCGCCCCGCTCGGTGATCCGCGTGGCGGCGATCTCGGCGGCGACCTCCCGGGCGTCCGCGGCCGTCGAACGCACCGCGCCCGTGCCGGTCGCATCGCCAATGGTGCGGAACCGCACCGTCTCCTCGAACGGCACCTCGCCGTCCTGCAACGTCACGAACCCCGTGACCGCCAGGAGCATCCCGTCCCGCTCGAACACCTCGCGCCGGTGCGCGTAGTACAGCGGCGGCAGTTCGATCCCCTCGTCCGCGATGTACTGCCAGATGTCCAGCTCGGTCCAGTTCGACAGCGGGAACACCCGGATGTGCTCGCCGGGCCGGTGGCGTCCGTTGTAGAGGTTCCACAGCTCGGGCCGCTGGTTCTTGGGATCCCACTGCCCGAACTCGTCGCGGAAGCTGAACACCCGCTCCTTCGCCCGCGCCTTCTCCTCGTCCCGCCGCGCCCCGCCGAACACCGCGTCGAAACGGTGCTTGTCGATGCCGTCCAGCAGCGTCGTGGTCTGGAGCCGGTTCCGCGACGCCCGCGGCCCCGTCTCCTCCACCACCCGCCCCGCGTCGATCGACTCCTGCACGGACGCAACAACCAGTTGCACGCCCGCCTCGGCGACGCGGCGGTCCCGGAACGCGATCACCTCCGGGAAGTTGTGCCCGGTGTCCACGTGCATCACCGGGAACGGCGGCGGGCAGGGCGCGAACGCCTTGACCGCCAGGTGCAGCATCACGATCGAGTCCTTGCCGCCGGAGAACAGCAGCACGGGGTTCTCGAACTCGGCCGCGACCTCGCGGATGATGTGCATCCCCTCGGCTTCCAGGGACTTCAGGTGGGCGAGCCGGTAACTCACAGTGGGCTCCGAATCCTCGCGAGCGTGGGTGTCCGGCGCTCCGCGAAGGGCGCCTGACGGATTGTCAGCTCCGTCTAAATTAACTTCAATCGAAGTTACTTCGCAAGAAGCTAATTGGCCGGTACGCCCCGCACCCACGCGCTCACCTCGCCGGACCCTCCCCGCGCCCGCCTCCGAGCCCTCCGCCGCAGGTGTGAGGGAACTCCCCGAAGTGACCGGTTCACCCACCGTCCATACTTCTGCCCGGGACGCGTCGCAGCTCGTGGCGCCTGGCGCGAGGAGGGGTGCGTGGCGACGACAACACCGGCAGGCACACAGCTCGGTTCGAGTCCGGGGACGACACCGGGGGCGACCCCGGTGGCCATTCCGGGCAGCAGGGGACAAGAACTCCCCGCCGGGAGCCGGTCGGCCCGGCCCCCGGCGCCGTCCAGATCACGCGTCCAACGCCTGCGGTACGGGATATCCACACCCCCCGGCCGCCTCCGCACCGCCGGAGTGGTCCTCTGCACCCTCGTCGTGCTCTTCGGCGCACTCACCGCCTGGCAGGTGAACGAGCGCGCGGAAGCCGCCGACCGGCTGGTCTCGCACAGCGGCCCGCTGAGTCACGACGCCGCGGAGATCTACCGCTCGCTGGCCGACGCCGACACCACCGCGGCGGCGGGATTCCTGCTGGGCGAGGACGAGCCGCCCGCACTGCGGGACCGCTACGAGGGGGACCTGGCCAAGGCGTCCGAACTCCTCGTCCAGTCCGCCGCCCGCACCTCCGGCTCGTCCGAGACGCAGCGCACGATCGCCGACCTGACGCGCGAACTCGCCCGCTACGCCGGTTTGGTGGAGGTCGCCCGCACCAACAACCGGCAGGGCCTGCCGCTCGGCGGGGCGTACCTTCGCTACGCCTCGGCTCTGATGCAGGACACGATACTGCGCGACGCCCAGCGGCTCGTCGACTCCGAAGAGCGGCGCCTGGACGCGGACTTCGACGCCGCCGAGTCGTTCCCGTGGGCCGCCGCCGGGGTCGCGATCGTCGGACTGGGGGCGCTCGGGTGGTACCAGCTCGTGCTGTTCCGGCGTACCAACCGGGTGTTCAACCTCGGCCTCGTCGGCGCGACCGCCGCGCTCCTCGCGTCCTTCCTGTGGCTCGTCGTCGGCGCGACCGGTGCGTCGTCGTCGCTCGGCGACAGCCGTACGCGCGGCGCCGAGCCGCTCCGCGCCCTCAACGACGCCCGCTTCGACGCCCTCCAGGCGCACGCCGCGGAGAACCTGATCCTGGTGGCGCGCGGTTCGGGCGAGAAGTACAGCGAACGCTGGGCCGCCGAAGTCGCGTCCCTGACCCGGGCGCAGGCGGAGGGTGACAAGCCGCGCGGCAGCCTGCTGCGCGCCGTGGAACGGGCACCCAAATCCGCGGCGGCGCAACTCGCGGACGCGCACGAGAAGTTCACCGTGTGGCAGAGCCGCCACGACGCCGCCGCGGCCAACGAGGCCGACTACGACGCGGCCCTGACCGCGACCATCACGGCCGAGGGCACCGGCACCGCCGACCGCGCGTTCACCGAGATGGACGACCTTCTCGCCGCCGCGGCCGATGCCGAACGGCGCGAGTTCCGCAAGGCCGCGGGTGACGTGGACGGCGAACTCCGCCTGCTCGCACTGGCCGTGCTGATACTGACGGTGCCCGCCGCCATCGGCGTGGTACGCGGCATCAACCGCCGACTCGCCGAATACCGCTAGGGGGACAGGATGAACACGCGAACCACGGGAACCCGCGCCGCCGCCGGCGCCGCCGTTCTGGCCCTTCTCGTTGCCGGAGCCGGGAGTTCGCGCGGTGCGGACGCGCCGTCCGGCGGCCCCGCACCCGCAGCCCAGGCCGCCGCGCCCGCCGCCGACCAGGCGGAGACCTGCGACACCGACAACAGCCGGCCCCCGGCGATGAACGCGAACGGCCCCACCATCAAGGAGATCCAGAACCGCCCGAACCGGCGGCTGGTCGTCGGCATCGACCTGAACAGCTTCAACTGGGGCTTCCGGGACCCGCTCGACGGCCAGATCAAGGGCTTCGACATCGACCTCGCCAAGACGATCGCCAAGTCCATCCTGGACGACGAGAATGCGATAACCCTCAAGGCCGTGCCCACCGCGAAGCGGGTGGAGGCCGTCAAGAACCGCGAAGTCGACATGGTGGTGCGGACGATGACCATCACCTGCGACCGGCTCAAGGAAGTCGACTTCTCCGCACCGTACTTCAACGTGAGCCAGTCGCTCGTCGTGCCGAAGGGGCAGGACAAGCCGAAGACGGTCGCCGAGGGCATGCACGGCAAACGCGTCTGTGCCGCCGCCTCGTCGTCCTCGTCCACCGAACTGGCGAGCGGCAGGCACGCCACCGCCGAGGTCCGCATCGTCGAGAACCAACTCGACTGCCTGGTCCTGATGCAACTCGGCGAGATAGACGCGACGTTGGCCGACACCACGCTCGCCCACGCGCAGCTCGCGCAGGACCCGATGGTGGACGTCGTGGAGGAGCAGATAGTCCCGGCGTACATGGGCATCGCGATGAGCAAGGAGGCGCCGGACCTCATCGCGTGGGTGAACAAGGTCCTGGAGGACTACCGCAAGGGCGGCTGGCAGGCGGCATACGACCGCTGGCTGGCCCCGAGCATGGGGGCGGGCCCGGGCGACAGCAAGAAGTACCAGCCCTGGTAGGCCCGTTGCCGTGCCCTGGGCGGGCGCAC
>NZ_JBPKBH010000002.1:512065-537556 GCF_051388915.1 Yinghuangia sp. YIM S09857 | reverse complement strand
CCCCCCCCCCCCCCCCCCCCCCCCCGCGGTGCCCGCCGCCTCTCGTCAACCCCCGGCAGGGTCAAGGGCCGGGGCGCGCGGGGTGGAGGAGTCCCACGCGGGCGGCGGGTCGGTCAGCGGGGGACGGTCAGCCGTTCTCGGACAGAACGCTGGACAGGACGTTCGCCAGCGGGTCGTCGCCGGTCTGCTGCATCGCGTTCGGGCTGCACACCTGCTGGACCTGGTCGGTCAGGACGTCCTGGACGCCGATACCGGCACCGATGAGGGCGCCGACCGGGACGTTGACGTCGACCTTCTGGAGGCCGAAGCAGTTCACCACGCCGCCCTGCACGACGCCCATGTTCGGGCTCAGGACGCCGTCGCTGCTCGAGTTGCCGATGGCCTGCGCCGACTTGTTGCCGGCCTGGACGGCGGTGTTGCCGTCGTCGTTGCCGCCGGCCATGGCCGCCGGGGCGCCCACAGCGGTGAGGCCGAAGACCGATGCGGCCATGACCGCGGTAGCCGAAACGCGCTGGAAGCTGTTCGCCATCAGAGTTCCTTCGTACGTCGATGCCTGGGAAGGCTGGAAGGGAGTTGCAGTACCGCCGCGGCGTCATGTCCAACCCGATGGACGGCAATTGGTTGCGCGGTTTCACCCTCTTGCCGCAGCGCACCCCCGGCGCGCGGCACCGGCGCGGCGCCCCGGACGGGTGCACGCCGCCGTACGCGCGCCGCGCCCCCACCGGCCCCCTCGGCCGATCGACCGGACATCTGTGCGAGAGTGCCGGTGGCACCCCGGCCGCCGCGCACCGGGCGACATCGGCGCGGCGCGGCCGACGGCGCCCCGCAGGACGAACGCCGCCAAATGTGGGGGAACTACGCAATGCGCCAAGTCGTGTGCCGCAGCTTCGGTCCCGTCGACGACCTGCACGTCGAGGAGGCCCCCGATCCGACGCCCGGTCCCGGGCAGGTCCTCGTCGAGGTGCGCGCGAGCGCCGTGAGCTTCGTGGACGGCCTGCTCGTACGCGGCCTCTACCAGATCAAGCCGCCGCTCCCGTACGTCCCCGGCATGGCCGTCGCGGGAGTCGTCCGCGCGCTCGGAGAAGGCGTCGACGCCCCGGCCGTCGGCACCCGCGTCGTGTGCGGCTCGCCGCGCCCGGGAGGCTACGTCTCGCACGCGCTCGTCCCCGCCGCCGCGTGCACCCCGCTCCCGGACACCGTCGGCTTCGAGACCGCCGCGAGCATGATCGAGAGCTACGCCACCGCGCTGTACGCCCTGACCCGGCGCACCACCGTCGCCAAGGGCGAGTGGTTGGTCGTCCTCGGCGCCGCGGGCGGAGTGGGCCTGGCCGCCGTCGACGTCGCCCGCGGCCTCGGCGCCCGCGTCATCGCCGCGGCCTCCACCCCCGCCAAACTCGCCGCCGCCCGCGCGGCCGGCGCCGAGGCCGCCGTCAACTACACCGACGAAGACCTCAAGTCCCGGATCCGCGAAATCACCGGTGGCGGTGCGGACATCGTCGTCGACCCCATCGGCGGCCCGCACGCGTCGACCGCCCTGCGTGCCCTCGCCCCGCACGGCCGCCACCTCGTCATCGGCTTCGCCGCCGGCGACATCCCCCAACTCCCCGCCAACCAGATCCTGCTCACCAACCGCACCGTCATCGGCGTCGACTGGGGCGACCACGCCCGCCGCAACCCCGGCGCGCTCCCCGCCATGCTCACCGAGATCATCACCGCCACCGCCGAGGGCCGCCTCAACCCCGTAACCCCCGCCACCTACCCCCTGGACCGGGCCCCCGCGGCCCTCACCGCCCTGGCCACCCGCAAAGTCATCGGCAAACTGGTCCTGGTCCCCACCCCATGACGAACAAGGGCCAACGGTCACCCGAGGCCGAGCACAACTTCTCGGACGATCTGGACCACGCCCTGCGCGGGATCGGGTGGACCCCCGGACGGCGCGTCGCCCCGGAGCAGTGGCTGACGTCCCTGGAGTCGGATGGCCTGCGGCGCCACGACGCGGCGACCGAATTCCTCGCGGAGTTCGGCGGCCTCGCCAGGCCCTGTTCCGGGCCCGGAATCACCAGCGCCCGTGAGGCGTTCGACCTGAACCCGGCGCTCTGCGAGGGCGAGGGCGGACGCTTCCGCGATTGGAGCGCGCACATCGACCGCGTGATCTTCCCCGTCGGTGAAATCGAAAACGGGCGGGCCTTCCTCGGCATCGACGAGACCAGCGAGCTCTACCTCGTCGAGACCTGTCTGGCGAGCTTCGACCAAATGCCCTATGCGCTCGAAGGCCTCGTCCTCGGCTACCGGCCCCGCCACGTCGCAACGTGGCGGTGACAAGCGCGGGACCAGCGGTGCGCACGACAAAAGGCCGCTTCGCGACGCTGTTCGGCCGAGCAGGCCCATGGCGTCGTGTTCGGTCGCGATCCGGCGAACGGGTGATGACCGGAGCGAAACCGCCTACTCCGTCTCGTCGAGGCGGAAGCCGACCTTCAGGCCTACCTGGTAGTGCTCGATCCGGCCGTCGGTGATTTGGCCTCGGATCTGCGTCACTTCGAACCAGTCGAGGTTGTGGAGCGTTTTGGCGGCCCGGGTGACGGCATTCGTGATCGCGGCGTCGATGCCTTCGTGGGACGAGCCTACGATCTCGGTGACGCGGTAGGTGTGGGCGGTCATGGCGGTGTTCCCCTCGCGGTAAAAGACCGGTTCGTCCTTCCACGGTGGCGCAGGTCGGGGCGGGGCGCGCGGGGAGGCCGGCGCCCGCCCCGTACGGGCGCCTGCGGGGGAGCGGGTCAGGCGTCGCGGAGGAGGGGGGCCAGGTCGGTGCAGAGGGTGGTGACGTGGGCGCGGGCCATGGACTTCGGCATGCCGCCGAGGTCGGCGAAGAACCAGACCGTCTCGACGGGGGAGTCGGCGAGGTAGGCGCGGATGTCGGCGGTGGCCTGTTCGGGGGTCGCGTGCAGGAAGTGGGCCGGGGCGGCGCTGACGCCGCGGGCGCGCCAGCGGTCGGCGTTGACCGGCTTGGGGGCCGGGGCGCCGGTGCCCTCGACGGCGTGGCGGTGGTAGCTGTCCCACTGCCGGGCGAGGGCGGTGGAGACCTCGGGCCAGTCGCGCTCGGGGTCGTCGGTGATCCAGCCGTTCAGGAGCCCGGCCATGCGGGCGGACGCGGGGTCGTGGCCGCCCTCGACCAGGCCCGCGCGGTAGGGCTCGGCGAGGTCCGGGTTGGCGCAGAGGAGGGATTCGCCGAGGAGGCCGGCGCGGCGGGCGCCCTGCGGGCCCTGGTAGCCGAGCCAGATGCGGGGCCGGGGCTGGGCGGGCGGCGGGGTGATGGAGCCGGTGTCCCAGAGGCGGCGGATGTCGCGGGCGCGCGCGTCGGTGGCGGAATAGCGGGTGCGGTACGCGTCCTCCGCGTCGAACAGCGTGTACTCCGGTATCCGGTAGCCCGTGCCGAGGCCCAGTTCGAGGCGGCCGCCACTGACGAGGTCGACGATCGCGGCCTCCTCGGCGAGGTGCGCCGCGTGGCGGAGCGGGGCGATGGTCACGCCGGTGCCGATGCGCGCGTTGCGGGTGCGGGCGGCGACCGCGGCGGCCATGGTCAGCGGTTGCGGGAGGTAGCCGTCCTCGAAGCGGTGGTGCTCGGTGAGCCACAGGGAGTGGGCGCCGAGGCGGTCCGCCTCCTCGCAGAGTTCGAGGGTGAAGGCGTACAGATCCGCCCAGTTGCGGCGGGTTTCCTCCGGGTTGCGCAGGTCGAAGTAGATTCCGACGTTGACCATGGTGCGTCGCTCTTTTCCGTGTGTCCGTGCCGACCCGTGCCCTGTCATGCGGGACGACGGTAGACACCTTGCCAGCGCCGCCAATCGCCCGGCGCACCGGTGGCGATGTCGGTGTCGTCGAGCGCGAGGGGGAGGACGGGTTCGTACGCCGCCAGGAGGCCCGCGAGCGCCGGTTCCGTGAAGAAGTGCGACAGGAGCGGCGGCATCCCGTCCTCGGGCAGGTAGCGGCGTGTCACGGACCCGTCGTCGTACTCGGCGGCCACCTCGGTCGGGCGGGTCGGCGCGGTGCCCGCCGCGTTGACGCGCACGCAGAACAGGCCGCCGGGCGCGACGCATTCGAGTGCCGCACGGATGTGCGCGTGCGCGATGTCGCGGTCGCCGTGGTGGAACACGTTCAGCCCGACGACGACGGGGAAGGTCTCGCCGGGGGGCAGCGCGGACAGATCGCCGTGCACGAGACGGGCGTAGTGGCCGGGGGCGCGGTCGCGGATCGCGGCGAGGCCGATCGCCGAGATGTCCAGGCCGACGAGGTCCAGCCCGCCTTCGACGAGCGGGAAGTAGTTGCGGCCGTTGCCCACGCCGATGTAGATGCCGGGGCCGGGCAGCAAGCCGTGGGCCCAGGCCGCGCCCAGGATGTCGGCGACGAACGGGTCCGGCGGCATGTCGAGGAAGCGGCCCTGCGCGTACTCCTCGTCCCAGAAGCCCTCGGCCATCTCCCGGTATCGATCGTGGAGCGTCTTGTCGCTTTTATCGTGCTTCATTCCCTCTGCTCCGTAGCTTTGTCGCGCCGGACTGCCCGAACGAGTGACGATACGGGCCTAGGGTGGCGGCATGGCGAACGAGCTGAGCTTCCAGTGCGAGGTCTGCGGGGAGCCGCACGAAGCACCGCTGGTGCATCGTTTCGAGGCTCCGGACGAGTGGTCGGGGGCCATGGCCGCCCACGAGATGGACAGCTACCTCAGTCTGTGGGGCTGTGAGATCGAGGGCGTCGGGGATTTCCTGCGCGGCTCGATCGAGATCCCGGTGCCCGCGCTGGACGAGGTTTTCACGTGGGACGTCTGGGTCCAGACGTACCGGGTGCCGACCTGGGGTCCGACCATCACGGGCGACGCCGTGCTCGCGAATCGCCTCCCGTACGAGCCCTGGACCAAGGAGCCGCCGGTCTCGATCCGGCGGCGCTCCGGCCAGGCCGCGCTGTTCACCCCGGTCGACCCGGCGCACCCGATCGCCGTCGAGCAGCGCCGGGGCATGACGCCCGACCGGGTCCGCGAGATCGCCCGACTGGCGGTCTCGCGCCCGCCGGAGGCGTTCGGCTGGCTCCTGGAGTCCTGGCACGACCAGTACCACGGGCACCACGGGAAGCGCTGACGCGACGTCAAGACCGGTCGCCGAGGCGGGTGTTGAATCGTTGATCCGTGTGTTGATCGGCCTCGGTACGGGCGCCGGCCCTGGGACCGCGAAACGGCCGCCGAGAGGTACCGGACCACCGCGGCGGGCGCGGCGGAGCGCCTGCCGATCGACCCGAGAACGGAGCGGGGCCGGGCAACGGCCGGACGCGGCCGCGAGTCCGGAAAACCGGATGACCCCGGGGCCTCCGACGATCTACCTTGACCGCATGCGTGCGACCAGCCCACGGAGTGGCAGGCGGTGTCGAGTACCCGGCAGCCGCCCCCGTGTTGCGCACGTCCCCACGAACAGGGAGCCGTGGAAGGGCCGTTGGCCCGATCGTGCCGGGTCGTGACGACCCGCTCCGGGACGTACCGCTGACCGCGGCGAGGGCCCCGGCGGCGAAGGTGCCGCCTCCTGCTGCGCCGACCGCCGCACAGCGCCCGGACCGCCGTGTCCGCTCGGGGAGTTCGCACTCACCACGGCCGTGAAGCCGATTCGGGTACGCGTCCCCGCGCGTCCGCGACGTCCCCCGCGTGTCGTCATCGACCCACCGCACCGCCTCCCGAAGTCCCCCGGACAGCACGGGCATCGCCCCCTGTCCGCGGGCGCCTTCCCAACCCCCGGCGGCATGCCGCCTTTTCGTGCTTCGGCATGCCCGCGGGGGTCCGACCGCCGGTGCGGGCTTCCGCCTGCCCGGAACCACTCAAACCCGGGGGCACCTCACCCGGAGAAGGGCATTGTCATGACCACCACCGTTCGCAGCCTCGCGGCCGTCCGCAACATCGGGATCATGGCCCACATCGACGCGGGCAAGACCACCACGACCGAGCGGATCCTGTTCTACACCGGCGTCTCCCACAAGGCGGGCGAGGTGCACGACGGCACGACCGCGATGGACTGGATGATCCAGGAGCGCGAACGCGGCATCACCATCACCTCCGCGGCGACCACCTGCCACTGGCGGCTCGACGGCGTGGCACACCGCGTCAACATCATCGATACGCCCGGGCACGTCGACTTCACCGTCGAAGTCGAACGCTGCCTGCGCGTCCTCGACGGTGCGGTGGCGGTGTTCGACGCCGTCGCGGGCGTCGAGCCGCAGTCCGAGGCCGTTTGGCGGCAGGCGGACCGGTACCGCGTGCCGCGCGTCTGCTTCGTCAACAAACTCGACCGGGCGGGCGCGGACTTCGCCCGCTGCGTGGAGATGATCCGCACGCACCTGGGCGCCGTGCCGCTCGTCGTGCAGCTTCCGATCGGTGCGGAGGCGGGGTTCCGCGGCGTCGTCGACCTCATCGGCCGACGCGCGCTGGTGTGGCCCGCCGACGCCGAACTCGGGTCCGCGTACGAGGTGGTCGACATCCCCGACAGCCACACGGAAGCCGCCGCCGAGTGGCGCACGCGCCTGCTGGAGACCATCGCCGAGCACGACGCGGCGTTCCTGGAACAGTACTTGGGAGGAGGTGACGAGCCCACCGAGGCTCAGGTCCACGAGGCGGTGCGCCGCGTCGCGATCGCGTCCGGAACGGGCGTCGGCGGTACGGGGACCGGCGACGGCACGGGCCCGGTCGTGACCCCGGTGCTGTGCGGAACGGCTTTCAAGAACAAGGGCGTTCAGCCGCTGCTCGATGCCGTCGTGCGCTACCTCCCCTCGCCGCTCGACATCGGCGCGGTCGAGGGCGAGGCGCCCGACGGGAGTCCGGCCGTACGCCTCCCCTCGGACGAAGAGCCCTTCACCGCTCTCGCGTTCAAGGTGGCCACCGACCGCCACCTGGGCAAGCTCAGCTTCGTGCGCGTCTACTCGGGCCGCGTCGAAACGGGCGACACCGTACGCAACTCCGTGCGCGACCGGAGGGAACGCGTAGGCAAGCTCTACCGCGTGCACGCCGACAAGCGGGAGGAGGTCTCCTCGGCGTCCGCGGGCGACATCGTCGTCGTGCAGGGGCTGCGCCACACCGTCACCGGCGAGACCTTGTGCGATCCGGCACACCCGGTGGTCCTGGGCGCCATGGACTTCCCGGCACCCGTCATCGAGATGGCCATCGAACCGGTCTCGAAGGCGGACGCGGACAAGCTGGGTCTGGCCCTCCAGCGGCTGGCCGAGGAGGACCCGTCCTTCCGTGCCGAGACCGACCGCGAGACCGGCCAGACCGTCGTGTCGGGCATGGGCGAACTGCACCTGGAGGTGCTGGTCGACCGCATGCGCCGGGAGTTCGACGTGGTCGCGAACGTGGGCCGGCCGCGCGTCGCCTACCGCGAGACGCTGCTCGCGGCCGTGGCGGGGCACGACTACACGTACCGCAAGCAGAACGGCGGGAAGGGCCACTACGCCCGCATCCGCATCGCCGTCGAACCTTGGGAAGGAGGGCACTACGAGTTCGTCAGCAAGGTCGTCGGCGGCCGCGTGCCGCGGGAGTTCGTGCCGTCCGTGGACGAGGGCTGCCAGGCCGCGCTGGACGCGGGCGTGCTCGCCGGATACCCGCTGACGGGCGTGCGGGTGACGCTGCTCGACGGCGACTTCCACGTCGTCGACTCGTCCGAGGGCGCGTTCCGCATCGCCGCGACGGCGGCGTTCCAGGAGGCCGCACGGCGGGCGTCGCCCGCGCTCCTGGAGCCGCTGATGGCCGTCGAGGTCACCACGCCCGCCGACCACCTGGGCGACGTGATCGGCGACCTCAACGCGCGCCGGGGCCAGGTCAGGGCCATCGGCGAGCGGTCGGGCGCGAGCGTCGTGACGGCACACGTGCCGCTCGCCGAGATGTTCGGGTACGTCGGCGACCTGCGCGGCCGCACGTCCGGCCGGGCGTCGTTCACGATGCGCTTCGCGGCGTACGCCCAGGTCCCGCGGGGGATCGCCGACGCGGTGGTCGCCGGGCGCGGCTGACGCGCACGTTGGCCCGGCGGAGGCGGCAACGGCCGTGAGGGCGGGCCGCAACCGGGCTGACAACGGCCTGACAGGGCGGCCGTGGAAGGCTCGGCAAAGTGCCCGATGAGCGCCCGACAGGCGCGCGCCCAATGGGGCCCGACAAGGGGGTGCCCCGCCGCGATCAACGCGGCGGGGCACTGCCCGTCACTCCGTCACCCGGTCAGCGGCCAGGAGGCGACGTCGCGGTAGCGAATCGGCTCCGGACCCCTGGCGAAGTTGCTGCCCACCAGGTGGAGGCGTTCCGCCCGCCACGGACGACCGGCGAAGCCGGACAACTCGGCGGCTGCCTGCGGCACCCCGTCCGGGTTGTCGCGCCGCGCGCGGGCCAGCGTGAGGTGCGGGCTGAGCGGCCGGTCGTCGAACCGTACGCCGCTCGCCGCCACCGCCGCCCGGGTCGCCGAGGCCAGCCGGTGCAGACCGGTCACGTCGCCGCGCAGGCCGCACCACAGCACCCGGTCGTCGAAGTGCCCGGACCCGGACAACTCCAGCGCGACCGCGGCCTGCGTCGCCGCGACGGCCTCAAGTGCCGTACGCAGCCCGGGAACCACTCCGCTCGGAAGCTCACCGAGGAACGCCAGCGTGATGTGCCAGTCCTCGATGCGGTTCCAGCGCAACCGCGGGTGCGCCTCGTACGTCGGCGCAAGCGCGCGCTCCAGCTCCGCCTTCGCCTCGTCGGGCGGCGCGACCGCGACGAACAGGCGTACGGTCGCCGGAGGTTCGCGGTCGGCGGCCGCCTCGGTCACCGGTCGTCCCGAAGGGTGGTCGGTCAGGCCTTGGGCCCGACGACGCCCGACTCGTCGATGACGATCTTCTTGCTGGTGCGGCCGCTGCCGGAGCCCAGTGCCTCGATCGCCTTGACGACCTCCATGCCCTCCACGACCTCGCCGAACACGACGTGCTTGCCGTCGAGCCAGTCGGTGACGATCGTGGTGATGAAGAACTGCGAGCCGTTGCTGTTCGGACCCGCGTTCGCCATGCTCAGCAGGCCCGGCTTGGTGTGCTTGAGCTGGAAGTTCTCATCCGCGAACTTGGCGCCGTAGATGCTCTTGCCGCCGGTCCCGTCGCCGCGAGTGAAGTCGCCGCCCTGAAGCATGAAGTCCGGGATCACGCGGTGGAA
Organism: Yinghuangia sp. YIM S09857; assembly: GCF_051388915.1. Taxonomy (NCBI): domain Bacteria; kingdom Bacillati; phylum Actinomycetota; class Actinomycetes; order Kitasatosporales; family Streptomycetaceae; genus Yinghuangia; species Yinghuangia sp. YIM S09857. Next base: position 528,372 of record NZ_JBPKBH010000002.1, on the reverse strand, counting down.
CGTGGACCCCGCGTAGCCGAAGCCGTGCTGACCGGTGGCCAGCTCACGGAAGTTCCGCGCGGTGTCCGGCACGACGTCGTCGTACAGCTTGAACGTGATCGTGCCGAGGCTCTGGCCGTCGGCCGAGACCTTGAAGTAGACGTTCTCACCCACTGTGGGGGACCCTCCTGGACTTGATTGCATGTCTGCGAACCGGCCTCCCGGCCGACCCACCCGGTCGAGCATAGGAGATTCGGTGACGCGGGGTGCCGCCGCCGTCCACGCCGAGCGTGTCGGCGCGGAACCGTGCCCGCCGAGGGGAACGAGGGTATGTCACGGCGGCGTCTTCGTCGTACGCGGCTTGGCTCGTACGTGCATGCGCTCGCCCTGGCGGCCGAACAGGCTGAGCAGTTCCACCGAGCCCTCTCCGGTGGTCCCGAACCAGTGCGGCACGCGTGTGTCGAACTCGGCGGCCTCGCCCGGGCCCAGGACGACGTCGTGCTCACCGAGGACCAGGCGGAGGCGGCCGGACAGGACGTACAGCCACTCGTAGCCCTCGTGCGTGCACGGCTCCGGCGTGGACCGCGACTTCGGCAGGATCATCTTGTAGGACTGGAGCGGGCCGGGGTGCCGGGTCAGCGGGAGGACGACGTTGCCGTTCACCTGACGCGCCGTCAAACGCACGCGCGGATCACCGACCTCCGGCGCGTTGACCAGCTCGTCCAGCGGAACCTGGTGCGCCTGGGCGATGGGCAGCAGCAGCTCCAGACTCGGCCGCCGTTGCCCCGACTCCAGACGCGACAGGGTGCTCTTCGAGATCCCGGTGGCCTCGGCGAGCGCGCCGAGCGTGACGCCGCGCTCGGTGCGCAGGCGGCGCAGCCGCGGACCGACCTCGTTGAGGGCCTGGGCGATGGCCGGGGTGTGTTCCATGCCGACCATTGGATCGCCGATTCCCGGAAACGGCAACAAAGATTGCCGAATAAGGATCGCGCGGGACACGCTGGCGGCGGAGGTGGTCGACATGGTGCAGGCAGAGACACGGACACGGCAGGCGGCCGGGCCGCGGGGAGCCGCCGAGCCGGGCACGTACGACGTCGTGGTGATCGGCGGCGGTGCGGGCGGGCTGAACGCGGCGCTGGTGCTGGGGAGGGCGCGCCGCCGCGTTGCGGTGGTCGACGCGGGGGAGCCGCGGAACGCGCCCGCCGCGCACATGCAGGGCTTCCTGTCACGGGACGGTATGTCGCCGGCCGAGCTCCTGGCGGTCGGCCGGGCCGAGGTCGCGGGGTACGGGGTGGACCTGATCCAGGCCAGGGTCGACGGCATCGAAGCGGTCGGCACGGATGCAGTCGGGACGGACGAAGCGGTCGGTGCGGAAGCGGTCGGCGGCAACGCGGGGACGCCGGGGAGTCCCGTCGCCTTCCACGTGACCCTCTCCGGCGGGCCCGTCCTGCGGGCGCGGCGCATGGTCGTCGCGACCGGCCTGCGAGACGTCCTGCCGGACATTCCGGGCCTGCGCGAGCGCTGGGGGCGGGACGTGCTGCACTGCCCGTACTGCCACGGCTACGAGGTACGCGACAGGCCGCTCGGCGTCCTCGGTACACACCCGGGGGCCGCGGACCACGCGCTCCTGCTGCGGCAGTGGTCCTCCGACGTCGTGCTGTTCCGGCACACCGCCGACCTGCGGCCCGAACAGGCCGAACGACTGGCGGCACGCGGAGTGCGGGTGATCGAGGGGACGGTGAAGCGCGTGGTCGCAGACCCGGCCGCCGACGCGCTCACCGGTGTCGAACTCGCGGACGGGCGCGTGGTGGCCCGCGACGCGGTGTTCGTGCTCCCGCACATGGTGCCGCACGACGCGCTGCTCACCGGGCTCGGCTGCGCGGTGGACGAGAACGGGTGGGTGGCGGTCGACCCGGCGGGGCGTACGAGCGTCCCGGGGGTGTGGGCGGTCGGCAACGTCCGCGACCCGCGCGCCCAGGTGGTCACGGCGGCCGGGATGGGGGCGTCCGCGGCCTTCGCACTCAACCTCGACCTCGTGGAAGAGGACGTCGCGACGGCTGTCGCGCGGTCTGCGGCATCGTCCGCACCCCTGCCGCCGTTCTCCCCGGCAGGCGTGCACTGACACCTTCCGCGCGCACACGCGGCCGCGCTCCACACAACAACGACGGATCACCGCCACCAGAGGACGGGACGCACATGACCGCTCATCCGAAGCACTGGCACACCGACGACCGCAAGCCAAGCCCCGACCATTCCCATTCCCACTCCCACGGCGACCACGACGTCGACTGGGAGGAAATGGGCACGCTGCTGGAGCGCGGCGCCGAACTACAGATTGTCGCTTTGGAGCAAACCGCCTCCTGGCTGGGCGAGTTGGCGGGCGGCGGGGGAGCGGTGTCCCGCGTCCTCGACGTCGGCAGTGGTCCGGGCGTGGCCACGTGCGTGCTCGCCGAGGCGTTCCCGAGCGCCGAGGTCGTGGCCGTCGACCAGGCGGACGGCCTCCTGGACCGGGTACGCGCCCGCGCGGCCGAACGCGGGCTCGCCGGTCGCGTGGTGGCGCAAAAGGCTGATCTGCCCGAGGAGTTCGACGCGTTGCCGACCGCGGACCTGGTGTGGACGCGCGACGTCGTACACCATCTCGGCGACCAGCAGGGGGCATTGCGCGACCTCGCCGCCCGGCTCCGCCCCGGCGGCATCCTGGCGGTCGGCGAACGCGGACTTCCACTGCGGTTCCTGCCCCGCGACATCGGCATCGGGCAGCCCGGGTTGCAGCCGCGTCTGGAAGCCGCCAACGAGGCGGGGTTCGCCGCGATGCGCGCCGAACTCCCCGGATCCGTCTCGCTGGTCGAGGACTGGCCCGCGATGCTGGCCGCGGCCGGGCTCGTGCCGACCGGATCCCGGACGTTCCTCACCGACCACCCGGCGCCGCTCGGCATGGCCGCCCGCGAGCAGTTGCACCGGCATCTGACGCGCCTGCGGTCGATGCTCGCCGACGAACTCGGTGCCGACGACCTGGACACGCTGGACCGCCTCATCGACGACGGTGCCCCGACGGGCATCCTGTGGCGCCCGGACGCGTTCTACCTCACCGCGACGACGGTCCACACCGCGCGGGTGTGCTCCGGGGGCTGAGCAAGGCGCGTGCGGCGGCAACGTCCCGTACCAGAAGGGAAGTCAGGGGCAGTCGGGGAAGAAGGCCGTCGGAAGTCTCGGCACGCGAGCCGAAACGAAGTCGTCGGCTTTTGGCAGCAAGTCGGAGGCAGGCCGGGGAAGTTCCCGGCCCGCCTCCGACCCCACTCCGTGAGGTCCCCCGAACGTCCCGCGAAGTCCCTTACATCGCCGGAAGGTTCGTGACCACAACCTTGCCGTGCGTGGCGCGGGACTCCATGTCGGTCAGCGCGGCCGGGATGTCGTCGAAGTCGATGCGGCGTCCGATGACCGGCTCGATCTCCCCGGCGTCCAGCAGCCCCAGGATCTCCGCGTGCACCGCGAGACCGTGTGCGCGCGACGAGGGGCGCATGCCGCCGCGAGCCCAGTGCCCGACCGGGTCCTCGACGTAGAGGTGGGCGACGCCGACGAGCGAGAAGTTGCCGTACACCATGCGCCACGGGTCGAACCCTGCGTTGTGCTCCTGCTCGATCCCGGACGCGTACCCGGCGATCAGGTGGCGGCCGTTGAAGCCCATGCAGCGGAAGATGTCCTGCGTGACCTGCCCGCCGACCAGGTCGAACGCGACGTCGACGCCGCGCTGCCCGGTGTACTCGTTGACGCGCGCGACCCAGTCCTCGGTGCGGTAGTTCAGCGCCAGCTCCGCACCCAGGTCGCGGCACAGCTTGAGCTTGTCGTCGCTGCCCGCGAGGGCGATGACGCGGGCCCCGGCGCGGCGGCCCAACTGGACCGCGGCGGAGCCCACGCCGCCCGCGGCCGCGGTGACGAGCAGCGTCTCGCCGCTCTGCACCTTGCCGCGCTCGTGCAGGCCGAGCCACGACAGGTGGAACGGGTAGTGGATGGCCGCGCCGGTCTCGGCGGGGAAGCGCTCCGGCAGGTCGAGCGTCATCTCCGCGGGGCAGACCACGCTGGTGGCGTACCCGCCGAGGGCGCGGGACGGGATCCCGATGACGCGCTTGCCGAGCATGTTCTCGGCACCCGGGCCGGCGGCCTCGACGACGCCGACGACCTCCATGCCGGGGGTGAACGGGGGGTCGACCGGGACCGTGGCGTACCGGCCGTACACGCAGTCGATGTCGTTGAAGTTGAGCGACATGGCCTCGCTCGTGACCCGTATCTCGCCGGGGCCGGGGGCGCGTACCTCGATACGGCGGCGCTCCAGCACCTCGCCGGGCGCGCCGGTCCGGTCGGCGACCCACGCCCACGCCTCGACGGTGTTTCCCACGGTCATCTCTGCCACCAAGCCTCTCCGGCCCGAGGCGCGCACGCGCTCACGCTCGCTCACGCGGGGCGCCGCACCCGTCCTCGGGTCAGTCGTTACAGTTTGGAACGACTAGCGCTGTGGCAAGCTATCCGAGCTGCCTGACCGGGTCAAGGACCTCCGAGGAGTACGAGCACCCATGACGCACCCGGCGAGGACAGGCCACCGCTACGGCCCGCACCGCGATCCCACGATCAGCGAGGCGGTTCTGGAGACGACGCGGCGGCTGTTGGTCGAACACGGGTACGCGGGCGTCTCGATCGACCTCATCGCGTCCACCGCCGGGGTCAGCCGCCCGGCCATCTACCGCCGGTGGCCGTCCAAGGCACATGTCGTGCACGAGGCGGTGTTCGTCGGCATCGAGCCCCGCGACGAGCCGGACGCCGGATTCGCCGCCGAGGTGCGGCGCATGGTGCGCGGCGCCGTGCAGATGTTCGCCGAGCCCGCGACGCGCGAGGCGATCCCGGGGCTGATGTCGGAGATCCGCTCGGACCCGGCGTTGCAGCAGATCCTCGCGGCGCGCCTGGAGACCGCCGCGCGGGGGAGCCTGACGCGGCAGTTGCCGAAAGCGGTCGAGGCCGGCGACGCGCGTCCCGGCGTGGACCCGGACACGCTCTTCGACACCATCGCCGGTGCGGCCATCTTCGCGCTGTGCATCCGCGACGTGCAGGACGTCGAGGGGCTGATCGCCTCGCTGACCGACCTCGTGTTGCGCGGCGTCCTCGGCCCCGACGCGACGGACTGATGCGACTCGGACCGGAACTCACCCCGGAATCCGCGTACATCGAAGTGGGCAGGCCGATCTCCTGCCCGCGCACGACGCCCCTCCCCGGTGCGCGGCCCTACCTTTAATCTGACCGCGAGAGAACACGACCGGAGGAGACGGGGGCACGATGCGCGACGTGGTGATCGGAATCTTCGGCATAGCCGTGGGTACGGCCCTCATGCTGTACGCCGGCGACGTCGACATCCCGGCGATCGAGCTCGGCAAACTCGGACTCGTCCTCATCGTGATCGGCGCACTGGACCTGCTGTACGGCGTCTTCCGCGTCGTCACGCGCCGCTCGCGACGTACCACGGCCTGATCGCGGAGGCAGCGTGACCCGACGGACATTCGTGCTGGTCCACGGCGGCGGACACGGCGGCTGGTGCTGGCAGCGGCTCGCCCGCGAGCTGCGTGCCCGCGGCCACGACGTGTGGACCCCGACCCTGACCGGCTTCGGCGAGCGCGCCCATCTCGGCGGCCCCGAGACGCCGTTCGCGACCTTCGTCACCGACATCACGTCGGTGCTGGAGTACGAGGACCTCCGCGACGTCGTGCTCGTCGGCCACAGCATGGGCGGCGTGGTCGTCCCGCGCGTGGCCGAGGCCGCCGCCGACCGGATCGCGCGCGTCGTCTTCCTGGCCGCGGTCGTCGCGAACGACGGCGAGACGCTGATCCAGGCGGTTCCACAGACACCCGAGGTGGCCAAGGCGGTCACCATCGAGGCGGACGGCACCGCGCGCACCGACCACCGGCTCATGACCGAGATCCTGATGCCGGAAGGCACGGACGAGGACCGCGCGTGGGTGCTCGCACGCCACCGCGCGTACCCGCCCGCCGCGCTCGTCGAGCCCGGTCGCCTCTCCGCCTTCCTGGCCCTCGGGCTGCCCACCGGCTACATCGTCGCCAGCGAGGACGCCGCCGTCCCGCCGCCGCTGGCCCGCGCTTTCGCGGCGCGGCTGGGGGACGCCCGGACCGCCGAAGTCCCGGCCGGACACGACCTGATGATCACGCGCCCGGCGGAGACAGCGGACGCCTTGGAGGCCGTATCGGGCTGAGGCCCTCGCCCCGGCGGCCGTTCCCGGGGCCCTTCCCGGGCCGTTTCCCGGGTCGTTTCCCGGGCCCTTCGAGCATCTTTCTCGTGCCGCTGCCCCGCCCCGCACTGCCCTTCCACACGCTCCTGATGGACCTCTCGGGGCAGGACCCCTTCGAGGGGATTCCCTCCGGAGACCTCCTCCGGGTTGTCTCCGGACCTCCGGTCGGCGGACAGTGGGAGGAGCGTCGTGGAGAGGGGTCGAGGTGAGCTATTGGGGCGGCTGGCGTCGGCAACACCAGGAATTCCAGAGGCGGGTCAAGCAGCACCGGAACCAACTGCGGCGCGACGCCGAGTTCTTCGACGGACACGTGCTCTACGTCACCGAACTGCGCTGGACCGACCCGTTCGACGCCGAACCACCCGTCGAGTTCCTGGTGCTGAGCATCGGGCTCGCACATTCCCCCGCCGTCGTGCGGTGTTCGCCCGAGTCCCACGCGGAGTGGCTGGCGGCCGGTGCCGACTACCTGGACGCCGTCGCCGCCGCGACCGACCGGGCGGCCGCGGCCCGCGAACGGCACGAGGCGGAGTGCGAGAAGCTCGGCAACCGCATGATGTGGTGGCGCATGCGGGAGGTCGAACGGGAGTGGGCGCGCGCGGTGGCGGCGTACCGTGCGGAGGTCGCGGCGGCCGGCGAGGCGTACGTTCCCGCCCGCACGGCGGTCGCGCAGCACGTCGCGGCCGAACGCCGGGAAGCGGAAAGGCGGTTGGCGCTGGAGCGCGCACACACCGAGGAACGCCGCGGCAAGGCCCGCGAGTTGGCGGCCCTCCCGCTGTGGGGCATCCTCGTCACCGGCCGGGGCAAGGGCGCCGAGGTGACCCTGCACCGGTACGACATCGCGCCCGCCGTCCCGCTGCCCACGGACACCCGGCCGCACCGGTGGGAGGACGCGCAGCCGCTGACCGGCCTCGCCCTGGAGCCCGCGGTGCGGGCGCTGCGCGACACGGGGGCGTCGGTGCGCTGGGAGGCCGCGGCGACGGCGGCGGTCGAGGAGGAGTTCGGCCACCCGCTGCGGACCTGGTGGGAGGATTTGTTCCCGCAGTCCGACCTGTTCCGCCCGCCGCGCCCGAGCGGCGGCCGGTCGACGTACACCGGTACCGGCCACCACTCCAGCCACGGCACGGGCGGCTTCAGTTGCGCGTCGGTGCACTAGGCCGTGTCCGTCGGATCTTTGTGCCGCTCGCGGCATCTGGTGCCGTGCATCGCAAGGCGCGGGCCCGCGGCTCGTACTTCCTCGTACTCGCAAGGGTCCGCAACGCCGCGAGGCGTGGTGCCCAGGGGCCGTGAGAGGTGCAAAGATCCGACGGACACGGCCTGGGCCGTGTCCCAAGGGAATGGCCCAGACGTCGCGCAGTGCTCTCGCCGTGCGAACCCCGTTAAGCGGTGAGGCGCTTCGTCAGGTCCGTGGTCAGGTCCTCGTTCGCCGCGGCGATGAGCGGGAGGGCGTTGCCGCCGGTCAGCGCGAACGGCGAGCCGTCCAGGTTGGCCGACATCCCGCCCGCCTCGGAGAGCAGGAGCAGGCCCGCGGCGTGGTCCCACGGGTTCTCCCACGTGTAGACGAGCGCGTCCGCCTCGCCGCGGACCAGGTCCACGTACTCAAGCCCCGCCGAGGTCGACGGCTCGACCTCGAACTCCGGCGTGCGGAGCTTCGCCAGCATGTCCTTGTGCTCCGGGCGCAGGTAGGTCGGATGCGTCAGCCGGAGCCGCCGACGAGCGGCCTGCGCGGCGGCGCCGCCCGACTTGGCGGCCGCGGGCTTCGCGCTTCCGCGCCGCGCGCCTGCGCTCTTGCCTCGCGAACCCTTGGCACTCCGGGCGGACTTGGCTCCGGCGGTGCCGCTCGTCGCGGTTGCGGATTCGCCGGCGTTCGCGTCGGTCGACTTGGTGCCGGGCTCGGCCTCCGCGCCCGGCTCGGGAGCGCCCGGCACCCGCACGGGACGGCCGTTGTAGAGGGCGCCGCCGCCGAGCCGGGCGGTGGCCAGCAGGCCGAGCGAGGGCGCGTACGTCCACGAGGCCTGCACCTTGCCGCCCGAGGCGAGCGCGACGAGCATGCAGTAGCGCTCGTCGCCCCGGACGAAGTTGCCCGTCCCGTCGACCGGGTCGACGATCCACACGGGCCGGTCGCCGTCCAACTGCCGCAGGATGCCGGCGTCCGCGTGCACCGCCTCCTCGCCGACCACGTGTGAGCCCGGCAGCAGCGCGGTCAGGCCCTCGGTCAGGCGCTCCTCGGCTCTGCGGTCGGCGATCGTCACCAGGTCGCCCGGCCCCTTCTCGGTGACGTCCGCGTCGGAGAGTGCGCCGAATCTCGGCAGCACCTCGTCGCACGCCACCACGAGCATCAAGTCGGTCACCTGGCCGAGTTCGCGTTCGCCGATCACTCCTCCATCCAAGGGGGCCGGACGGCGGCTCGGCAATCCCCAACACGACGCCGATCCGCGCGATCGGCGTGATCCGCACCATGCTGCGGGAGGACAACCGGCGGGAAGGCCACAGGCCCTCGCGGCGTTGTCGACGGCATGGAAGCTTTCGGACCCGAGGAGGGGGCGGCACTCGGTGCGGGCCGCCGCGACGTCGACGTGGTCGTCGTCGGCGCGGGCCAGGCGGGGCTGTCGGCCGCGTACTTCCTGCGCCGGTCGGGTCTCGACTTCGTGGTGCTGGACGCCGACGACGCACCTGGCGGCGCGTGGCGGCACCGCTGGCCGACGCTGCTCATGGAGTCGGTGCACGGCGTGCACGATCTGCCGGGCATGGCCTTCGAACCGGGCGACCCGAAGCGGCCCGCACGCGAGGCGGTGCCGGAGTACTTCGCGGCGTACGAGCGGACGCTGGGCCGGCCGGTGGTACGCCCGGTGCGGGTGGCCGAGGTCCGGTCGCGCGACGACGGCCGGCTTGAGGTCGACACGGACGCGGGGACGTGGACCGCCCGTGCGCTGGTGAACGCGACCGGGACCTGGCGCCACCCGTTCGTGCCGTTCTACCCGGGGGCGGGGGAGTTCCGGGGCAGGCAACTGCACACCGCGGACTACCGGGGCGGGGAGGAGTTCCGCGGGCGGCACGTCGTGGTCGTCGGCGGCGGGACGTCCGCGATCCACGCGCTGGCGGAGATCGCCGCGGCCGGAGGCACGACGACGTGGGTGACCCGGCGTCCCCCGAAGTTCACGGACGAGCCCTTCACGCCGGAGATCGGCCGCGAGATCGTCGCGGAGGTGGCGGACCGCGTCCGGCGTGGGCTGCCGCCGAAGAGCGTGGCCGGCGCGACGGGCCTGCCGCCGACGGAGGCGGTACGCGCCGCCCGTGAGCGCGGAGTGCTGCGCAGGCTCCCGATGTTCGACCGACTCACGGCGGACGGCGTCGGGTGGGACACCGCAGACGGCCCGCGCGTCATTCGAGCGGACGCCGTCCTGTGGGCTACCGGCTTCCGCGCAGTACTCGACCACCTGGCCCCACTCGGCCTGCGCGAACCGGGCGGCGGCATCCGCATGGACGGCACACGCGTGGTCGTCGACCCGCGGATCCATCTGGTGGGTTACGGCCCGTCCGCGAGCACCGTCGGTGCCAACAGGGCGGGACGATCGGCGGTTCGAGAGATCGCGCGCCATCTGCGCGCCGAGGACGCGGAAGCGGTCCGCACGCGAGCGGTGGTCGGCGCGGAGGCGTCGGCTGCATGAGGCAGCGAGGCGGGGTGGGGTCGGCTGCCTGAGGCAAGGGAGGCGGGGTGGGGTCGGCCGCCTGAGGCAGGGAGGCTGAGCGGGGTTCCTGAGGCAGCGAGGCGGGGTGGGTCGGCCGCCTGGGGCAGCGAGGCGGGGGTGGGTCGGCCGAGGCCGGGCGGGCCTGGTCGGTTGCGCGGCGGTCGGTGACAATGCGTGCCGACAGCCACTGCGATAGCCGACCTCGACGTTGTGGTCGGCGCGGGGGAGTCGGCCGCCGCTGGGCAGGCGGCGTGCGGGCGCCGCCCGACAGCGTCGCGGTGTCACACCCGTGCGTGAGCCGCGACCCACCACCCCGCGTATCCACCTCCCAACCCGCCCTCGGGTTATGGTCGGGGCCATGTCCGCCCTTGCCGCTGTCCTCGTGGTCGCCTTGGCGATCGGGAGCTCGATGGCGGGTCTCGGGTGGCTTGCCGTGCGGGCTCGGCGGCGGGGGGTGGCCGGGTCGGCGTTGCGGGCTGCGCTGTTCGCGCATGACGAGGCGTTGCACGGGACCGCGCACGACGCACACGTCGAGATCCAGGCCGCGGCGGCGCGCAAGTCGCCTGTCGTGTCGCCGGACGACCCCTGGCATCGGAGCGGCGACCTCGCCGCCGGGCGGGGCGCCCGTGTGCGGCGCCCCGCCCGGCGGCGCACGAAACGCCGCTTCTTCGGCCCCCGTTCGTGACGCCCGTCCGTCAGTCGAACACCTCCTCCGCCAACCGGATCCACTGATCAGGCGTCACATCGCCCACCACGGCCGAGGGTTCGATCCCGCCGCGGGCGAACGCCCGGTCGAGCACCGGGCGCGGCAGGTGCCGGCGCAGTGACGCGTGCAACGACCCGCCCCGGCCGGTGAAACCGATGTCCACCAATTCCTCGTAGACGCTGAGGACTTGGCTCGGAAGCAGCGGTGCTGGACGCCGGGTGAGCCGCAGGATCCCCGCGTCCACGCGTGGTTCCGGACGGAACTCGGCGCGGGGGATGCGTCCGGCGAGCGACCACGCGTACGTCGGCCAGGTGCGGATCGTGCGGAGCGTCCACCGGCCGTAGCCGCCCGTGCGTTTCCGCGCGTACTCCCACTGGGTCACGAGCGTCGCGCGCGTGAGGTGCCGTGCCGCAAGGCACCAGGCCACCACATCGGACGTCCGGGAGAACGGCACGTTGGCGACGACTTCGAACGGGCGTGCGGGGTCGCGTGCGGCGACGAAGTCGCCCCGCACGACCGACACGCGGTGCGGCCCGTCCGCGAATCGCCGCCGGAGGAACGCCGCGTGGCGCGGGTCGAGTTCGTATGCCACGACCGCGCCGGACACGCGGGCCAACTCGGCCGTCACGGCGCCGCGACCGGCGCCGACTTCGAGGACGAGCGCGCCGGGCGCGGGGTGCGCTACGCGCACGAAGCGCCGCGCGGCGTCGCGGGAGAGGAAGTTCTGCGAGAGTTCGCGACGGAGTCGGTCGCGAGTGGAGGTGCGGGCCATGGCCTGCGTCCCTTTCCTGGGACTGTGCCGAGAGCATGTGCCGTCGGAAGAGCCGCTTCGCCTGCCCGAACACGGACGTTCGGAATCGGGCGAGGGGCCCTGACCCGTACCCGGGCAGGCGTGCACGCGGCTGCGCGGCGCCGTGCGCGACGGCGGCGTCACAGAGCGCGGACAGGCGCTACCGGCCGGTCAGGGCTCCCGGGCCGCGCCGCGTCCGCCAGGTTGCGAAGCACAGGCTTGCGGCGGGCCCCGGGCCGGAACGGGTCACGGCGCCGCAGCAGGGCGCCGCGCAGCAGCAGCAACACATGGGCGCTCTCCAGAACCGGTCGGGCGAAGCAGGCGTACGGTCTCCGTCCGCAGAGCGGCGCGGGACCTCCGGCGACGCTATGCGCCCGGCTCCACCGCGGGCAAGGGAATTCCCGGCGGCGTCGTGCTCGACGCGCGACATGCCCGCCGCATGGCACCGAGATGAGACGAGTGCGCATGGAACCTGGAGTTCCGGCCATGGATCGTCTCGGTTCCGTGCGTTGAGATGGAGTCACCGCCAGGGAGCGCCGGATCAGGCCGGCACCCGAGGGGAAGGGAAGCCCGCCATGCCGGTGAACTCCGACAAGAACTCCGCCGCCAACGTCCTCGCGGAGCCGTCCGCGAACTCCAGCGAGTACGGGATCGACCTCCTCCCCGACCACCTCCACGCCTTCGCGCTGCTGCACCGGGCAATGCGCCGGGACGCGCGCCGACTGGTCGCCGCCGCGCCGTCCGTCGCCACGCGGCCGGGCCACCAGCCGGCGACCGCCGCGTGGTGGGAGAGGGTGCGCGCCGCGATCGACTGGCACCACCACACCGAGGACGAGCAGTTCTGGCCCGAACTGCGCCGCCGCACCGGCGTGTCCGTCGACGACGTACTGGGAGACGACCACGCGGGCCTGGACCGGGTGATGGCCGCCGTCTCCGCCGCCCTGGCCACCCCCGGTGCCGCCGAACTACCGCTCGCCGCGGCGCGCTTCGACACCCTGGTGCACGGGCACCTGCGGCGCGAGGAGGCGGCGGTGTTTCCCGTGTTGGCGGGGGTGGGCGTACGCGACTACCTCGCGGTCGAACGGCGGATGCTCGCCCGAACTCCCCGCCGGATGCTGATGTTCGTGCAGCCGTGGATGTTCGAGGCCGCGGACCCGCGAGCGGTGGCAAACGTCATGGCCACCGCGCCCCCGCCGGTCCGCCTCCTCACCGGCACCATGCGCCGCCGCTACGAGAGGGTCTTGAACGCCGCCTCGCTGCCGCTCATCGCCGCCTGACGGGAGAAGGGTCCGGTTCTTCCGAGCGTGGCCCTCGGCCCGGGCGCGGAGCGTCCCGTCACACGCGCGACAACTTCCTCTTCTTCGCGCGCTTCCACGTCTTCGGGAGCTTGGCGGCGGCTTCCGCGGCCGCCTTGTCCTCGGCGGCGTACAGCAGCCCGAAGGCGAACGAATCGGCGCCCGTCGCCCTGGCCTCGGCGGCCATGCGCCGCAGTGCCGAGCGGGCGACCACCGCGTCCTGGTGCTCGCCGAGGAGCCGCTGGACCGCCTTGGTCCGCTTCGCGAACCGCCCCGCGCCCGAGGCGAACGGCTGGGCGGTCTCGCCCGCGTAGCGCGCCCGTTTGGCGGCCTTGCGGGCGGCGTGGAGAGCGGCGTCCCCCTCCTGCCCGACGGGGGCCGACCGTGCGGCGGCGACACGTTCGGCGAGCCTGCGCTGTTCGCGCTTCAGGGTGCGGCGCAGCTCCGGCCGGGCCTCGCGGTCCGCGCGGGCCCGCAGCGGCGGGTCCGCGGCCATGGCGGCGAGGGTGTCCAGCAGCCGGTAGTAGCGCCGCTTGTCCAGCTCCACGACCGCCGCCTCGCGCGCCTTGTCGTACGCCCGTCCCTCCGTCGCGTGGATCCGCGCCCCCGCGTCCGCCAGATCCGCCGCGGTCGCCCCCGTCGCGTCGGCAAGGCGCAGCCGGTCCGCACCGGCGGTCAGGCGAGCCGCCAGCACCTCGTGGTCGCGCGCGTCGCCCAGGACGCGTCCCAACCACCGCAGTTCGTCGGCCACCGGGTCGGTGACGGACCGGTCGAACAGCCGCCGGTACGACCGCAGCAGGCTGCGCAGTCGCCGCGCCGCCACCCGCATGTCGTGGACCGCCTCGTCCTCGTCCAGGCGCACCCCCGGATCGGTCGCGACCAGCACCCGGACCTGCTCGACGAGCCGGTCGTGCACCACCTGGCCCGCGCTGCCCTTCCGCGGCGTCCGCGGCGCCGCACGACCGGGCCCGTCGGCGAAGACCCGGGCGGTCTTGGACGCGCTGGCCGAGCGGTGCCAGCCGCCGGACACAAGCTGCTTCTCGACCGCGTCGAGGAGTGCCGCCGCCTCCTTCCCCTCGGCGTCGTTCTCCAACTCGACCTCAAGCTCCGCCCAGGACAGGATGCGCCCGGGTGCCTTGCCGCCGCCGCTCCCGGCCGCCCCCGAACCGGTACGCCGACCCGGCGGACGCCGCCCGCCCGGCCTCGCGGCGTCCAGGATCTCGGCGGCGACGTGGTCGCGGGCGATCTCGGCGACCGCGCCGCCCTGCCCGTCGACCAGGTGCTCGCGCTCGCGCCGGGTGCGCATGCGCAGCACCGGGACCAGCGGCTTGCCGCGTGCGAGGGCCTTCACACGGACGTGCAGTTCCTCGGGGACGACGTCGTCGTCCGTCGTCGGGACCTGGATCTCCTCGCGCCGATCGTCGCCCTTGCCGCGCTTGAGGTGCCACCCCTCGTCGTGCCCGCCCGCGCGCTTGCGCAGCGTCGTGCCGTGCGCGAGGAGCCGAAGGTCGGCGGTGTCGTAGTAGACCGCGTCCAGCTCCTCGTCCGGTGCCGGGACCACCCCGGACACGCCCGGCAGGCCGGACGGGTCCAGGCGGATGTCGGCGGCGCCGCCTTCGTACTTGCGTTCGGTTTCGATGCGTGTGGCAGCCATACAGGGATGGGTGCCCATCCGCGCGGCACCCATGCTGTCGGTGGGGGCCAGGTTGCGGGAGCGACACAGGCAGGCGAGCGCGGGAGCGACGCAGGCAGGCGAGCGCGGGAGCGACACAAGCGGGCGAGCGCGGGAGCGACACGAGCATGCGAGCGCGGGAGCGATACAAGCATGCGAGCGCGGGAGCGATACAAGCATGCGAGCGCGGAAGCGACACAACGAGGCGGGTGCGCCAGTCACGTAGCAGCAGCGAGCGCGGGAGCGCGCAGCAGGCAGCAACCCACGGCGTGAGGAAGGGCCGCGCAGCACGTGACGGAGGATCGCGCCGCGCGGCCCGCACCCGTCAGTTGGCCACGTACACGTCCAGGTGCACGCGGCCCACCGGCGGGTAGTAGCGGTACTCGTCGGCGGCGTCGATGCCGACCGTCGAGATGGTGTTGCAGCCGTTGTCGAGGCGGTGGGTGTCGAAAGTGATCGTGTAGATGCCATCGTTGTCGTCGTCGCGGTCGTACCCGATCCAGATAGCGTCGCCCTTCGGCGAATTGCAGTCGTGCGAATTGAGGTAGAACGACACCTCCTGCACGCGCTCCCGGGCCCCGTTGACCCGCACCCGCACGGTGATCGTGCCGCGCACCGTGCTGTAGTCGGCAGGGGCCAGGAACTCCAGCCACGGATCCGGCTGCGCCGGTGCCGGCGGCGGCGCCGGGCGGGTGGACGACGCCGGTGGCTTCGGCGTGTCGCGCGGCGGCGCCGACGAGGCCGGTGCCTTGGTGGTCGGCGGGGGAGGCGTGGTCGACGGCGCGGCGGAACGCGCGCTCGGGGACGCCGAGGTCGGCGCGGGCGGGGAGGACGCCGGCCCGGGCGGCGGCGCCGCGCCCGGCTCGCCGCCCCGTCCGGCGGCCTCGTTCGCGGCCCCGACCGGGGGACTTCCCGCGCCGTACCAGGCCCGCACGTAATCGATCGACATGGTCGCGGACGCGGGGGTCGCCGCGGTGTCGCCGCCCATGGTGCCGCCGACCGCGAGGTTGAAGATGAGGTACATCCGCTCGCGCGGCACGGCCTCGCCGACCACCGTGAGCACCGCGTTGCCGTCCACGTAGTACGTCAGCCGGTCCGGCTGCCAGTCGATGCCGAACAGGTGGTAGTCGTCGGCGAAGTGCGTTCCTTCGCGCGCGAGTTCGCCGTAGCACTCGCGTTCGCCGCGTACCTGGCCGAGCTCGGCACGGCAGGCGCCCGCGGCGTGCAGGCGCGCCTGGGCGAGGCGCTGGTCACCGGCGAACTCGAACACGTCGATCTCGGGCAGGTACGGGGCCTCCGGCACCTTGGGCATCAGCCACATGGCCGGCCACAGTCCGGCACCGGCCGCCAGGCGCACCCGCGCCTCCAGGTACAGGCCCGGCTCGAACAGGCGGCGGCTGTCGTCGAACGACTCGCCCGCCCGCGCCCCGGTGCTCACCGCGCCGGAGGAGAACGGCAGGCCGTCCGAGGGCTTGCGCTCCGCGGTCAGCCGCAGCGCCCCGTCGGCGACGCCGACCTGCTCGGGGACGTACCGCTGCTGCTCGCCGTCGGTGGCGCCCTTGCACGGCTTCGCGGTGTCGTACCCCGACAGGCAGGTCATCCACTTGGTGGCGTCGAGCGGGCCGCGGTCGAACTCGTCGTACCACGCGAGCTCCCAGTCGGTGTGCTTCGCGTCGCCCGCCGCGAGGTCGGGGGCCGTCGGGGCGGTGCGCGAACCGCCGCGCTCCGAAACGGCGTTCGCGACGACCACGACGGGGACCACGACGAGCAGCGCGGCGACCGCCGCTCCGACACCCCACTTCTGGGCCTTCCGGCGAGGAGTGTCGCCGTCGCCGTCGTCCACCGGTGCCGTCGCTCGCAGCATCACGCGACCCTTTCGTCCGCCCACCGCAA
>NZ_JBPKBH010000002.1:495533-511907 GCF_051388915.1 Yinghuangia sp. YIM S09857 | reverse complement strand
CCCCCCCCCCCCCCCCCCCCACCCCCCGAGGCCGTCGTCCGCTGTACGCGCGGCGTCGGCCGTGGCCGACCGAGCGGAAGGCTATCCGCCGTGGCCCGGACGCCCGTGCCGCCGCCGAAATGGGATAACGGGACGCGGCGATCGGATACTTGGGCCCGAAATCCGCGACCTGGCACGGCCCCTGATCCGACCGCGGCCCGCTGTTGTCGAGGTTGCGGAGCGGCCCGGCGACCAGCGCCTGGTGACCGCTCCGCCCGCCCCGCGCACCGTGCGCCCGGCGCCCGGCGAGGCATTCCGGGCGGACTTTCGCGCCCTGGATCCACCGCCGCGTCACCGGCCGCTCCTCCGGCGGCGGACGCCCACCCAAGCGCTCAGCCCAGCGCCTCGCGCGCCCGTGCCGCTGCCGTGCGCAGCGCCTCGTCCAGTGCTTCGGTACGGCGTCCGCCCGCGCTCGCCAGGGCGCCCTTGCCGCCCGCACCGCCGCCGACGACGCGCGCCGCGTCCGCCAGCAACTCCCGGGCCGCCGGCCCCCGGTGCGCGAGGTCGCGGGACACCGCCGCGACCAGGAGCGCCTTGCCCGCGTCGGTCGCGGCCAGCACGACCACGCCGGGACCGGGCGTGCGCAGGTGGCCGACCGCCTCCGACGCGAGGCCGCGCAGCTCGTCGGCCGTGACGCCGTCGACCGTGCGCGCCACCAGGTGCCCGCCGCCCACGGGTTCGGCGTGGTCCGCGATGTCCCGCGCGCGGCCGCGGAGTTCGTCCGCGCGCAGGGCGTCGAGCCGGGACCGCGCCGCGCCGAGCGCGTCGAGGCGCCTGCGCAGCACGTCCGGCGCGTCCGCGGGCCGGGTCTCCAGCAGGTCCGCGAGTTCGCGCAGCAGGCGCCGCTCGGTGTCGCCGCGGTCGAGCGCCTCGCGTCCGGTCAGCGCCTCGACGCGGCGCAGGTTCGCCCCGATCGAGGAGTCGCCGAGCAGGCGGAACACGCCGACCTGGGCGCCGTGCGCGACGTGCGTGCCGCCGCACAGTTCGCGGGAGAAGTCGCCGATGTCGACGATGCGGACCGTGTCGCCGTACTTCTCGCCGAACAGCGCGAGCGCGCCTGCCGCCTCCGCCTCGACGCGGTCCGCGTACCACGCCCGCACCTCGGGGTCGGCCAGCACGTGGTCGTTGACCGCGTGCTCCAACTCCGCGAGTTGTCCGGGCGACAGCGCCGCGAAGTGCGCGAAGTCGAAGCGCAGCCGGTCGGGTTCGACCAGCGAACCCTGCTGGCGCGCGTGGTCGCCCAGGGTCGCGCGGACGACCGCGTGCAGGATGTGCGTCGCCGAGTGCGCGCGCGTCAGCGCCGCGCGGCGGTCCGCGTCGACCGCCGACCACACCGCGTCGCCGACCCGGACATCGCCGTCGAGCACGTCCGCTGTGTGCACCCGGAACCCCTCGACGCCGTACCGCGTGTCGCGCACCCGCAGCAGCGCGCCGCCCTCGGTGGAGACGGCGCCGGTGTCGCCGACCTGGCCGCCCGCCTCCGCATAGAACGGCGAGCGGTCGAGCACGAGTTCGACGACGGACCCGGGCGGCGCCGACGGGACGCTCCGCCCGTCCGCGACGATCGCGAGAACCTTGCCCTCGCCCTCCGTACCCGCGTGGCCCAGGAACTCGGTGACCGGCAACCGCGCGGACAACTCGCGGTAGACCTCCAGGCGGCGCAGCGCCTCCGCGGTCCGGCCCTTTCCGGACGTCTTCGCCCGGCGGCGCTGCTCCTCCAGCAGCGCCGCGAACCGGTCCTCGTCGACCGCGAGCCCCGCGTCGTGCGCCGCCTCGACGGTCAGCTCGACCGGGAAGCCGTACGTGTCCGCCAGTTCGAACGCCGTCTCACCGGGCAACGCCGTCCCGCCGCCCGCGCGTGCCCGGCCGATCGCCGCGTCCAGCAGCCTCGTGCCCTGGCTCAGGGTGCGCGCGAACGACTCCTCCTCGCTCGCCACCACCTGTCCGATCAGCGACGCCTGACCGCGCAGCTCCGGCCAAACGCCGCCGAGATTCGCAATCACACTCTCGGTCGTCGCGGGCAGCACCGGACCGTCGATGCCCAGGTTGCGCGCGTGCCGGATCGCCCGGCGCATGAGCCGACGCAGGACGTAGCCGCGGCCGTCCTTCGCGGGTAGCACGCCGTCCGCGACCAGGAACGCGATCGAGCGCGAGTGCTCGGCGACGATCTCGAAGGACCGCCGGTCGGCGCCGTCCACGTGGTACTCGCGGCCGGACAGTTCGCGCACGGTGTGCAGGGTCGGCAGCAGCAGGTCGGTCGAGACCGCGTTCGGGACGTCCTGGAGCACGGTCGCGAGGCGGTCCAGGCCCAGCCCGGTGTCGATGCCCTTGCGCCGCAGCGGGCCTAGCACCGGGTACCCCTCCTTCTCCGGCCCCTCGCCGCGCCGCGACTCCATGAAGACCAGGTTCCACAGCTCGACGAACCGCTCGCCGTCCACCGCCGGACCCCCGTCCGGGCCGAACGCCGGGCCGCGGTCGTAGTGGATCTCCGACGACGGGCCGCACGGTCCCGGCACACCCATGGACCAGAAATTGTCCGCCATGCCGAGCCGCTGGATGCGGGACGCCGGGACGCCGAGCGAGCGCCACAGCCGCTCCGCCTCGTCGTCGTCCCGGTAGACGGTGATCCACAGGCGGTCCTTCGGCAGGCCGCACCCGCGCGTGACCAACTCCCAGGCGTACGCGACGGACTCGGTCCGGAAGTAGTCGCCGAACGAGAAGTTCCCGAGCATTTCGAAGAAAGTAGCGTGCCGATGTGTCCGTCCGACGTTTTCGATGTCGACCGTGCGCGCGCATTTCTGCACACTGGTGGCACGGAGGAACGGTGGCTCGCTGTCACCGACGAAGTACGGAGTGAACTGGTTCATTCCGGCGTTCGTCAGCAGTAGCGTCGGCTCGGCGGGCACCAAGGGGCTGGAGGGCACTTGCCGGTGCCCTCGGGAGGTGAAGAAGTCCGTGAACAGGCTTCGGATCTGTGTGGAGCGCATGGCGGCGGTACCTCGCGGTGGAGTCGCGTCAGGGGGAGGAAGACACGCCGAGCCGGGCCGAGAACTGGGTCTGAGATGTCCTCAGATCTCCGACTCGACGCCGCTAGCTCGCGCCTCCACCTGGTACGCCATGGCTCCGATCCGTCCGTGTCCGACACCCCCCGCCGCGGCCTCGCTCGGGCCGCCGACAGGTGCGGTGCCTCCGACTGTACCCGGTCAACAGACCCGGCGCGGGCCGCATTCCCGGCGCGCCCAACCGGCGGTCCGGTCGCCGGGCGCCGCCGCGCGGGGCCGCGCGCCGACAGCCGCCCACGGCCCATGACCGACCTGCCGGCCGTCGCAAACTGGCCGAAAAGCAGGGGACTTCACCGCAAAACACGAGCACGATCGCAAGATCGTGGCGGTTAACCTCGCCGATGCCCTGAGCCGTGCGGATAGCCAAGGTGGTCGTACATGACGCAGATTCTGGCCGTTCCCCCGCTGTACTCGCCCTTCCCTCCCGCGATCCATCCGCGGCACGCCGAGATCGACCGGCAGACCTCCGAGTGGGCCGACAAGTTCGGCATCGGCTCGGACGACCTGCGCGCGCGGCTCGTCGTGCAGGAGATCGGCGGCTTCGCCTCGCGCGTCCTGCCGGAGGGGCAGGAGGAGGCGGTCCGCATCCTCGCGGACTTCATCTTGTGGCTCTTCGGCGTCGACGACGGCCACTGCGAGGAGGGCGAAGCGGGCGCCGACCCCCGCCGACTGGTCGCGGTGCTGTCCCGGCTGATCCGGGTGGCACAGAACCCCGACGCGCCGATGATGACCGACGACCCGCTCGCCGGGGCGCTGCGCGACCTGCGCCGCCGAATATCCCTGCTCGCCAGCCCCGCGCAGGTCGCGCGCTGGGTCGACGCCCTGCGCGAGTACTTCATGTCCGTGGTGTGGGAGGCGTCGCACCGCAGCCTCGGCACCGTCCCCGACCTCAACGACTACACGCTCATGCGCCTGTACGACGGCGCCACTTCGGTGTTCCTGCCGGTCCTGGAGTTCGCGCACGGGTACGACCTGAGCCCGGACGAACGCGACTCGGTGCGGGTCCGGGCGCTCGCCGAGATGGCCTTCTTCGTCATCACCTGGGACAACGACATCGTCTCCTTCCACAAGGAGAGCCGCGGCGACGGCTACTACCTCAACGTCCTCAAGGTGCTCGGCCGCGAGTACGGGCTGAGCCCGCGCGAGGCGCTTCCCGTCGCGATCGCCCAGCGCGACCGCGTGCTCGTGCTGTTCCTGCGCGAGCGCGACCGCCTCGCCGCCTCCGCCGGACCGGAATTACGCCAGTACCTGCGCAGCCTCGGCGCGTTCATCCGGGCCGCCCAGGACTGGGGTGTCACCTCGGTCCGCTACACCACTCCCGGCGACCCCGCCGAACTGCCCGACCGGTTCCGCGACACGCCCACCGACGCGGACCGCGAGCCGCTGCCGATTCCGGCCATCTCGTGGTGGTGGGAACTCCCGCCCCCGTGAGGCCGTTTCGCAGCCGCGTCACTCCGGAGCAAGCGGTCCGGGTATTCGACCGCGATACGGGGCACGACCGAACCGACACGATCGAACCGGTGCACGACCGAACCGACGCACGACCGAACCGATTGGAGACAAGGGTGGCCACCGACTTAAGCTCCGTCCCGCGTGCCCCCGGACGCATCCCCGTGCTGGGACACGCCGTTCCCCTGCTGCGGCGACCGCTGCCCTTCCTGCGGTCCCTGCGCGACACGGGCGACGTCGTCCGCGTCGAACTGGGCACGATGCCCGTCTACTTCGTGACCACCCCTGAACTCGTCCACCAACTCCTGGTCACCAAGGGCCGCGACTTCGACAAGGGCCGCCTGCTCGACCGGGCCCGAAAGATAGCCGGCGAGGGGCTCGTCACAGCGGGGGAGGAGGTCCACCGCAGACACCGCCGCCTGATGCAGCCGATGTTCCACCACGGGCGCGTCGCGGCGTACGTCGACAGCATGGCGGAGCAGGCCCGCCTGGTCGCGGACTCGTGGGAGCCGGGCCGCACCATCGCCCTCAACGAGGAGCTGTACGACTTCGCGATCAACACGGTCACCGCCACGCTCTTCGCCGCCGACCTGGACGCCGAGGACGCCGGGGCGCTGCGGCACGACGTACCGATCCTGATCAAGGGTGTCCTCGTCCGCGCGGTCCTGCCGGAGTTCCTGGACCGCGCGCCGATCCCCTTCTACCGCGAGTTCGACGCCTCCACGGCCCGTTTGCACCGCATCATCGCCGACCTGATCGCCGCGGGCCGGAAGGCGGGCGACCAGGGCGGCACGGACCTGCTGTCCACGTTGCTCCTGGCGCGCGACGCCGACACCGGCGAGGGACTCACCGACGACGAGATCCGCGACGAACTGAGCACCGTGATGTTCGCGGGCACCGAGAGCAGCGCCTCCACGCTTGCCTGGATATTCCACGAGCTGGCCGTCAACCCCGAGGCCGAGAAGCGCGTCCTCGACGAGATCGACGCCGTGCTCGGGGGCGGGCCGGTGGGCCTGGCCGAAGTCGGCAAGTTGGAGTACGTCGGCCGCGTGGTGGACGAGGCGTCGCGCCTGCACGCGATACCCATGCTCATGCGCCGGGCGACCGCCGACGTCGAGCTGGGCGGCGTACGCATACCGCGCGGCACCGAGATCGCGTTCAGCCTGTACGCGATGCACCGCGACGCCCGGGTGCACACCGACCCGGAACGCTTCGACCCCGACCGCTGGCTGCCGGAGCAGCGCGAGGGCAGGCCGCGCACGGACTTCATGGTCTTCGGGGCGGGCACCCGCAAATGCATCGGGGACGCGTTCGCCCGTATGGAGATGACGGTCGCGGTCGCCACCATCCTCGCGCGCTGGCGGCTGCGACCCGCCCCCGGCGTCCCGGTGAAGGAGGTTGCCGCCGCGGTCGCCCACCCGGACCGACTCCCGATGATCCCGGAGCCGCGGGCCGCCTGAGCACCACATCGGGAAGTCCACGACACGTCCGGTTCCGGAACCGCGGACAACGGTTCCGGAACCGGACGTTCACCACGCGTTCGACCGGGAGCCCGCCTTCGGGCTCCTCACCTGGCCGGGCTCCTCACCCGGCCGTGCTCACTGCCCGTTCAGCCAGGCGGTGAACCGCCGCCACAACGAGCGCCGGGCGGGTGCGGTGGGCGCGTCGCCGACCGACGGCGCGGACGCCGGCATCGGCGGGGGCTCCGCGGCGGACCCCGACAAAGGCGCGGTCACCGGCGGCGCGGCGGCGTACCGCCCCTGCTGCCCCGCGACCGCCGTCTCGCGGTCCCCGGCGCCGGGCCCCGCCGACCAGACCGGTTCCGCCGCGACCCGGTCGTCCGCCCCTTGGGCCCGCGCCCGGGCGGTGGCGACCTCGGCGGGCGGGCGTTCTGCCGACACCGCCGGCGGGCGCGGGCTGAACACCACCGGGAGCGCCGTCAGATGCCGCGACATCCACGACGACACCCACACCAACTCCTCGTCCTCGCCGGCCAGACGGATGTCCGGCAGGCGGGCGAGCAGCACGTCGACGGCGGTCTCGGTGATCGCCCGGCCGATGTCCTGTCCCGGGCACTCGTGCGGGCCGCCGCCGAACGCCAGGTGCGAGCGGTTGCCGCGCATGGGCACGGACAGGTCCGGGCGGATGTCCGGGTCCGTGTTCCCGGCCGCGAGGCCGAGCAGGATCATGTCCCCGGTCTTGATCTGCCGGTCGGCGAGCTCGGTGTCGCCGACCGCCCACCGCGCCGGGCACACCATCAGGGACGGTTCGTCCCACAGCACCTGCTCGACCGCGTCCGGCAGCGTCATGCGGGCGCCCGCGAGCGAGGCGCGGAACCGGAGGTCGCTGAGCACCATGCGCACGGTGTTGCCGATACAGATGGTGGTGTTCTCGTTCGCGGCGATGAGGATCAGGCGCAGATGTTGCAGGACCTCCTCGTCGCTCAACCCGGCCGGGTGCTCCATGAGCCAGGAGCCGATGTCGTGGCCGGGCTGGTCGCGCTTGAGGGGGATGTACTGCTTCAGCACCTCCACGACGTACTCGTTGCTCTGGAACGCGGTCTCGCTGCCGCGCACCAGGTCGAGCGTGGCCTCGACGAGGCTGGGGCCGTACTCGTCCTTCATGCCGAACAACTGCGTCATGACCAGCATCGGCAGTCGCTCGGCGAACTGTCCGACCAGGTCTGCCGTGCCGTCGGCCGCGAAGTCGTCGATGAGCTCGTTGGCGAAGCGCGTCACGTGGCGGCGCACGCCCCGGCGGTCCAACCTGTTGAGGCTGTCGGTGACCGCACCGCGCAGGCGCTCGGCCTCCTCGCCGTCCAGGAACACGCACAGCGGCTGCCAGCCGACCATCGGCAGCAGCGGCGAGTCCGGTGCGACCTCGCCGCGCCGGAACGATCCCCAGTTGCGCGAGTCGCGCGAGAAGCGGTTGGGCGTGCGGACCACGTCGAGGTTCTCGCGGTAGCCGAGTACCAGCCAGGCCGGCAGGTCGCCTTCCATCAGCACCGGCGCCACCGGACCATATTCGGCGCGCAGGCGCGCGTACATGCCCATCGGGTCGGACTTGTGCTCCTCGCTGGACAGCCGGGCGACGCCGGAGTCCGCGTAGGCGGAATGGGCGGGGCAGCCGGGCGGCGGCACCGCGCCGGTGTCCCGGGTGTCCCGGGTGTCCCCGGTGGGCCCGGCGGCTGCGTGGCCGGTGCCTGTGTCGGTGGGCGGCGTGGTCATCGGGCCTCCGAATCGGCGAGCGTCATGGCGTGCAGATAGCGCGTGAGTTCGAGGAGCACGTCGCGGCTGGAGGACCGGCTGCGCGCGTCGCAGCCGACCATGGGGACCCACTCGGGCAGGTCCAGCGCGACGCGCAGCTCGGCCAGTTCGTGCATCGGCGCGTCGGGGAACGCGTTGACGGCCACCACGAAGGGCATGCGGCGCTCCTCCAGCCGGCCGATGACGTCGAAGCTGACCTCCAGGCGGCGGGTGTCGACCAGGACGACCGCCCCCAGGGCCCCGTCGAAGAGCCCGTTCCACAGGAACCAGAACCGCTCCTGGCCCGGCGTGCCGAACAGGTAGAGCACCAAGCGGTCGTTGATGCTGATCCGCCCGAAGTCCATCGCGACCGTGGTCTCGGTCTTGCGCTCGACCCCCGCGACGCTGTCGACCGCCTCGCTCGCCTGCGTCATCGTCTCCTCGGTGGTCAGCGGCCGGATCTCGCTGACCGAGTGCACCATCGTGGTCTTGCCGACCCCGAAGCCGCCCACGATGACGATCTTGACGGCCGCCGCGGCGGACGCGGGGAGCACGTCCTGCGCACGGGGCCCGGGTATCGCCGCGCGCTCGGGACCGGCGGCACCGTGCGCCGCGCCGCGGCCGCGCGGGCCCGGCTCAGAGATTCCGTAGTCCATGCATCACCGCCTCCAGCAGTTCGATGTCCGGCAGCGCCGCGGCCGGGATCGGCGCCCGCGCCTCCACCCGCGCCTCCGCCAGCAGGTCGGCGAGCAGCACCATCACGACGCTGGCCGGCAGGGCGAGGTAGGCCGAGATCTCGGCCACGGACAACGGGTATTCGCACATCCGCACGATGGCGGCGTGCTCGGGCTGCATGACCGGATCGGGCGTGGACCGCGACACGATCAGGGTGACCAGGTCGAGCGGGGCGTCCGGGCCCCGGCCGCCGGTGATCACGTACAGCCGCTCCGGAACCCCTTCGTCCCAGTCCGGACGCCGTGGTCCTGTCATGTGGCCCGCCCGGCGGGGGTCGCCCGCGGGGGGCTGTTCAGGTGCTCGCCGATACGGGCGACCAGGTCGCGCATGCGCTGGCCCATCAGACCGGCGTCGACCCCCTCGTCGGCGAGCACCGCGAGGTACGCCCCGACGCCCGCCGCCATGAGGTAGAAGAACCCGCCGCCGATCTCGATCACCACCAGGCGCATGCGCCCGTCCCCGTGCGGGAACTCGGTGGCGATCGCCGCCGACAGGCTCTGGAGGCCCGCGCACGCCGCCGCGACGCGGTCGGCGGTGTCCGTGTCGCATCCGTGCTGGGCGATGCACAGCCCGTCGGCGGACAGCACGACGACATGCCGGGTCTGCGGGACGCCGTCGGCCAGGTCCTTCAGGATCCAGTCGAGGTCTGCTCGCTTGTGCACTACCGGTCTCCCTCATCCAACGACTCGTCGCGGCCGCCGGGGGCGGGGGACTCCCCGGACACGGCGCTCTGGAAGGCCGCGAGCCACAGCCCGGGCTCCTGCGGCTGCTCCGCCGCGGCTTCCGCGGGCGGCGGGGCGGGCGCGTCCGGCCGCACCGGGGCGGCCTGCGGCGGCCCGATCCGCGGCGGGGTGGCCGGGAGGCGCCTGCGCCGCTGCGGCAGGCCGTTGGCGGTACGTCCGACCGCGTCGTCCGACTCGTCCGGGCCGCGCCCCCGGGCGCCGCTCCCGGTCCCGTCCAACCTCCCCTGGTCGAACCTCCCGTCGCCGAACCCGTGCTCGGCACTGCCGCGGTGGCTGCCCGAGCCGCGGCCGACGCGGTGCGCCCCGGACCCGCGGTCGTCGCGCGCCGCGGAACCGCGCGCGGGACCGGACGACTTCCGGGTCCGGGCGGCGGGCAGCGCGTCCAGCCCCGGCGCGGCGCCGGAGACGACCGACACCGGTGCCGTGGTGATCAGCTCCTTCGGGATCACCAGGATCGCCCGGACCCCGCCGTACGCGGACGGCCGTAGCGCGACGCGGAACCCGTGCTCCTGCGCGAGCCGCCCGACCACCGCCAGGCCGAGGCGCGGCGACTCGCCCAGGTCCGCCAGGTCGAGGCCCGCGGACGCCTCCTCCAGCAGCCGCTCGACCCGGCGCCGGGCCTCCTCGGCCAGGCCGATGCCGCCGTCCTCGATCTCGACCGCGACGCCGGACTGCACCTCGCTCGCGCTCACCCGCACCACCGTCTGCGGCGGCGAGTAGCGCGTGGCGTTGTCGAGGAGTTCGGCCAGCGCGTGGATCAGCGGCTCGACCGACATGCCGACCACCGCGACCTCGGTCACGGCCATCAGCTCCACGCGCGGGTAGTCGGTGATGCGGGAGACCGCGCCACGCAGCACGCTGTACAGCGGCACGTTGTTCTGCCACTGACGCCCCGGACGCGCACCGCCCAGCACCGCGATGCTGTCCGCCAGACGCCCGATCAGCGCCGTCCCGTGGTCAAGACGCAACAGATCACCGAACACATCCGGCTGCGCACCGTGCCGCTCCTCCATCTCCCGCAGATCAGTGGCCTGTTGGTGGACGATCGCCTGCACACGCCGCGCAATGTTCACGAACGCCCGCTGCGCCGAGTCGCGCAGGCCCTCCTCGGCCTCGACGGCCTCGGCGACCGAGCGCAGCACGGCCAGGCGGGCCGCCGCGAATTCGGGCGACACCTCGGGCGCGTCGACCTGGGCGCGGACCAGGCCGTCGAGCACTTCTCCGGCCGATTCGCCCTGCTGCACGCGCAGGATCGCCTTCGGCAGCTGTTCACCGGTCAGGCGCAGCATGGCCGACTCCTGGGCCGCGATTCCGCGGCGCAGCGCGGCGATCTCGGCCTGGTGCCGGGCCCGCAGGTCGCCGGTCGCGGCCGCGTGGCGGGCCTGGTGAGCCGCTATTCGGCTGCCTCGACGTGCCGACTCCGCGGTGACCAGGGCGACCGCGACGGTGGCGACGGCGAGGCAGACGGCCACGGCCGGGCGGGCGGTGCCGTCGACGAGCGCGACGGCGACGGCCGAGCAGGCGACCGTCGCGGCGACGGGAATCAGCCATACGGGGCCGGTCCAGAGGGGGCCGGCTGGGGCGGTGGGACGCTGGGATTCGGGTGGTGACCCGACTCGGACCATGGACTTCCTCGGAATCATGCGGACGGGAGGCACCGGACGCGGACATGCCGAAGGGCATGGCAAAAATGCGTGCCCGGCTCCCCGGTGCCCGCTGGGTCTCGCGGAGCGCGGCGACGCGACGTGCCCGACGGTCAACGGGCGTGCCGCGTCCCGTTGTTGCCGTCCTCGTCGGCGCCGGGGGTGTGCGCTGCCCCCTGCCGCCCCGCCTCGGCGGTCGATGTCGATGGAGCCCGGCGGCGGCGAGTACTGGCAGTAGTCGCCGCACGTCACTGGGTCATCCGGAGCATAGCCCGATTCGACCGGCGTTCAGCGGTGGTGCGCCCCTTGCGTTGCCTGGCGAATGGTGGCGTGCGCCAAGCGTTTCGCGACAGGTCCGTGTTGTACGCCCTTGTGGCGCACGGATGTTCGGCCCCTGGCCGGGCCCTCGAACTCCCGTCCGACCGCCCGGAGGTATTCGAGGTCACGGCCCAGGTCCGCATGATGACGCGCCGTCCCGACGCGCGTTCGATACCGCCTGGTCGGCGGCCCGGAGTCAGGTCAGCGGCGCCCGGCGGCGAGCGGTCCGCGGACGAGCCGGCCCGCCAGCGCGCCCGTGTGCACGCCGTCCCGGAAAGCCACCCGGCCCCCGACGACGGTCGCGTGGATCCCGGTCGCGCGCTGGCGGAGGCGGTACGCGCCGCCCGGGATGTCGTACGCCACCTCCGGCATCAGCGGCGCCACCGTCGCCGGGTCGAGCACGTTGAGGTCGGCCGCCATGCCCTCGCGCACCATGCCCCGGTCGTGGAAGCCCCACGCGATGGCCGGGGCCAGCGTGATCATGCGCACCGCCTCCTCGAGGCCGAACGCGCCCTCCTGCCGCACCCAATAGCCCAACAGCAGTGTGTGCAGCGACGCGTCCGCCATCGAACCGACGTGCGCACCGCTGTCGGTGAACGTCATCACCGCGCGCGGGTGCCGCAATACCGGGAGCAGGTCGGCCGGTTCGTCGCTCACCACGGCCTGGATGAAGAACTGGTGGAAGTCGGTCTCCAGGGCCAGGTCGAGGATCGTCTCGACCGGGTGCGTGCCGCGCTCGCGCGCGACCTCGGCGACGGTGCGCAGCGGCGGCATCGGCCGGTCGTAGACGCGCATGCGCTCGAAGTCGGGGCGCCGCGCCTCGGCGCCGATCGCGCGCCCGTAGGGGCCGTCGTCGGCGATGGCCACCAACTTGGCGCGGGTGTCGGGGTCTTCGTACGCCTTGCGCTGCTCGGCCAGGGGCAGCGCGCGGATCTCGCTCCACAGCGGCAGCCTGTCGAAGGCGGTCTTGGTGCGGAACGAGGTGACGGTGTTGATGCCGCGGCTGTGGCCCAGCCCGTACGCGACCCCGCCCGCGTCGGCGATCGCGTCCAGCAGCCGCAGGCCGTGGAACACCCCGCCGCGCCCGGACACCCCGAAGTTGAACGGGACTCCGGTCTCGGCCGCGAGGTCGCGCAGCCGGGCGAAGTACTCCTCGCGCTCGTCGTCCCCGCGCGCGGCGGCGGGTTCGTGGGTGATCTCGAAGACGCCGGTGCCCTCCTCGGCCAGCACCCGGACCAGGCGGCACACTTCGTCCCAGTCCGCGAGGCGCGACGCCACGGGCCGGTTGTCGGCGGTCTCGTGGTTGTCGTTGCGTGTGGTGGTGAACCCGAACGCCCCGGCCCGCAGCCCGGCCCGCAACTGCCGCACCATCTCGGCGATGTCGTCGGCGTCGGCGGGGCCGTCGAAGGCGCGTTCGCCCATCGCCCAGGTGCGCAGCGCCGAATGGCCCACCTGCGCGGCGTAGTTGATGGCCTTGGGGAGGCGGTCGACGGCGTCCATGTACTCCGGGAAGGTCTCCCAGGTCCAGTCGATGCCCTCGGCCATGGCCGCCGCGGAGATCTCCTCGGCGCGCTCCAGATTGCGCGTCACCAGCTCGCGGGCGCCGCGGCGGGCGGGGGCCAGGGTGAAGCCGCAGTTGCCCATGACCGCGGTGGTGACGCCGTGCCAGGCCGAGCAACTGCCCTGCTCGTCCCAGAAGACCTGGGCGTCCATGTGGGTGTGGCCGTCGACGAAGCCGGGGGTGACCACCTGCCCGGCCGCGTCGATCTCCACGGCGCCGCGCTCGCGCACGCGCCCGACGCGGGCGATGCGGTCGCCGGCCACCGCGACGTCCGCCCGGTGTCCGGGCAGGCCCGAGCCGTCCACCACGGTTCCACCGCGGATCACGAGGTCGTACACGGGGCTCCTCCTTGCCGTCGTCCCTGGCACCGTCCGCGTCGCGCGAGTCTTGACTTCACGACGCATTAGCCATTGGCTAAACGTAGCCCAGCCGGACTCGGAGGACCACAGTGAACCCAGTACCGACCGCCGGAACTCCCGCCGAACTCCCGCTGGTCGTCTCCGTGGACGACCATGTCGTGGAGCCGCCGGACGTGTGGACGAGCCGGCTCCCCGCCCGGTACCGCGACACCGGCCCGCGCGTCGTCCGCGCGACCTGCCGCACCGAGCAGGTCACCGCGAACACCGTGAAGTACCACTTCGGCGGCGACGGCCCGGAGACGGACTGGTGGGTCTACGAGGACCTGCGCAAGCCGGTCCCGCAGGTCGTGGCGTGCGTGGGCTTCCCGCGCGAGAGCCTCACCATGGAGCCCATCCGGTACGCCGACATGCGCCCGGGCTGCCACGACCCCGCCGCGCGGCTGGCCGACATGGACCTCAACCACACCGAGATATCGCTCTGTTTCCCGACCTTCCCGCGTTTCTGCGGCCAGGCGTTCCTGGAGGCCAAGGACCGCGACCTCGCGATGCTGGGCGTGCGGGCGTACAACGACTGGATGATCGAGGAGTGGTGCGGCGGATCGGGCGGACGCCTGCAACCGCTGTGCCTCATACCACTGTGGGACCCGGTCGCCGCCGCGGGAGAGGTGCGCCGCAACGCCGCCCGCGGCTGCCGCGCGGTCGCGTTCACCGAACTGCCGGCCAACCTCGGCCTGCCGTCCGTGCACGACCCGGACCGCCACTGGGACCCGTTCTTCGCGGCCTGCGACGAGACCGGGACCGTGGTGTGCATGCACATCGGCTCCAGCTCGCGCATGCCGGTCACCTCGCCGGACGCGCCGGAGGGCGTGCGCATGGCACTCACGTTCGCCAACGCGCAGTACTCGCTGGTGGACTGGCTCATGTCCGGGGTGCTGGCGCGCTTCCCGCGGCTGCGCATCGCGTACTCCGAGGGCCAGATCGGCTGGATGCCGTTCGTCATGGAGCGCGTCGACAACATCTTTCGGCACAGCAGCGCCTGGGCCGGGCTCGACCCCGTGATCACCGAGCCGCCCAGCAGCTACGCCGCGGGCCGCGTGTTCGGCTGCTTCTTCGAGGACGACTTCGGTGTGCTCTCGCGCGAGGCGGTCGGCATCGAGCGCATCACGTTCGAGACCGACTACCCGCACCAGGACAGCACCTGGCCGCGCACCCGCGAGATCCTGGAGAGGATGGCCGGAATGGTCACGCCGGAGGAACTGCACCGGATCGCGCGAGGCAACGCACTCGACATGCTCGGGCTCCCGCCGGACGCGTGACGCCCGACCCGGGCGCACCGCGCGGACGTCGGGTGCCAGGTGCCGTGCGCGTGACGCCGGCCACCTGTGCGGGCCCGCTGTGGGGGAGGGCCGTGGATCCGCCAGACTTCTCCGTATGGACAACCGCACGCCCGAGCCGACCCCGCCCCCCGCCGGCGGGGCGGCTGCCTCCCGGCCCCGCGCGAACGACGCCCAGGCCGCCGCCGCGAAGATCCTCGACGCCGCGACCGAACTGTTCCACGAGCGCAGCCCGGCCTCGGTCTCGTTGCGCGAGATCGCCCGCAAGGCGGGCGTCAACTACGGCCTGATCCACCACTACTACGGCACCAAGGAAGCGATCCTCGCAGAAGTGTTCCGCCGCTCCTCAGGGCGTGGTGCCGAGGTGGTGGCGGGTGCGGACGACCTGGACGACGCCCTCGGCCAGCTGGGCCGCAACCCGCGCGCGTACGCGCGGATGCTGGCGTGGGCCATCCTCGACAGCGACACCTCTCAGGTCTTCACCGACGAGACGCCCGCGGTGACGCGCGTACGCGAACTCGTCGAGGAGGAGTGGGCCCGGCAGCGGGCCGCGGCCGAGGCGGCGGAAGTGCCGGGGACGCGAGCGCCGGGAATGACGGACGTGCCGGGTGCGTCGGAAACCCCCCACGCGGACGGGTTCGACCCGCGCGTGGTCGCCGCGACCGCGGTCCTGGCAGTGCTCGGCTGGGGGCTCTTCGCGCCGTTCCTGATGCCGGCCGCCGGGCTCGGGGACCGTACCGAGGAGGACATCCGCGACGAGGTCCGCGCGCTGGTCGCCCGCATGGCCGTGGCCGCCGGTACGCCGGTTTCCTGAGCGTACGGCCGCCGGCGCGGGCGCCTCGGAACACGCCCGCCGTGACGCCGGCCGCGACGCCCGTCCGTCACGGCCGCCGTGACCCGAAAAGTGCCGCACTCGTCACGACCGGCGGACGGCTGAACAGACTTCACACGTACCGACGAACCCGGCAACCAACCGGTGCATTGCCAGAATGGGCGCTGCTACGTTCAGTGCCTGTTCGCGTTCGTACCGTTACGAAGGGCTGTCCCCGCATGAGGAAATTCTCGCGTGCCCGCGTGCTCCTGATGGCCGGCGTGCTCGCCGCGGTCACCGCCACGACCGGCGCCGCCTCGGGCAGCGCACCCGCGGCCGGCGCCGCGGCGGACTCGGCGACCCGCAGCGACTGCCGCGGCATCGGCTCGTCGTTCACCGACAAGTTGCTGCCCGGCCGGTGCCTCACCAACGGGAACTACCGCCTGGAGATGCAGTACGACGGCAACCTGGTGCTGTACCAAGGCGGCCGTGCCTGCTGGGCGAGCGACACGGACGGCATCGACGGCGTGTGGGCCGAGTACTCCGGAGACTGGGCGCTCGACTCGCCGTCCATGACCCTGGAGTCGCAGTTCGGCGAACTCCGGCACTACCAGGGCAAGTACACCGGCCTGCACAAGACCGGCAACATCAGCCTCAACGGCAAGGGCGAAGTGTGGATCGCCTACGGCAAGTTCGTGAGCTGCTGAGCATGCGCGCGCACCTCGTCCGCGGCCTGGTCGCCGCGACTCTCACGCTGGGCGCGCTCGCCGGTGCGTCCGCGGTGGCCGGTGCCGCGGCACCGGGCGTCCCGGCGGCGTCCGCAAGCGCCCCCGACCTGGCCCGCGGCGCCTGCGACGCCCGCGACAACCTCGGCGAAGTCGCCAACAACTTCATCTCCCGGTGCCGAAAGGCCGGGATCCGCCAGCGCTTCCCCGGCGAACACTACGGCGACAAGCTGGGCTACCTGATGAAGTGCCGCACCGAGAGCTGCAACAGGGCGTGGAAGCTGCTCCAGGACGGCCGCTGGAAGAAGTAGCGGTGCGCTCCGGCGATCCGGCCGAGGGTGCCCGCTCCG
>NZ_JBPKBH010000002.1:494363-495399 GCF_051388915.1 Yinghuangia sp. YIM S09857 | reverse complement strand
CGCGGCGTTGGGTGGGGCCATGGACTACACGCAACTCGGACGCACCGGTCTCCGCGTCGGGCGCCTCGTCCTCGGCACGATGAACTTCGGCGCGCTCACCGGCGAGGCGGACAGCCACGCCCTCATGGACGCCGCCCTCGACGCGGGCGTGAACCTCTTCGACACCGCCAACGTCTACGGCGGCACCGAGCACAAGGGCCGCACCGAGTCGATCGTCGGCTCGTGGTTCGCCGGGGGCGCCGGGCGTCGCGACAGGGTCGTGCTGGCCACCAAGGTCTACGGCAACATGGCCGTCGGCGGCGGCCCGCCCTGGCCCAACCACGACCGGCTCTCCGCGGTCAACATCCGCCGCTCGGTGGAGGAGAGCCTGCGCAGGCTCGGCACCGACCGCATCGACATCTACCAGTTCCACCACATCGACCGCGCCACCCCGTTCGAGGAGATCTGGCAGGCACTGGACGTCCTCATCACGCAGGGCAAGGTGCTCTACGCCGGGTCGTCGAACTTCCCCGGCTACAAGATCGCCCAGGCCAACGAGACCGCCGCGCGTACCGGGCGGGTCGGCCTCGTCAGCGAACAGTGCCTCTACAACCTCGCGGAGCGCCGCGCCGAGATGGAGGTCATCCCGGCCGCGGTCGACTACGGGCTCGGCGTCATCCCCTGGTCCCCGCTGCGCGGCGGGCTGCTCGGCGGCGCGCTGCGCAAGGAACGCGAGGGCGACGGATCCCGTTCGGTGAGCGGACGTTCCGCCGAGGGCCTGGCGGATCCCGCGACGCGGGCACGCGTCCAGGCGTATGAGGAGCTGACCGCGAAGCACGGCCTCGACCCCGGGGAAGTCGCCCTCGCCTGGCTGCTCACGCGTCCCGGCGTCACCGCGCCGATCGTCGGGCCGCGCACCCGCGCGCACCTCGACTCGGCCCTGCGGGCCGTGGAACTCGACCTGTCCGACGACCTGTTGGCCGAACTCGACGCCATCTTCCCGGGGCCGGGCCCGGCCCACGAGGCGTTCGCCTTGTGACACGACGGCGCCCGCGCC
>NZ_JBPKBH010000002.1:406970-494313 GCF_051388915.1 Yinghuangia sp. YIM S09857 | reverse complement strand
CCCCCGAGGCGTTCGCCTGGTGACACGACGGCGCCCGCGCCCGGCCGGGTGCCGTCAGTCTCTGTGCGAACACGCGTTCGCTGCGGAGAGTTCAGGGCACCGGCCGGGCGACGGGCCGCCGTGCGGATCAGGCGTTGGACTTGCCGGTGACGTAGCCGTGGCAGCGGACGTTCGTGTAGAAGCGCAGTGCCGCGTAGCCGTCCGGAAGGACCGCCACCCAGCGCGGACTGTCCACGGTCTGCTCGAAGTTGCCCTTCCAGAGCGACCAGCGGCCCGCGTCGTCCTGGAGCTCGATGCGGATCCCGGCGACGGGCTTGTCGGTGTTGTCGCCCTCGGCGACCTTGAAGGCGAAGTAGAGGTTGCCCCACTTCATCGCCCCGCCGTTGGCCGGTTCGAGGGGGATGGTGGTGGCGCCGGGGGTGAACTCGTACGGTGCGAACATTTCGGCGTCTTCCTCGGGCGTCGGTGCGGCGGGCGGTGGTTCGTCGGGGTGGATGCCGGTGACGACGCGGTCGGCCTCGCGGAGCCGGAAGTTGTCCGGCCCCTGGCCGCGCAGCGCGTTGCGGCCCCGGAAGAACGCGTCGACCTGGTCCTTCGCGGACGGCGACATGGTCGGGTCTCCGACCGCGACGGCGTGGATGTGTTCGTCGGGGAACCCGTCCCCCTTCAGCCGGTTCCACGCCGCGAAGCCCGCCCGGCGCAGGGCCTTGACCTCGTCGTAGCCGACGGGGACCAGGTCGAGGACGCCGCCGCCGTCGTGGGTGCCCGCGCTCGCGCTGACGCCGGTGCTGAAACTGCCCTGCGTGACCCGGAACCTGCGGCCGAGGACCGCTTCGGCGGCCTGGAGCATGCGCCGGGTGCGGACGTTCATGAGCTTGCCGTACGTGACGCGCTCGCCGTCGCCGGCCTGCCACCCCGCCGCGGCGAGGTAGCCGTTGACCGGGAGCAGGACGGTGCCGCCCCCGGCCGCCGCGGTGGTGCCGGTCGCGCCTCCGGCGTAGGCGCGCAGCTCCGCGGCGGTGCCCGCGTACCAGTTGGTGTCGATGGGGTGCTCGCTGAACTGGTGGAACATCCACCGGGCGCGGATCCGCGGCTGCCCCTGGGCGACGTAGTCGGCGATCCAGAGGAAGTCGCCGTGGTTGTCGTCGGTCCGCTTCCACCAGTCGACGTTGGTGTACATGCCGCACCGGTGGTTCGGGAACGCGGCCTTCATGAGCCGGATGAACTCGTTCTTGCGGGCCGTGGCCGTGGCGTCCGAGACGTTCTGGTTGTACGGCTCGAAGTCGTACGCCAGCAGTTCCCCGGCCCGCAGCTCCTTGCCGACCTCGCGCCGGAAG
The DNA here is from genome assembly GCF_051388915.1 of Yinghuangia sp. YIM S09857. NCBI lineage: Bacteria > Bacillati > Actinomycetota > Actinomycetes > Kitasatosporales > Streptomycetaceae > Yinghuangia > Yinghuangia sp. YIM S09857. The sequence goes on along the minus strand of NZ_JBPKBH010000002.1, from coordinate 492,976 downwards.
TTCGCGAACTCCTCGGCGGGCGGTACGTCGCTGCGTCCGAAGTGGTAGTAGCCGACCACGCAGCCCTGGGCGCGGGCCTCGCCGACCTTCGCGCGCCAGTTGTCCTGCACGTGGCCGCGGCCCTCGGTGACCTTGATGAACACGAACTGCGCGTCGTCGGGTATCGCCTGCTGGTAGTCGGAGACGTCGTAGCCCTTGATCCCCATGTGCCTTCCCCCTCCGTCCGGGTGCGCGGACACACCGGGCATCGCCTCGGCCGGCGTCCGCCGCTGTCACCGTCGGAATTGCGTGCTTCACGCATCGTGGCACAGCGCCGCCCGGGCCCGCCGACGAACCGTGAAGTCGATCTTCCGCGGCCCGGCTCATCGTTCGGGCCACAGGGCGCGTTCATCCGATCGGGGGTCGTGGACGAGCCGGGTCTCGGTATCGAACACCCGCACGGGTCGCGTGGCCGTGTCGTACGTGGGCCAGCCGGGGTCGCCGTCCCTGGCGAAGGCGACCCACGCGGCGTGCATGGCGTCTGCCAGGGACTGCGGCGGGTTCGGCCCGGCGAGGCCGGTGTGTTCGGCGTGCCCGCTGTGTCCGGCGCCGTCGAGCCGGTCCAGGGTGTCGAACACGAATCCGATCTCCAGGGCGTGGCACGCGCCCAGTTCGTCGGCCGGTCCCGTGGCGCCGGACCGCCACGCGAACTCGTAGACCCAGGTGGCGGCGGCCCCGGCGCGGGCCTCCGCGACCCGGTACGCGGGCATCCGGAAGTACCCGTCGGTGGCGACGGCTGCGGCCAGGTCGCCGGGGCGGGCGTCGGGCCGGTTCGCGGCGTAGGCCGCGGCGTACGCCGGGTCGAAGCCCATGACGTCGAGGAAGCGCGCCGCGGCGTCCGTGGAGAGCAGCTTCGTCAGGCCGCCGGGAGCGAGGTACAGGCGGAACTCCTCGGTGTTGGAGCCGATGAGGACGTCGACGCCTCGTCCCGCACCGTCGCGGACCGCCTCGATCGGCGGGCGGGGGAGCAGGGTGTCGTCGCGGACCGGCATGAAGGCCATGCCGGAGCGGACCGTCGAGATGCCCCAGCGCCGCGGGTCCGGGAAGGCGGCCACGTGCGCGGCCACCTCGGCCTGCGCGGCCACGACCTCGGCCGGGCCGACGGCCGCGAACGCCTCGGCGGTCGGGGCCACGCCGAGGCGGTCGGCGACGGCGGCGGTCACCTTCGAGGCGTCCTCGGGTTCCTGGAGAATCTGCCCCGCCCCGCTCTGCGCGATCGCCCGGCGGAATAGCCCGAGGTCCAGGGCGAGCAGCGTGGTCACGCTCATCGCGCCCGCCGACTCGCCGAACACCGTGACGTTGCCCGGGTCGCCGCCGAACGCCGCGATGTTGTCGCGTACCCAGGCGAGCGCGGCGATCTGGTCGAGCAGGCCGCGATTGCGCGGCGCGCCCGGCAGTTCGGCGAAGCCCTCCACGCCGAGGCGGTAGTTGAAGGTCACGCACACGACGCCGTCGCGCGCGAACCCCGAGCCGTCGTACGCCGGTGCGGAGCCGGAGCCGTTGCGGAACGCGCCGCCGTGGATCCACACCATGACGGGCGCGGCCGTCGCCGCGGCGGGGGCCCAGATGTTGAGGTTCAGGCAGTCCTCGCCGTCGACGGCGACCTCCTGGAGCAGCGCGTCCAGCGGGGCGGGGTAGGGGGCCTTGGGCGCGGTCGGGCCGTACGCGTCGGCGTCGCGGACCCCGTCCCACGCGACCGGCGGCTGCGGCGGACGGAAGCGATGGGGACCGAACGGCGGTGCGGCGTACGGGACTCCGAGGAAGCGGGTGACGCCGTCCGAGGCGGTGCCGCGGAGTTTGCCGTACGCGGTGCCGACGATCACGTGCATCTCTCGCTCCAGCGCTGTGCGTCGTACGGGGCCGACCGGGTGATTTTCCCAGGTTGACCGAGGAAGAATATCGCGTACCGTTGACCGTCGTCAGAAGCGATGGATAACTTGACAGTGGACCCGCTGGCACCAGGACGAGGTGGCACGCATGGAACTGTCCCCTTCCGCACACGCGGACACTTTCTGCCGTGATCGACTACCGCCCACTGAACTGTGGCCCGAACTGCTCTTCGAACTGCCCGAATTGCGCTACTCCGATCGGCTGAACTGCGCGACCACCCTGCTCGACGACCGCATCGCGGAACACGGACCCGACCGCAGGTGCCTGGTCACCCCGCACGAGACGTGGACGTACGGCGACCTCCGGCTCCGGGCGAGTCAGGTCGCCCAGGTCCTCACCGAGGACCTCGGCCTCGTGCCCGGCAACCGCGTCCTGCTCCGCGGGCCCAACAACCCCTGGCTGGTGGCCTGTTGGTTCGGGGTGCTGCGCGCGGGCGGGGTGGTCGTCACCACGATGCCGCTGCTGCGCGCCCACGAACTGACCATGCTGGCCGGCATCAGCCGCCCTGTCGTCGCGATCTCCGACCACCGCTTCGCCGCCGCGCTGGTCGAGGCCGACACCGGCGCGGCCCTGCTCACGTTCGGCGGCGGGGACCCCGGAGATCCCGGAGATCCCGGAGATCCCGGAGATCCCGGAGATCCCGGAGATCCCGGAGATCCCGGGAACTCCAGGAACTCCGGGGCTTCCGGGGAAGGCGCGCGCGACGCGGGCGACGACCTCATCGCGCGGTGCGGCGCCAAGGACGGGGTCTTCGAGCCCGTCGAGACGGCCGCCGACGACGTGGCGCTCATCGGCTTCACCTCCGGCACCACCGGCCGCCCCAAGGCCACCATGCACTTCCACCGCGACGTGCTCGCCAACGCCGACACGTTCTCGCGCCACGTCGTGCGGCCGGGCCCCGACGACCTGTTCACCGGCACACCTCCGATCGGCTTCACCTTCGGCCTGGGCGGCCTCGTCGTCTTCCCACTGCACGCGGGCGCCGCGACGCTGCTGTTCGAGCAGGCGACGACCGAGCAACTGGTCGGCCTCGTCGAGGAGTTCGGCGTCACCGTGCTGTTCACCGCACCGACCGCCTACCGGGCGATGCTGACCGCGGGCCTGGCTGGACGCTTGGGCGCCGTGCGGCGCTGCATCTCCGCGGGCGAGGCCCTGCCCGCGACCGTCTGGCGGGACTTCCACGAGGCCTGCGGCGTGCGCATCATCGACGGGATCGGCGCCACCGAGATGCTGCACGTGTTCATCTCCTCCGCCGACGACGACATCCGCCCGGGAGCCACCGGCCGCGAGGTCCCCGGATTCCGCGCCGCGGTGCTCGGGGCCGACGGCGCGCCGGTGGCCGACGGGGAACCGGGCATGCTCGCGGTCAAGGGGCCGACGGGCTGCCGCTACCTGGACGACGAGCGGCAGGCGTCCTACGTGCGGGACGGGTGGAACCTCACCGGCGACACGTACATCCGCGACGCGGACGGCTACTTCTGGTACCAGGCGCGCAGCGACGACATGATCGTCTCGTCCGGCTACAACATCGCCGGGCCCGAGGTCGAGGTCGCGCTGTCCGGGCACCCGGACGTCGCCGAGTGCGGCGTGGTCGGCGCGCCGGACGAGGCCCGCGGCATGATCGTCAAGGCGTACGTCGTGCTGCGCCCGGGGGCGACCGCCGACGAGGCCACCGCCAAGGACCTCCAGGCGTTCGTGAAGAGCACCGTCGCGCCGTACAAGTACCCGCGCGCCGTCGAGTTCGTCGACGCCCTGCCGCGCACCTCCAACGGCAAGCTCCAGCGCGCGGTGCTGCGGCAGTGGGCCGCCGAAGGCCGCTGACCGCCCCCCGATGTCGCGTGCCGCTCGCCGGCCCCTCCCTCCCGCCCACCGCTCGTTCAGCGAAAGGCCAGCCCATGGAAGCCGGGAACCCCGCCTCCGTCGCGATCGAACGCCGCGTCGAGTGGTCGGACACGGACGCCGCCGGGCACTACCACTTCTCCGCCGTCCAGCGCTGGGCCGAGGCGGCCGAGGCGGTGCTGCTGCGGCGGCTCGGGTTGGACCACCTGTTCGGCAGCACACCGCGCGTGCACTACGAGGCCGACTTCCACCGGCGCCTCTGGTTCGGCGAGACCGTCACCGTCGAACTGCGCGTCACCAAGGTCGGCACCACATCGCTGCACTACGCCTTCGAGGTGCGCGGCAGCGAGGGCGTCGCGGCCACCGGGGCCGTGGCCGTCGTGCACTCGGCCGTGGTCCCGCGCGGAACGGCCGCAGAGGGACCCGCCAGCCGGCCCTGGCCGGACGACGTACGCCGCGCGCTGGCCCACGCCGGACCGCAGAAGCCCGAGACCTACCAGTGACCGCCCGGTACCACCAGGAGCCACCATGCTGAAATCCCGCCGCGTGCGCGTGGCCGTCGTCGGCGGCGGCCCGGGCGGCCTGTACTTCGCCGCCCTCGCCAAGCAGCTCTCCCCGGCGTGGGACATCACCGTCTGGGAGCGCAACGCCGCGGACGACACCTTCGGCTTCGGCGTCGTCTTCTCCGACGAGACCCTCGGCGGCATCGCCGACGCCGACCCCGCCGTGCACGCCGCGATGTCCGCCGAGTTCGCCCGCTGGAGCGACATCGACGTGCGCTACCGCGACCGCGTGCTCACCTCCGGCGGCCACGGTTTCGCCGCACTCGGCCGCAAACGGCTCCTCCAGATCCTCCAACGGCGTTGCGCCTCACTCGGTGTGGACGTGCGCTATCGCACCGAGGCCCCGCCGGTCGGCGAACTCGCCGCCGAGTACGACCTCGTGGTCGCCGCCGACGGCGTGCGCTCCGCCGTCCGGGAGTACTTCGCCGACGAGTTCCGCCCGCAACTTGACGAACGCCACTGCCGCTACATGTGGCTCGGCACCGACAAGGTCTTCGAGGCCTTCACCTTCATCGTGGCCGAAGGAGACTACGGGGCCCTCCAGGTGCACGCGTACCCGTACGACGCGACGCGCAGCACCTTCATCGTGGAGATCGCCGAAGACGCGTGGCACCGCGCCGGCTTCGCGGACATGGCCGAACTCGCCGGACGCGACGCCGCGCCCGGCAGCAGCGACCGGGCGAGCGTCGCGCGCTGCGCCGAACTCCTCGCCGAACACCTGGACGGCCACCGCCTCATCCCCGACAACTCGCGGTGGATCCGCTTCACCACGGTCCGCAACGCCACCTGGCGGCACGGCAACGTGGTGCTGCTGGGCGACGCCGCGCACACCGCGCACTTCTCCATCGGGTCCGGCACCAAGCTGGCCATGGAGGACTCGCTCGCCCTCGCCGCGTGCCTCCACGAACACGACGCGATCCCCGAGGCGTTGGCCCGCTACGAGGAGGAACGGCGGCCGGTGGTCGAGTCGACGCAGCGGGCCGCGCAGGCGAGCCTGGAGTGGTTCGAGGACATCGGGCACTACGTGGGGCAGCCAGCCGAGCAGTTCGCCTTCAACCTGCTCACCCGCAGCCGCCGGGTGACGTACGAGAACCTCAGGGTGCGGGACGCGGAGTTCGTCGGGGCCGTGAACGCCCGCATGCCGGCGGGGCCGACGGGAGCGGTCGGTTCTGCGGAAACCACCGTTTCTGACACGTCTGTTGGTTCGGCCGACACTTCCGGCACGGTGGCCCGGCCCTCGGACGCAACTGTGGCCGCCGCCGTGACCACCCCGCCGATGTTCCGCCCCTACCGCCTCGGCGGCGTGTCCCTGCCGAACCGCGTGGTCGTCCCGCCGCTCGCGACGTACAGCTCCGCGCACGGCCTGCCCGGCGCCTTCGAGTCCGCGCACCTGGGCGCGCTGTCGCTCGGAGGGGCGGGGCTCGTCCTCGCCGGTATGACCGCGGTCGCGCCGGACGGCCGCACGACCACTCGCGACCCGGGCCTGTGGAACGACGAACAGGCCCACGTCTGGCGGCAGATCGTCGACACGGTGAACGCGCAGTCGGACGCCTGCCTCGGTGTCCAGCTCACCCACGCGGGCGCGAAGGCGGCCCGCACCGTTCCCGACCCCGACGGCTCCAGTGTCGCCTTGCGCGACCTCGGCTGGCCCGTCGTGGCGGCATCCGCGATCCCCTGGGACGCGCAGAGCTGTACCCCGGCGGCCGCCGACCGCGCGGAACTCGACCGCATCCGCGACGCGTTCGCCGCGGCCGCGCGCCGCGCCGACCATGCGGGCTTCGACGTACTCGAACTCCAGTACGGGCACGGTCACTTCATCTCCGGCTTCCTCTCGCCGCTGACCAACCGCCGCACCGACGCCTACGGCGGCACGCTCGTCGACCGCCTCAGGTACCCACTCGAAGTCCTGGCCGCCGTACGCGAGATCTGGCCCGCCGACAAGGCTTTGGTCGTCCGCATCTCGGCGACCGACTGGGCGGACGGCGGCACCACACGCGAGGACGCGGTCGAGATTGCCCAGGCCCTGGCCGCCGGGGGAGCGGACGCGATCGACGTCTCCACGGGCGAGGTCGTCGCGCGCGAACGGCCCGCGTACGGCCGCAGTTACCAGACGCCCTTCGCCGACTTCGTGCGCAACGCCACCGGTATACCGGTGATCGCGGTGGGCGCGGTGTCGACCTACGACGACGTCAACTCCATCCTGCTGGCCGGACGCGCCGACCTGTGCGCGGTCGGCCGCGCCCACCTGTACGACCCGCTCTGGACCCTGCACGCCGCCGCCGACCAGGGCTACCACGGCCCGGGTGCACGCTGGCCCGACGCGTGGCGCCCCGGCAGCCGCAAGCCGCCCGGCGCACGCAGCGACCGCGTGCCGCCCCGGCTCCGGCTGCCGCGCGACGCCGAGACCCCCGTCCGACCCCGCTGGACGCCCGCCCGCCCGGTGCTGTCCGCAGCGACCGGCCCCTGACGCACCCGCCGCGGGCGCGGCCCCGAGGAGACCCCATGCAGAACCTGCTGGACCATCAGAAGGACGACCTGCCGCGCTTCACCGCCGCGGCCGTGCAGACCTCGCCGGTCTTCCTGGACCCGGCCGCGACCGTCGGCAAGGCCGTGTCGCTGATCCGCGAGGCGGCCGCGAACGGGGCCTCGCTCGTCGTCTTCCCGGAGGCGTTCGTCCCCGGATACCCGTACTGGAACTGGACGATGAACCCGGTGCAGGGCTCGCCGTGGTTCGAGCGGCTGTACCGGGCGTCCGTCGACATCCCCGGCCCGCACATCGACCGCCTCCGCGCCGCCGCCCGCGACGCCGGCGCGGTCGTGGTCATCGGCGTCAACGAGCGCGGCGCGCACAGCGTCGGCGAGTTGTACAACACCATGGTCACCATCGGGGCCGACGGCGAACTCCTGGGCGCGCACCGCAAGATCGTGCCGACCTGGGCCGAGAAGCTGACCTGGACGGGCGGGGATGGAAGCTCGCTGAAGGTGCACGCCACCCCCGTCGGCCCGCTCGGCGTGCTCGCGTGCGGCGAGAACACCAACACGCTCGCCCGCTTCACCCTGCTCGCGCAGGGCGAACTCGTGCACGTGGCAAGCTACATCGCCCTTCCGGTCGCCCCCGCCGACTACGACATGGCCGAGGCGATCGCGGTACGCACCGCCGCGCACTGCTTCGAGGGCAAGGTCTTCTCGGTCGTCTCCTGCTCCACCGTCGACGACCGGATCGTCGACGCCGTGGCCGGGGACGATGCCGCAGTCCGCGAGCAACTGCGGCGCAAACACAGCGCGTTGTCCGGCATCTTCGGCCCGGACGGGCGTCCCGTCACCGAACCCCTGGTCGACGAGGACGGCATCGTCTACGCCGAGATCGACCTCAACCGCTGCATCCAGCCCAAGCAGATGCACGACATCCTCGGCCACTACAACCGGTTCGACGTCTTCCGCCTGCACATCGACGACCGCCCGCGTGTGCCGGTCTCCTTCGCATCGGAAGGCGCCGCCCCGACGCACCACTTCAGCCGTCCCGCGCCGGCCACCACCCAAGCCGCCGATCCCGCCGGGCCGGGCCCGGCGACCCCCGAGGAGGGGTCATGACGACCCAGGACGACAACATGCTCGGCCGCGCCCGCGTCTCGGACACGCCAGAACTGGAGGCGTACTACGGTGAATTGGCCACGGCCGAGGCCGGTGCGCTGTGGACCGTCGCCAACAGGATCGAGCCCTGGTATCCGCAGCCCGCCTCGGTCCCGGTCCTGTGGCGGTACGCCGAACTCCGCCCCTTGGTCCGCAAGGCCCTCGACCTCGTCAAGGCCGAGGACGCGGGCCGCCGCGTCGTCATGCTGGTCAACCCCGGCCGCCGCGAACTCAGCGCCGCCGCGGGGCTCCTCTACACCGGCCTCCAGATCATGGGCCCCGGCGAGTCGATGACCGCGCACCGCCACCAGGCGTCCGCGCTGCGCTTCGTGCACGAGGGCACCGGCGCCTGGACCGTCGTCGACGGGGAGAAACTCCGCGTCGGCCCGGGCGACTTCGCGATCACCCCCAACGGCACCTGGCACGAGCACGGCAACGAGGGCACCGACGAGCCGGTCATCTGGCAGGACGGCCTCGACATCCCGCTCGTCAACGCACTCGACGCGGGCTTCTACGAGGTGCACCCCGACCTCTACCAGCAGGCCCGCCCGGTGCCGAACGAATCGGTGCTCACCTACGGCGGCAACCTGCTTCCGTACGGCGCGGAGAAGTGGGCCCGGCCGTACTCGCCGCTGCTCGCGTGGCCGTGGGAGCGGACGTACCAGGCCCTGCGCGACCTGGCGGAGGCCACCGAGGGATCGCCGTACGACGGCGTCATCATGGAGTACACCAACCCCGTCACCGGGGGCTCGGTCATGCCGACCATGGGCGCCCACATGCAGTTGCTGCGCCCGGGACAGGCCACCAGGGCGCACCGCCACACCGGCTCCGTCGTCTACACGGCCGCCAAGGGCCACGGCGTCTCCGTCGTCGCCGGGCAGCGCCTGGAGTGGACCAAGGGCGACATCTTCTGCGTGCCGTCCTGGGCCTGGCACGAGCACGCGAACCTCGACGAGTCGGAGGACGCCTGCCTGTTCTCGTTCAACGACTTCCCCGTCATGCGCTCGCTCGGCTTCTACCGCGAAGAGGAACAAGAGGGATAATGCGACTGATCACCTATGCCCCGACGGCACCCGGCAGCGCGCATGCGGACGAACGCCTCCGCCTCGGCGTCGACACGGGCGGCCGCGTCGTCGACGTCGCGGAACTCGCGGCCCACCACGGCGCCGCCGACCTGCCGACCGACCTGCTCTCCCTGATCCAGGCCGGGCCTGGCGCTCTCGACGCCCTGCGCGGACTGCTGGCCGACGTCCCGACCTCCGCGACGCGGCCGTGGGACGCCGTCGCGCTGCGTGCGCCGCTACGTCCCGGCAAGGTCGTCGGAATCGGGCTCAACTACGTGGAGCACGTCGCCGAGTCCAGCCGCAGCCTCGACACCGCCAAGGAACTCCCGGACCGCCCCGTCCTGTTCGGCAAGCCGGCCACCGCCGTGACCGGCAGCGGCCAGCCGATCCTGCACAACGCGAACCTGACCCGACAGCTCGACTGGGAATGCGAACTCGCCGTCGTCATCGGGCGCAAGGCCGTCCGCGTCGCCGAAGAGGACGCCTGGGACCACATCTTCGGCTACAGCATCATGAACGACATCAGCGCGCGTGACCAACGCCGGTCCGGACAGTGGTTCTTCTCCAAGGGCCAGGACTCCTACTGCCCGTTCGGCCCGGCCGTCGTGACCGCGGACGACGTCCCCGAACCGCTCAACCTCGACCTGTCGCTGACCGTCAACGGCGAGATCCGGCAGAAGTCCAACACGCGGCACATGCTGTTCGCCATTCCGCGCCTGATCGCCGACATCTCGTCCGGGATGACCCTCGAACCGGGCGACGTCATCTCCACCGGATCCCCCTCCGGAGTCGGCGCGGCCATGGTGCCGCCGCAGTTCCTCGTCCCCGGCGACGTCGTCGAGGCCACCGTGCAGGGCATCGGAACGCTCGCCAACCCCGTCGTCGACGCCCGCTGACCCATTGCCCGCCGCCCACCGGACGGGAGCCGCCCGCATGTCTGCACGCCCCCAACTCACGTACCGCATCGGCCAGATCGTGCCCAGCTCGAACGTAACGATGGAGACCGAGATCCCGGCCATCCTGCGCGCCCGCGAGCGCGTGGCGCCCGAGCGCTTCACGTTCCACTCCAGCCGCATGCGCATGACCCATGTCACCCCTGAGCAACTCAAGGCGATGGACGCCGACTCCGACCGCTGCGCCGACGAACTCTCCGACGCGCGCGTGGATGTGCTCGGGTACGCGTGCCTGGTCGCCATCATGAGCACGGGACTCGGCTACCACCGTGAGTCCGAGGCCCGCCTGCGCGGGCGTACCGCCGCCAACGGCGCGCCCGCCCCCGTCGTCACCAGCGCCGGCGCCCTGGTCCAGGGCCTGCACACGCTCGGCGCACGCAAGGTCGCGCTCGTCGCGCCGTACATGGCGCCGCTCACCCGGACGGTCGTGGACTACCTCGGACACGAGGGCATCGAGGTGCTGGACCACGTGGCCCTGGAGATCCCCGGCAACCTGGACGTCGCCGCCCACGACCCGTCGCGCCTTCCCGGCATCGCCGCGGCCCTCGACCACGCCGACGCGGACGCCGTGGTCCTGTCCGCCTGCGTGCAGATGCCGTCCCTGGATGCCGTCGAGGAAGCGGAACAGCGGCTCGGCAAGCCGGTCGTCTCGGCGGCCGTCTGCACCGCCCACCAGATGCTGCGCGCGCTGGACCTGCCCGCGGTGGCACCGGGCGCGGGCCACCTGCTGTCGGGTGCGTACGCGGACGCCCCGGCGGCCGGCTGAGGGAGGGGGAGCGGGCGGGAGATGACCTCGCGGCCCCGGGCCGCCCGCAACACCGGCCCTGGGTAGGATCTCCGCGGCACGATCCAGGAAGGCGGCCATGGGCGAGAGCGCGACGCGACCCGGTTCCCTCATCAACACCATCTACGGTGCGTTCGTCCGCCGTTGCGGCGGGTGGATCTCCATCGCCGACCTCATCACGCTGATGGCCGAACTCGACGTCGACGCACCCGCCGTCCGGTCCGCGATCTCGCGCCTCAAGAAGCGCGGCACGCTCGTCCAGGAGCGCCGCACCGGCACCGGCTACCGGCTCGGCGACGCCATGGGACCGGTCTTCGACGAGGGGGACCGCCGCATCTTCGGCAACCTCGAACCGGCCGCCCTCGCGGACGGCTGGGTCGTGGCCGTCTTCTCCGTCCCCGAGAGCGAGCGGGCACACCGCCACCAACTGCGCTCACGCCTGACCTGGCTCGGCTTCGGCAAGGCGTCGCCCGGTGTGTGGGTGGCCCCCGGACGTCTCCTGGACGACGCCCGCTCCACCCTTCAGCGCGTCGGGCTCAGCGACTACGTCCACCTCTTCGCGGGCGACTACACCGCCTTCTCCGACCTGCGCACGGCGGTCAGCGAGTGGTGGGACTTCAAGGCCATAGAGGACCAGTACGCCGAGTTCACCGTCCTGTACCGGCCGCTCGCCGAAGCGCTGTCCACCGGCCCGCCGGTCGGCCCGGACGCGGCCTTCCGCGCGTACGTCCCCATGCTGACCGAGTGGCGCAGGCTGCCGTACCTGGACCCCGGGCTGCCCACCGAGCTGCTGCCCGACGACTGGAACGCGGTCGAGGCCCGCCGCGTCTTCCAGGCGCTGCACAAGCACCTGGCCCCGCCCAGCCTCGACCACGTCCACAACGTCACGGGTCTTCCCGCGGAGTCCTGAGCACCCGGCGTCGGTACCGGGCGTGGACGACGGCACCGCACCCGCGCCGGGGGACCGCGCTTTTGTGGTGGGAGGGACCCGCCGCGACACCCGGGGCCTATTCCGCCTCGACCGCCGGATTGCCGCGCCTTTCCCTTCCGCCGCCCTCGAACCCACCGCCCATTTCCGGGATTTCCCGAATTCCCGCAACCCGGCCTCCGAAAGAGGCGCATTCGCCGCCGAAGCGGTGCGCGGTCGTCGATGCCCGCGCCTGAAAGTGCATCCCCACGAGCAGGACCCCCGCGGCAAACGGCAGTTCCGACCGGCGCAAGTCGGGGGCCTACCACAGCGGTGACGGGTTCCGGCCAAGATCGGAACGCCGTTCCCGATCATCCTTGCCGGGCGCCACCTGGGCGGAGCGGGGGTCGGGTCGACACGTGGCGACACCGAATTTTGGCCGGGCCGGGGTCGTTGCCGGCACCCCTACCCGGCGGTAGCCTTCAGCGCATGGCCTGGACTCCCTTGGGAGGACCGGCTGTTCGGCACGGGGACAGCACAGCGTCGGGTGAGTGGGCAGGTCCAGGCGCCCGAGGTGCCCGCACGGATGCCCCGGGCCCCGCACGCTCGGAGGGCATTCCGCGCTCCCGATCCCCGGCGCGACGATCGGTTGGACCGACGGAGGGGGCGCCGAAGTGCGGCACGACACCGAAGTGCGGCCATCCACCCACCGCAAACCCGACGCCGTGTCACGGGACACTGCCGCCCGCCCGGCGAACGTCAAGGAGGTACGCCGGTGACGGCCGAGGCGACGCCGCAGGATTCCGGCCACCCGCGCCGCAAATTGATCCTGCTGGTGATGATGCTGTGCATGTTCATCACCGTGATGGACAACAACATCATGACGGCGGCGTTGGCCGAGGTGCAGAAGGAACTCTCCGCGTCCAACGCCGAGTTGCAGTGGTCGATGGACTCGTACACGCTCGTGTACGCCGCGCTCCTGTTCACCGCCGGAGTCCTCGGCGACCGTTACGGCCGCCGCCGCGTGCTGATCGCGGGCCTGCTGTTCTTCACCGCCGCGTCGGCGATCGGGAGCTGGTCGGGCGATCCGACGCAACTCATCATATGGCGCGGCGCGATGGGCATCGGTGCGGCCGTGGTGCCGGGCTGCTCCCTCGCCGTGGTCACCAACGTGTTCCCCGAGGGCGAGCGCGCCAAGGCCGTCGCGATGTGGTCGCTGTCGGCGGGCCTGGCCATCGCGTCCGGCCCGGTGGTCGGCGGCGCGCTGCTCGGCGGGTTCTGGTGGGGCTCGGTGCTGCTGGTCAACGTGCCGCTCGCGCTGGCCGCGGTCGCCCTCATCGTGCTGTACGTGCCCGAGACCCGCGACCCGGCGCCGGGGCGTCTGGACCTGGCCGGCGTCGCGCTGTCCATCGCGGGCGTCGGCGCGTTGGTGTACGGCATCATCTCCGGCGGTGAACCGGACGGCTGGGTGCGCCCGATCGTCCTCGTCCCCATCGCCGCGGGCGTGGTCGTCCTCGTCATGCTGCTCGCGGTGGAGCGCCGCATCGCGAACCCCTCGCTGGACCTCTCGCTGTTCCGCAAACGCTCGTTCGCGGCGGGGTCGACCGTGCTCTTCTCCTCCGCCTTCGCGGTGCTGGGCGGCGGCTTCGTGATGGTCTTCTACCTCCAAGTCTCGCGCGGCTACACCCCATTGGAGTCCGGGCTGCTCATGCTCCCGGTCGCGGTAGGCGCGCTCATCACCGGCGCGCGCAGCGACGCGCTGACGGCCAAGTTCGGCCACGCGGCCGTCGTCGCGACCGGCGCGCTGCTGATGGCCCTGGCCCTGGCGTACTACGCCACGATCGACCGCGAAACGCCCTTGTGGGCCTTCGAGATCGGGCAGACGGTGACCGGGATGGGCTTCGGCCTGACGCTCTCCCCGGTGATCGCGGTGGCGCTCTCCGAAGTGCCGCGTGCCCGTGCCGGGGCCGGGTCGGCCGTCGCCAACACCATGCGGCAGACCGGCACGGCACTTGGCATCGCCGTCCTCGGGTCCGTGCTCGGCAGCGTGTACCGCGGCGAACTCGGGTCCGCGGGCGACGGGTTGTCCGACGACGCGGCGTCCTCCCTCAGCGGCACCCTGCGCGCCGCACCGGACCGCGCCGAGGCCGCGCACGCGGCGTTCCTGGACGCCCTGTCCGCGGCGATGTGGGTCGGTTCCGCGGTCGCCCTCCTCTGCGCCGCCATCGCCTTCACCTGGCTGCCCGGACGGCCGCGGGCCGCCGAGGCCGCCGCGACCGCGCCGGCGGCGCCCGTGCCGACGAACACCGGCTGATCCGGCGCGGGTTCGCACCGGGCCGGACCACCAGAACCACGCGGATCCGAGGAGGACCCATGCCCGAGCAGCACACCGTGCCCGTCGACCGCACCGATCCGGGAGGGTCCTGGGCCTGCGTCCCACACCCCGGGTGGCCCGCACACGGCGCAGACGCCGACGAGTTCGACACCATCGTCCGCGACGTCCGGACCCTGTCCGCCGAAGTGCCCGCGCGGAGCGCCGTCACGTGTGTGCCCGACGACCCTGAACAGGCGTACTCGACCCTTACCTACGGGGAACTCGACGCCGGGGCACGGCGGATCGGGGCCTGGCTGGCCGACAACTGCGCACCGGGGGACCGGGCCGTCCTGCTCTACCCGACCGGAACGGCCTTCGCCACGGCCTTCTTCGGATGCCTGTACGCGGGGGTGGTCGCCGTACCCGCGCCGCTGCCTCTCAACAGCAGTGGCACCCAACTGCGCCGCCTCCAGCGCATCCTGGACGCGGCCGGCGCGTCGATCGTGCTGATCGACGCCGACCACCTGCCGCTGGTCACCGACTTGACCGACGGCGGCGAACTGCGGTGTATCGCCACCGATTCCACCGTCGCGCCGCTCGGCGACGCGGGGGACTGGCAGCCCCGGCCAGTACGCCGACACGACCTGGCCATGCTCCAGTTCACCTCGGGCTCGACCACCGAGCCCAAGGGAGTCATGCTCTCGCACGAGAACCTGGTCTTCACGATCGACCTCATCGCCCGGTCTTTCCATTTGCCGCGGCGGATGAACACCGTGAGCTGGCTGCCGCTCTACCACGACATGGGCCTGATCGGCGGGCTGCTGAGCGCGATGCGCCGCGGCGGGCAGGCGGTCAAGATGACGCCCACCGCGTTCCTCCGGGACCCTTACCGCTGGCTGGAGTTGATCAGCCGTTACCACTCCGGCCTGAGCCCCGCCCCGAACTTCGCCTTCGACCTGTGCGTGCGGCGCGTCCCACCGGAACGAGCCGCCGAACTCGACCTGGCGAACTGGCTGGTCGCCGCCAACGGCGCCGAGCCGGTGCACGCGGGGACGATCGCCGCCTTCCGCGAGCGCTTCGCCCCGGCCGGGTTCCGGGCCGACACCATGTGCCCGTGCTACGGCATGGCCGAGGTCGGGCTGTTCGTCACGGGCAGCTCACCGGGCGACGACCCGGTCGTCACCGACGTGCACGCGGACGCCCTGGAACAGGGCGAGTTCGCGCCGGTGGCCGTCGGCAAGACCGGCCCGGACAGCGGTCCGCTGGAGGCATCCGCCTTCCGGGCCCTGGTCTCCAGCGGCCCCGACCCCTTCGGCTACGACGCGCGCATCGTCGACGCCGCGACCCGGCACGAGCTGCCCGACGGGCGGGTCGGCGAACTCTGGTTGCGCGGACCGGGCGTGGCTCTGGGCTACTGGGGGCTGGAGGAGGAGACCGCGGCGGTATTCGACGGCCGGACCGCCGAAGGGGAGGGGCCGTTCCTGCGCACCGGAGACCTCGCGGTGCGCGCCGACGGCCAGCTCTACATCACCGGGCGGCTCAAGGAACTGATCATCGTGCGGGGCCGCAACATCTACCCGCAGGACCTCGAAGCGCGATTCGCCACCGTGCACCCGGCGTTCGCGCCCGGCAACACCGTCGCCTTCGGCGTGCAGTGTCCGGACGGCGAGCACATCGTCATGCTCCACGAACTCCACGAATACCACGAACCTTCGGACTCCCGTGCGCTCGGACAAGCACTCGGAGGGGAAGATTCCCGTGCCTCCGAACGCCCTTCGCCTGACGACCTGGCAGGCGTCGCGATAGCCGACCTGAGCAAGTACGCCGGCGTCGCGGTCGCGAACGTATGCTTCGTCGAACCCGGCACCATCAAGCACAGCACCAGCGGCAAGAAGCGCCGCACCTACATGCGGGAACTCTTCACCTCCCGAGCCCTGCGCCCCCTCCACGAGACGCTGGACAGCCACGTGCAGGCGGGATACCGCTCGGACGTCACCTCGGACGCCTAGCCGGCCGGATCCACACGGGAAGCCCCGCACGCCGGGCGTGCGGGGCTTTTCGGCGTCCGGAGGACTCCGTCCGATCGACCGCGGTCACGACATCGCGGACTCCTTGCGGGTCACCGCGTGGTACTCCTCCGGCACGAACTCCTTGATGCGCCGGTTCAGTCGGACGAACGACCATGGCCAGATGGTGCTGTTGCGGCCGTTGCGGTCGATGTAGTTCCCGGTGCACCCGACCGGGTTGTACACCGTGGTGCTCATCGCCCTCTGAACCTCGGCGTTGTAGTCGTCCTGCACCCCCGCACGCACGTCGACGCTGTGCCAGCCCCGGTCGCGCATGGTGTCCAGCGCGCTGAGGACGTACCGCACCTGCGCCTCGATCGCGGCGATCGCAGAACCGGTGCCGGAGCCCATGTTCGGCCCCAGCAGCATGAACAGGTTCGGGTACCCGTGGATCGAGGTGCCCAGGTACGCCTCCGGGCTGCCCTTCCAAAGGTCTTCGAGCGTACGGCCGTTCTCGTCGCTGACCTTGGCGGCGATCTGCGGGTCGCTGTAGTGGAACCCGGTACCGAACAGGATCGCGTCCACCGCCCGCGACGTGCCGTCGGCGCCGACCACCCGGTCGCCCTCGACGCGCACCAGCTCCTGCGGAATGACCTCGACGTTGTCCGCGGCGACGGCCGGATAGTAGGTGTTGGACAGCAGCACGCGCCGGCAGCCCATGACGAAATCCGGTGTGAGGACCTTGCGCAGCGCCTCGTCCTTGACGCCCCTGCGGATGTTCCAGAGCGCGGCCTTCTGGAGCACCGGCATCGCCCGCGGGTGGCGGAAAAAGTAGCTCAGCGACTCCAGGATGCCGTACTGCACGTTCCGCATCGCCTTCTGCGACCCCGGATACCTGCGGTACAGCGCCTTCTCGAACTTCGACAGCGCGTAGTCCGACTTCGGCAGAATCCACGGCGCGGTGCGCTGGAACAGGTAGAGATTCTCGACCTGTTGCTGGACGAGCGGGAGAAACTGTACGGACGAGGCGCCCGTTCCTATGACCGCGACGCGTTTCCCCGCGAGATCGTAGTCGTGGTTCCAGCGTGCGGAATGGAAGACCTCGCCGGGGAATTCGTCCAGTCCCGGGATATCCGGGACCAGCGGCGCGCTCCACGGCCCGGTCGCGGTGACGAGGACGCGCGCGGAGTACGTGCCCCCGGTGGACTCGACCTGCCAGGCCTGCCCGTCCCAACAGGCTGACTTCACCTCTTCGTTGAAGCGGATCGACCGCAGTACGTCGAAATCTCGCGCGGTGCGCTCCAAGTAGTCGCGGATTTCCGGCTGTTCGCCGTAGGCCCGCTGCCAGTCCGGATTCGGGGCGAAGGAGAAGCAGTACAGCGAGGAGGCGATGTCACAAGCACAGCCCGGGTAGTTGTTGTCGCGCCAGGTCCCGCCGACCTCGGACCCGCGGTCCAGGATCAGGAAGTCGTACCCGGCCCGGCGCAGCCGCGCGCCTGCCGCGACCCCTCCGGGACCGGCACCGATCACCAGAATGTCCCCCACCGTTGTCATGACGCGAAGGTATTTTTCGCTCAGACCGGCAGTCAACGCGCTGAGTGTGCCTCTCCCGTGCCTCTCCCGTCCCCCTCCTGCCCCGTGCGGCAGCGGCCGTCCGGACTGTCCCGGAGGGCCGCTCCGCATGGGTCGGTTCCTTTGCACGGCAGGGGAGTTCGGGACCGCGGCGGTGCGTCAGACGGTCGGCCTGCCGGACGTCCACTGCTCCCACGTGAGGTTCCACGCCCCGTAGCCGTTGCCGACGTCGACCGTCTCCGACGCCGAGTTGACCACCTTGATGACGTCGCCGACGATGACGCGGTCGTAGAACTTCTTCGCCGTACCGTCGTTCGCGAGGCCGACGCAGCCGTGCGTGACGTTCTTCTTTCCGGCGTGGATGTTCGCGCTCGCGTTCTCGTGCACGTACGTCCCCGAAGCCGTCGTGTGCAACGCCCAGTTGTAGTAGTCGCGGTACTCGCCCGCGTACCCGACCGTCTGACCGTCCATCAGCACGCTGGAGTTGCGGTCCATCACGACCATCGTGCCGTTCCAGGTGTCCATGCCCGGCGCGCCCGCGGTGATCGGGATGACGGTGTCGGGCTTGCCGTCCTCGACGACGGTCATCTGGTGCGTCTTGACGTCGACCGTCGCCACCAGGGACCGGGCGACGGTCACCTTGGCCTCGACGTCCTTGATGGCGAAGCGGCCGTCGCCGATGTCGACGCCGTCCAGGTCGGCCTTGAAGGAGATCTTCGTGCCCGGCTTCCAGTAGTCCTTCGGGCGGAAGTCGATGCGCTGCCCGTCGTTGAGGTTGCGGTCCTTGACCCACTTCCAGGCGCCGGTCACCGGCGTGTCGGTGACCACGGACAACGCCTTCTCCACCGCCGCCCGGTTCTTGACCGGCGCGTCGAACACGACCGAGATGGGCAGGCCCACGCCGATCTGCCGGCCGTCGGCGACGTTCACCTGGTAGCGCACCTTCTTGTCCGCCTGCTCGGTCCGGAACGCCGCGGTGGCCTCGGCCTGCTGCCCGGCCGCGTTGGTCGCCGAGGCCTTCACGGTGTAGCGGGTCGCGGTGTGCAGCGCACCGGTCGAACGCCACGACGCCAGGTCGTCGGCGGTGTCCCCGGCGATCTCGCTACCGTCCTCGCCCGTGACGGTCACCGCGCCGATCTTGCCGCCCTCGACCTTCACCGTCACCGGCTCTCCGGGGGCGAGGCTGCCGCCGTCGCCGGGTGTGATGGTCACGACCGCGGGAGGTGCGGCGGCCGGGGCCGAGCCGCCTCCGACCGGGGACGCCGCCCCGCCCGAGGGCTTGCCGCCCGCGTTGTCGGCGGAGTCCGAACCGCTGCCGGAACAACCGGCCAGGGCGAGCCCGAGCACCACCACCGCACCCACCCAACCGCGCCGCAGGCGCTGTGGTCCCCGCGAGTTCACCGCTGCCATGAAATACCCCTTTGTCGTACCGCGTTCCCGATCTGCTCGACGCCGCGATCGCGAGCCCGCGTTGCCCTTTCAAAATGTGATTGAGGGCACGGCCAGGCGGCGGCACCGGAAGGGGCGTGCGGTGCGTCCGTGTTGATCCGCGGACGCCGGACGCCGGACGGGGATCGGGTGGGGTTCGGGGCGAGGAAGGGAACTGGGTCGGCACTACCTGGGAGTTGTCAGCCGTTACCCGTTCGCGGCGACAGCGGGAGCCCGACCAGGGACCCCGCGCCTTGCGAGGCACGACACCAGTTCACGCGAGCGGTACCAGGACCCGAAGCACACGGCTTAGCCTGACGTTCCTGGCGCGATCTAGGCAATGGGCCCGGGAGCGGTCGGGCTCACCCCGGACGGCCGCAGCGCGGTCGGGCATATACCGGAGCTTGCCACAGGCCGCGGCATGACACCGGCGGCGGCCGCCGACAGCCGGGCGGAGAACCGGCGGGGGCCGAGAATGCCGCCCCAGGCGACACCGACACGCGGTTCCCGGGCAACACTGGACGCGAGCTGCGGGGCCATGTTCTGTCTCCTCGGAACCGACGACAGGCGGTGGGGTGGGGGGAGATCAGGAGCGGCGGATGATGATGTCGCCGAACTGCGTGCGGGCCCGGACCTCGACGGTGTCGTTCGCCTTGCCGGGTGCGCTGTCCGAAGCGGCGAGCGAGCTGCGGACGTTGCCGAAGCTCGTGTTGGCGTCGACCCACGCCGAGCTGCCCTCGCGCACGCCGATCTCGATCTCGCCGTACGCCGTCTCCAGCGTCACCCGGCCGCGCACGACCTCTTTGATCCGGACGTCCCCGTTCGCGGTCCGCGCCTGGACGCCGTCCCCGGCTCGTGCGACATCGATGTGCCCGTTGGCCGCCCGTACGCGCAGCTCGCCGAGGATCTCGCCGATCCGGGTCTCGCCGTTGGAGTTGCGGATCACCGCGTCCCCGGCGATGTCGCGGACGTCGATGTTGCCGGACGCGGTGTTGATGTCGGTACGCCCCGCCGCGCTGTCCACCGAGACCTCGCCCGAGCCGGTGCTGATCTGGAGTTCGCCGGTGCGTTCGAGGTGGATGTCGCCCATCGCCACCTTGATGCGCACCGCCCCGAGCCGCCCTTCGCCGTGGAAGTTCGCGAGCGCGGCGCTGCCCACGACGCTGGAGTCCGAGGGCACGGTCAGCGTGACGTCGACCGAGTTGCCGCGCGAGAACGGCGAGCGCTGCTTGGGGGTCTTGATGGTCAGCTTGCCGTTCGCGTAGTCGACCTGGGTGTTCTCGGCGGCGCGTACGTCGTGGTCGCGCGCGCCGTTGCCGGGCCGGACCTCGACCAAGGTGTCGGTGCGGTCCTCGGCGTGGATGCGCACATTCCCTGCCTCGATGTGCAGGTCGACCGAGACGGGCTTGGGTGTGTCGAAACTAGGCATGGTGGTCCCCTCCAAGGGCTTTCGCCGGTGATGTGTTCGCCGCGGCGGAGCCGACGGCCGGTGCCGGGGATGCGGTCAGTGCACCCAGCCGGTGAAGCGGTCCCCGCCGCGGGCCGCGCGCCGCGGGGGCGGTCTGCGCTCGTCGGACGGCTCTACGGCCGCGGCGACCACGCGGACCAGCCACGCGTTCACCGATAGACCCTCGCGCCCGGCGACCTCCTCGACCCGCTGCTTCAGATGCGCGGGCAGGCGCAGGTTGATACGCGACGTATTGCCCTCGTCTCCCTCGGGTGGCGCGGCGGGCTTCGCCACGCCCGATGCCCCGTGCGGGCCGCCGTGCTCCTCGATCACGAGGTCGAACGGAAGGTTGACGATGAAGTCCGGGTCAAGACCGCGCAGCCGCACGTCGACCGAGCCCGGTGCGAGATCCCGCGTGATCTCGTCGGCCGCCGCGGACAGCGCGTTGAGCAGCATCAGCCGCGCGGACGACTCCAGCGGCGCGGTGATGCGGTCCGCGAGAGCGAGTGCTTCGTCGCCACCGGCCTCGGCGGCGACCGCGAGATCGTTTCGCAGGTTCTCGACGAACGGTGTCAGGTCCATGGCGCCATCATGGCACCAAAATGGCGCCACGCGCAAGCACTGTGGTGCCGCGATGGTCTCGTCAGTATGGGCCCATCAACGAAAGCCACTGAACTCCGCTTAAAAATAAGGAAGTTCGACTCAGGTGTCCTATGGTGTCGTGTGGTGCCATCCGGTGGCGCCATCATGGCGTCATCGAGGTGCCGCAGCCGCGTCGTCGGGTGGAACACCGGGGAGTGCCACGTGAGCGGCGTGCGGCAGGGCAGGATGTGGGGCGTGGGTCAGCAGCCGAAGAAGCCTTATTGGGTCGGCGAGCCGCCGGCCGGAACGCCTTTGGGGCCGTTCCGGAAGCGCTCGCGCGCAGGCGTGTACGCGCAGTTCATCCTCCAGCCGCTCTATTCGGTGGCGATCGGAGCCTTGTGGCTGGTCGCCCTGGTGGCATCCGGTGCCGGGCCGGGAGGCGGACGTTCGGCCGACGTCGAGACCGGATCGATGTGGCTCAGCCGCCGCAAGATGCGCCTCGAACTCGACGGCGGTCATGAGGACTGGGAGATCTGGACGACCCAGACTCTCGCCAACGCCTTTGCGCGCAGCGCCACACTGCGGGCCAAGAAGGACCCGGACAAAACCGGTCCGCCGCCGGTCGTGACCCTGGACCCGATGGACCGCCGCCTTCTCAGTGCCGAGGAAGTCGCCCGCATCGCGGAGCCGATGGGCTGGCTTCTGATGTGGACACGTCATGAGGGCCCGGACGACAAACTCCGGCTGGTCCCGCGCGCACAGGCCGCGGCGTTCCGAACGTCACCCGCGGAGTAGTCGCGCCATCGCAAGTTGCCGGCACCTGTACCTCACCGAGCGCTTGGAAGGCGATCGGTTCCGTACGCCGACCGACTCCTAGAAGCCCCCGCCGCCGTCGCCGCCCCAGCCGCCACCCCCGCCGTCACCCCACCCACCGAACCCACCGCCGAAGTCGCCGCCGCCGTCTCCGAACCCGCCGTCTCCGAAGCCGGCACCATACGGATCCGGCGCGGCCGCCGCGGTGCCGAGTGTCGTGCCGATGAGCAGGCCGGGCAGCAACATGCCGCCGTACCAGCCCATCGCCCAGGGGGCGTACGCCGGTCCGGCCTCCCAATACGGCCGTCGGCCCTCCGGCGTCTCGACCTGCCTCCCAAGCGGCGCCAAACCGTCGTCGAGACGCGCGGCGTCCGCGCTGCACACCGGGACGGTACGGGTGGCTCCGCCCTCCGGCGCCCACTCCACATCGCGCACCGACGCACCGTGCCGCGGGTCGAAGAAGCACGGCGGACGCCGCTCCGGCAACGCTTCGCCCGTGCGTCGCGCGTCCAGCGTCGCGAGCGCGAACCGGCCGCCGTCCAGCGCCTCGCTGACCTCCCGCACATCGTCCGGCTTTCGGGCCCGTGCCATCGCGTACTTCGCCCGGTCGTAGGCGTCGAGTGCTTTCGCCCAGTCCTCACGCATGGCATCGTCCGAGGCGGGCGCACCCGGGTCGAACCCGGTGCGGTCCAGAGCCTCGCCGTACGCCGTAATGTCCTCGTCGACGGTCGGCCGGACCTGCTCAAGGGCATCGCGTTCGCGCTCGGAGCGGCGGCGTCGGCTGCGCCGCCGGTAGAGCAGCACGCCGAACACCCCGACCGCGAGCAGAACCCCGAGCACCACGAACCCCGTGGCCCCGCCGCGCGATTCGCCGTCCGACGAAGACGCGTTGCCGGGTCCCGGGGCCGCCACCGCGCCGTTCACGAATTCGGTGAACAGGCCGGGCCCGTCGCCCTGGTGCGCGGCGATGCTGTCGCTCTTGAGGGTGGCGAGACGGGCGGGGGACATGACGGATGCGTCCGCGGCGGCGTCGAAGGTGCGGCCCACAGCGACCGCGTACACACCCGGACGTCCCACCCCCTCACGCAACGCCGACAACACGGCCGAACGCGAACCCGACGCGGCCAGCGGTGAGTCCGCGGGCACGGCCACCACGAACACCGGCTTGCCCGAGTCCCGGATCGTCGCGCGCAGCGCGTCCGCCGTCGACGCCGGAAGGACCTCGGACGCGGCAGATTCGGTGTAAACCGGATCCTCGCGCAGATGGGCGGCGATCTCGCTGACCCCTGCCGCCCGCGCAGTCCCGGCGCTCAACGGCAGCATCAACAGAGCCAGCAGGAGCAACAACAGCACGCGCAAGCCAAAAGGAGGAACGACCGACTTCCTCACACTCCCAGGCTACGCCTCACCACACGCACACAGCAGTGCGCCGTCTCGGGGAAGCCGCGCCGCCCCCGACCGACACGCGGCCCGCCCTAAACCCGCCTGCAACCCACCCTCAACCCGCCTGCAACCGAATCCCGTGGCATACGGTCAGATGTGATCACCTCGCAGGAACAACCCGTGCCTTCCCTCACCCATGCGCAGGTGTGCGCCGCGCGCTTCTCCGCCCAAGGGCTCGGCATCCCCATGACCGGTGACCGGCCCGCCGCACTGGTGCCCGTCGCCGTCGCCGTCATGGCCGGTACGCACGCCCAGGTCATGTCCGCCGCCGAACTCGGCATCGGCCTGCGCGTCCAAGGGGCCACGCGTCAGGACGTACGAAAGGCCCTGTGGCAGGACCACACCATCGTCAAGACCTATGGCCCGCGCGGCACGGTGCACTTCCTGCCGGCCAACGAACTGCCTCACTGGATCGGGGCCTTGTCGTCCGTTCCGCCGCTCGCGTCGAACGCGTTCCCCGAAGGCGCCCGCATGACCGCCGACCAGACCGAGGCAGTCATCGCGGCAATTGCCGACGCCCTCAAAGGCGCCGACCTGACCATCGACGAACTGAGCGACGCCGTCGTCGAGCGCGCGGGGGATTGGGCGGGCGACCTGGTCATGCCCGCCTTCCAGACGATGTGGCCGCGTTGGCGTCAGGTGCAGCATCTGGCGGGCCTGCGCGGAGTACTTGCCTTCGGGCCCAACAGGGGGCGGAAGGTCACGTACACCAATCCGCACCGCCTGAACCCGTTCGAGCCCGCCGACGCGGGCGAGGCCGTCGGCTACATCCTGCGGTCCTACCTGACCTCCTACGGCCCCTCGACCCCGCAGCGCTTCGCCCACTGGCTGGCCGCCCCCAAGACTTGGGCCGCCGGGGTGTTCGCAGCGCAGGGCGACAGCATCCGGCCGGTCGAGGTCGAGGGCACCAAGGCGTGGCTCCCGGCCGACCACGAACTGGCACGACGCACAGGCGACACCCCGCAGATGGACGTGCCGCCCGCCGAGCATCTGGGCGTACGCCTGCTCCCGTACTTCGACGCCTACAGCTACCGCGTCGGCAACCAGCCCCCGGAACTGCTGTACCCCGGCAAGGCAGCCGACCGCGTCCTGCCCGGCAACTTCCAGAACCTGATCGTGGACGGCGTCGTCGCCGGGCTGTGGCACCTGCGCCGCTCCGGGCGCCGCCTGCTCATCACCGTCGAATCGGCGGCCACCCTCACCCGACGCCGACGCGCCGAACTGGACGAGCAGGTCGACCGCGTGGGAGTGGTGCTCGAAGGCCGCCCGGAACTCACCATGGGGCCGGTGACAGTAGGCGGTCACGCATAGACAGCGGGTGCGCCGCAAATGTCACCGCGAGCCGATGCCCCGGTCCGCGCGTCACTCGTCACATATATCCATCTGGTTTGCGTTATTTGTCATTACTTGTCCGCAGCCAGGGAAGCGCGTGATGCTTGAGGTCTGACCGCGGCACCAGGACGCCCGGCCCCCGGCGCGCCCCGCCTGCCGGGGGCCTCCCGCCTCCGGGCCGCGATCCGGCGGTGGAAGGAGCCGTGATCATGCGGCCCGACTCGACAGAGGCTGCACACTCGACCGAGCACGCGACGCGGGACTCGACCGGGCACGCGACCGAGCCCACGCAGACCTCCCCGGTGGTCCCCCTGGACACCGAGCAGGCCGCGAACCCCGACCTCACCGGCACCAAGGCCGCCAACCTGGCCCGTGCCGCGGCGGCCGGACTGCCGGTCCTACCGGGGTTCACACTCGTCCCCCCGCCGTCCGCGAACGGCAGCGGCGCCGACGCCGGGACCGACGCGTCCACCGAAGCCCTCCGCGCCGCGTGGCACCGTCTCGCCGGCAGCGCGAACCGCCCCCTCGCGGTGCGCTCGTCGTCCCGCCACGAGGACACCGAGAACTCCTCGATGGCAGGCCGCTTCCGCACCGTGCTTGACGTACGCGGCTGGGACGCGTTCACGGACGCCGTCCGCGAAGTCCTCGACTCCGCCGCCCTCGACCCCGCCGCCCTCGATCCCGCCGCCTTGGCCGACGGCGACCGCGCGACCCACGACAACGCATGCGCACCGCACGACGCCGCCATGGCCGTCCTCGTCCAACCGATGCTGCACCCCGAGGTCGGCGGCGTGATGTTCGGCGCCGACCCGGTCACCGGACGCACCGACCGCATCGTCCTCGGCGTCGCCGCGGGCGGCCCCGCGGACCTGGTCGACGGCTCCACCCAAGGCGTCCGCTACCGCATGACCCGCACCGGGCGCCTGCTCGACCGCGACCCCGTCGAGCCGCGCGGCGAACGGCTGCTCGGCCCGAGCCGCCTGCGCCGCCTCGCGGTCCTCGCCCGGCGCGCCGCCGAACTGTTCGACGGGCCGCAGGACATCGAGTTCGCCTTCGACGCCGACGACCATCTCTGGCTCCTCCAGTCGCGGCCCATCACCGCGATGGCCGCGCGTGTCCCGCGCGGCGCCCGCCTGCTGGGCCCGGGGCCGGTCGCCGAGACCTTCCCCGGCGTCCTGCAACCGCTCGAAGAGGACCTGTGGCTCGGCCCGATGGGCCACGGGCTCACCGTCGCGCTCGACATCCTCGGGGCCGCGTCGCGGCGTACGCTGCGCTCCGTTCCGCCGGTCGTCGCCGTCGACGGCCGCGCGGCGGCCGACCTGGTGCTGCTCGGGGTCGTACCGCCGAGGCACCGCGTCCTGAACGTGCTCAATCCGCTGCCGCCCGCGCGGAAGGTGCGCGCGGCCTGGCGCCTCGGGCGGCTGCGCACGACCCTGCCGCTCCTGGCCCTCGACCTGATGGCGGACGTCGACCGCCAGCTCACCGAACTCCCGGCGCCCGCCCGGCTGTCCAGCGGCCAGGTGCTCGACGCGGCGTCGTGGGGCCGCCGCGCACTGTCCGCGCTGCACGCCCAGGAGTCCCTGGCCGGGGTCCTGCTCGGACCCGGGGACGAGACCACCGTGGCCGCCGAGGCGCTGGCCGTGCTCACCGAGGGACGCGCGGCCGACATCGGCGACGCCGCGCTGCTGGCCGCGCACCCCGTGCTGCTGGGGCTGTTCCCGCCCTCGTTGACCGCGACGGCGCAACTGCCGCCCACGACCGCCTGGACCGGTGTGCCGCGCGGTGTTTCGTCCCTCCCGGTACGCGAGGGCCTGCGCCTGCGCATCCGGTGGGTGCAGGAGATGCAGGCGGGGATGATCCGGGCGTTCGGCGCGCGGCTCGTGGCGGCCGGGCTGCTGGACGACGTGGACCGCACGGGTCTGCTGCGCTGGTCCGAACTGGTGGCCGTCGGCGGAGGCGGCGCCCTGCCGTCCGACCTGGCCGAACGCCGTCCGCGCCGGGACCGCGAGGCCCTGCCGACCGCGTTCCGCCTGGCGGACGGCGAACCGGTGCCGGAACCCGCCCGGCAGCCGAGGCGCGGGCGCGGCCGGACCGGTCCCGACGCCGGGCAGGGGGCGGGCGGCGGAAGCGGCGGCGGCACGGTGTGGGACGGCCTGGGGCCGCGCCCGGAGCGTGCGGTCCTGGTGGTACGCGTCCTCGACCCCGCACTCGCACCCCTCCTCCCGGGCCTGGCCGGGCTCGTCGCGGAGACCGGCAGCCCGCTGTCCCACCTGGCGGTTCTGGCTCGCGAGTACCGCGTGCCCACGGCCACCGCGGTGCCCGACGCCACCGCGCGGTTCCCGCAGGGGACGGAGGTCACCGTCGACGGCGGCACGGGTGACGTCAAGGCCGCCGAGACGACGTGGTCGGCCGACGAAACCGCGGGCGGCGACGACGGCCGCGGCGAAAGCCCCGCCGCCGACCAACGCACGGGGGACCCGTCTCGCCACGCCCTCCGCGCCCACGACCCATCCGCCCACGACCCATCCGCCCACGACCCATCCGCCCGTGAGCCATCCGCCCGTGAGCCATCCGCCCGTGAGCCGGCCGCCCACGACCCGGCCGCCCACGACCCGGCCGCCCGGAACCCGCGCCGCCCCCCGCCCGGGAAGGGAGCCTCGCCGTGAAGTACGTCAGCTACCTCATCGGCGGCCTCTCCGCCGCCGCACTGCTCTTCTACCTGGTCGTGTACCTGTACCGCTGGCAGTGGAACCGGGCGCTGATCTGCGGGGTGCTGTTCGTCGCCATCGAGGTCTTCCTGCTGGGCGTCGCCGTGCTCGGCCGCATGTCGCGCCTGGAGCGCCGCATCGCGGACACCGACAGCCGCGGCGAGGAAGTGCGGCGGCGCCTGGAACAGGCCCGGCTCGAACAGTCCGGGGAGCAGTCCGGCGAGGCGGCGCGGGAGCGCTTCCGCTGGCTCGACGCGGGCCGCCTCGCCGACCCCGCCGGACACCGGGTCTTCATCCCGGTACTGCTGGCGGCCGGGGTCGTGCTGTCCGGCGTCAGCTGGGTCGTGCAGCGCATCGCCCGGATGACGGTCGTCCCGACCGCCGACCGCCATCTGGCCGGACGCCTGGCCGCCCTCACCGCGCCCGCCGAGGGGGCGTTGCAGGCCGGTCCGCGCCTGGAGGACGCCCCGGCCGTACCGCCGCCGCGCCCTGGGCGTACGACGGCCTTCGCCGCGGTCGCGCTGGCCGGCGTCGTCGGGCTCACGGCGGGCATCGACGCACTCGGCGACGCGACGCAGTCCCGCCCGGGTTCCCCGCCGGCCTCGGCGGCGACCACGCTGGTGTTCCGCGTCGACACCCGGTCACCGGGCGACGACGTGCAGAACGCACGCGCCGCGGGCGACCTCTGGGAGGGCTGCCGCCACGGCATCACGGTCGGATCCCTCGACAACGCGGGCCTCAGCCAACTCGGCTCCGACATCTTCGCCCTCGTGGTCCGCCCCGCGCTGACCGAGAACGACCTCGCCCGCCTCCGCGGCTGCCTGATCGACGCCAACGCCCCCGGAATCCAGGCGACCTTCCTCGGCGAGGGCCAGGCCCCGCCGTCACCATGGCTGCCTTGACGCGATCCGCTTTCCCGACCCCACACCCGTCCGCGCCCGCCGATGGAGCCCGCGGACGCATCACAACCCCACCTGGGACGTGACCAACGTCACGCCTGATTTCCTCGATTTCATAGCCATTTGTGCCGTTTTGGCGTTGATTTCCAGTTGATCATCATTGTGTGCCCTGGCGACGCGGGTTAGTCTCATGGCTCGCCCGACCGTCGCGTCTCGGACGTTGCGGTATGCCTGCCCCTCCCGGTGATTTCTTTTGCAGCCCTCCGCAGCACCCGCAACGCCCGCCATGCCCTCCCAGGCCACCACCCTCCGGCCCGCCGCCCCGCAGCCGCCCGCCCCTCGCGCACGGGCCCGCCGCATCGCGAAGCGCACCGCCAAGGTCCTGGTCTTCTCCGCCCTCGGCTACGCCGCCGTGTGGCTTTTCGCCTTTCTCGGCATGCTCGGCGTCCACGCCTGGGCCTCCTCGCAGACTGCCGGCGGCTCCGGCGAGAAGGTCGCCGGGATGAATCACTTCAAGCAGGTCGACGACCGCGTCTACCGCGGGTCCGCCCCCGGTGACTCCGGCTACCGCGAACTCGCCGCCATGGGCGTGCGCACCGTGGTCGACCTGCGCGCCGAGCACATGAGCGCCGAGGACATCGCGCGTCCCACGAACGCCGGGCTCGACCTGGTCCGGATGCCGATCCGCGACGGACAGACCCCGACGCCCGCCCAGGTCGACGAGTTCCTGCGGACCGTGCAGACCTCGAACGGACCGGTGTACGTGCACTGCGGCGCCGGCGTCGGGCGCACCGGAGCCATGACCGCCGCGTACATGATGCGCACCGGCGAGGCCGGCTCGGTCGAGGCCGCGAAGCAGACGCTCGCCGTCGGGCCCCCGTCCGTCGAGCAGGTCTACTACGTGCTCAGCGGCGACCGCGACTCCAGCGACCAGCCGCCGATCATCGTGCAGATCATCAGCCGCATCCTGGACGCGCCGCGCCGCA
The DNA here is from genome assembly GCF_051388915.1 of Yinghuangia sp. YIM S09857. Classification (NCBI taxonomy): domain Bacteria; kingdom Bacillati; phylum Actinomycetota; class Actinomycetes; order Kitasatosporales; family Streptomycetaceae; genus Yinghuangia; species Yinghuangia sp. YIM S09857. Next base: position 463,777 of record NZ_JBPKBH010000002.1, on the reverse strand, counting down.
TCAACGCCACGCTGTTCTGAGCGCGGCACGTCCGGCTCCGAGCGGGGTACGCCAGGCTCCGCACCGGAGCCGGGCCCTCTTGATCGTTCGAGGCGCCGACACTACGGTCCCGCTCAGCGCAGCAGCACCGAGCCGAGGGGATCCGATGTCCGAGACCACCAGGGCCGAGGACGTCGCCGACCTCGCCGAACTTGCCCACGCGTACGCCGACGCCCTCGACCGCCGCGACTGGGCCGCCCTCGACAACGTGTTCACCGCCGACGTGCGCGCCGACTACAACGGCGTGCACGTACTGCACGGCCGGACCGATCTCGTCGCGATGATCCGCACCTACCTCGACGCGTGCGGGCCCACCCAGCACCTGATGGGCAATCACCGCGTGACCCTTGACCGGGACGGTGACGGCGACCGCGCGCGGCTGACCGTCAAGATGCGCGTCCACCACATCGGGGCGGGGGAGCGCGCGGACCTCACGTACGAGTGCTTCGGCTGGTACCACGCGGAGGCGACACGCACCGCGCAGGGCTGGCGGTTCCGGGGCTGGCGCCAGGAGGTCACCGCGGAGTTGGGCACGCAGGAGCTCTTCCTGCCCGCGTGAACGGCCCGTACGGCCGGTACGGCATGCTGGCCGGGTGGCACAGGCACATGAAACCCCCGACCCGGCGCGCCTGCGCCTGGACAGCTACCCCTTCGTGCGCGAGGTCCCGGCGCGGTTCGCCGACATGGACATCCAGCGGCACATCAACAACGTCGCGATCGCGTCCTTTTACGAGGACGGCCGAGCCAACCTCAATATGCGGATGTTCGGCGACGAACTGTTCGCGAGCGCGCGCGACTTCCGGTTCGTGGTGCTGGAGACGCGCGTGCGCTATCTGCGCGAGGCGCCGTTCCCGGCGACGTATCGGGTGGGGGTGGGCATCACGCGCTTCGGACGCTCGTCCCTCGAATACGGCCTCGGGCTGTTCCACGACGACGTGTGCGTCGGCCTGTGCGAAACGGTGCTGGTGCACATGACGTCTGCCGGTCCGACGGCCGTTCCGCCGGAGCGCCGCGCGGTGATGGAGAAGTACGCATTCCCCGCTGACCGCTGACCGCTGACCGCTGGCCGCTGGCCGCTGGCCGCTGGCCCTTGAGTCCTGACTGCTGACCCCTCAGCGCCGAGCGCCGACCCCCACGTCCCGTGGGCGGGGGAGGCCCCCGCCCACGGCTGACCCGTCACCCGGCCGGGGCGAGCCCGGTGAGACCGGCCGGGAGTTCCCCGCTGTGCACGACGCCCAGCCGCTGCGTCGCGCGCGTCAGCGCGACGTACAGGTCGGCGAGCGCGAACGCGGCCGGCTCCACCACGATCACCGAGTCGAACTCCAGTCCCTTGGCCTGCTTCGGGTCGAGCAGCACCACTGGGCGCGTCAGGTCCGGTTCCACGCCGCGTTCGGCGTACGGGATCGCCGCACCGACCGCGTCCAGGAACTCGGGCGGGGCGATCACCGCGACCCGCCCTTCGACCTGTACCGCGCCTCCGGCGTCGCCTCCGCCGGGCCCGGTGTCCGCGCCCTCGTTGCCGCCGTCCCCGGCGCGCTCCCGCGCAACGGCCTGCGCCACCGCCCCCGGAACGTCCGCCGTATGCCGCGACCACGGCTTGACCCCGGTCGAACGCACCGACTCCGGCGGCTCGAACGCGGGGTCGGCCGCCCGCATCACGTCCGCGGCGACCTCCATGATCTCGGTCGGCGTCCGGTAGTTCACCCCCAACCGGAAGCGCTCCCAACGCCCTTCGACGTACGGCATCAGGATGCGCTCCCACGACCCGCACCCGCCCGGCTCCGAGGTCTGCGCCGGGTCGCCGACCAGGGTCATCGACCGCGTCGGGCTGCGCCGCATGAGCAACCGCCAGGCCATCGCGGACAGTTCCTGCGCCTCGTCGACCACGATGTGGCCGTACGCCCAGGTGCGGTCCGCGGCGGCACGCTCCGCCGACGTACGGAAGTCCAGCTCCTCCTGCCGGGCCGCGAGGCGCTCGGCGTCCACGAGGTCGTGTGCGCTGAGCACTTCCGAGTCCTCGTCGTCGCGGTCCTCGAACTCCTGGGTGCGCGAACCGTACGACAGGTCCAGGACGCCCTGCGCGTAAGCGATTTGCCGCCGCCGCTCGGCCTCCGCCGCCGCCCGGGCCAACGAGTCGTCCTCGCCCAGGAGTTCGGCCGCCTCATCGAGCAGCGGCACGTCCGCCACGGTCCACTCGTCCGTCGTCCACGTCCCGAACACCGGGTCGTACGCGGCCGGTCGCCGGATCGCCGCGGCATCCTCGTCGGACAGGTACACGGGATCGGCCAGGAAGTCGGACACGAGGCCCTGCGGGGTCAGGCGCGGCCACAGTTCGTCGACGGCCCGCTGCACCGCGGGGCTCTCCGCGACGGACATGGCGAGTTGCGCGACCTCCTCCGAGCCCAGGAAGTTCGGTCCGCCGTAGGGATCCGCGCCGAGCCGGTCCACCAACTGTGCGGTGAGGCCGTCGATCACGCGCGACGCGAAGGCCGCGCGGGCGAGATTGTGCGGTAGGAGCGTGGCACGGGCCTTGCGGCGCGCGGTCTCCGCGATCGCGGCGTCCAGGAGGAGGTCGCCGTCCTCGTGTCCGATCACCAACGGCTCGTCGGGCACCCGTTGGTGGTCGCCGACGAAGCGGCCCAGCACCTCGGCCATCGCGGCCCGCCCCTTCACCTCGGCGGCCTCCGGAGTGTCGACCAGGGTCGCGGTGACGCCGGGAAACAACTCGCCGGGCGTGGCGAACAGCACTCCGGTCTCGCCGAGCGAGGGCAGGACGTCCTCGATGTAGCCGAGGAACGCCGGGTTCGGACCGACGACCAGGACGACGCGGCGGGTCAGGTGCTCGCGGTTGGCGTACAGCAGGAACGCGGCGCGGTGCAGCGCGACGACGGTCTTGCCCGTCCCCGGCCCGCCCTCGACGACCAGGACGCCGCGGTGCGGGGCGCGGATGATGCGGTCCTGCTCGGCCTGGATGGTCTGCACGATGTCGTGCATGCGCCCGGTGCGGGCCGCGTCCAGGGACGCCAGCAGGACCGCGTCGGCGTCCGAGCCCTCGAAGCCGGTGCGGGTGTCGTCGGCGAGGTCCAGGATCTCGTCGTGCAGCGCGGTGACGCGCTTGCCGGCGGTGGTGATGTGCCGTCTGCGCCGCAGTCCCATCGGCGTGTGCCCGGTCGCCAGGTAGAACGGCCGGGCGACCTCGGCGCGCCAGTCGACCACGAGCGGCGTGTGCTCGGCGTCGTCGCGGCGGATCCCGATGCGCCCGATGTGGTGGTCGGCCCCGTCGCGGAACACGAGCCGTCCGAAGCACAGGCCGTTCTCGCCGGCGGTCAGCGCGGCGACCAGCGCCGACTGCTCGAACACCGCGATGTCGCGCTCCACGCGCGCCTGCCGGGTGCCGTCGTCCTCGCGCCCGAGTTCACGGGTCACCGCCACCTCGGCCTCGGCACGCAGGTCCGCGAGGCGCTCGTACAGGACGTCGATGAATTCCTGTTCGTGTCGCAATTCCGCGTTTGACAATTCGACTCCCGGACGGCTACGATGACTCCATTAATCCTGCCGCACCCCGTGATTCCGTCGATATTGAAATCGGTGAAATCAACGGCATGCAGAACCACCGAATATACCTCGTGCAAAGCCCTGTGCGTCAAGGCGCGCGGGGTTTTTTCGTGTGCGTCGGCGAGGTCGTGGAGGACTGGGGACCGGCCAACGGGTAGATATAGAGCGGGAGTTGGCGGGTACGCCGCGCGCATACCAGGGGGCTGAGGACTGCACGGCAATGTCCGGGTCGGGACGCGGACACGTTGTGGACCGGTCGGCCGGCATTAAGAACGCGACTTCATGCACGTGACCGCGGGCGGCGCCCTCGCCGAGAGCGGCAGCGAATGCGCGGGGTAATCCCGCGTGGCGGTGGTGCGGGCGCGCGACGACTCTTGCGGCAAGCGGCTGCCGCGTCGTCCGGGTCGGCTTCTGTGCCGACTTCCGTATCGGCCCGCATATCGGCTTCTGAGTCGGCTTCCATATCGGCTTCCGGGTCGGCTTCCGCGCCGCGCGAAGGGCCGGTTCGGCGGTGCGTGCCCGGCCCGGCGACGGCAGCCGAACAGCCCCGGCAGACTGGGGGCATGACGACCGAACCGGGTGACCCGAAGCCGGAGCCGGTGACCCCGCCGGAGGCCCAGAACCGGCCGGAGGGGTACACGCGGCCGGACGACACACCCCGGCCCGAGACCCGCCTCCGCCCTGAGCTCCACCCCGAGCCGGTGACCCGGTCCGCACCCCGCCCCGTCCGTCCCGTCGTCCTGAGTCAGAGTTGGCTGGACCTCACCTTCCTGCACTGGCCGGTCGAGCCGGAGGCGGTGGCGCCGCTGCTGCCGCGCGGGACGGTGCCGGACACGTTCGAGGGTCGTACGTACGTCGGCCTCGTACCGTTCCGCATGGACCGTGTGGGCATCGGCTGGGGGCCGGGCATCCCGTACCTGGGCAACTTCGCCGAGACGAACGTACGCCTGTACTCGGTCGACGAAGCCGGGCGCCGCGGCGTGGTCTTCCGTTCGCTGGAAGCCGCGCGCCTGCTGCCGGTGCTCGTCGCGCGCGCAGTGTTCGGGCTGCCGTACATGTGGGCGCGCATGGACGTCTGCCGCCTCGGCACTCGCGCCGCACCGGAGTTCCGCTACACCACCCGCCGCCGCGCCCCGCGTCCGCGCGGTGCGGGCGGCAGCGTGCACATCCGCGTCCTCGAACGCATCGCCGACCCGGACCCGCTCACCGACTTCCTGACGGCCCGTTGGGGGCTGCACGTCACATGGCACGGACGCACGCTCTACCTGCCCAACACCCACCGCCGCTGGCCGCTACACGAAGCCGAACTCCTGCATATGGACGACGACTTGATCGCCGCGGGCGGCCTCCCCGCACCGTCCGGGCCGCCCGTGAGCGTGCTCTATTCGCCGGGCGTGCGCGCCCGGTTCGGTCCGCCGGTGACCTGCGCGGGCCGCGAACCGGAGTAGGGGCGTCGACGGTGACCGCCTCGTGCCTCGCGCTGACCGCGCACGGGAAGATGTCGGGCCCGCTCGGCCTGCTCGGCCCGATGGCGCGGTGCCGCCGGGGCGCGTGAGGGGACGCGAGTACCGCCACCGCCCACGCGCCGAACCGGCGGACGCGCGGAAGCCCGCGGATGCTCGTGGAAGCCCGTGGGAGCCCGTGGACGCCCGTCCGAGCTGGTGCGAGCCCGTCGAGCCCGCCCCCGACCCTCAGCGGGCGGACACCCGTGGGAGCCGGTGAAAGCCCGTCCGAGCATCGTGCGAGCCCTTCGAGCCCGCGCGCGACCCTCAGCGGACACCCGTGGGAGCCCGTGGAAGCCCGTACGAACTGCTCCGAACCCTTCGAGCCCGCACCCGACCATCAATGGAGGGAGTCCCCCGCTTCGCACGCATCGTTCGGCGCTGTTCCGGGCACGTAGCCTCTGGTGCCACCGGCACGGACCTTCAGGTGGAAACACCCGGATTGCTGGGATTCACTGAAGCCCCAGCAACGGACGGCAAAGGCGAGCGAGGATGGGATCACCCGGCGGGACCGGCACGGGCGAGGTGCCGTTTCTGGTCGACGGTGTCGAGGCTGCCGCGGTAGTGCTCGGTGCGGACGGAACCGTCGCATGGTCGACGCCTGCCGCGCGCCGGCTCCTCGCGGGCCTGGACTTCGCCGGCGGGCTGCGCGCCGCGCTGGCGGCGGGCACCGGGGCCACGCGCGCGGGCGCCGCGACGTTCCGGGAGCCGTCCGGATCCGGCGTGTCGCGCGAGTTCCGGTACGCCGCGCAGCCGCTGTCCGGGAACGCCGACGAACACGGCTGGCTGGTTCTGCTGCTGCCGCGCGAGAGCGCCGCGGAGTGGGAGGCGGCCCAGGAGCGCACCCAGCGCTACACCCGATTGGCGCATCAGGCCGCCGCGGATATCGGGGCGAGTCTCGACCTCGCCCAGACCACCCGCGGCCTGGTCGACGTACTTGTCCCCGACCTCGCCGACCTGGCGTCCGTGGACCTCGCCGAACCGGTGCTGCACGGCGACGAGCCGGGCCTGATCGACACGCGGATCGACACCACGTCCCCCAGGATGCGGCGCGTCGCCGTGGCGCCGTCGGGCGAGGCCGAATGGCCCGGAGCGGTCGCGGGCATCGGCGACCTCCTGCCGGAGTTCGCGGACAGCAACCTGCTGCGGCCGGTTGTCCAGGGCGCGGCGGTGGCGGTGTCCGACATGGGCGTCCTCGCCGAGGCGCTGGGCCTGGACGGGGACGGGCTGCGCAGCATCATCCCCGAGGGCGCGCATTCGATGCTCGCCATCCCGCTGTTCGCACGCGGGCTGGTGCTGGGGGCGGTCACCCTGTGGCGTACCCACACCGCGCGGAACTTCGACGACGAGGACGCCGACCTCCTCGCGGAGATCGCCTCGCGGGCCGCGATCAGCGTCGACAACGCGCGGCGGTACACGCGCGAGCACCGTACCGCCGTCGCCCTGCAACGGAGCCTGCTGCCGCGGCCGGTGACGCGGACCGCGGCGGCCGAGACGGCGGGCACCTACCTCCCGTCGGAAGGGGAGGCCGGGGTCGGCGGCGACTGGTTCGACGTCCTGGCGCTGTCGTCGTTGCGGACCGGGTTCGTGGTCGGGGACGTCGTGGGCCACGGCCTGGGGGCCACGGCCGCGATGGGACGCCTCCGCACGGCCGTCCAGACACTCGCCGACCTCGACCTGGAGCCCGACGAACTCCTCAGCCACCTGGACGACTTGGTGCTGAGCTACTGGCCCGAGCACGACCCGGACGACCCCACGTCCGAACTCGCCGCCCAGGGTGCGACGTTCCTGTACGCGGTCTACGACCCGGTGGCCCGGCGCTGCTCGTTGGCGAGCGCGGGGCACCCGCCGCCGGTCGTGCTGCGGCCCGGCGAGGAGCCGGAACTCGTGGACGTGCCGCCGGGGCCGCCGCTGGGGGTGGGCGGCATGCCGTTCGAGGCGGTGGAGATCGACCTTCCCGAGGGCTCGGTGCTGGCGTTCTTCACGGACGGACTCGTGGAGCGCCGGGGCGTCGACGTCGGGGCCAACCTGGAACTGCTCTGCGACGTGCTGACGGAGAACCGCGATCGCCCGCTGGAACAGATCGGACCGGACGTCGTGGCCCGCCTCGCCCCGGCGCGGGACGACGACATCGCGCTCCTGCTCGCCCGAACGCGCGCTATCCCGGCATCGGCGGTGGCCGAGTGGGAGCTGCCGGCGGACCCGTCCGTGGTGTCCCGGGCCCGGGAGCTGACCTCCCGGCAGCTGCGCGATTGGGGGCTGGAGGAACTGGCCTTCACCACCGAGCTGGTGGTGAGCGAGCTGGTGACCAACGCCATCAGGTACGCGGGAGCCCCGGTCGGACTGCGCCTCGTACGCGACGACATCCTGGTCTGCGAGGTCTCCGACCCGAGCAACACCCAGCCGCGCCTGCGGCGGGCGGTGGCGACGGACGAGGGCGGCCGCGGCCTGTTCCTCGTGGCGCAGCTCACGTCGCGATGGGGGAGCCGCTACCGGCGGTCCGGCAAGACGATCTGGACCGAGCAGGGTGTGGAAGTCCCCTCCACGGCGGCTCTGTTGAACGCCTTCGATGTGGAGTGGTAGCCCCGGTCGGGACACCGTGCGCCGCCGCGCGGACGGCTCGAACTGTCCCGCCGGACCGACCGTGAGCCCGCGTCGACCGCCGCGTACCGGCGCATCCGCGCCGGCGCCGAACAGGAGTCGGTGCGCATCCTCGCCGCCCGCATGGGCGCCGACCCCGCACACGACCCGCGCGCGGCGGTCGCCGTCGGCGCGGGCGCCGGAACCCTCGTGGCCGTGCTTCGCGCCTGGGCGCGGCACGGCGTCCCGGAATCGTCCGCGCGGCAGGTCGCGGCGAACTTCGACGTCCTCGCGGACGTCGTCGCCGCAACCGACCGCGACCCCGCGGATCCGGAAGGACCACCCCAGGCCGCACCAAGGAGGCAGGCACATGAAGGCATTGCAGTACCGGACGATCGGCGGGCCGCCCGAGCTGGTGAGCGTCCCGGATCCCGAACCCGGACCGGGGCAGGTGCTGTTGCGCGTGACCGCCGCCGGGGTCTGCCACTCGGACATCGCCGTCATGTCGATGCCCGCCGAAGTCCTGTCCATCCCCCTGCCGTTCACCCTCGGACACGAGGGTGCCGGCACCGTCGCGGCGCTCGGGTCGGGGGTCACCGGCCTGTCCGTCGGCGACGCGGTGGCCGTGTACGGTCCCTGGGGCTGCGGTACGTGCGCCAAGTGCGCCCAGGGCAAGGAGAATTACTGCCTGCGCGCGGAGGAACTCGGCATTCGCCCGCCGGGGTTGGGTGCGGACGGCGCGATCGCCGAGTACATGCTCGTCGACAACGCCCGCCACCTCGTGCCGATCGACGGGCTCGACCCCGTCACGACGGTGCCGCTGACCGACGCGGGGCTGACGCCGTACCACGCCATCAAGGTGTCGGTGCCGAAGCTTGTCGCCGGGAGCACCGCCGTCGTCATCGGCACGGGCGGACTCGGCCACGTGGCCATCCAGTTGCTGCGTGCGATGACGCCCGCGCGCGTCATCGCCCTCGATGTCAACGACGACAAGCTCGCACTCGCCCGGCAGGTCGGTGCGCACGAGACGGTGCTGTCCGACGCCGCCGCGGCCGCAAAGGTCCGTGAACTTACGGGCGGGCTAGGGGCGGAGGCCGTCTTCGACTTCGTCGGCGCGGAGCCGACCGTGGCGACGGCCGCGGCGAGCGCGGCCGTCGAGGGCGACGTCACCATCGTCGGGATCGGCGGCGGCACGGTGCCGGTCGGTTTCGGGTCGGTGCCGTACGACGTCGCCGTCAGGGCGCCCTACTGGGGTAGCCGCGGTGAGTTGATCGAGGTGCTGAACCTCGCCCGGGCCGGCGCGGTCGACGTGCACGTGGAGACGTACACGCTCGACGAGGCGCCGAAGGCGTACGAGCGGCTGCACGACGGGAAGGTCAACGGCCGCGCGGTGATCCTGCCGAACGGCTGACTCGCTGTGCCGGGCACGCCACTTCGCGTGTCGTGCCCGGCAACCGGGTCTTCTGTCACGGGGGTTCGGCGGGAGCAGCCGCTTTGGCCGCGCGTCGGCACGCTCCGGGTCACCGGGCTTCCGGTCCCGGGTCGCGCCCGGCGTCCGCGATCAGGCCCTTGCGGTATGCCATCGCCACCGCTTCGGTCCGCGAGGCGGCGCCCACCTTCGCCAGGATGTTGGACACGTGCACGCTCGCGGTCTTGGCGCTGATGAACAGCTCCTCGCCGATCTGGCGGTTGGTCCGCCCGAGCGCCAGGAGCTCCAGCACCTCGTGCTCGCGGCCGGTCAGCACCGCGGCGTCGGCGACGGGTTCGCGCGTCGCGGCGCCGGGGGTGCTGCCGAGCCGGGCGCGGCGCATCAGCGCGTCGACCGCCTCGCGCAGCGGCGCCGCCTTGAGGCGTTCGGCCGTGTCGCGCACCGTGCTTGCGACCGCGGCCGCCTCCTCGCGCTCGTCGTCGGCCAGGAGGGCCTGGGCCAGGCGCAGTTGGACACGGGCGTGCTCGTACACGTTGCCGTAGTCGAAGGCCGCGACCGCCTTCCGCCACGCCTCCACCGCCGGTTCGCCCGCGATGCGCAGGCGTTCGGCCTCGGCGCGCAGCAGCCACGCTTTGCCCTCGGGCCCGCTGCTGTTGTGGTGCTTCGGGCGTCGCTCGGTGGTCCGGGCGAGCTCCACCAACCCATCGGCCACCTCGGCCCATTCGGCCAGCGCGGCGGTGTCGCCGGTCAGGCGCAGCGCGGCGGCCTCGTCGCCGATGGCGCCCAACGCCAGGGCGGAGAGCCGGATTCCGATGTCGGGGTAGGGGATCCTTTCGGTCTCCAGCGCGTCGAGCGTACGCCCGGCCCAATCGACCGCGGCGCGGGCGTCGCCCCGCAGCGCAGCCTCCTCGGTCATCACGGCACCGCCGACCAGCGAGCCCATCCAGTTGAACGGCCTGCGCGTGAACAGCGCTTCGGCGCGCTCCGCGACCCCGGGCTCGCCGCGCCCCAAAGGGACGTACAGCCCTGCGCCGTCCACGTGGCCGAACGCCGAGGGTGCGGTCGCGGCGGCGGACAGCGCGTCGTCCCAGCGGCCCACGGTGTAGAGGGTGAGGGCGCGGAGGTAGCGCATCTCCAGCGGGTACGGTGACGTCAACTGCGCGGTGCGGCGGGCCCGTTCGTGGCCCTCGTCGAGCCAGCGCATGGCCTCGTCCAGGCGGCCCGACTCGTACGAACCCATCGCCAGGTTGAAGACCGCGCGCAGCTCGATCGCCGCGTTGCCCGCCTGGCGCGCCAAGTCGTGTGCCGAGCGCAGACGTTCGCGGCCCGCCTCGGTCTGGCGGTTGTCCTTGCTCATGCCGGTCGTGCTGATGAGCACGTCGGCGCGCACGTCGTCCGCGCCCAGCAGGGTGGCCGCCTCGATGACGCGGGCACCCAACTCCCGCGCGATTTCCAACTCGCTGACGTAATAGGCGGCTTGAATGTGGGTCGCGGCGGCCCACAGCCAGGTGAGCGACGGCGGGTCGGCCGGGATGAGGGCGAGCGCCTGGCTGCTGAACTCGTAGGCGGCCTGGAGGTTGTCGACGCTCATGAGGTTCGACGCGAGGGTGTAGCGGACCTTCGCGGCGAGGTTGGTGTCGGCGCCCGACGCGACCTTGCCGAGGGCGGCGCGGGCGAGCGTGACCGCGCGATGGGCCTCGCCCATGCGTACGGCCGCCGCCGAGGCGCGGAGCATGAGGGCCACGTCGTCGGTCTCGGCGAGGTCCGCGGCGTCGGGCACGGCGTCCCACAGGTCCAGGGCCGACTCGACGTGCCGCAGTTCCTCGGCGGGGGCTCCGACCCGGGCCGCATGGTCGGCGGCCTCCAGGGACGCGGTCAGGGAGCCGGGCAGGTCGTGGCTCTCCCGGTGGTGGTGCGCGCGCTCGGCGGCGCTCCCGGCGCGGCGGTCGTCGGCGGTCAGCAGACGGGCGTACAGCCCGTGGATGCGCACGCGTTCGCCCGGCAACAGGTCGCGGTACGCGGCCTCACGCGTCAGCGCGTGCCGGAACGCGTAGGTGCCGTCCGGCTCCGACACGAGCAGGTGCCGTCCAACCGCCTCGCGCAGCGCGGACTCCAGATCCTCCTCGGGGAGTTCGACGGCGTCGCTGAGCAGCCGGTGCTCCACGCGCCGCCCGCCCACGGCCGCGGTGCGCAGCACGCGCTGGGCGGTGGAGGACAGTTGCTCGATGCGGGTCAGCAACACCTCGGCCAGGCCCGGCGGTACGCCGCCGAGACTGTCGGCCGCGGCGGCGCGCAGTTCCTCGGCGTAGAAGGCGTTCCCCTCGGCGCGCTCGACGATGCGCCGCACGGTGTCCTCGGGCACCGGCTCCGCGTCGAACGACCGTACGAGTCGCGCCACGGCGTCGTCGTCCATCGGGCCGAGCTCCAGGCGCGTCACCGGGGGCAGCCGTACAAGCTCCGCCAGCAGGGGCCGCAGGGGGTGTCGGCGGTGGAGGTCGTCGGACCGGTACGACGCGAGCAAGGCCACACGCTGGCTCGCCGCTCCGCCGGAACGCTGCGGCACGAGGCGCGTGAGCAGGAAACGCAGCAGATCGCGTGTCGACTGGTCCGCCCAGTGCAGGTCCTCGACCACCAACAGCACCGGCGCCTGCTCGGCGAGATCCGCGACGAGCGCGGCGACGTCGTCGAGCAGCCGCAACCGCACCCCGGTCTCGCGCCCGGCGTCCTGCTCGCGCGCGCCGGGCGACAGCAGCCGCTGCACGGCGGGATGCCCGTCCAGCGTGCGCGCCAGCGCCGCGTCGGCCTCGACGGTCCGCAGCATCTCGGTGAAGGGAAAGTACGGCAGACCCACCTCGCCGAGATCGACGCAGTGCCCCACGAGCACCGTCATCCCGGCCTCCGCCGCGAGCCCGGTGGCCTCCGTCAGCAGCCGCGTCTTCCCGACCCCGGCCTCACCGGCCACCAGCACCGCCTGAGGATCCCCACCCCGAGCCCGCCGCAACGCATCCTTGAGCGCCCCGATCTCCGCTCCCCGCCCCACAAACGGCGTCTCAAACCTCCCATATCCCAACACCCCCCAATCCTGTCACGCCGCCCCCCTTCCGGGGGATGGCGGACACCCCCCCACCCAGCGCACCGACTGTGGGGCGCCGCACCGACCCGAAGGCCACGCTCCGCCGAGCGGCGACGCGTGTGGGGGCGACAGGCCGAGACCCTTTCCGGGGGGTGGCAGACACACCCCCCACCAAGCGCATCGACCGCACCGGCTGTGGGGCGCCGCATCAACCTGAAGGCCACGCTCCGCCGAGCGGCGACGCGTGCGGGGGCGACAGGCCGAGACCCTTTCCGGGGGGTGGCGGACACCCCCCCACCAAGCGCATCCAGCGCACCGGCTGTGGGGCGCCGCATCAACCTGAAGGCCACGCTCCGCCGAGCGGCGACGCGTGCGGGGGCGACAGGCCGAGACCCTTTCCGGGGGGTGGCGGACACCCCCCCACCAAGCGCATCCAGCGCACCGGCTGTGGGGCGCCGCATCAACCTGAAGGCCACGCTCCGCCGAGCGGCGACGCGTGCGGGGGCGACAGGCCGAGACCCTTTCCGGGGGGTGGCGGACACCCCCCCACCAAGCGCATCCAGCGCACCGGCTGTGGGGCGCCGCATCAACCTGAAGGCCACGCTCCGCCGAGCGGCGACGCGTGCGGGGGCGACAGGCCGAGACCCTTTCCGGGGGATGGCGGACACCCCCCACCAAGCGCATCCAGCGCACCGACTGTGGGGCGCCGCATCAACCCGAAGGCCACGCTTCGCCGAGCGGCGACACCTGCGGGGGCGATCTGCGCGGCGGGTTGGGCCCTGGGCTACGGGGTTTCCGGAGGACGGGCTCGGCTGGGTTGGACTCTGGGGGGTTCGCCGGGCATTTTGGGGTGGTCCGGGGGGTAGGGGAGGTCGCCCAGGGACTGGTCCCGGGTGTGGCGGTCGGCCAGGGTCAGCGCGGGGGTCAGGTCGCAGGGGTTGTTCGGCATCTCGGCGTGGAGGTCGCCCAGGCGCGCGAAGCGCTCCGGCATGGTGGCGATGTCGAAGTCGTCCGGGTGGGCGTCGTCGAGTTCGTCCCAGGTGAGCGGGGCGGAGACGGTGGCCCGGGGGTTGGCGCGTACGGAGTACGCGCTGGCGATGGTGCGGTCGCGCGCCATCTGGTTGTAGTCGACGAAGACCTTCTGGCCGCGTTCCTCCTTCCACCACGACATCGTCACGTGGTCCGGCATGCGCGTTTCGAGTTCGCGGCCGAGGGCGATGACCGCGCGGCGTACCTCGACGAAGGTCCACTTCGGGCGGATCGGGACGAAGAGGTGCAGGCCGCGGCCGCCGGAGGTCTTGGGCCAGGCGGTGAGGCCGTGGTCCGCGAGGACGCCCCGCATCTCGTGCGCGGCGCGGACGGCGTCCGCGAAATCGGTGCCGGGCTGCGGGTCGAGGTCGATGCGCAGTTCGTCGGGGTGCTCGGTGTCGGGGCGGCGCACCGGCCAGGGGTGGAAGGTCAGGCAGCCCAGGTTCGCGGCCCAGACGAGCGCGGCGACGCTGTCGGGGCACATCTCGTCCGCCGTGCGTCCGCTCGGGAACCGGATGCGCGCGGTCGGGATCCATTCCGGCAGGTACTTCGGCACGCGCTTTTGGTAGAAGGACTCGCCGTGCACGCCGTCCGGGTACCGCTCCAGCGTCGTCGGCCGGTCGGCCAACGCGCGGAGCATGCCCGGGCCGACGGCCATGACGTACCGGACGATGTCGCCCTTGGTGAAGCCGCGCTCGGGGAAGTACACCTTGTCGGCGTTGCTCAGCCGGACGGACCTGCCGTCGATCTCCAGTTGCTCGGCAGCGCTCATGCCTCAGAGTAACCAGCGGTGGGTGATTGGCGGCGTATTTGGAGTTATCTGGTGTTGCTATGAGTTTGTGGGGGTTTGTCGCGGCAGACTGTGGCCATGCGCCTTCCCGTCATGCCACCGGTCAAGCCGATGCTCGCCAAGGCCGCCGCCCGGATTCCGCCCGGCATGCACTACGAGGCGAAGTGGGACGGCTTCCGCGCCATCGTCTTCCGCGACGGCGACGAGGTGCTGATCGGCAGCCGCAACACCAAGCCGCTCGACCGCTACTTCCCCGACGTCGTGGACGCCGCGTTGCGGCTCCTGCCCGAGCGCTGCGTGCTGGACGGCGAGCTCGTCATCGCAACCGGGGACCACCTCGACTTCGACCGGTTGCAGGACCGCATCCACCCGGCGGAGTCGCGCGTACGGCATCTGGCCGAGACGACGCCGGCGTCGTTCGTCGCGTTCGACCTGCTCGCGCTCGGCGACGACTCCTACATGGAACGGCCGCTGACCGAACGTCGCGCGGCCCTGGAACGCGCGCTCGCCCACACGCCGCCGCCCGTGCACCTCGCCCCCGCGACCGACGACCCCGAGGTCGCCGCCGCGTGGTTCGAGCGGTTCGAGGGCGCCGGCCTCGACGGCATCGTGGCCAAGGACCCGGCGGGTCGCTACCTCCCCGATGAACGCGCGATGGTCAAGGTCAAGCACGAGCGCACGGCCGACTGCGTCGTGGCCGGGTACCGCGAGCACAAGTCCGGGCCGATCGTCGGCTCGCTGCTGCTCGGGCTGTACGACGACAGCGGGCGCCTGCAAAACGTCGGCGTCAGTTCGTCCTTCACCATGGCTCGTCGCGCCGAACTCGTCGACGAGCTCCAGCCTCACCGCATCGAGGACCTGTCCGAGCACCCCTGGGCGCGCTGGGCCGAGGCCGAGGCACACGAGACCGACCGCCTGCCGGGCGCGGTGAGCCGCTGGACGGGCGGGCGCACGCTGGACTGGGTGCCGCTGCGCCCCGAGTTGGTGTGCGAGGTGGCGTACGACCACACCCAGGGCGACCGGTTCCGGCACACGACGCGATTCCGGCGCTGGCGCCCGGACAAGGACGCCGCCGACTGCACCTACGCGCAACTCGCCGAGCCCGCGCGGTACGATCTCGCGGACGTCCTGAACGCGTAGCGCCCGCGGCCGCCGAGGAGACTGCCCGCATGAACCGTTTCGCCGCCCGCGGCGGCCGCTACACCGCGCTCGCGGCCATGCTCTTCGCCGTGTCGATGACCTTCATCGACCAGTCGATCGTGTCGATCGCGGCGCCCGACATCGTGCGCGAACTGGGTCTGACCGCCACGGGCGTGCAGTGGGTCGTCAACGCGTACCTCCTCGCGATGGCCGCCGCGTTCGCGCTCGGCGGGCGGCTGTCGGACGTCCTCGGCCACCGCCGCATGGTGCTCGTCGGCATCGCGGTCTTCGCGGTGTCCTCGGCCCTGTGCGGCGCAGCGCCGTCCGGGGACATCGCGCAGACGTGGCTGGTGGCATTCCGGGCCACGCAGGGCATCGGCGGCGCGCTCATGTTCCCGGCGGCGCTCGCGATCGTGGTCTCGGTGTTCCCGGTCGAGGAACGCGGGCGCGCCCTCGCGCTGTTCTTCGGCCTGTCGGGCGGCCTCACGGCGGTCGGGCCGATCCTCGGCGGCTGGCTCACCACGTGGACGTGGCGCGGCATCTTCTGGGTCAACATCCCGGTCGCGATCGTGGCCGTGGTGCTCACGCTGCGCGCCGACATCCGCACGGAGCACCGGCGCGAACCGCTCGACCTGCCGGGTGCGGCCCTGGTGGCGGGTGGAATGGCCGCCGCGGTGCTGGGACTCCAGCAGGCCCAGTCGTGGGGCTGGGGGAGTGCCGCCACGTGGGCGTGCATCGTCGGCGGCTTGGTGCTGCTCGCGGCGTTCGTGGCCGTAGAGTTGCGCACCGAGGTCCCGCTGATCAAGGTCCGCGTGTTCCGGGACCGCGCATTCTCCGCCGACAACGCGGTGCTGTTCTTCGCGATGATCGCCTTCGTCCCGGTGTTCTTCTTCGCGTCGGTGTACTCGCAGGTCGCGCTCGGCTCGTCCGCGTCCGAGGCCGGGCTGTACCTGCTGATCTTCTTCGCCGGGTTCGGCCCCGCCGCGCAGATCGGCGGACGTGTCCTCGACAAACGCGGCGCCAAGCCGTCGATGCTCGCCGGAACCCTCGTCAGCGCGGGCGGGTTCGCGCTGTGGGGG
This sequence comes from Yinghuangia sp. YIM S09857, assembly GCF_051388915.1. Taxonomy (NCBI): domain Bacteria; kingdom Bacillati; phylum Actinomycetota; class Actinomycetes; order Kitasatosporales; family Streptomycetaceae; genus Yinghuangia; species Yinghuangia sp. YIM S09857. The sequence goes on along the minus strand of NZ_JBPKBH010000002.1, from coordinate 447,561 downwards.
CACACGGCCACCGACCTTTCGCTCGGCGCGCAGTGGTTCTACATCGTCATGGCCGGGGCCGGGATCGGGCTGCTGCTCGGTCCGGCGTCGACGGACGCGGTCAACCGTTCGATCGGGGCCTCGTACGGCGAGGTCACCGGCATCACCCAGACGGTGCGCAACTTCGCCTCCGCCCTCGGCATGGCCGCCCTCGGCACCCTCCTCGTGCACACCACCGCCGACCGCATCACCGACACACTGCGGGACGAAGGACTCCCCGCCGCCGAGGCACGCGCGGTCGGCGACGCGCTCGGCGACAGCATCACCGGCGCGGGCGGCGGCGACCACACGGGGAGCGGGCCGACGGCGGAACTCGTGCAGCGGGTCTGGCCGGAGATTCAGCGGGATTATGCGGAGGCTACGCAGGCGGTCCTCTACGCCATGGCGGCGGCCTTGGTTTTGAGCTTCCTTGCGTGTCTGTTCCATCCGGGGACGCGGGTTTTGGGGGACGGGGGGCCGGAGGGCGGAGGTGCCGGGGACGGGTCGGCTCCCGGGGGTGCGGCGGCGGACGGCGGGCCGAGTGGGGGCGGGCGTACGGCTGTGTGACCGGCCGTCGCCGCGCCTGGTCATCGTGTGGCCGGGATGTGGAGGGTGATGCCTTCCTCTGCGGCTGCCTCTTCGAGTGCGAGCACCTTGGTGAGGTGGTGAACTCCCGCTCCCAGGCTGACTGTTCGACGTACGGCCGCAACGGTCACCAAGGCGGTGGCGAGCGACTGCGAGCGGCCCTCGGCCCAGTGGGCGCGGCCGGAGGCGGAGCGGGCGTACGCCACCCACCGGTCGCTGCCCGGCACGTGCAGCCCGCGTGGCGCGCGCGAGCCGCCCGGTACGCGGGTCAGTAGCGCGAGCGCGGCCGTAGCGGCGCGCGAGTCGAGGCCGAAGTACGTGCGAACGGGCGCGCCCAGGTCGCGCGTGAGGGTGTGCTGATCGGAGAAGTCCGTACGGTAGAGCCGCCGTTTGCCCAGCCCGGGGAGCTCGAAGGCCCGGCCGCGCGTGTAGTTGCGCAGTGGAGGGCCCCCTTCGGTGTCGGGGAAGTGCCGGCCGATCAGGTCGTAAGTCCACGCGGTCGCGGCCGGGCCGTGCTTCTCGCCCGCGCCGAGCACGAGGGCGATGTCCACCGGGCCGGGCGCGTCGGCGTACGCGGCGGTCGCGAGCAGCGTGGTCAGACCCGGCGCCAGGCCGACGCTGAGCAGAACCGGCCCCGCCGGGGACATCGCCTCCACCGCGTGCACGTACGCGGTGGAGGCGGTCATGTCCACGAACGCGGCGCCCGCATCGGTCGCCTGCGTGACGAGGTGCGGGCGCTCGACCCCTGCGGCGTTGACGACGACGTCGATTCCCTTCAGCGCGGCCGGGGCCAGGCCGCCCTGCCGCAGGTCCACGACGCGGTCGGCGCGGGCGGGGTTGCGGCCCGCGGTGTACGCGGTGTCGCCCGCATCGCGCAGCACGGCCACCACGTGCCGGCCGACGGCTCCGTAGCCGCCGAGTACCAGGACTTTCATCGCGCTGTTCCTTCCGGGGTGTACGTGGCGCCTCGTGCGTCGTGCGGGCTTCGGCGCGTTCAGCGGACGTCGACGACCTCGGCCATCTCGCCCACGGGCTCGGTGACGAGGGCGAACGCGGCGCGCACCTGGGGGATTTCGTCGGCGTCGGCGACGGCCGCCTCGGCGTCCGCGGCGGTCGCGTACTGCCACTGGTCGATCCAGGAGCCGTCCTCCAGGCGGGACAGCCGCGCCTCGATCAGGCCGGGGACTTTGGCGCGGACGACGTCGATCATGGCCGCGCGGCGGGTCAGCATCTCGTCGGTGTCGGCGGGGTCGGTCCTGAAGCGGACCATGCGGACGACGCTCATGACGGTGGCTCCTCTGCGGGTGCGGGGTGTGCCGATCTCTGGCACCTGGTACCAGCGCTGATATCTGGCGCTTATCTCTAGAGTTGAACTCTAGTCGATACTCTAGAGCTACACTCCAGTCATGAGTCCAGTCAAGGGCGGCCGCGGGAAACAGGCCGAGAAGGCGCGGCAGACGCGCCGCCGGATCGTCGATGCGGCACACACCCTGTTCACCGCGCAGGGCTACGGGGCGACCACCCTGCAAGAGGTCGCGAAGGAGGCCGGTGTCGCCGTCCAGACGATCTACTTCGTCTTCGGCAACAAGCGGGCGCTGCTCAAGGAACTCGTCGACGTCACGATCGCCGGCGACGACGAACCGGTGGCCACCATGGACCGCCCCTGGTTCCGGGACGCGCTGGCCGCGCCGACCGCGACCGAACATCTGCGCGCGCACATCGCCGGGACCCGTGCGGTGCTCCAACGCGTCGCGCCCATCACCGAGATGGTCGCCGCGGCCGTGGCCACCGACCCCGATGTGGCGGCCCTGTGGCCGAGTGGCACCGACCCGCGCTTCGTCGTGCAGTCCGCGGCCGCGGCGGCCCTGACCGCCAAGCCGGGCGCGCGGCCGGACGTCCCACCCGCACGCGCCGCGGACCTGCTCTACGCCATGCTGAGCACCGAGCTGTACCTGCTCTTCGTCCGGGAACGCGGTTGGACGCCGCGGGAGTGGGAGGAGTGGACGTACGCGACGCTCGTGCCCCAACTCTGCGACGTCTGACCGGCCCCGCACTGCCGCAGCCAACCCTCACCGGCAACCGGCCTGCACAGAAACGGGCCGTCACGGAATCGGGCCTTCACACAAACCGGCCTTTACAGAAACCGGCCTTCACGGAATCCCGCCTTCACAAAATCCCGCCTTCACGGGAAACCAGCCGTCACCGCGACCAGCCGTCGCCGCCGTCCGGTCCGGGCCGCAAGGTGACCAAGTCGGCCGCAGCCCGCAGCCCGCCCGATTTCGCCGCGATCCGCTGCCGCCGGGCGCCCGTCCCCTCGCTCCGTACCGCGGCGGCCAGCGCCAACACCTCCTCGCGGTCCCCGGTCTCGGTCAGGGCGTCGGCCACGTGCGCCAACAGGTCGTCCAGCAACTTGTCGGCAGGCACCCGGCGTTCGGAGAACGGATCCACCCCGAAACCGTCGAGCCCGTACCTCGCCGCAGACCACATGGCAGCCTCCGCCACCGACGGGTCGCCCGGCGGGGCCTCCCGTCCCGCCTTCAGGTCCATCTGCGCCCGCACCACCAGCGCCCGGACCAGCCCCGCCTGCAAGACGGTCTCATCGACCGTCGCGAGGGCGTCCGCAACGCGCACTTCGACCGTCGGAACGTGCTCCGACGGCCGTGCGACCCAGAAGGTCATGCGCGCGTCCACGGTGATCCCGAGTTCCGCTCGGCGGGCCAACGCCTGTTCGTACGCCGCCAGATCGCGGAACCACGGCGGGACTCCGAACCCGGGAAAGCGGCACTGGGTCACCGCGCGCCATGACGCGTACCCCGTGTCCCGCCCGTTCGCGAAGGGGGAGTTCGCCGACAGCGCCAGCAGCGTCGGCAGCCACGGCCGCAGGTGGTTGACCACCGCCACCGCCGTGCCGCGGTCGCCGACGCCCACGTGCACATGGCAGCCGCACGCCGAGTAGTCCGTGGCCACCGCCTGGTAGAGGTCGCCCACCTGCCGGTAGCGCTCGCCCGCCGACACCTCGTGCACGGCACGGTCCGACGAGTCCGGAGCGAACCCGGTGGACAGGACGACGGCCCCGTGCACCGCCGCCGCCTCTGCCAACGCCCGGCGGGACTCGGCCAGTTGGCTACGCAGCGCGGTCGGCGTCCCGCACACCCCGGTCGCCGCCTCGACCTGCGAGGCCAGCAACTCCGTCTTCAGTTCGGCCGCGACGGCCTGCTCGGCCACGGTGTCCAGGATGTCGGGTACGGCCGCCAGCGGTTCGAGGCGCACCGGGTCCGCGATGAGGAATTCCTCCTCGACGCCGAGGGTCGCGTCCCACGGCGGAGCCGGTTCGTCTCGCATGTAGGCGGACCTACCTCTCGTCGGGGATCGTGTGCACGGCCGCCTCCTCGGCCGTCGCCGCACCTCCGTCGATACCCACGTCGTGCCCAAGTCCCCGGTATCCGTACCGCGACGACGCCTCGTCATCGGTCAGTCGCCCGGTGCGCTCGTCGCCCACCTGCCCGTCCACCGGCTCTCCGTTGCCTTCCGCGAGATCGCCGATGCCGTCGCCGGGGGAGGGTGCCACCTCGGGCTGTTCGCGCGCCAGGCGCAGGTCGAGCGGTTCGCCGGACGCCTGTTCATCCTGCGTCGTGCCGTAGTCCTCGACCGCGAGCGGGCGTTCCGGCGGCGAGTAGCCCTCGTCCAGTGTGTCGTCGAGCGTTCGTTCGTCCAGGGCGTTTTGCAGGTCCAGATCGTCGTTCGGGGGATTGCCGGCGTCCGAGTTCACCGGCTGGTAGACGTCGTCGCCCCTTTCCTGATGCGGCATGAGAGGGCTCCTTTCCGGACTGCTGCGCACGCGTTCCTTTCCCGGGGGCTACCCGGGACGGGCGGTCCGATGCGGCCGGAGCCGACGCGACAACGCTCCCGTCACCGTGCGTCCGAGACGAAATGCGCGGACTGGTTACGGAAGCGGTACGGCATGCAGCAGTTTGTGGCCGAAGCACTTGGTCCCGGTGAGCGGCCGCGCCACGTCGCCCGCAATCTGGACACGGAACAGGCCGCTGGCGTCGCTGTACACCGGAAAGCCGTCCGGACCGTGGAGTTCGGTGCGGTGCACGGTCAGTACCATCGGCGGCGTGTGCGGACCGCCCGGGCCCCCCGTGAGGGTTATGGCGTAGCGGTCGATTGTCGGCACCATCGCGCGCCTCCTGGCATCCACCGGGTCGGTGCGCGTGATCGCCCGGCCGGGAAAGTCCGGGTACTGGCCTCTATTGTCGGCGCCTTCCCGCAGTTTTAAGCCGATTGTTCGGGCAACGACGCTTTCTTGTGGCGGTTGCGCCGATTGCTCCGGTGAGGATGCTTCACGCGCGTCCCAGAGGACAGCACTCAACCCTCGCACACCTCCGATTCCGCGGCCCTCCGCGACGGATGTGCGACGAACGTGTGCGACGAACGTGTGCGACGAATGCGTGCAACGGACGCGTGCGCAGCGCGTCGACCACGTGCCACGGAAGCACGCCGGTCCGGTGACGAACCGGGCAAGGGGGCGCCCCGCCGGGCCGTCCGACCCGGCGGGGCGCCCCCGCGGCTATTCGGGCGGCCGCGACGTGGACCCGCTGTCCGGGCCCGGCGGCGGCGCCGGGGTCGGCGGCTCGTCGGCGCGGGGGCGGGAGCTCAGCGTCCCGTACCCGGCGATCTCGTGGGGGAGACGCCGCCGGCCGTCGCGCGGCATCTCGTTGGGTTCACGGGCATGGCGCACGTTGTCGTCGTGCGCCGTCCAAGCGACCTCGCGGGCATTGTCCGGGGGCGGACGCCGGCGTTGCCGGACGCCGTTCACGACCGGCCAGATGAGCAAGCCCGCCACAATCACGGCGGCGATGACCGCAAGGGTCAGCGGTACCGCCACACTCGCGGCAAGTTCTTGAGTCCTCATACCTTCCGGCTACCCGATCACGGGCGAATGATCCGTTTTCGCCGATCTTTCCGCGCACGCCGGACGGCGGTCCCCGGGTGCCCCTTTAAGGTGGCCCGCATGACTGCCACATGGGACCCCGAAACCCCCGGTGTACTGCGGCTTCCCTCCGGCCGCCGGGTGCGCGGCCGGGGCCTGCGGCGACCGCTGCCGCACGGCCCGCACCCCGAGTTCGCGCTGTACCTGCTCGGCCACGAACCGCCGCCGGTGGATTGGGACAGCCGCTGGGTCCGCTGGCCCGACTTCCGGCTGCCGACCGACCGCCCGGACGCCGTCGAAGCGCTGCGCGAGGCGTGGGAGCGGGCCGGGGACCAGCGGGTCGAGGTCGCGTGCGGCGGCGGGGTCGGCCGTACGGGTACGGCGCTCGCGTGCATGGCGGTGCTGGACGGGGTGCCGTCCGGCGAGGCCGTCTCGTACGTACGGGCCCACTACGCCAAACGTGCGGTCGAGACGCCGTGGCAGAAGCGGTACGTCCGCAGGTTCGGCGCGAGGACGCCGGGACACTGACCGGACAGTGACCGGACACGGGCCGGGGACGGACCAGGCACTGACCCGGGCACTGGCCGGGCACCGACCCGGCACCGACCCGGCACTGACCGGACATCCGCCGGACGCAGCCGCGCGCACGGGGACGACACGCGCGGGGATCCGGTGTGCACGGGTTTGCGGGTATTGCCGGTCGGACAATGTGAACGTCCGTACCCGTCGTCGAAGGAGCCGCGCATGGTGTCCACAGTTGTCGTCAACGGCCGCTCCGCGCTGCGTTTCGAGCGGCGCCTGCCGCACGATCCGGAGCAGGTGTGGGCCGTGGTCAGTACCGCCGAACGGCTGGGCCGCTGGTACCCGTTCCCGGTCGCCGCGTTCGAGCCCCGCGTCGGGGGCCGCCTGGCGTTCGAGTACGAGGGCGGCGTGATCGAGGCGACGCTGACCGACTTCGACCCCAAGCGGCGCGTGTTCGCCTTCGACGAGCACGATCTCCAGGGCAGCGAGCGACAGTTCGACGACCACGTGCGGGTCGAGGTCCGTGCCGGGGAGAGCGGCGGCAGCGTCGTCGTTCTCACGCACGTGCCTACCGACACGGGCAACGCCGAAGGGGTCGCGGCCGGCTGGCGCCAGTGCCTCGACCGGCTCGCCGCCGAGATGGGGTAGGTGTCGATCCACCGGCCGACGCCGGAGGTCACGCCACCTCAAGCACCGACAGGATGTTGCCGGACGGGTCGGTGAACCACGCGATCGGCGGTCCGGCGGGGTCGCGGCAGATGCCTTTCTCATCGGCCTCGAACCCGTCGTACCGCTGCATCGCGACGCCGCGTGCGGTGAGTTCGTCGACCGCCTTCTCGATGTCCGGCACCGGGAAGTTCAGAATGGTGAACGTGGCCGGGGTGTGGTTTTCCTTGGGATACACCAGCACGGTGGTGCCGCCTGAGAGGTGCAGCTCCAGCAGGCCGTTCCGCTCGATCGTGCTGACGCCGAGCAGGCGGTCGTAGAACTCCTTGGCGGCGGCGATGTCCTGTACGGCGAATCCGCTGAACGCCTTGCTGTCCTCAAACATCAGGGGGCCTCTCGCTGTTCTCTCGGGTTCGCGGGTGTCGCTGGTCTCGGGCTCGGGTCTCCGGGCCTCGGGTCTCCGGGCTCGGGCCTCGCGGGTGAGCGCTCAAACCGCGGCGAAGGTGCGTACCAGGGCGTCGTCGAACGCCGGGAGGTCGCCGGGCTTGCGGCTGCTGACCAGGGTGTTGGGCCCGTCCTCGCAGACCACGACCTCCTCGTCCACCCAGTCTCCGCCCGCGTTCCGGATGTCGGTGGCCAGGCTCGGCCACGAGGTCACCCGGCGGCCCCGCAGGACCCCGGCCTCGACCAGCGTCCACGGGCCGTGGCAGATCACCGCGACCGGCTTGCCCTGGTCGAAGAACGCCTTGGCGAAGGCCACCGCGCCCTCGTCCGTGCGCAGGAAGTCGGGGTTCGCGACGCCGCCGGGCAGGACCAGCGCGTCGAAGTCGTCCGCGGATGTGTCGGCCACCTCGGCGTCCACGCCGAACTGGTCCGCGCGGTCCAGGTGGTCGAAGCCCTGCGCCTTGCCGCCCTTGGTGGAGACCAGAGTGGGCGTGCCGCCGGCCCCTTCCACCGCCTGCCAGGGCGAGGTCAGCTCCACCTGCTCGAAGCCTTCGGGGGCGACCAGGAAGGCGATCTTCCGCCCGTCGAGTGCGGCTGCCATGGGGTACCACTCGCTTTCGTGACTCGGTCGTACGGGTGTCGCGTTCGGTTCGGGTCCGGCGTTCGGGTCCGGCGTTCGGGCCTCGCGTTCGGGGCCCGCGGTTGCGCATCGCGTTCGGACCTCGCGTTTTGGATCAAGCTTTTGGATCTCGCATGCGCGACGCTGCCCTCGGCCGGGAACGGCAAACACGGCCTGTTGCGGAGATCCCCCGCGACGTGCGCCCGCGGCGGCAGTCCGTCAGCCCCGCCCGTTCCCGACGACGCCGAGCACCGCGGCCTCGATCGCCGCCGCGTCGATGCCCGAGTCCGCGAGCTGCTCGTCCGGTGTCGCCGAGCCCGGCATGTGCCGGACGGCCAGGCGGACGAGCCGCGGCGGAGTGCGGTCGCCGCCCACCCTGTCGTCCCGCGCGTCCCCGGTGTCCGCACCCGCGAACACCTCGGCCACCGCGTCGCCGAGACCGCCCTCGGGCCGGTGGTCCTCGACGGTGACCAGGCAGCCGGTGGCCGCCGCGGCCTCGCGCAGCGCCGCCGCGTCGATCGGCTTGACCGAGTACGCGTCGACCACCCGTACCGGCACGCCCCGTTCGGCCAGGCGGTCGGCGGCCTTCAGCGCCTCGTGCACCGTGATCCCGGCCGCCACCAGGGTGGCGCGGTCGGCGTCGCCGGCACGCAGCACCTTGCTGCCGCCGACGGGAAAGTCCTCGTCCGGTCCATACACGACCGGCGTCTCGCCGCGCGTGGTCCGCAAGTAGCGGATGCCGGTCCCGTCGGCCAGCTCGGCGACGAGCCGGGCGGTCTGGTTGGCGTCGCACGGGTACAGGACCGTGCTGCCGTGCAGCGTGCGGAACATGGCCAGGTCTTCGAGGCCCATCTGGGACGGCCCGTCCTGGCCGATGGAGGTCCCGGCGTGTGAGCCGACCATGCACAGGTCGGCGCGGCCGATCGCGGCCATGCGCAGGAAGTCGTGCGCGCGGGTCAGGAACGCCGCGAACGTCGCCGCGTACGGCACCCACCCCCGCGACTGCGCCGCGACGGCCGAGGACACGAGCTGCTGTTCGGCGATGTAGCACTCCAGGAACCGGTCCGGGTGGCGCTCGGCGAAAGGCTGGAGCCCGGTGGAGTCGCCGACCTCGCCGTCGATGGCGACGACGTCCGCCCGTGCATCGCCCAGCGCCGCGAGCGCCGCCCCGAAGGCCTTGCGCGTCGGGACGCTCTCACCGACCTCGTACGACGGGAGCTCGGCGTCCTTGTCCCGATCGGCGTCGCGCTCCCCGGCCCGCGGCACCGCACGCATGTTGACGGGCGGGCGCGTGCGCACGGTCACCCGGTCGCGCGGCTCGCCGCCCAGCGCCGCGATGGCCAGATCGGGCTGCGGCACGGGCTTGCCGTGCGCGCCCTCGCGGTTCTCGACCTCGGGCACGCCGCGGCCCTTGAGCGTGCGCGCGATGATCGCGGTCGGACGTCCCAACGTGTCCTCGGCGTCGACGTAGGCGTCGTCGATCGCGGTCGTGTCGTGGCCGTCGATGGCCCGGGTGTGCCAGCCGAAAGCGTTGAACCGGTTCGTGTACGCGTCCAGGTCCCAGCCGTGCCGGGTGGGGCCGCGCTGCCCGAGCCGGTTGGCGTCCACGACCAGGACCAGGTTGTCCAGGCGGTGGTACCCGGCGAACTCGGCGGCCTCCCACACCGAGCCCTCGGCCAGCTCGCCGTCCCCGCTCAGCACCCACACGCGCGGGACGGCCTGGGACGCGGCACCGCCGGACCCGGCGGCTCGCGCGTCCCCGCCGTCGCCGCTTCCGTCCCCGTCCTCGGATCCGGAGGGGCGTTCGAGCCGGGCCATCGCCCAGGCCAGTCCGGCGCCCAGCGGCAGACCCTGGCCGAGCGACCCGGTGGCGAAGTCGACCCAGGGGAGCCGCGGGGTGGGATGGCCCTCCAGGCGGCTGCCGCGGCGCCGGAAGGTCTGGAGTTCGTCGTCGTCGATCGCGCCGACGGCCCGGTACATCGCGTACAGCAGCGGTGTGGCGTGACCCTTGGAGAAGATCAGCCGGTCGTTGCCGGGGTGCGCCGGGTCGTCGAAGTCGAAGCGCAGGTGGCGGCCCAGGAGCACGGCCATCAGGTCGGCCGCGGACAGCGAGGACGTGGGGTGCCCGGACCCGGCCGCCGAGGAGGAGCGGACCGCGTCGATGCGCAGCTCACGAGCGAGTTCGTCCATCTGGGTGTCACGTGCGTCGAACGAGCGGTCGGGCATGGCGGCGAGTCCTTCCGTACGGCGGGCGGGTGCCTCTCGCGCCGCTGCCCCTGTCGCCTCGCGCGAAACCGAGCGGAGCGGGTGGGGCCGGGCGCGACGCGCCGCCTCGCGCCGTGCCGGGCCGCCTCGCGCCGTGCCGGGCCGCCTCGCGCCGTGCCGGGCCGCCCCGCGCCGGGCCGCCCCGCGGCCGGCCGCACTGTGCCGCCCTGCGCCCGGCCGCAGTGCGCATCCCGCGCTGGGCCGCCCTGCGCCCGGCCGCAGTGCGCATCCCGCGCTGGGCCGCCCTGCGCCGTCCCGCGCTGGGCCGTCCTGCGCTGGGCCGCACTGCGCCGCCCCGGGCCGGGCCGCATCGTGGCTCACGCCGTCTCGTGCTGGGCCGCGCCGCACCGCGCCGGGCGGCGCGCGCTCCGCAATCGGTGCGCTACTCGCCTCGCCAGACAGGCGGGCGCTTCTCCGCGAAGGCGATCGCGCCCTCGCGGGCGTCCGAGGAGCGGAAGACCGGGCCGATGATCTCCTGCTGGCGGGCGAACGCCTCGTCCGCGGACCAGTCGGCGGACGCGACCACGACCTCTTTGGTGGCCGCCACCGCGAGCGGCGCGTTGACCGCGATCCGGGCGGCCAGTTCGCGTGCCGCGACGAGCGCCCCGCCCGGCGCGGTGAGGCGGTTCACCAGGCCGAGGCGGTGCGCCTCGGCGGCGGTCAGCGGGTCGCCGGTCAGCGCGAGCTCCATGGCGATCTGGTACGGGATCCGCCGCGGCAGCCGCATCAGCCCGCCTGCGCCCGCCACCAGTCCCCGCTTGACCTCGGGAATGCCGAACGCGGCGTCCTCGGCCGCCACCACCATGTCGCACGCGAGGGCGATCTCGCAGCCGCCGGCCAGCGCGTACCCCTCGACCGCGGCGATCACCGGCTTGCGCGGCGGCCTGCTCGCGATGCCCGCGAAGCCGCGCTCGCGGTGCAGGGCGTTCTCCCCGGCCACGAACGCCTTGAGGTCCATGCCCGCGCAGAACGTGCCGCCCGCGCCGGTGACGACGGCGACCGTGATGTCCTTGCGGGCCTCGAACTCGTCCATGGCGGCGGCGATTCCGTCGCTCACCGCGCGGTTGACGGCATTGCGGGCGCGGGGGCGGTTGATCGTGACGAGCATGACGCCGTCGGCGTGCTCGACCAGTACCTCGTCGGACATCGGAAGCCTCCTGGCGAGTCGGGTGGCCCGGGCGCGGGGAAGCGCGACGGGCGCGTGGGGGAGCGGTGTGCGGACCCGCGCACGGGTCGCGGGGAGCCGGGCGGGACCCCCATGCGGGTTGCGGGCGAGCGGTGCGCGGACGCCCGCGCGGGTGGTGGGAGCGGGCCGTGGGGTCGGATCGCGGATGGGGCGTCCGCGGACCGGGTGCGGGCTGCGGAATCGGACGCGGGCCGCGGAACCGCGCCGGGATCCGACGCCTGCGACTCGGGTGAGGTTCCGGCCGACGTCGGCCGGAACCCGCCACGCCGGGCCGGCGTCGGAGCGCGGCGCGGACCCGTCGGTCAGCGCGGTGCCATGCGGATGGCCCCGTCCAGGCGCAGGGTCTCGCCGTTGAGGTAGGCGTTCTCGATGACGAACTGCGCGGTCCGACCGTACTCGTCGGGCGTGCCGAAGCGGCGCGGGTTGGGCACGCTCGCGGCGAGCGAGTCGCGGATGTCGTCGCGCAGCAGGTCGAACAGCGGGGTGTCCATCAGGCCCGGGGCGATGGTGTTCACGCGGATGGCGCGGCCCGCGAGGTCGCGCGCCGCGCAAAGGGTCATCGCGACGACGCCGCCCTTGGACGCGCTGTAGGCGATCTGGCCGATCTGGCCCTCGAACGCCGCGACCGACGCGGTGAGCACCACCACGCCCCGCTCGCCGTCCACCGGTTCGGCCGCCGCCATGGCCGCCGCGCCCAGCCGCAGCACGTTGTACGAGCCGATCAGGTTCACCCGTACGACCTGCTCGAACGCCGCCAGTTCACCCGCATTGCCGGACCGGTCCACGACCCGGATCGCGCTGCCGATCCCGGCGCAGTGCACGACCGCGCGCAGCGGCCCGGACTCGCCCGCCGCGTCGATCGCGGCCCGGAGCTGCTCGGGCTCGGTGACGTCCGCGGCCACGAATCGTGCCCTGTCCCCGAGTTCGGCCGCGGCCTTGTCGCCCGCGGACCGCGGGAGGTCGACGATCACGACGTGCGCCCCGGCCGCCACCAGGCGCTTGGCGGTGCCCAGCCCCAGGCCGGACGCGCCGCCGGTCACGAGTGCGGAGATGCCTTCGATGCGCATGCAGAACTCCCGCTTCGGGCAGGCGCGCACGCGAACTGCCGTACGGGCGCGGCACGCTGCGACGTAATGAACGCTCGTTAAGCTAGGGCGCGGGGGAGGGGAAGGCAAGAGCCGCAATGCAGGGGACCGGGCTCCCGCATCCGGGGCGTCGGTGGCCACTTGTCGGCCGCGGGCCCGCGCGGGGCGGGCGAGCTCGTGCGTGCTCCGTGTCCGCCGGGCGCCCCGGCGGCGCCGACGCGGGGCCCCTGTCCGCACCCCCGCCCCGGTGATCTATACAGAGTGATCTATACAGGTGGCAGGCGTGACCACGCCGAAGGGAGGCATCCGTGGCAGGACCGCGACGACCGGAGGGGCCCGGGCGGACGGCCCGGGCGGAACGAGCGCTGCCGCCGGTCGAGGAGGTGCGGCCGGGGCTGTGGAGCGTGCCCGTGCCGCTGCCGGGCCTCCCGCGCTACGTGATGGTCTACGTGATGGAGACCCCGCGCGGGCCGTACGTCATCGACAGCGGTTGGGACAACGACGACAGCTACGCCGGACTCGCCCGCGGCCTCGCCGAACTCGGCACCTCCATCGCCGACATCCGCGGAGTCGTCGTCACCCACGCGCACTTCGACCACTACGGCCTGGCCGGACGCATTCGCGCGGAATCCGGCGCGTGGGTGTCCCTCCACCCGCTGGACGCCGCCGTCCTGAGCGTGTGGGAGACGGACGCCGCGCACCGGCACCTGGAAATCCTGCTCGCCGCCGGCGCCCCCGATCACGTCGCCGAGGACGCCGCGCAATCGGCCCGCCCCGGCGAGCGCATCGAACTGCCCAGGCCCGACCTCCTCCTGGAGGACGGCGAGCGCCCGCCCGTGCCCGGCTGGAACCTGCGGGCCGTCTGGACGCCCGGTCACTCGCCCGGCCACCTCTGCTTCTGGGACGAGGACCGCGAACTGCTGTTCTCCGGCGACCACGTCCTGCCGCGCTTCCCCGTCGGCATGCACGATTCGGGCTACGACGGCGACCCGCTCACCGACTTCCTCGGGGCCCTCGACCGCCTCGGAGAACTGGACCCCGACGAGGTGCTGCCCGCCCACGAGCACCGCTTCACCGACCTCGCGCCGCGCCTCGCCACTCTGCGCGAGCACCACGAACGCAAACTCGCCCAGACGATAAACGCGGTACGCGACGGCGCCTCGACGGTGTGGGAGGTGGCGTCCCGCATGACCCGGCGGCCACTGGACTCGGTGTCCGGCTTCCCGCTGCAATCCCTGCTCGTCGACGCGACCGCGTACCTCAACGCGCTGCGCACCCGGGGCGAACTGCGCAGTGAACCGCCCCGGCGCGGGCGTCCGGCCCGGTGGTACGCGGCGCCCTGACGCACCGCGCGGAAATTCGGTGGCACCCGGTACGCCCCCCGCCTACAGTGCCTGAGTCGGACGCGCCCGCGTCCCGCCCGACCCGGCTCGTCCGAGCCCCGAGCACGGAGGTGTTGATGACCCGGCCCGCGCCGAGCGCGCCTCACGGCGGCGGTACGGACGCACGCGTCCGCTGACCACCGCTCCGCCAACCCCGAGTTCCCCTCCGGCCTGTGAGGCCTCGTTCGGCCTGCTCCTGCTGCCCCGCACCATCTCAGCCAGGAGTACCGGGTGTCCGACACCATCACCATCCCCGCCACGCGCGACGACTTCGCCTGCCCGCACTGCGGCCTGACCTCCCCCGGCGCGGCCCCGGACGGGGATCCGCGCACGCACTGCCCCAGTTGCCTGCACGCGCGGCACGGCGACGCCCGCGATTGCGGCCGCCGCATGACGCCGATCTCCATCGCCGTCGCCCGCGACGGGGACTGGATGCTGATCCACCGCTGCACCGGATGCCGCGAGCTGACCGCCGACCGCGTGCGCGGCGACGACAACCAACTGCTGCTGATGCGCACCGCGGTACGCCCGCTCGCGCACCCGCCGTTCCCCCTCGACGCCTTCGGCGAGCTGTGAGGGGATGCTGCCGTGCCACGCAGGAACTCCGCCTCGCGAAGCCGTGACGCAAGCCTCGACGCAGGCCGCGATGCGAGCCGCCGCGCAAGCCGTACTGCCAAGCGCCGCAAGGACTTTCGGCCGCCCGGCGGCGAACGCGGCGACAGCTTCCGGTGCGTCGGCTGCCGCCTCGACGTACCGCTGCGCGCGCCGGGGACCGCGCACCGCAACCACTGCCCGCACTGCCTCGCGAGCCGCCACGTCGACGGGCGTACGCCGGGGGACCGCTCCGCCACCTGCCGCGCGCCGATGGCCGCGCTGACGGTCGGCGTGCGGGACGACGGCGAATGGATGCTCGTCCACCAGTGCCGGGGCTGCGGCACCCTCCGCGCCAACCGCATAGCCGGGGACGACAACCCGGTCGCTCTGCTGCGCCTGGCCACCCGGCCGCTCGCCGGGCCGCGCTTCACGGCCGGGGCGCGATCGCTGTGGGGGAGGGCCGGGGCGGAGGTCTGACGCGTCGTGGGTCGGGACCAGGCGCCCGCGGACCGATGAGTTTGCGGGTGCCCGGCAGTCTGCACTCGTGCAGAACCTCCCGACCGCACATCTCGTACGAGGAGAACCCACGATGGGCAAGGCGATCTCGAAGGACGGCACGGTCATCGGGTACGACAGGACGGGCCACGGCGACCCGGTGGTCCTGGTCGGCGGGGCCCTGTGCGATCGCCAGGTGCACAGCGGCCTCGCCGAATTCCTCGCGCCGCACTTCACCGTGTTCAACTACGACCGGCGCGGGCGCGGCGAGAGCGGCGACACCGCGCCCTACGCGGTGGCCCGGGAGATCGAGGACATCGCGGCGCTGATCGCCGAGGCGGGCGGCAGCGCGGCGCTGTACGGGATCTCCTCGGGCGGCGCACTCGCCCTGGAGGCGACGGCGGCGGGCCTGCCGGTCACGCGCGTGGCGGCGTACGAACCGCCGTACCTGACCTCGGAGGCCGACGCGGCGGCGACCGCGCGGCAGACCGACCCGGTGCCGGGGCTGATCCGCGACGGCCGGGCCGACGAGGCCCTCGAACACTTCCTCGGCGCCACCGGCATGCCGGCCGCGGCGGTCGCGGAGATGCGCACGACCCCGGCCTGGTCCTCGCTGGTGGCCGTCGCGCCCACGCTGGTCCAGGACTTCGCCGTGATGGGGGACAGCACGGTACCGGTCGAGCGCTTCGCCGGGATCCGGGTGCCCGCGCTGCTGCTGGACGGCTCGGCGGGCATGGCGTTCATGCACGACGCGGTGCTGGCCGTCGCGTCGGCGATCGGCGGTGCCCGGACCATCACCCTCCCGGACCAGACGCACGAAGTATCCGTCGACGCGCTGGGTCCGGTGCTGATCGAGTTCTTCGCGGAGCCGTAGCATCTGGCGCAGGCCGCGATACGGGAGGCGCGCATGGTCCGCTCAGGCGGCGACTTCGACGTCGTGGTGGTCGGCGGCGGGCACAACGGGCTCGTCGCCGCCGCGTACCTCGCCCGGGCGGGGCGCTCGGTGGCCGTGCTGGAGCGGCGCGCCGAGACCGGTGGGGCGGCGGTGTCCGACCGGCCGTTCGACGGTGTCGACGTGCGGTTGTCGCGGTACGCCTACCTGGTCAGCCTGTTCCCCCGGAAGATCGCCGACGATCTGGGGCTCCCGCTGGTCCTGCGGCGGCGCCGGATCGGCTCGTACACGCCGCGCGGCGACGGCGGCCTGCTCGTCGATTCGGAGGACCGGGAGCGTACGCGCGCCTCGCTCACCCGCATCGCGGGCCGCCGCGACGCCGACGCCTGGGAGAGTTGGGGGCGGACGACGGGCTCCCTCGCCGCCCGGGTCTTCCCGACGCTGACCGAACCCCTGCGCTCCGCCGAGGAGTTCCGCCGGCTCGTGCACGACGCGCGGGTATGGGAGGACCTGTTCGCCACCCCGCTCGGCCACGCCGTCGAGGCGGCCTTCGCCGACGACACCGTGCGCGGAGTCGTGTCGACCGACGCGCTGATCGGCACGTTCGCCCCGATGGACGACCCGGCCCTGCGCCAGAACCGCTGCTTCCTCTACCACGTCGTCGGCGGCGGCACGGGCGACTGGGACGTCCCCGTCGGCGGCATGGGGGCGGTCACGCGTGCGCTCGCGGAGGCCGCGCGGGACGCGGGAACCGACCTGCGTACCGGGGCTGACGTCACCTCGGTCACCCCGGACGGCGAGGTGACGTATCGCGCCGACGGCACCGAACTCCGGGTCACCGGGCGGCACATCGTCGCGGCGGTCGCCCCCGACACCCTCGCACGCCTACTCGGCGACGAGCCCGCGGGACCGGCGCCCGAGGGTTCGCAGCTCAAGGTCAACATGGTGCTCGCCCGGCTGCCGAGACTGCGTGATCCGGGCGTCGACCCGGCGGACGCCTTCGCCGGGACGTTCCACATCAACGAGGGGTACGGGCAGCTCGCCGCCGCGTACGCGGAGGCCGAGTCGGGCCGCATCCCATCGCTGCCGCCCGCCGAGGTCTACTGCCACACGCTGACCGATCCGACGATCCTCGGACCCGCCGAACGGGCGGCGGGCGTACACACGTTGACGCTCTTCGGGCTGCACATGCCCGCCCGGCTGTTCGCGGAGGACAACGACGGCGCACGTGCCGCCGCGCTCAAGGCGACCCTGGCGTCCCTCGACAGCGTCCTCGCGGAACCGATCGAGGACTGCCTGTTGCGCACCCCGGACGGGAGGCCGTGCGTCGAGGCGCGCACGCCGCTGGATTTGCAGGACGAACTCGGGCTGCCCGCGGGGCACATCTTCCACCGCGACCTCGCGTGGCCGTTCGCGGAGGCCTTCGCCGAGGACTTTGCCGAGGGCTCTGCCAAGGGTGCGGCGCGGGCGGGGACTTGGGGCGTGGAGACGGCGTACGAGCGCATCGTCCTCGGCGGCGCCGGGGCGCGTCGCGGCGGCGGGGTGAGCGGGATCCCGGGCCACAACGCGGCGATGGCGCTGCTGGCACGGTAGCCGCGAGCGGTTGCGCCCCGGCCGGGTCTGCGCGGTCGGCAGCAGTCCTCGCACCACCGTGAAACGGATCTTGTCCATGTGTCGATTCATAGGTTTTCCCGGGCATTTCGAGCCGGCCGGAGCGTGAGGGGTCTCCCGCTGTCGTGGGCTCGTCGCGTTCCGCCATACTGCTGCGCGGAATTGCCCCCCGGCGCGACACCCGGTGAGACACCCGGCAAGACGAAGGACAGATCCTTGACGCACGCTCCACCGCCGTGGCCGCCTTCCCAACCTCCCGGTGGGACAGGGCAATTCCCGTCCCCGCCTGGAACCCATGCGTACCCCGCGCCGCCGCCGGGCGGCGCACCCGCGAGCACGCCGCCTCCCGGCCAGGGGCCCGGACCGTACTCCTCACAGGTCCCCGGTCAGGCTTCCGGTCAGTTTCCGGGTCAGACCCCCGTGGGCCCGCCCGCGCGGCCGCCGCGGACGTTCGGCGGCGTCGCGCGCAAGGTGCTGTCGTACCTGCTCAACCCGAAGGGCGCGGCCCAGCGCGCGCTGAAACCGCAGAACCGGCTCGCGCCGCCCGACCCGCGCATCGACCAGATCAGCCTGATCCGGACCCTGATCGGCATGGCCGTCGTCGTGTGGGTCGGGGTGAAGTACGACAGCGTCGAGGGCGACAAGATCGTCAGCGAGGCGGTTCTGCACATCACGGTCTCGGTCGTGGTCGCCATGGTCGCCGTGCCGCTCTGTGCGCTGGCGTTCGTCCTGCTGTCACATGACAACGTGCGCCGCGAGACCCGCCGCGCGATGCGCTACCCGATGATGTCGATGGCGTGGTTCCTCGGGGCGGGCGGCCTGCTCGCGGCCGTGACGGCGACGGGGCTGGTCCAGGCCAGGCCCGACAACCCCGGCTTGTGGGTGCTTCTGCTGCTGGGACTGGCCGGGTTCATCTGGACCGGCTTCTTCGCGATCTTCGCCTTCTTCCTGGTGCCGCGGCACCTGTTCGCCGCCGCGGACGGGCACCTGCTGATGCCCAGCCTGCTCGCGCCGACGCTGTCCTGGGCGGTCGCCGCCGTCGACCTCGCGTCGCCGGGCAACAACCGGGTGCCCACGGTGATCGCCATGGTGGTGACGCTCGGCGCACCGGTCACCATCACCGCGCTGTCGGTGTGGGAGGCCAAGCGGGTGCGCGACTTGTACGGGGTGACCTTCCGCGGCGGGCCGCAGCCCGCCCGGATCCCCGCGCACGCGGTGGCCGCCGCGCAGCAGCGCGCCCAGCGGCAGGCGAGCCAGGCCGCGATGGTGAACGGCCTGGCGTCCCGCGGCCTCTTCGGATGGCTGCCTGGGCTGATCGCGCGGGCCGGGACCGTGCCGTCCGCGTCGTGGTCGGGCCCGCACACCGGGGGCGGCACGGCGACCGGGTACCAGCCGGCGGCCACCGGGGTACGCCCGTTCCCGCACGTGGCACACGTGGTCGGGGTGCTGTTCACGTGCGGGCTGTGGACGTTCGGATACCTCGGCTCGTACCTGCGCTGGAAGCGCCGGAGCGCGGCCGCCGCGCGCCGTCAGGCGTACGGGGCGGGAGGGGCGGGTGCCGGGCAGGGCTGGTACTGAGCGGCGCCGGAGGGGTTAATCCTTGAGCGGCCGGAAGGGCGGCCGCATCGCAGACGGGGCCGGCCGTCGGGCCGGGAAACGGGTCGGGCGGCCGGACCGGCCGCCGGCCTTTCCCTGGTTCTCCGGCCGTGCGGGTCCTACAGGCCCAGCCCGACCCAGAAGCGTGCGAGCTGGTCGAACCCCAGCACGGCGACGGCGCCGAGCGCGCATACGACGGTGGTGACGAGCCCGGCCGCGCCCCAGGCGCGGTCGGACCCGCGCGAGGTCTCGTCGCGGGCGATCGGCAGGAAGAGCGAGAGGCCGAGCGCGCCGCCCAGGACCGCGGCGATGATCCCGAAGCCGAACCAGACCACGGAACCGCCCGCGCCGCCGGGCACCCCCTCCCACAGCATCGCCATGCCGCCGAGGCCGAGGCCCCAGGCGAGGGCCAGGGTGAGGGCACGGATCGGGAGCGCGAGCGGCGTGGGGGAGGACAGCCACGTCAGGCTGCGGCGCAGGGCCTCGGTCACCGGGCCTCCTGAAATGTCTATTTAATGACGAGTCGCCATGAAATGACGGTCGTCCTGTCGACGTTAGGGCCACCACCGGGGGGCCGCAGTCCGGCGGATCCGAATGGGCGACAAACCCTTCCGTTGCCCAAATATGGACAAGATCGGACGTGGTGGGATTTGCCTTCCGCTCTTGTCAAGGTGGTTTCAAAACTTTTTGGGTGATCGGACCGTCACGCTCACTCTGCGACATATCCGCATGTCATACCGGTAGGCCGGAATAGCCTCTGTGCGGCTTGCCTGGCTTGACGCACCCTTTATCCGGCCGGAAACCGACCCGCGCGAGTTGTGGTGGCCCGGGCGTTCTGTCTAGCGTCACCCCCGGTTTCGCCGCCCAGGCGTGGCCCGCCGACCGGAACGCCGAATCCCGTCCCCGGTCCTGGTGATGATGCACAGCATCCGGACGGGAGCGGGGGAACCAGGTGGTACGCCGTACCCGGACATCCGGGTCCGGCTTGGGGTGAAGCCGTGCCATGCGCGGCCGGGCCGCTCCGGTCCGAATCCGACAGCTCACCTCGCAGGCGGCAGGAGAGGAACGACTTCATGCTGTCTGCCCACAGCGTTCGCTGCTTGGTGGCCGCCGCCGGGATAGCCGGACTCGGCGCCACACTCACCGCGACCACCGCCCACGCCGCGCCCGCCGCCCCCGCGTTCCCGCAGAACGCCCCGGTCTCGGCGCCGGACGACGCGGCCGCCCCCGCACCGGACGCCACCGTCACCACCGCCCCCGCCCCCGTCGCGGCCCCGGCCGCGCCCACCGCGCCGCTCGCCACGTACACCGTGGTCGCGGGCGACACCCTTTCCGAGATCGCCCAGGCCAAGGACATTCCGGGCAACTGGCAGGCGCTGTACGAGATCAACCGGGATCAGCTCCCGCGCGGCGCCGACTGGATCGACATCGGCCAGGTCCTCAAGCTCGCCGGCGTCGCCCAGGACGCCGCGTCGAAGGCGCCGACCACGTCGAAGACCTCGGTCACCGACAAGGCCCCGGCCAAGACGGCCCCCACGACCGCCCCCAAGCCCGCCCCGAAGACCGCGCCCAAGGCGCCGGCGAACGGCAAGCCGCAGGGCTCGGGCGCGAAGCTCACCGTCGACACCCCCGCGAAGGCCCCGGCCCGGTCCACCGGCCAGGACACCGCCGGCACCACCGCCAAGAACAACGCCGCGACCAAGCCGTCGACGGGCAGCGCCGTCACCGCGCCGTCGTCCGGCAAGGCGGCCACCGCCATCGCGTTCGCCAAGGCGCAGCTCGGCAAGCCGTACGTCTACGGCGCCGCGGGCCCGAACGCGTACGACTGCTCCGGCCTGGTCCAGGCCGCGTGGAAGGCGGCCGGCGTCTCGCTGCCGCGCGTCACCAACGCGCAGTTCGCGAACGGCAACAAGGTCTCGATCTCCAACCTCCAGCCCGGTGACCTGGTCTTCTACTACTCGGGCATCAGCCACGTCGGCATGTACCTGGGCGACGGCAAGATCATCCACGCGCCGAACTCGCGCAGCGTCGTCAAGATCGTCGACGTCGACTCGATGCCGATCGCGGGAGCCACGCGCCCGGCGTGACGCTGCGGGTACCGCGGCTGCGGCGGCTGCCGCGGCACTGCGCGCAGTGTGCCGCGCAAAGTCCAGCGCAGGACGCTTCGCGGGGTTGATCGCGGAGTTCTTCCAGGAGCGTGCCGCGACGTTCTGTGCGGTACTCCTCGCGAGCTTCACGCGGTGCTCCGTGCGGTGCTCCGTGACGAGTCCGGTGCGGTGATCCGCGCGGCACTTCCGGCGGCGCGACCGCCGGAGACACAACCCCTGACCGGCCCCGCGCGGACGGCAGTCCACGGTTCTCAGCTCGTGGACCCGCCGTCCGCGCGGGTGTCCGCAGGGGTTCGCGGCGTTTCTCGGGCCCGTCTCCGGGCAGGCGACGAGTAGAGCCCCCGGCGCGGTACGGAGGTGTCCACCATGTCCGGGCCCGCACTCAGCAGACGAGAACGCCTGATCCTGCGCGAGATCGAACGCGACCTCCTCGACGACGAGGACTTCGTGCTTTCCGTGAGCGACCTGTTGCTCACCCGACCGCCGTCCGACAGACCCGGGGCCGACGCACCCCCGCCCGCCGGGACCACGCTGCCGGACCGGCTCGCCCCGGACGCACCGCCCGACGGGCGCCCGAGGGAACGGCCGCCCCGCCGGGCCCGCCCTCGCCGGTTGCGGCCGCCGGGTGCCTCCCCGCACGCCGGGGAACCGCGCCTCCGCTCGCGCTGCGCCGGATTCCGCGCGGCGGTGCGCGAGCACGGCCTGATCCTCCTCATACCGGTGTGCGCCGCGCTCGCCGCCGTCACGTTCGGCGGAGCTCCGGCTTACGTCGCCGCGGTGTTCGCCGTCGTTCTGGTGGCCACGGTCGTGGTCGGTATCAGCCGGTACCGGAAGCGCCGGCGCGGGTCCCGATAGGCCGGACGCCCCCCCGGCGTCGCCGCGAACACCCGTCGCGCGCGCCGTCGCGTCCGGGACGCGCCCGCGACGCGTCCCGGGACGCGCCCGCGACGGGTCAGGTGATGCCACCGGTCGCGCGGACGTTCTGGCCGGTCAGCCACCGGGCGTCGGGGCCCACGAGGAACGCCACCACATCGGCCACGTCGGACGGTTCGCCCAGGCGTCCCAGCGGCGACATCGCCGCGGCCATCTCCAGCGCCTCGGGCGGGTTGGTGCCGCGCAGCAGGTCGGTGTCGGTCGCGCCGGGGGAGACCACGTTGGCAGTGATGCCGCGGACCCCGAGTTCGCGGGCGGCGACGTACGTCAACTGCTCGATCGCGCCCTTGCTGGCCGCGTAGGGCGCGATGCCGGGCGCCGCGTGGACGGTGTTGAGCGTCGAGACGGTGACGATGCGGCCGCCGTCGCGCATCCTGCGGGCCGCGTATTGGAGCATCACGAACACCGACCGCATGTCGGTCGCCATCACCCGGTCGAACAGGTCCGGCTCGACGTCCGCCAGCGGCGTCGGGACGAACGCCGTCGCGGCGTTGTTGACCAGGATGTCCAGGCCGCCCAGTTCGGCTTCGGCCTCACGCATCAGGCGCTCCGCGGCGTCCGGCTCGGTCAGGTCGAACTGCATCGCGCGCACCTTGCCGCCGTCGTCGCCCACCTGGCGGACGACGTCCTCGGCGGCGGCATGGCTCGACGCGTAGTTGAAGAGGACGTGCGCGCCGTCCCGGCACAGGCGTTCCACGATCCCGCGGCCGATCCCGCGCGACCCGCCGGTCACCACGGCCGTCTTGCCCTCCAGCGTTTTGCCTTTCAGCGTCCTGCCCTCCGGCATGGGAAGCCCCCTGGTCGCGTGCGGACAGCGTCTTCCAAGCCCTGCCCAGCGTGGTGCGGCGTCATGCCGGGGTGTGGTGTCGAGCGGTGGCGTGTGCCGCGGTGGCGCGGATCAGGTCAGCGTGTCGGCGCGCGACACCAACAGCACTACGGTCAGACCCGCGACCCCGACCGCCGCGCGGAACGGCACGGGGGAGTCCGCGTCCGGGACGCCGGTGCCGAGCGCCGCGGTGGCGGCCGCGGCACCCAGGACCGCCCAGTCCGCCGGCCGTGCGGGGCCCTCCGAGCCGAGGGCCATCGTCCCGACGGCGGCCAGCAGCACGGCGGGTGCGATGCGCCGAACGCGCGCCGCGCCGAGCCGGTGCGGCAGCCCGCGTACGCCCGTCGCCCGGTCGGCGTCGAGGTCCGGCAGGACGTTCACCAGATGCGCCCCGACGCCCAGCAGCGCCGCCCCGGCCGTCGCCCACCACGCGGGCCGCGGCGCACCGGGCAGCCCGAGAGTCACGAACGCCGGGAGCACGCCGAACCCCACGGCATACGGGAGCGGCGACAGCACGGTGCGCTTCAGGCCGAAGTCGTACGCCCAGCCGCCGAGCAGCACACCGGTCAGATGCGCGGCCGCCGCCTCCCGGCCGCCGAGCAGCGACAACGGCACGCACGCGGTCAGCGCCGCACCCGCCGCGACTCCGAGCGCACGCGGCGGCAGCTCGCCCGTGGCCGCCGGTTTGTCGGTACGCCCGGCGGCCGCGTCCCGCCGCGCGTCGGCCGCGTCGTTGCACCATCCGACGGAAAGTTGTCCGGCCAGCACCGCGGCCCCGACGCCCGCGGACCCCGCGGCCCCGCGCCCCGCACCGGCGGCGACGGCGGTCACCATCGTCGTGACGGCGGCGGTCGGCAGCGGATGGCACGCGCGGGCCAGCGCGAGGCAGTTCGCGGCCACCCGACGGGCGGCGGAACCGGATCGTGCGGCGGACGCGGGAGTGGCCGCGGCGACGCCGGTGCCGGCGTCGCGCAACGCCTCGGCCACGGCCGAAACCCGCCGCGGCAGGCCTCGCACCCGACGCGGCGTGCGTCGGACGGCCGGGGACGGGTATTCGCCCATGGCCGCAAAGGTACTCAACCGCCACCCTTTTCACGTTTCGACCCGACGGGAAGGACCCGCCGATGTGCCGCTCATGTCGGGAACACAGCGTGGGGACGATGCTCACCGACCGCACCGAGCCGACGCGGGAGGACCTCGCGGCCGCGCCCGCGCCGACGATCGCCGCCGTGCAGACCGCTCTGCCCCCACACCGCTATCCGCAGCACCGGCTCACCGACCTCGTCGGCGACCTGTGCCTGGCGCCCGGGGCGGACCGCGGGGTGTTGCGGCGGCTGCACGCGGCCGCGGGCGTCCAGACGCGGCACCTCGCGCTGCCGGTCGAACAGTACGCGGAACTCGGCGACTTCGGCCGTGCCAACGACGCCTGGACCGCGGGCGCGCTCGCCCTCGGCGAGGAGGCCGTCACGCGCGCCCTCAAACAGGCCGGGCTGGAGCCCGGCGAGATCGACCTGATCGCGTGCGCCTCGGTGACCGGGGTCGCGGTGCCGTCCCTGGAAGCCCGCCTCGCGGTCCGCCTCGGGATGCGCTCCGACGTCAAGCGCCTTCCGCTGTTCGGCCTCGGCTGCGTCGCCGGTGCCGCCGGGATCGCGCGCGTGCACGACTACCTGCGCGGCCACCCCGGCCACGCCGCGGTCCTGCTCGCCGTCGAACTGTGCTCGCTGACCGTGCAGCACGGGGACGACTCGCCGGCCAACCTCGTCGCCGGGGCCCTCTTCGGGGACGGCGCCGCGGCGGTCGTCCTCCTCGGCGACGAACACCCGGCGGCGCGACGGGGGGAGGGGCCGCACGTCCTCGCCACGCGCAGCGTGCTCTACCCGGACACCGAGCACGTCATGGGCTGGGACATCGGCGCGTCCGGGTTCCGGGTGATCCTCAGCCCGGAGGTGCCCGACGTCGTGCGCGAGCATTTACACGACGACGCCACCCGCTTCCTGGCCGACCACGGGCTCGCCGCCGGCGACATCGGCACCTGGGTCTGCCACCCCGGCGGCCCCAAGGTCCTGCGCGCCGTCGCCGAGACCCTGGGCCTGCCGGACGACGCGCTCGCCGTCACCTGGCGCTCGCTCGCCGCCGTCGGGAACCTGTCGTCCGCGTCGGTGCTGCACGTCCTCCAGGAGACGCGCGAGGCACACCGCCCCGAACCCGGCACCTGGGGCGTACTGCTCGCACTCGGCCCCGGCTTCTGCTCCGAACTCGTCCTGCTGCGCTGGTGAACGCCGACTCCGCGAGAGGGAAACCCCGATGCTCTGGTACACGCTGCTCATCGCGGCGGTGGCCGTGGAACGCCTCGCCGAACTCGTCGTCGCCAAGCGCAACGCCAGGTGGACGCTCGCGCGCGGCGGCGTCGAGTCCGGCCGGGAGCACTACCCCGTAATGGTCCTGCTGCACACCGGACTCCTCGCCGGGTGCCTGCTCGAACCGCTGCTCGCCGACCGGCCGTTCGTCCCCGCGCTCGGTTGGCCGATGCTCGCCCTCGTCGTCGCGTCGCAGGCGCTGCGCTGGTGGTGCATCAGCAGCCTGGGGCCGTACTGGAACACGCGCGTCATCGTGGTGCCGGGCGCGGCGCCGGTGCGGCGCGGGCCGTACCGGCACCCGAAGCTGCTGCGGCACCCCAACTACGTCGCCGTCGCCGTGGAAGGCGCCGCGCTGCCCCTGGTGCACAGCGCCTGGACGACGGCCCTCGTCTTCACCGCCGCCAACGCCGCGCTGCTGACCGTGCGCATCCGCTGCGAGGACACCGCGCTGCGTCGCCTGGTCCCGGCGTGACCCGCGCCCGGCCGCACGTCGACGTCTTGGTGGCGGGGGGCGGGCCCGCCGGTCTCGCCGCCGCGCTGCACGCCGAACGCGCCGGATTCACCGTCGCGGTGGCCGAACCCCGGGCCGCACCCGTGGACAAGGCGTGCGGCGAAGGGCTCATGCCCGGTGGGGTCGCCGCCCTGCGCGCGCTCGGCGTGCACCCGCCCGGCGTGCCGTTCGCGGGGATCCGGTACGTGACGGGCGCGCGCCACGCGGAGGCGCGGTTCCGGGCCGGGCCGGGGCTGGGCGTACGCCGCACCGACCTGCACAACGCGCTGCACGACGCGGTGGCCAAGGCGGGCATCCCGGTGCTGCCGGTCAAGGTCGCGCGGGTCGAGCAGGATCCCGACGGGGTGACGGCGTACGGCCCCGACCTGCGGGCACGCTGGCTGGTGGCCGCCGACGGGCTGCACTCGCCGCTGCGCCGCGCGCTCGGGCTCGACGCCCCCGCGCCCGGGCCGCCGCGGTACGGGCTGCGCCGCCACTACGCGGTCGCGCCCGCCTCGGAGTTCGTGGAGGTGCACTGGGGTGCGCGGGCCGAGGCGTACGTGACCCCGGTCGGGCCCGGGCTCGTCGGGGTGGCGCTGCTGACCGGCGAGCGGGCGCCGTACGACGACCAGCTCGCCGGGTTCCCGGACCTCGCCGCGCGGCTGGCCGGGGCGGACGCGGTGACGCCGGTGCGCGGCGCCGGCCCGCTGCACCGCCGCGCGACGCACCGGAGCAAGGGCCGAGTACTCCTTGCGGGTGATGCTGCCGGATACGTCGACGCCATCACCGGCGAAGGCGTCGCGCTGGCGCTCGTGGGTGCCGAACTCCTCGTCGCGTGCCTCGCGGGCGGGCGGCCCGAGGCGTACGACGCGGGCTGGCGGCGCCTGACCCGCCGGTATCGCGTGCTCACCGGCGCCCTGCTGCGGGCCCGCCGGAACCCGGCCGCGGCACGGCTGATCGTGCCGCTCGCGCGGTACGTTCCCGGCGCTTTTCCGACTGCCGTGAACGCCGTGGCGCGCCACCGCCCAGGTTTCCCGGGGTGATCTTCGGGCAGCGCGGAAGGCACACACCGTGAACCAGGTCCCCTCCCCAGCTCACCGCGCCTGGGGCGGCGAATCGAGGAGGCAGCGTGTCGCGCACGGACACCGCAGCGACGGGCGGGACCACGGTCACCACCCAAGTGCCCGCCCGGCTCGACCGGTTACCTTGGTCGGTCTGGCACACCCGGATCCTGATCGGCCTCGGCGCCGTGTGGATCCTGGACGGCCTGGAGGTCACCGTCGTCGGCAACGTCGCGGGACGCCTCTCGGAGGAGGGCAGCGGCCTCGACATCACCTCCGCGCAGGTCACCGGCCCGGCGGCGGCGCTGTACGTGGCGGGTGCGTGCTCCGGAGCACTGGTGTTCGCCTGGCTGACCGACCGCTACGGCCGCAAACGCCTGTTCATGGTCACCCTCGCCGTGTACCTCGCGGGCACCGCGCTGACCGCGCTGGCCACCGAGGCGTGGATGTTCTTCGTGTTCCGGTTCGTCACCGGGCTCGGCATCGGGGGCGAGTACGCGGCCATCAACTCCGCGATCGACGAACTCATGCCGGCGCGCTTCCGCGGGCGCGTGGACCTGGGCGTGAACGGGACTTTCTGGCTGGGCGCGGCGGGCGGCGCGCTGCTGTCCGTGGTCATGCTCAACACCGCGATCTTCCCGATCGACGTCGGCTGGCGGCTGACCTTCGGCCTGGGCGTGGTGCTCGGGTTCGTGATCCTGCTGGTGCGCAGGCACGTGCCCGAGTCACCGCGCTGGCTGTGCATGCACGGCAGGGCCGACGAGGCGGAGGCGCTGGTCGACGAGGCCGAGAAGCAGATCGCCGAGCATGTCGAGGAACGTACCGGCAAGCCGCTCGAACTCCCGGAGCCGCGCGGCGAACTGACGATCGACTCGAGCAAGTCCCGGAGCCTGGCCGCGATCGGGCGCACCCTCGTGCGGGACTACCCCAAGCGCTCGGTGCTGGGGCTGGCGCTGTTCATCGGGCAGGCGTTCCTCTACAACGCCATCACCTTCGGGTACGGCTCGATCCTGGAGAAGTTCTACGACGTGCCGACCGACCGCACCGGCTACTACTTCGCCGTCATCGCGGTCGGCAACCTGATGGGGCCGCTGCTGCTCGGACCGCTCTTCGACAGCGTCGGGCGGCGCGTGATGATCACGTCGACGTACGTGGGCAGCGGGATCGCGCTCTTCGTCACCGCCTGGCTCTTCGGCGAAGGGCACCTCAACGCCGTGACACTGACGGCGTGTTGGTGCGTGGTGCTGTTCATCGCGTCCACCGGGGCGAGCAGCGCCTACCTGACGGTGTCGGAGATCTTCCCGATGGAGGCCCGCGCGTCGGCGATCGCGCTGTTCTACGCGGTCGGCACCGCGGCGGGCGGCATCGCCGGGCCGCTGGTGTTCTCGGACCTGACCGAGCAGGGCGACGTGTCCGACACGGTCCTGGCGTTCTGCATCGGCGCGGCGCTCATGACCATTGCGGGGATCGTCGCCGGGTTCCTGGCCGTGCGGGCGGAACGCCGCTCGCTGGAGGACATCGCCGCACCGCTGCAAGCGGTCAGCCCCGGTACGTCTCCAGGAGACGCAACCACACCTCGCTGATCGTCGGGTATGCGGGCACCGCGTGCCAGAGCCGGGCCGGCGGGACCTGCCCGGCCACCGCGATCGTCGCGGAGTGCAGCAGCTCGCCGACGCCGGGGCCCACGAACGTCACGCCCACGAGGCAGTCTCGGTCGAGGTCCACGACCATGCGCGCGCGGCCGCGGTAGTTGTCGGCGTACAGACTCGCGCCGGCGACCGAGCCGAGGTCGTAGTCGACGACGCGCGTGCGCAGCCCCTTCTCCGCGGCCTGCCGCGCGGACAGGCCGACGGCGGCCACCTCCGGGTGCGTGAACACCACCTGCGGCACCGCGTCGTGATCGGCGGTGGCGGCGTGCCTGCCCCACGGGCCGGTGTCCGGCTCACGTCCTGCCGCGCGCACGGCAATGGCCTCACCGGTCACCCTGGCCTGGTACTTGCCCTGATGGGTGAGCAGCGCCCGGTGGTTGACGTCGCCGACGGCGTAGAGCCACCCGCCGTCGACCGAGCCGACGCGGCACGTCTCGTCGACGTCGAGCCAGGTGCCGGGCTTCAGCCCGACCGTGTCCAACCCGATGTCGTCGGTACGGGGGGCGCGGCCGGTGGCGAAGAGGATCTCGTCGACTTCGAGGTGCGAGCCGTCGTCGAGGGTGATTGCCACAGGGGCCGCCGCGGTCGCCGTCTCGCTTGCCGTGTCGTCGTCACCCCGCCGCCGGACCTCCGTCGCGGAGACGCCCAGCCGCACGTCGACCCCCGCCCCGGCGAGACCCTCCGCAACCAACTCACCCGCGAACGGCTCGACTTGGTCCAAGAGCCCCGAGCCACGCACCAGCAGCGTCACCTGGGACCCGAGCGCCTGCCAGGCGGTCGCCATCTCGACGCCGACCACACCACCGCCGACGACGGCGAGCCGACCGGGGACCCGCTCCGCCGAGGTGGCCTCACGGCTGGTCCACGGCCGAACTGTCTCGACCCCGGGAACCGGCGGCACCACCGCGCGGCTGCCGGTGGCCACCACCACCGCGTGCCGCGCCGTCAGCGTCCGCGAACCGCCGTCGCCGTCACGCACCGACACACGCCGCGGCCCGTCGAGGCGCCCGTGCCCGCGTACGAGTTCCGCACCGATCCCGTCGACCCACTCGGCCTGGCCGTCGTCGTTCCAATGGCTCGTGAACTCGTCACGACGCGCGAGAACCGCCGCGGCGTCGAGCTCACCCGACACCGCCTGCGCCGAACCCCCGACACTCCGCGCCGCGGCCAGCGCCTGCACCGGCCGCAACAGCGCCTTACTCGGCATGCACGCCCAGTACGAGCACTCACCGCCGACCAACTCGCTCTCCACGATCGCGCACGTGAGCCCGGCCGCCCGCACCCGGTCCGCCACATTCTCCCCGGCGGGCCCAGCACCCAGCACGATGACGTCAAACTCCGCCCCGCCGCCGACCCCACCCGCACCCATCCGCGCCACCCTCCGTAGCCGCAACCTCCAACCGACCCTATGCGACAACCGCCCGCCCACCCGCCCACGACGCGACCCCCTTTCACCCAACCGCCGCGCCGTCGACGGCACCTGGACCACGCGCCGATCAGCCGAAGAGGGGGAGCAACGAAAGTTCCTCCGCAAGCGGATCGGCCACGAACCCCAGCCCGGCGGGCGCCGCCGCGTCAGCCACCTGACATGCCGAACCGGCCTTGCCGGTCGGAACCGTGGCGCGGATGGGGCGCCTGCGGGTTCAACTGATGACGTGGGCGTTGAACTCGGCGATCTCGTAGCCGTCGCTGTGCAGGGGGATCACCAGCCGGGCGCTGTCGAGGGTGACGACCAGTCCGACGTCCAGGATCTCGTCGACGCCGCGCGCCTGTTCGCCGAGGAGTCGTACCAAGTGTCCCGCGTGGCGCGGGTCGGCCGGGGCCATGGGTGCTTCGCCGACGGCCTCGACGTGTGGCATGCGGTACGCGTTCAGGGTTCCGGCGGACCAGTGCAATTGGACGTAGTCGGCTACGAAGGTCATCGAGTCCAGGGTTTCGCCGCAGATGGCGTCGAGCCAGTGAGGGGCGTTGACAGTCTCGGGAGGGTCGACGGCGGCAAGGGTCAGTTCGGTGAACGAGGCGGCCATGAAGTCGTCGCGGGCCGAGTTGTCGGTGAAGATGCGGCTGCCCGCTGGTTCCGGGCAGTCGAGGTAGTAGGCGTCCTCGGTCTCGTGCCGCAGGCCCGACGCGTCCGATCGGGTGCTGCGTCGGGTGCGCAGTGCCACGTCGTAGATGTGGTGTCCCCAACGCCCTTGTCCGCGTGCGGTGATCGAGTCGATTTGCCGCATGGGGCTCCGTTCGTCGGGGGCGCGGTCCACCCACGGGCGCCTGGGCCGGGGGTTACTCGGGAACCGGGTCGAGGCCTCGTTTGGCGGGGTTGGAGGGGCGGCAGCGGTGGAGGCGGCGGAGGGTCAGGAGGGCGCCTCGGGCGGCGCCGTGGCGTTCCAGGGCGGTTACCGCGTACGTCGAACAGGTCGGGGTGTAGCGGCAGCACGGCGGGCGCTTGGGGCTGACCTCGTTGCGGTAGCGGTGGACGGCGCGGAGCATGCGCGCGTCGAGGCGGGCCTCGCGGCCGCGGGCGGGTCGCAGCAGGCAGGCCAACGCGATGGCCAGGAGCCGGAGTTGCAGGCGCATGATGAGCAGGCCGCAGTCGCAACCGCCGCAGTCGCAGCCGTCGCCGCAGGACGAGTCGCCGCCTCCGCCGTCCGCGGAACCGCCGGCGTCGCCGCCTCCGCCGTCCGCGGAACCGCCGGCGTCGCCGCCTCCCGCGTCCCCGCCGCCGTCGGCCTGGCCGAGCTCGGTGTCCTCGGAGGCCGCGTCGCTCCCGTTGCTCACCGCGTCGGCGATGTCGGACAGGTCGCGGCCCTGGTTCTCCTCGTCGTCGGGATCGGGCTGCGGGAAGCCGCCTGCGAACGGGTTGCCCGTGTTCATTCCTGCTCCCAGCGGTCGGTCGGTGGTCCGGTGCTGTGCGGAGGACCCGTCCCGGAAAGACACGCGCTCGGGGCGCCCACGGTTTCGCGGCAGGGGAAAGACGGGGGGAAAGAACGGAGGAGGAGTCGGGAGAGGCTGGACAGCTAACGGCGTTAGCCTTAAGGTGAAGGTGTTGGCTACCGCTGTTAGCGGGAGTCGCTTCCGTCGATTCAGGGGGATCACGATGAGCACCCAGACCTTGGCCCGTCAGCCCGCGACCCGCCGCCGCGCGGGTGCGTGGGTTCGCACCGGAGCGTGGGGCGCGCTCGCGCTCTTCCTGGCCGCGTTCGCGGTCTTCGAGGCGCAGAAGTACGGCGTCCCGACCACCGCCGCGGCCGTTCTGTTCTTCCTGCTGCCGGACGCTGCCGCGCGGTTCGCCGCCGGGCACCGCCGCGTCCTGGCACTCGCGCACAACGCGTGGCTGCCGACCGCGGTCCTCGTCGGCTACACCGTCACGCCGGTCGTGTGGCCGCCGCTGTTCACCGCCGGACTCGGCTGGCTCACCCGGCTCGCGATCGCCCGGACGGTCCGCCGTGGGTGAGCGCGCACAGCAGATCGTCGACGCCGCGCTGGATCTCCTCGAATCCGAAGGACGCGAGGCCATGTCCATGCGCGGCATCGCCGAGCGGGTGGGCATCCGCGCGCCCTCGCTCTACAAGCACTTCCCGGACAAGGCGGCCGTCGAGATCGCGCTGATCACGGTCGGCTTCGAGGCCGCCGCCGAGGCGTTGGAGGTGGCCGAGGCGCGGGACGCGAGTGTTACGTCGGTTGCGCTCGCCTACCGGCGCTTCGCGTTGTCCCGGCCGCACTTGTACCGGCTGACGACCACTCAGCCGCTGCCGCGCGAGGCGCTGCCGGAGGGGCTGGAGGCCCGCGCCGCCGGGCCGATCACGCGCGTGGTGGGCGGGGACCCCGATCTGGCCCGTGCCGCATGGGCGTTCACGCACGGCATGATCATGCTGGAGCTGGACGGCCGTTTCCCGCGCGGGGCGAACCTGGACGGGGCCTGGCAGGCGGGCTGCGATGCGTTTGCGGGGAGGGTCGCGCGGGGCGCGACCGGGGAGGTTGCCGCCGCGAAGTCGACGCGGGAGTAGGCGCCGGAGGGGCCGCCGGTGGGCGCGGCCTCGCGCAGGACGTCGAGGTGCCCCGGCGACAGCCACCGAGGAGTCAGTCCGGGCAAACTGCCGGCCGCCGGACAAGCCGCAGGGGACGGTCGTCGGTCTGCGGCCGTTCTCGCCCGCCGCCAGTGCATCCAAGACCTGCTACCTGTGCTTGTCGAGCTCGTCGCCCCCGTCCCCTCCGACACCACCGGGTCGTCGACGGTAGTCGGGGGCTCGCCGTCACTCCTCGGCTCCCGCCTCCTCCGGCCCCTCGCCATCCCCGCCCCCCGCGAGCGTGTCCAAAATCTGCTGCCCGTACTTGTTGAGCTTGTTCTCGCCGACCCCGCCGATGGCCGCCAGGTCGACCAGGGTCGCCGGGCCGCTCGCCGCGATCTCGCGCAGCGTGGCGTCGTGGAAGACGACGTACGCCGGGACGCCCTGCTCCTTCGCCGTCGCCGCCCGCCACGCCCGCAGGCGCTCGAAGACCGGCACGGCCTCCTCCGGCAGGTCCACGACCGCCTTGCCACCCTTGGCCTTCCCGCCGCCCGACGAACCCGAGGAGCCCGAAGACCGCGACCGCGCCGCCCGCTCGGGCTCGCGCCGCAGCATCACCTCGCGCCGCCGCCCGAGGACGTCGCCGCTCGCGTCCGTCAGCACCAGCGTCCCGTAGTCGCCCTCGACCGACAGCAGTCCCTGGGCGAGGAGTTGGCGGATGACGCCGCGCCACGCGTTGTCGTCCATGTCCTCGCCGACCCCGAACACGCTCAGGGTGTCGTGGTCGAACTGGATGACCTTGGCGGTCTTCTTGCCGCGCAGGATGTCGATGATCTGCCCGGCGCCGAACTTCTGGCGGCGCTCACGGGCCAGCCGGAAGACGGCGGACAGCACCTTCTGCGCCGCGATGGTGCCGTCCCAGGCGGCCGGGGGACTGAGGCACGTGTCGCAGTTTCCGCAGGGCGCGCCCTTCTCGCCGAAGTAGGCGAGCAGTTGTACGCGGCGGCACTCGACGGTCTCGCACAGCGCCAGCATCGCGTCGATGTGCGCGCCCTGGCGGCGGCGGTGCGCCGCGTCGCCCTCCGAGTCGTCGATCATCTTGCGCAACTGCACGACGTCCTGGAGCCCGTACGCCAGCCACGCGGTCGACGGCAGGCCGTCGCGCCCCGCGCGCCCCGTCTCCTGGTAGTAGCCCTCGACCGACTTGGGCAGGTCGAGATGCGCGACGAAGCGCACGTCCGGCTTGTCGATGCCCATCCCGAACGCGATGGTCGCCACCATCACCACGCCGTCCTCGCGCAGGAACCGCGCCTGGTTGTCGGCGCGCGTCCGGGCGTCGAGCCCCGCGTGGTACGGCAGCGCCGTGACGCCGCTCTGCACCAGGAACTCCGCGGTCTTGTCGACGGAAGCGCGGGACAGGCAGTACACGATCCCGGCGTCGTCCGGGTGCTCCTCGCGCAGCAGGCGCAGCAACTGCCGCTTCGGCTCCTGCTTGGGCTCGATGCGGTACTGGATGTTGGGCCGGTCGAAGCTCGCGACGAAGTGCCGCGCCGCGTCCAGCTGGAGGCGCGCCGCGATCTCGCGGTGGGTCTCCGGGGTGGCGGTGGCGGTCAGCGCGACGCGCGGGACGTCCGGCCAGCGCTCGTGCAGCTCGGACAGCGCCAGGTAGTCGGGCCGGAAGTCGTGGCCCCACTGGGCGACGCAGTGCGCCTCGTCGATCGCGAACAGCGAGACGGTGCCCTGGTCGAGCAGCCGCATCGTGGCGTCCACCCGAAGCCGCTCCGGGGCGAGGTAGAGCAGGTCCAACTCGCCGGTCAGGAAGGCCTTTTCGACCTGTTGGCGCTCGTGCGGCATCTGCGTCGAGTTGAGGAACCCGGCGCGGACGCCGAGCGCGGTCAGCGCGTCGACCTGGTCCTGCATCAGCGCGATAAGCGGCGAGATCACGACGCCCACGCCGCGCCGGACCAGCGCCGGGATCTGGTAGCAGAGCGACTTGCCGCCGCCGGTCGGCATGAGCACGAGGGCGTCGCCGCCCGCCACGATGTGGTCGATGATCTCCCGCTGTTCGCCGCGGAAGGAGTCGTAGCCGAAGACCCTCCGCAGTACGTCGTGCGCGTCGTCGATGTGCGCGTCGTCGGTGCCGTCGAGCGTGCTCATCCGGGCATTCTAGGGAGTTGGTCCGACTGCCATGCCGGGCCGCCGGGAAGCGGAGGGAAGAGACACCCGCCCCCCACCGGTTATCGTTGGTTAGGCTTGCCTAACTTTCCCGTGTCGGACGGCGGAGCCCGTCCGCCGACATCGCCGCCCGCCGGTGGAGGAGCACCCATGAGCACACCGATCACCACGCCCGCTCGCAACCGCCGCTCCGTGATCGACCTGGTGGTGCGCGAGACGCGCTGGATCACCCCGCACATGGTGCGGGTCACCGCGGGCGGCGAAGGCTTCGCGGGCTTCGCCGACAACGGATACTCGGACGCGTACGTGAAAGTGCTCTTCCCGAGGCCCGGCGTGACGTATCCCGAGCCGCTCGACATGCAGGCCGTGCGCGCCGAGATGCCGCGTGCGGACTG
This sequence comes from Yinghuangia sp. YIM S09857, assembly GCF_051388915.1. Classification (NCBI taxonomy): domain Bacteria; kingdom Bacillati; phylum Actinomycetota; class Actinomycetes; order Kitasatosporales; family Streptomycetaceae; genus Yinghuangia; species Yinghuangia sp. YIM S09857. The sequence goes on along the minus strand of NZ_JBPKBH010000002.1, from coordinate 412,670 downwards.
GCCGGTGACGCGCACGTACACCGTCCGGCACATCGACGCGGAGGCCCGCGAGCTGAGCATCGATTTCGTCTACCACGGCGAAGAGGGCCTGGCCGGACCCTGGGCGGCCAACGCGAAGCCGGGGGACCGGCTGCTCCTGCTCGGCCCGGGCGGAGCGTACGCCCCCGGCACGGACGCCGACTGGCACCTCTTCGTCGGCGACGAGAGCGCGCTGCCCGCGATTGGCGCCTCGCTGGCGCGCGTCCCGGAGGGCGTGCCGGTCCGGGCGCTGATCGAGGTGGCGTCTCCCGAGGAGGAGCAGGACCTGGCGACCCCCGGCGACGCGCGGATCACCTGGCTGCACCGGTCGGACGGCGCCGCACCGCTCCCCGCGGCGCTGCGCGCGCTGGACTTCCCGGCCGGGCGCGTCCAGGCGTTCGTGCACGGCGAGGCCGATACCGTGAAGGAGATGCGCAGGCACCTGCTGGACGAGCGGGGCGTGGCGCGCGAGGACCTCTCGGTGTCCGGATATTGGCGTCGCGGCCGCGACGAGGACGGATTCCAGGCCGACAAGGCCGCGGAGCGCGAAGCCGCCGGGAACTAGGTCGCGGACCGGCCGCGCATCTTGGCCATCGAGCCGCGCATCCTGTCCATACTCATACGCACTGATTTGGGATGACGCGCGTAACCGGCAAAAGGCTCACTTAGCAGACTTCCGGCACGGCAGAACCGGAACCGGTCGCTCGACTTGCGCATACACCCGATCAACGCACATCGTGTTTGGCCATTGGCCCACAGCGACGATCTCGCCACGGGCCGATACGACGACGCGTCGCCACGTTGCCGGAGTGTCAAGCGATAGGGCGATCTTGTCCACACAAGACGCAGAACTCATACGAGCCAACCTCGCCGTCGTCTCCCCCAAGGCGGCGGACCTCACCTCCCACTTCTACGCACTGCTCTTCCTGCGCGAACCCGCGCTGCGCGATCTGTTCCCCCCAGCAATGGACACGCAGCGCGACCGCCTGGTCCAGGCACTGGTACGCATCGTCGGAGACCTCGACAACGCCGACGCGCTCGCCGGATACCTCGGCCGCCTCGGGCGCGACCACCGCAAGTACGAGGTGGTCACCGAGCACTACGCCGTCGTCGGCGAGTGCCTGATCGCCGCGCTCGCCCGGTTCAGCGGTGACGCGTGGGACCAGGCGACCGCCGACGCGTGGGGCCGCGCCTACGCGGCCGCGGCCACGCTCATGACGGGCGGAGCCGAGGCCGACGCGCTGATCAACCCGCCGCACTGGAACGCGGAGATCGTCGGCCACGAGAGACCCGCCGACGACATCGCGGTCGTGACCGTACGGCCCGAACTCCCGTTCCCCTACCGGGCGGGGCAGTACACGACCCTCGAAACGCCCTGGTGGCCGCGGGTCTGGCGGCCGTACTCGATCGCCAACGCGCCCGGCGACCACGGCCTGCTCACGTTCCACATAAGAGCGGTGCCGGCCGGGTGGGTCAGCAACGCGTTGGTCCGCAAGGCGGTCGTCGGCGACCGCATCAGACTCGGGCCCGCCATGGGCGAGATGGTCCTCGACCACCACACGCTGCACCCGGTGCTGTGCGTGGCGGGCGGCACCGGGCTGGCGCCGCTGAAGGCGATCGTCGAAGAGATCGTCTTCGCGGGCCACCACCGCTTCGTCGACCTCTTCTACGGGGCGAGCGAGCACAGCGGGCTGTACGGCCTCGACGAACTGCTCCGCATATCGCAGCGCAGTCCGTGGCTCACCGTGCGCCCGGCGCTGGCCGACATGCCCCTGGCCGGCATCAGCGGCGGCGTCGCGGACGTGCTCGCCGAGTACGGGCCGCGGCACGACTGCGACGCATACCTGTCCGGACCACCTTCGATGGTGCTGGACAGCGCCCGCGTGCTGCGCCGACTCGGCCTGCCGCAGGCACAGATCCACTTCGACCCCGTTCTCACGGGCTTCGGCACGCCCCCCGCCGATGCCCACGCGGTCGGGGCCTCCGTGTGACCGGCCGCCACGCCGCCGCGAAGCCGTCCGCACCGCGCACGAGGAGCATGTTGACCGAGCAACTCATCCGCCCGTCCGCCGCCGCACAGCCTCAGCAGGCTCCGCCGCGTCCCACCGCCCCGCCGGCCGCCGGAGCACCGGCGGGGCCCCCGGCCCCCGTGCCCCCGGCCTCCGTGCCGCCCGCCCCGGCCCCCGTGCCGCCGGCCTCCGTGCCGCCCGCCCCGGTCCCTGCGCCGCCGGCCCTCGCGCCGCCCGCCCCGGTCCCCGTGCCGCCGGCCCTCGCGCCGCCCGCCGCGGCCCCCCCACCGCGGCCCGCGTCGAGTCCGGTCGAGCACGCGCAGGCCAGGGACTTCCTGGAGCAGTACCACCAGGAGACGGAGACGCCGGGCCTGGCCGAACGCTGGCTTGCGGTCCGCACCCAACTGGAGGAAACCGGAACGTACGTCCACACCAACGCCGAACTCACCTGGGGCGCCCGTGTCGCCTGGCGCAACTCCGCCCGCTGCATAGGGCGGCTCTACTGGAACAGCCTGCACATCCGCGACCGGCGCCACGTGCACCGCGCCCCCCAAGTCGCCGCCGAGTGCTTCGAGCACCTGCGCACCACCTGGCGCGGCGGCCGGATCCGCCCGACCATCACCGTGTTCGCCCCCGACAGCCCCGCCGGCCGCCGGGTCCGCATCTGGAACGAGCAGCTCGTCCGGTACGCGGGGTACGAGCACGACGACGGCACCCGGCTCGGGGACGGGCGCAATGCGGGTTTCACCGCGTTCGCCCGCAAACTCGGCTGGGAGGGCCCCGGCACGCGGTTCGACGTCCTGCCGCTCCTCGTCGAGACCGACCAGGACCCGGTCACCTGGTTCGAGCTGCCCGCCGACGCGGTGCACGAAGTCCCCATCGAGCACCCGGAGGTGGCCTCGGTCGGCGAGATGGCGCTGCTGTGGCACGCGATCCCGGCGATCTCCAACATGCGCCTGGAGATCGGCGGGATCTCGTACGGCGCGGCCCCGTTCAACGGCTGGTACCTGGAGACCGAGATCGGCGCACGCAACCTCGTCGACGCCGACCGCTACGACGTGCTGCCGGAGATCGGGCGCCTGCTGGGCCTCGACACCTCCAGCGAGCGCACCCTGTGGCGCGACCGCGCGCTGGTCGAGCTCAACCGCGCCGTCCTGCACTCCTTCGACTGCGCGGGGGCAACGATCGCCGACCACCACACGGAGTCGGTCCGCTTCCTGCGGCACCTGCGCAAGGAGGAGGACGCGGGACGGGTGTGCCCCGCGGACTGGAGCTGGATCGTCCCGCCGGTCTCCGGCGGCCTCACGCCGGTGTACCACCGGTATTACGACGAGGCCGACCTGACCCCCGCCTACCGGCTCGATCCGGAGGGGATACGCCGGGCGAACGGGGAGGCGCCGAGCGACACGGCGTAGGGCGGCGGGAGCAGGGGTCCGCGGCCCGCACCGTCCGCGCGCGTCGCGGGTTCGAGTCCCGTCACCCGGCAGTGCGCGGAGGGGCCCCGGCCTTCGGGTCGGGGCCCCTCTGTCCGTGAACCGCCGCGGGCCCGTCGGGCGCGTGGAGTGACGCATCCGGCGCTCCGCGTGCCGCAATGGCCCTTGTCATCAACGGATGACCGGTTTACGCTCCGGCCGTTGCTTGATCAAATTCCGTCGGGGGCGGCGACTGGAGGCTTCGGCGTGGCAGCAGCATCCTCGGCGGCATTCGCGGACGGCTCGATCTCCCTGCGGATCTATCCGCACAACGAACTCGACGCGGCGGGAGTCGCGGCCGAACTGCTCGGCCACGCGGCCGCCGCCTCGGAGTCCGGCTTCGACGGCGTCATGACCAGCGAGCACCACGGCGGGTTCGCCGGCTACCTGCCCAACCCGCTGCAAGTGGCCGGGTGGATGCTCGACCGCATGCCGCGCGGCTGGGCCGCGGCGTGCCCGGTGCTCCTGCCGCTGCGTCCGGTCGCGATGCTCGCCGAGGAAGTGGCGTGGCTGGCGGTACGCCATCCCGGACGCGTCGGCGTGGGCGTCGCACCGGGCGCCCTGGACCTGGACTTCAACGTCATGGACGTGCCGCGCGACGACGCCATGCCGCGGTTCCGCGACGGCCTGCCGCGCCTCGCCCGCATGCTGCGCGGCGAGGAGCTGGGGGAGTTGGAGGGGGACCGCGCGCTGGCCGCGTGCGCGAAGGCGCCGGTGACGGTGATCAGCACGGCGATGAGCCCTCCGGCCGTGCGGCGGGCCGCCGCGGCGGGCGCCGGGATCATCTACGACGGCGCGTCGGACCCGGCCCGGATCCGGGAGTTGACGGAGCGGTACGTCGAGGCCGGGGGGACGCAGCCGCGCGTCCTGATCCGCCGCGTGTGGCTGGGCGACCCGCCGCGCGAGGCGTTCGAGCGGCAGCGCGACGTGTACGCCTCGTACACGCCCGAGGCCGCGCAGCGCCACTGGCGCGACACCGGGTTCGTCTGCCACGACGACCCGGCCGCCCTGGCGGAGGAACTCGCGGCGACCGTGCGCGACACGGGCGCCACCTGCCTCAACCTCCGCGTGCAGGTCCCCGGCGTCACCGCCGACGCGGCCCGTGAGCAGATCCGCGCCCTCGGCGCCGAGGTCCTCCCGAAACTGCGGGCCCAGAGCCTGACCTGACTCTCAGTCAGGTCATCCGGCACCCGCCGGACCTCTCTGCGCCCGAACCCGACCGCACGGGGCCGACCCAACGAGCGGGCCGCCCTCCAAGGCACAACGCCGACTGCACCGGCGCGCATCCCGCCCCGACTCCACCTCCCGCCCCACCGCACCGCGCCCGACCCCTGAGGAGAACGTGTGATCACCGATCGACTGCGCCTGGACGGACGTACCGTCATCGTGTCCGGAGCGGGCGGAGGCGGCATCGGAACGTCCTGCGCGCGGGCCGTGTCCGAGGCAGGGGCCGTGGTCGTCGCGGTGGACCGCGACCAGGACCGGCTGGACGCGATCGAGCTGCCGGGCGAAGTGGTGCGCGTACGGGCCGACATCGGAACCCCGGAAGGCGTCCAGGCGGTGGTCGACGCCGCGCCCGGCACCCTGTTCGGCCTGGTCAACGTCGTCGGCGGCAGCCTGATCCCGCACTGGGCGCCCGCCCTCGACTTCGGCCGCGAGCAGTGGGACGCCTCCCTCGAACTCAACCTGCACCACGTGATGTTCCTCTCCCAGGCAGTCGCCCGGCGCATCGTCGAGCAGGGCGGCGAGGGCTCGATCGTGACGATCTCGTCGACGGGCGGCGTCGTCGCCGCGCCGTACCACGTCGGCTACGGCACGGCCAAGGCCGCGGTACTCGGCCTCACCCGCACCCTCGCCCTGGAGTGGGGCCGGTACGGCATCCGGGTCAACGCCGTGGCGGCCGGCTCGATCACCACGCCGCGGGCCACCGGGACCGCGCAGGACCCCGCCGTCGCCGGGCGCGGCGTGCCGCTGGGCCGCCGCGGCACGCCGGACGACGTCGCGGGCGCGGTCCTGTTCCTGGTCTCCGACCTCGCCGCGTACACCACGGGCGCGGTCCTGCCGGTCGAGGGCGGGGCGTTGCAGCGCCTCGGCCTGTTCGACGACGACAACATCCCGGTGCACGTGACCAATCCGCAGATCCTGGCCCGCATCAACGGCGAGGACTGACCGGAACGCGCGGGGCCAGGGGCCGATACCGA